>NZ_DAOOUM010000094.1:0-1603 GCF_035369645.1 Thermomonas sp. | reverse complement strand
TCACTCATAACAGCGTGCCGCCCAAGATCATTGCGGCGATGCTGAAATAAATGACCAATCCGGTGACATCCACCAAGGTGGCCACAAACGGTGCCGAGGCGCTGGCCGGGTCAAAGCCCAGCCGTTGCAATGCGAATGGCAACATCGAGCCGGTCAACGAGCCAAAACTGACAATCCCAATCAAGGCCGCCGCCACGGTCAGCGCCAGCAATACCCAATGCGGGCCATAGTCGTAGATGCCGCCGTATTGCCAAATGCTGATGCGGATGATGGCGATCGCACCCAGCATGGCGCCCAGCAACATGCCGGTGGGCAATTCGCGCAAGGCCACTTTCCACCAGTCGCGCAAGCGCACTTCGCCCAAGGCCAAGCTGCGGATCAGCAACGAGGTCGCCTGCGAGCCAGAGTTGCCGCCCGAGCTCATGATCAGGGGAATGAACAAGGTCAACACCACCGCTTTGGCCAGCTCGTCATCGAAATGCTGCATCGCGCTGGCGGTGAGCATTTCACCCAGGAATAACGCGCACAACCAGCCGGCGCGTTTTTTGATCATCGCCCAAAACCCGGTATTGATGTACGGCTGCGCGATGGCCTGCATGCCCCCGAATTTGTGCGCGTCTTCGGTGCCTTCGGCAATCAGCGCATCCAGTACGTCATCCACCGTCACCACGCCCAGCACATGCCGGGCTTCATCCAACACTGGGATCGCCAGCAAGTCATGGCGACGAATCAAGCGCGCCACTTCTTCCTGGTCGGTGCTGGCCGACACCCACACCGGTTCGGTGCGTTGCGCTTGCGACAGCGCGGGGGCATCCGGTTCGCCGGCCACCAAGCGCCGCAGTGACACCGTGCGCACCAGCGCATGCGTGGCGGGATCCAACAGATAGATGGCGTACACGGTTTCGCGGCTGCGCTCGACATCGCGGATATGCGCCAAGGTTTGCGCCACCGTCCAATCGGCGGGAACCGACACAAATTCGGTGGTCATCAGGCTGCCCGCAGTATGCGGCGGGTAGCGCATCAGCTGGCGCAGGGCCTCCAGGGTGCCGCTGCGCATCCGCCCGGACAGCCGTGTGCGGTCGGCTTCGTCCAACTCCAGCAGCACGTCGGCGGCGCGGTCATCGGCCATGCCTTCCAGCAGCGCAGCGGCACGTGCATCCGGCATCCGCGCAATCAAGTTGCCGGCGCGTTGCAGCTCGGGGCGGTCGAACATGTCGATGACGCGGGCCAGCGGCAAGCCCGCAACAATGTCGGTGGCCGCATCAAGGCTGCGGGCATTCAAGGACTCAACGGCATCGGCAATATTTTGCGATGCAAAGGGCAACAACTCAGGCGCTACCGCCTGCAAGATCGGGGTCATGGCTCACCTCTGTGAACAAGGTTGCGGCTGTCGCCGCGTGAGCCGGTCAACAATCAGTCCGGTGCGCGCAACGACAGCATGGGCAATCGACTGCAACTGTCGCTTGGCATCGTGAAAATCTCCTGGGAATGCCGGGCTTGGGGGCGATGACACACACCATCCAAGGCAGGCGCGGCAAGGCTACGCTGCTGCTGCGTGAGGGTCAACGTTATGGCGTATCCCTTCGCAGGTGGCAGTGGTTTT
>NZ_DAOOUM010000093.1:0-1675 GCF_035369645.1 Thermomonas sp. | reverse complement strand
CGGCGGTGACCTCTGGCCCGGCGCCCGGGCCTTGCACCACCAGCGGGTTGTCGCAATAGCGGCGGGTGGTGAAGGACACGCAGTTGTCGGTCAGACGCAGATGGGCAAAGGCGTGGCTGGCGGGCAACTCGCGCAGTGCCACCGACGCCTTGCCGTCTTGCTCGAGTTTGGCCACATAGCGCAGCACGCAGCCATTGGCGCGGGCCTGGGCCAGTGCGACTTGCATTGGCGCGTCCAATGCGGCCAAGCCGGCCATAAAGGCATCGCGGTTGGCGCTGCGCAAACTTTCGGGCACCAGACTTTGTACGCTGACCTCTTCCAGTGACAGCGGCATGCCCGATTCACGCGCCAGGATGACCAATTTTCGCGCCACGTCGGTGCCGGATAAATCGTCGCGTGGCTCGGGTTCGGTATAGCCCAGCGCGTGCGCTTCCAGCACCAGTTCCGAAAACGGTTTGCTGCCATCGTATTTGTTGAACAGCCAGGCCAAGGTGCCAGAAAAAATACCTTCGATGGACAGCAGATCATCACCGGTATCCAGCAAATCGCGCAGGGTAGAAATCACCGGCAAGCCCGCCCCCACTGTGGCTTCGTAACGAAAGCGCGCGCCGCTGTGTGCGCAGGCATTGCGAATGGCTTGATAGCGCGGCAACGGCCCGGCCCCGGCCTGTTTGTTGGGGGTGATGACGTGGATGCCAGCCGCCAACCATTCTGGGTAGTGCGCGGCCACGTTGTCGCTGGCGCTGCAATCGATGATGACCGCATGCGGCAAATGGGTGTCCAAAAGATGTGTGGTGAGATGGTCGATATTGGCTTCCGACGGCGGGGTTTGCATCCGCGCATGCCAGTCGGTGGCGTCGCCGTGTTCGCATAGCCAGAGCTTGGAGCGCGAGGCCAAGGCACGCAGACGCAGGTCGATATTGTGCTGAGTGCGCAGGCGCGGTAGCGCGGTTTGCAGTTGATCCAGCAGGGCGCTGCCCACTTTACCGGGGCCGATGACCGCCAGCGCAATGGTTTGTGGTGATAGCCAAAACGCGGCATGCACGGCGCGCAGCGCGCGCGCGGCATCGCTGGAATCAATCGCTACCGAAATATTGCGCTCGGATGCGCCCTGCGCAATGGCACGGATATTCACGCGGGCACGCGCCAATGCATCAAACATGCGTGCGGCCACACCCGGTGTGCCGGCCATGCCATCGCCCACCGCCGCCAGCACGCTGATGCCGGTTTGCAGGGTGACGCCTTGCACCTGCGCGCCGGCCAGTTCCCGCGCAAAGGCGTCGTGCAGGGCATCGCGGGCAGCGTTGGCTTCGCGTTCGTGGATGACGCAACAGATCGAATGTTCCGAGCTGCCTTGCGAAATCATCACCACCGAAATATGCGCCGCATGCAGCGCGGCAAACACCCGCTCGGCGGTGCCGGGCACGCCAATCAATCCCGCGCCTTCCAAACAGACCAAGGCCAATTGATTGCCCAGGGTCAGCCCTTTTACCGGGCCGGCGGCATGGCGATCGCCATCGGCATCGATGCGGGTGCCGGCAAACTCCGGGCGGAAGGTGTTGCGCATCAGGATCGGCAGGCCGCGTGCAATCGCCGGGGTCATCGTTTGCGGATGGATGACTTTTGCGCCGAAATACGCCAGCTCGCAGGCTTCGCGATAACTCATCGCGGTCAG
>NZ_DAOOUM010000092.1:0-2558 GCF_035369645.1 Thermomonas sp. | reverse complement strand
GGCATCACCACGCGCAGGCCCGGCACATTGGTGAAGATGGCTTCGTTGGCTTCGGAATGATGTTCCGGCGCACGGATGCCGCCGCCCCACGGCACCCGCAGCACCATCGGGCAGGTCAAGCGGCCACGCGTGCGGTAGCGCATGCGGGCGGCGTGGCAGATGATGAAATCCACCATCGGGTACATGAAACCGTCGAACTGCGCCTCGGCCACCGGCTTCATGCCTTGGCTGGCCATGCCCACGGTCAGGCCGGCAATCGTGGTTTCATCCAGCGGCGTATCCAGGATGCGTTCGGGGCCAAACTGCGCGGACAGGCCGGCGGTGGCGCGGAACACGCCGCCGTTGACGCCCACGTCTTCGCCCAGCACAACCACAGACTCATCCTTGCGCAGTTCATACGCCAAGGCTTGGGTGATGGCTTCAATCAAGGTGATGGGTTGTGCGCTCATGCCCGGTGCTCCCGTGCCATCGCTTCGGTGCGCTGCGTGATCAGCTCACTGGGCAACTCCGCATACAAGTAATCAAACATCGCTTCCACCGGTTGCACGGGCGTATTCAAATACGCGTTGATTTCTTCGTCCACGCGCTTGCCGCTGTCTTCAAGCCAGGCTTTTTCTTGTGCCTCGTCCCACACGCCTTGATCGGTCAGGAATTTGCGCAGGCGCAGGAACGGTTCTTTCTCCCACGCGGCTTTGACTTCGGCGTCATCGCGATAGCGGCGCGCATCGTCGGCGGTGGTGTGGTCATGCAGGCGATAGGTGATGAATTCGATCACGCTGCCGCCTTCGCCATTGCGGGCACGTTCGTGCGCGCGGCGCAGGCCTTCCAGCACCGCGATGATGTCGTTGCCGTCCACTTGCAAGCAGTGCAGGCCACCGGCGATACCTTTTTGCGCCAAGGTATCGGCACCGGTCTGTGCCTTGCGTGGCACGCTGATCGCCCAGCCGTTGTTGACCACGCAGAGGATCAGTGGCAGATGGAACGCACCGGCCGAATTCACCGCGGCATAGAAGTCGGTTTTGGATGAGCCACCGTCACCGCACACCGCCACCGCGACTTTGGTTTGCTTGCGCAGTTTGAACGACAGTGCCGCGCCCGACGCCATCAGCATTTGCGTGGAAATCGGTACGCACCACGGGTAATCGTGGGCGGGCCCGCCAGTGAGCAGGTTGCCGCGTTCGTCGCCACCCCAGTACAGCAACACCTGGCGCGGCAGCACGCCGCGCGCGAACTGCGCGCCGTATTCGCGGTAGCTGGGCGCCAGCACATCCTCCGGCTGCATCGAGTAGCCGATGCCGACGTGGGTAGCCTCATGGCCAAGGCTGGCGGCATAGGTGCCCAACTTGCCGGTGCGTTGCAGCGCAATGGCCTTGCCATCGAAGGTGCGCAGAAACAGCATCTGCTTGAAGATCGGCAGCAGCGATGCGGCGTCGGGGACGGCTGGTGGCAATGGGCCGGCAAGACTGCCGTCGGGTTTGAGGTATTGCAGGTATTCGATATCAAAATGGGCAGCGGTGCTCATGGGGGCCTTCGCGTTGGAGCAATCGCTCTATGATACCGGCGAGCTGCTAACAAACCGTTGCGCGGCGCAATAAAACAAAACGCAGCCGAAGCTGCGTTTTGTCTGAAACCCTGTTGTTGATTGGCTCAGGGGAGCGTGAGAACCGATGTGTTGTCGCCCGAAATGGGGTCGGTGAGCACACTGGACCTGGCGCTGAAGCGCAGCACATCGGTGGGTTTGAAACTACGCTGAGGCTTCACGGTGACGTTGAAGGTATGGGTGGAACCGGCCCGCACAACCGTGGTGGATGTGCAGACGAAACTGCTCACGCTCATGCGCTCGCAGGCCCAGCCAGCACCACCGGCCACGCCGCCTACGGAGGGCACGGGGATCTCCATGTCCACCCACACCTGCACGCCATTCAGATCACTGCTGCCACTGTTGCGTAGCGTCAGCGTGGTGAATGCGCCCTGCAGGCTCATTTGCCGCACCGTCCACGATTGCGCGAGATCCGCGCTGGCCGGGCGCACCACCCCAATGCTCAGACGCACGGGATCATGGTCGGAGACGCGCAGCGGCGGATTGGCAGCGGTGTAGGGCGGGTTGAATTCGCCGTAATGGGCCACGCGGAAGTTGCTGTTGATGCGCGCGTGTTCCACGCTCAGGCCAGTCAGAGCCGGGTCGTTGAGCAGCGCCTGGTTGACCACCGCATGGTCCAGGGTTTGTGCATTGCCACCAAACACATAGGAATAACGCTGCATCGGATCCGCGGTGAGTGCATCACCCAACACCAACGGTGTGGCGACGGGGCTGGCACGATATTCGATGACCGCATTTTCCGGTGCCGCGTGACCAGAAATGATGCCCATCGAATCCACATAGCCATCGTTGAACGGGAACGCGTTGAAGTCACCCACCAGCACGATTTTCTCGGCCGGGTTGGCGATTTGCATATCGTTCACCACATTGGCCAGGAACATTGCCTGTTCGGCACGCTTGTAACGCACGCGGCTATCGACCGGATCATCGTTGCCATTGAGCGAGCGCAGATGATTGG
>NZ_DAOOUM010000091.1:0-2584 GCF_035369645.1 Thermomonas sp. | reverse complement strand
TTGCCGCTGCGGCTGCGCGCCAAGGTGGCGGCGTGGCGCACCACGCGCTCGATCTCGACAACGCTGTAGCGGCACAGGTCGGAGGCATCGGTGGCGCTTCGGGTTTTCTCGCCAAAATAAATGCCGCCGGTGAGTTCGCGCACCACCATCAAATCCACACCTTGCAGCAGATGCGGTTTGATGGGCGATGCGCCCAGCGTGGCCGCGTGCGGTTTGACCGGACGCAGGTTGGAATACAAGCCCAGTGCTTTGCGGATGGCCAGCAGGCCTTGCTCGGGGCGCACCTTGGCATTGGGGTCCGACCACTTGGGCCCGCCCACCGCGCCCAGCAACACCGCATCGGCGCGCTGTGCGGCGTGCAAGGTGGCCTCGGGCAGTGGCGTGCCGGTGGCGTCGATGGCGGCACCGCCGATCAACTGTTCTTCAAACTGGAAATCATGGCCGAAGCGCTGGGCCACGCATTGCAACACTTCGACCGCAGCGGCGGTGACTTCGGGGCCGATGCCGTCGCCGGGCAACACAAGAATATTGGCGTTCATGGGGTTCTCGATGATATGGATTTAGGCCAATGCAGCCACGCGCTGCATGGCGTAGCTGCGCAGCAGGCGGTTGGCGACATCCAGCCATGCGATGGCGGAGGCTTCCAGCACGTCGCGGCTGGTGCCTTGGCCGCTATAGGTTTCGCCACCGATGCGGGCGCTGAGGTTGGCCTCGCCGCGTGCATCACGGCCAATGCCCATGCTGTGCACTTCATAACTTTCCAGCTCAAAATCCACGCCGGTGGCCTTGGCCAAGGCGGCAAACAAGGCCGCAATCGGGCCGTCGCCTTGTGCCTCTTGTTGCACCTGATGATTGTCGGGATTGGACAGCGCCACTTGCGCACGGGTGTGCTGGCCTTCGTCGATCAAGTTCATCGTGGTGATGCGCCAGCCGGTTTCGCCATGATCGCCGGCGACCAAGCGCAACAAGTCGGCATCACTCACCACATGCTGGGTGTGGGTCAGCGCCTTGGCTTGGGCGATGACGTGATCTAGTTGCGCATCGTCCAACACATGCCCTAACGCGCGCAGACGGTCGGCCACCGCCGCACGGCCACTGTGGCGGCCCAGCACCAATTGTGATGCCGGCCAGCCCACATCGTGCGGGTGCATGATTTCGTAGGTGTCGCGGTTTTTCAGCATGCCGTGTTGGTGAATGCCGGACTCGTGCGCGAAGGCATTCAAGCCGACGATGGCTTTGTTGCGCTGCACTTGGATGCCGGTGATGCGCGACAGCAGGCGCGAGGTGTCCAGCAGTTTGGGGGTGATGATGCCGGTGTCCACGCCGTACCACCCTTGGCGCACTTTCAGCGCCATCACCAATTCTTCCAGCGCGGCATTGCCGGCGCGTTCGCCGATGCCGTTGATGGTGCATTCCACTTGGCGTGCGCCACCTTCGATGGCGGCCAGTGAGTTGGCCACCGCCAGCCCCAAATCGTTGTGGCAGTGCGCGCTGAACACCACGCCTTCAGCGCCTTGCACATTGGCGCGCAGGTAGCGGAACAGTTCGCGAATTTCATCGGGGGTGGCGTAGCCCACGGTGTCGGGCACGTTCAGGGTAGTGGCACCGGCGGCAACCGCAGCATTGAAAATTTCAACCAGAAAATCGCGTTCGGTGCGGAATGCATCTTCGGCGGAAAACTCGACATCGGCGACATGCTTGCGCGCCAGTGTGACGCCCATGCTCGCGTGCTCGATCACTTGCTCGCGGCTCATGTTCAATTTGTATTGACGATGCAGCGGGCTGCTGGAAATAAACACGTGGATGCGTGGGGATTCGGCGCGTTCCAATGCGCGTGCGCAGGCTTCGATATCGCCTTCGTGGCAGCGCGCCAAGGCCGCAATCGACGCGCCGCGCACGTCGCGTGCGATGGTCTGCACCGCGCTGTAGTCGGCCGGCGAGCTATTGGGAAAACCGGCTTCGATTACATCCACACCCAGTTCGGCCAAGGCGTGGGCGAAGGCGATTTTTTGTGCGCCACTCATGGTGAAGCCGGGCGATTGCTCGCCATCGCGCAAGCTGGTGTCGAAGATGCGGACGTGCGGGTGGTCTGTGTTCATGCGGGGAGTTCTTCTCGGTGCGGGGCGCGCGCTTTGCGCGGCGCGGGATGGGGTTGCGAAAGGACAGGCAGTAAGCCGGCAGGCAGTGCGCTTGGCACCGATGCCGGCGAGATAAGTCGTTCCTGCTTGCGTTGGCGCGGTTTGCGCGGTGGCCGCGGGCGCACGTCTTGCAGCAAACTGGCCAGCACGCCGGCATCGAGGTTGCCGCCGGAGACCACCGCGCATTTGCGTTTGGCGGCGATCCGTTTGCCGGCCGCCAGCGCCAACGCGCCGGCCCCTTCGGCAATCACGTGTTCTTCCAGCGCCAGCCGCACCAGGGTTTCGCGCAGTTCGGCTTCGCGCACGATGACAACATCGTCCAATAGCTCGCGCAGCACGCGCTGAGTGAGTTGCCCGGGTTCTTTCACCTTTACGCCATCGGCCAGGGTGGGTCTGGGTTCGATGATGCGGGCATCGCCACGCAATGCGCGTGCCATCGCATCCAC
>NZ_DAOOUM010000090.1:0-2711 GCF_035369645.1 Thermomonas sp. | reverse complement strand
GGCGGCGGCGGTGGCGGCTCGATAAAGGTGACGCTCACCGTATCGGTCTTTTCGGTTTCCTGCGGTGGCGGCGACACCGGGGACAGCAGCAACAGTAGTGCGGCCGCATGCAGAGCGACGGCAAAACTGATACCGGCGATGCGCGGCCAACTCAAGCCGAGTTCTCGGCTGTTTCTATTCTCGATATGGGCGAGATCTTCCGACATGCGCACGGCTCTGGAGGTGGGGGCCCCACACGTTACCGGTGGGGCATCAACAGTTGCGGTATTTCGGCCGCAGGAATCCCGTAGTTTATACCAAGCAGCTCGACTTGTTCCAAGTCTTATTGCTGGTGTATGTAAATTTTTGGGGGCTGTGTCTCATCGTGCAAGGATGCGCTTGGCGTCTTCTGGCTTCTTTACGCCTTTGTCAAGTGCCTTTTGCGCCGCAGCTTTGGCATCTGCCTTCTTGCCATTCATGTCCAGCACCTTGGCGAGGTTGAGGTACGCCTCGCCATCGGTGGCCATCGGTGCGGCACGCTTGTACATCTCGATGGCCAGCGGCATGTTGTCATCTTGATAGGCCGTCTGTGCCAGCACTTGGTAGTCCCGTGCCAAATCTGGCCCTGGTTGTAGCGTGCCTTTGGCCAAGCCATCTTCGATGGTCTTCTGCGCGTCTTTCCAACGCTGAGCATTCATGTAACCGATATACAACGCACGCAGTTCCCGTGCTTCGGTCAGCATGCCGCGCTGGTAGGCCTGCTCCAGCAGCTTATTGGCCTCATCAAATTTTTCTGCGCCTTGCAAGGTCGCCACACCGTTCATCAGCAAACGCTTATCGGTCGGGTTCTTGGCAATCAAATCTTTGTAGATGGCGGCGGCTTCGTCGTTACGATTCAAGTTCGCCAACAGACCTGCGCGAAACGCCAATTGTTCCGGCTTGTCCGACTTGGACTCTGCCAAGAAACGGTCCATGGTGACCAAGGCGTCGGCGTATTTCTCTTCGCCGTATTGAATGATCGCCAAGTTGTACATCGTCGAAAAATGACTGTCGTTATCCAAACCATTGGCTTGTACGGCTTTGCTGAAGTAGGCGGCCGCCTTGGCTTGATCGTTTTGGTTTGCCGCTGCATTGCCTGCCATTGAATAGGAAAATGATTTTTCGTAGGCGTTGGCAATGCTGGACGCCCCGATCTCATCCGCCTTGCTGATGACACCCGCCCAATCATC
Organism: Thermomonas sp.; assembly: GCF_035369645.1. Classification (GTDB taxonomy): domain Bacteria; phylum Pseudomonadota; class Gammaproteobacteria; order Xanthomonadales; family Xanthomonadaceae; genus Thermomonas. The sequence continues at coordinate 1,503 of NZ_DAOOUM010000090.1, read as the reverse complement.
CTTTTCGTATGCCGCCTGCATCGCCTGTAGTTGTTTGATCAACTTAGGAGATGTCTTGGTCTCGGGCGATTGCCGGGTCGCATTGGGGTACTGCGGTGGTTTTTTCTCGGCTTGTGCGTCGGCTGGTTTTTCCTTGCCCAGCTCCGCGCGGCGCTTGGCGCGCTCTTCACGCATGCTCGATTGCGGGTTGGCATGCACAAGCGGTGCAATGGTCAACACGCCAAGCGCGGCAGTCAGGGCGATGGCAAGTGGGCGGCGCAGCGGCTGGAACATGGAACACCTCGACGAAATGAAGATAGCAACGTGACAGTAGGGTTAACGACGTTAGCAGAGCACTGGGATATCGATCTTACTCCCAAGCTTACACATCCAGATTGGCCACCTTCAATGCATTTTCTTCAATGAAGTTGCGACGTGGTTCCACCACATCACCCATCAGGGTGCTGAAGATAGCATCGGCGGCGACGGCGTCTTCCAGCTTCACTTGCAGCAGGCGGCGGGTGTCGGGGTTCACTGTGGTGTCCCAAAGTTGTTCCGGGTTCATTTCACCCAAGCCCTTGAAGCGCTGGATTTGACGGCCCTTTTTGGCTTCTTCCAACAACCACTCTTGCGCCTGCACAAACCGGGTGATCGGCTGCGCCTTGCTGCCGCGCACGATGCGTGCACCTTCGCGTATCAAGCCGTGCAGCAGGCTAGCGGCTTCACGCAGGGGTTTGAGCTCGCCATGTTCAAACAGTGTCAGTGGCAGCACTTGTGTCAACTCTTCGCCCATATGGGTGCGCGTTACCAGCAACGCGGCCGGGCGGCCTTCCTGCGCGACCTGCCAATGCAGGCTGTAGCGCGGCTTGCCCAGCCCGCTCTGGTTGAGGCGTACGGCCAATGCATCAAAATCGGCCTGTGTGGGTGTTGTTTGCGCATCCAATGGGATGAAGTCGATCAAGGCTTCCAGCACACCCGGGTCGAAGCGGTGCGCATTGCGTTGCACCGCCTCACGCGCACGCGCGAAGGCCAGCAGTAGGGATTCCAGCCCCAACCCTTCGATGGGCGGCTCACCCTCGGCAGGAATCAATTGCGCGCCTTCCACCGCATTGCCGGCCAGATACGCATCCAGCGCGGCATCGTCCTTCAGATACAGCTCGTTTTTGCCCTGTTTGATCTTGTACAGCGGCGGCAGCCCGATGTAGATGTGGCCACGGTCGATCAGTTCGGGCATTTGTCGGTAGAAAAAGGTCAACAGCAGGGTGCGGATGTGGCTGCCGTCCACGTCGGCGTCGGTCATGATGATGACACGGTGGTAGCGTAATTTATCCGGGTTATATTCATCCTTACCGATGCCGGTGCCCAGCGCGGTGATCAAGGTCCCCACTTCGGCGCTGGCCAGCATGCGGTCGAAACGCGCGCGCTCCACGTTCAAAATTTTACCGCGCAGCGGCAGCACCGCTTGGGTTTTGCGGTTGCGGCCCTGCTTGGCGCTGCCGCCCGCCGAGTCACCCTCGACGATGA
>NZ_DAOOUM010000089.1:0-2743 GCF_035369645.1 Thermomonas sp. | reverse complement strand
ACGGTCAGCGGAATGGGGGCCATGATCACCAGCGGCACCAAATAACTGCGGAACTGCGCCACCACCAGCAAGTAGATCAGCACCATGCCGGCAGCATAGGCAATGCCCATGTCGCGGAATGTTTCATAGGTGATCTGCCATTCGCCATCCCATTTGATCGCATAGCTGCTGGTATCGGCAGGTTGGGTGATGAAGGTTTGCGCCAGCGTTTGTTCCGCCACATGGGAGTGACGCAACTGACTGACGATGTCGAACATGCCGTACAGCGGACTGTCGAGTTTGCCGGCTTCATCGGCCATCACATACACCACCGGCAGGCCATCCTTGTGATGGATCGCGCCATCCCACGTGGCCTGCTGCACGCGCACCAACTCAGACAACGGCACCAATTGCCCTTGCTGCGAACGCACCTTCAATGCAAGCACACCCGCCAGCGATGCCTGATCTTGCACGGGCAACCGTAGCCGCACCGGGCGCGGATATTTCGATGCGCCATCGTGGATGTAAGTCGCATCCAGCCCTGCCACGCCCATCGCGATGGCATCGGCAATCGCCGCCTGCGGCACACCCAGGCGCGCGGCGCGTTCACGATCAATCACGATGTGCTCACGCGGCGCATTGGTCTCCACGCTGGTGTCGATATCCACAATGCCGGGGGTGCGGGCGAAATGCTGCTGTTGCAGTGCCAAGGCCAGCTTGCGCTGGCCGGCGTAATCCGGGCCGTACACCTCGGCCACCAATGGCGAGAGCACCGGTGGGCCGGGCGGCACTTCCACCACTTTTACCGAGGCTCCGTAATTCGCACCGATCTTCGCCAGCATCGGCCGCATCGCCAGCGCGATCTCGTGACTCTGGCGGCCGCGCTGGTGCTTGTCGACCAGATTGACTTGCAGATCCCCCACGTTATTGCCGCTGCGCAAAAAATATTGGCGCACCAAGCCGTTGAAATTGATCGGTGCTGCGGTGCCTGCATAGCCTTGGTAGTTCAGCACTTCCGGCACGCTATCAAGCTTGGCGGCAAGCTCGGTCAGCAGCGCATTCGTTTGCTCCAAGGTGCTGCCTTCGGGCATATCCACAACCACTTGCACTTCAGACTTGTTATCCAACGGCAGCATCTTCAACACCACCAGCTTGAAGACGGCAAGCGACGCCGACAGCAATACCAAGCCCAGCATCGACGCAAATAGCAATGCCCGTTTTTTGCCTGCTTGCTCGCCTTTCAAAAACGGCGACATCACCCGTTCGAACAGACGGTGCAGCCAGCCTGCTTGTTGCGCTTCGTGGGACTGTTCGGCATGTTCGCTTTGCCCATGCCGCGCCAGCAGCTTCAACGACAACCATGGGGTGACGATCAAGGCAATCGCCAGCGACAGCAACATACCCACCGAAGCATTGATCGGGATCGGCCGCATGTACGGGCCCATCAAACCAGACACAAAGGCCATCGGCATCAGCGCGGCAATCACGGTGAATGTCGCCAAAATGGTGGGACCGCCGACTTCATCCACGGCGGGCGGGATGGCTTCGATCAGCGATTTGCCATCGCGTGCCATATGCCGGTGGATGTTTTCCACCACCACGATCGCATCGTCCACCAAAATGCCGATGGAAAAAATCAGCGCGAACAAAGACACCCGATTAAGGGTGAAGCCCATCATCTTCGACGCGAACAGGGTGACCGCCAGCGTCAGCACCACCGCGCTGCCCACCACGATCGCTTCGCGCCAGCCCAGCGCGAACAGCACCAGCAGCACCACGCTACCGGTGGCGAAGATCAGTTTCTGGATGAGCTTTTGCGCCTTGTCGCTGGCGGTGGCACCGTAGTCGCGGGTGATCTCGACATGCACATCCTCCGGGATGATCTCGCCTTTCAATTGCGCGACGCGTTTTTCGATTGCGCGGGTGATGTCCGACGCATTGCTGCCCGGCTTTTTCGCAATCGCAATCGTCACCGCGGGCGCCGTTCCCGTCTTAGGGCCCATGCGTCCGGCGGGCGCGCCGAACCATACGTATTGCGACGCGATGTCGCCGCGCGCTTCGATCCTGGCCACGTCCGACAGCAGCAGCGGTTTTCCGCCCTGGCTGCCGATCACCAGATTGGCCACATCCTCTGCATTGGCCAGGTAGCTGCCCGCGGTGACCGGCACGGCACCTGCGCTGGCGTCGATGCGCTCACCGGGCTGATGCACCAAATTAGCGGCTTGCAGGGCTTGCGCAAGGTCATTACTGGTCATGCCGTAAGCGGCAAGCTTGGCCGCATCCAGCGTCACCAGCACGCTGCGGCTGGGCGCGCCGATGGTGTAGATGTCACGCGTACCGGGAATGCGCTTGAGGTCAGCTTCGAGCGTATGCGCCACTTCCGCCAGCGCCATGGCGTCGCCGTGCGCGGCGTCGCTCCACAGGGTGAGCGCCATCACCGGCACGTCGTCGATTCCCTTGGGCTTGACGATGGGCTGGCCGACGCCCACGCGCTGCGGAAGAAAATCCCCGTTCGAAAAGACCTGGTTGTACAGGCGCACCAGCGCCGGTTGCCGCGCCACGCCCACTTCGAACTCGACGGTGAGCACGGACATGCCGGGGCGGCTGATCGAATAGACATGCTTGACGCCTTCGATTTCCGAAAGCTTCTGCTCCAGCGGCGTGGACACCCATTGCTCCACGTCGCGGCTGCTGGCGCCGTCGAACGGGACGATGACGTTGGCCATGGTGACGTCGATCTGCGGCTCTTCCTCGCGCGGGGTGA
>NZ_DAOOUM010000088.1:0-2762 GCF_035369645.1 Thermomonas sp. | reverse complement strand
TCGGCGAACAATTGATCAATGTGCGCGTAGGTGTCCCTGCCGCACTCCACACACGGACAGAACTACTCCGCGACCTGCCCTTGATTGCGCCCGATGGCCATGCATTGGCGCTAGGGCAAGTTGCGAAAGTACATGTCTTGGCTGGGCAGAAGCAGCGCACGCGAGAAGACCTCGCACCATTCATCGATGTCACTGCACGCCTGCAAGGTCGCGATCTAGGTTCGGTGATGACGGATGTACGCAAGACCGTCACCGGCTTGGCACTGCCCAGTGCGATTCGCGTGGAATACGGCGGCTTGTACGCGCAACAGCGGCAAAGCTTTACCGATATGGCCATGGTGTTTTCAGCAGCACTCTTGTTGGCGGCCTTGCTACTCACCTACCTGTTTGAGCGCATTGCATGGACACTCGCCGCGGTGACCGCAGTCTTGTTGAGTGCGGCCTGCGTGTTTATCGGCTTGTGGTTGACTGGTATCGAACTGGATGTTTCTGCACTGATGGGGTTGACCATGGTCATCGGCATGGTGACCGAGCTGATCGTGTTTTATCTCTCCGAGCTTCCCGCCGGGCACGTGATCACTGCGACATCGCTCATCGAAGCCGGCGAGAAACGCCTGCGTCCGATCCTGATGTCGGCATTGATTGCAATCTTCACCTTGGCCCCATTGGCTTTGGGTGTCAGCCGTGGTGCGGGTTTGCAGCAGCCCTTGGCCACTGCCATCATTTTTGGCCTGATCGCCGCCGTCCCATTGGTACTCTTGCTGTTGCCGTCGCTACTATTGTTGTTGCAAGGCCGTGGACATTCGCCACAGGCGCATGCCAACTAAGCCTGCCGACCGTTGATATGCGGTTGATATGCGTTTGCGTGGCATCGCCTTTTCGCATGCTCTGCTAGCATTTGTGGATGACCGATACACCCCACACCCCCACCTTTCCCCCGATGGTCGAACGCTTTCGCGGCTACTTGCCGGTGGTGGTCGATGTTGAAACCGGCGGTTTTGATTGGAACAAACACGCGTTGCTGGAAATCGCCGCGGTGCCCATCGAACTCGACGAGGCCGGCAACTACATGCCAGGCGCAGTGGCGCACGCCCACATCGCGCCCGCACCCGGCACCAGCATCGACCCGAAATCATTGGAAGTGACGGGCATCAAAATTGGCCATCCATTGCGCGGTGAAGTGGACGAACGCACAGGCCTGGATGCGATCTTCGTGCCGGTGCGCGCCGCGATGAAAAAACACGCCTGCACCCGCGCCATTTTGGTCGGCCACAACGCCCACTTCGATCTCAATTTTTTGAATGCTGCGGTGGCGCGCGTTGCCCACAAGCGCAACCCGTTTCACCCGTTCAGCGTGTTTGATACCGTCACCATGGCCGGCCTGTGCTACGGCCAAACCGTGCTGGCCCGCGCAGCGATGGCCGCAGGCCTGGGCTGGGACCCCAACGAGGCGCACGGCGCGGTGTACGACACCGAACAAACCGCCAAACTGTTTTGCACGATTGCCAATGGCTGGCGCGGGCGGGATTGCAACACGCCATGAGCAAACCATGCACGGGCTCTGCTCCGAAACCAACACAACGCACACGTCGCACTAACGCGGTGGCTGCGCGCTCCGCAACTTCAGCGTGCGCATGATGCCGTAGGCGCTGATCGCCATCCATACCGCTTCCAGCACAAACACCGAGACATTGAACTTGCCCAGCAGCGACACCAATACGCCGCCGGAGCCAAACAGATTGAGCAGCTGATAGACGATGCCGGTGCCGGACAACTTGCCGGCTTGCAGCAAGAAAAACGCCACCAACACCGCCAGCGTGCCGGCGATACCCACCCAGTCGTACCACGCCAATTCTAGGGCCATCACGCGCTCCGCTGGCGTACAGCTTCAAACAGGGCCACACCGGTAGCCACCGATACATTGAGACTTTCGAAATTGCCCGGCATCGGAATCTTGACCAGTTGGTCGCAGTTGTCGCGGGTCAGGCGGCGCAGGCCGTCGCCTTCACTGCCCAGCACCAAGGCCACATTGCCCTTCAGGTCAATGGCGTAGAGCGAGGCATCGGCTTCGCCAGCCAACCCATAAATCCACACCCCGAGTTTTTGCAGTTCACGCAGGCTGCGCGAGAGATTGGTGACCGAAAAAATCGGCAGGATGTCGGCCGCACCGGCCGAGGTTTTGCGCACGGTGGCATTGATCTGCACCGCTTTGTCTTTGGGAATGATGACCGCGGTGGCACCCGCCGCTGCCGCGCTGCGCAGGCACGCGCCAAGGTTGTGCGGGTCTTGCACGCCGTCCAGCACCAGCAGCAAGGCGCGGCCTTCGGCGGCTTCGACCAAGGCGGGGAGCTCATGCTCGTCCCAGGTCCTGGCCGCCGCATAGCGCGCCGCCGCGCCCTGATGGCGCACACCACCGGCCACGCCGTCCAGCGCCTGCTGGTTGACGCGCCGCACGTCGATGTCCTTGCGCCGCGCTTCTTGTTCGATTTCGGTGATGCGCGGATTCTTGCCGCCGGCTTCCAGCAGCACTTCGCGTACATGTTCGGCGTCATGCTCCAGCGCCGACGCCACCGCGTTCAGGCCAACGATCCATTGGGTAGGTTTGCTCATGGGGATATTGTGCCTGCTCAATACTTCTGCTTCACGCGCTTGGCCGGTTTGCCGCGTTCTGGCAATGGCTTTAGCCCACCTGTGTCCTCATTTTCGACCAGCCTGAAGTCGATTTTGCGCTCTTCCAAACTGGCTTTGAGCACCACGATACG
>NZ_DAOOUM010000087.1:0-2891 GCF_035369645.1 Thermomonas sp. | reverse complement strand
CATCATCTGGATATCCCGCTGTTTGCAGGCAAGCTGGGCAAGACCCATCTGGAGCTGGTTGAAGGTGTGGATGAAAGCGCGCCACGCCCCGTCATCACCTTGGATCGTCAAGCCAATGGCAGCTGGCAGGGCATCTGGCGCGGCACGGATGGCAAGACGTTGCCGCTGTCATTGCATCCGGCAACACCAACGCCACCGGCAAGCGATGCCGTACCGTACCTGCACAAGCTCTATCGCGATGACCCCTATGGCTACCTGCGGCTGGCCGATTTGAAGTTGCAAGCAGGCCGCAAGCAAACCGTCATGGGGTACCACTTGCAGTGGTGGCAGCAACCTGCAGCCAAGCTGGCGATGTTCGAGATCACGGATGGCTACCCCGAGGCCGAACGTCAGCGCATCAATGCCATTCTGCGGAATCGTCTGTGGCAGGAAACCGACGCTTACTTTGAATGCATGGGGTCAGCGCACAGCGCAGACCTTGCCGACTTCGAACAAACCGTCACCCCGGAATTATTCACACCGCACCTGATCAGCGTGACGGTGCATACCGACTATTACTGCGGTGGCGCGCATCCGGATTTTGGCACTGCCGGCATCAATCTGGATGCGCATACAGGCCAGCCCATCGCGCTGGAAGATTTGCTGTGGTTGGGCAAGGGCAAAGCACCCCATGTCATTTCTTTGGCCGAAGATGCCACGCAAACCCCAGATTCTGCCGCCATGGATGCGCTATCGGCCTATCACGAAACCACCTTGGCACCCTGGTTGGTGGCGCAATTTGGCCGCATCTACCCCAAGCAAATGGCACCCACACAAGACGACGATTGCAGCTACGACGATCCCAGCTTGTGGGCCTATCCCAATTGGTATTTGACCGCCAAAGGCGTGTACTTCGGCCCCTCATTCCCACGCGCCGCACGCGCCTGCGAGGCCAATGATGATTGGTCGGTACTGCCGTGGGCCTTGGTGCGCCAACATCCCGGGCCACTACGCGATGCCATCCCCAATGCGCACCCACAAGCCCCCAGCAACACCCGTTGATTGCCACCGCAGAAACCAGACCCGCAGCGAGGTGAGCCGTGGGCACTACAAGGGCTTAGGTTTAATTCCATCCATCCCGTTTTTCCCACATCGCAAGCTGCGCAAATTCGCGCAGCCATGTACGCTGCAATCCCCAGTCACAGGAACGTCTCATGCGCGACTTGATCCTGCTTCGCCACGCCCACGCCGAACCTCCCGCGCCCGGGCAGGCCGATGCCCAGCGCCCGTTGTCTGCTGTCGGCCTAGCCGAGGCCGCCGCAGCCGGGCAGTGGTTGCGCGAACACGGCCTGTCACCTAGCCGGGTGTTGTGCTCGCCTGCGGTGCGCGCCAGCCAGACCTTGGCTGCGCTGGGCACGCTGGGCTGCGAGGACGTGCGCGAGGACGCCAGCATCTACGAAGCCCATCCCGGCACCTTGGCTGCACTGGCCGACACCCATCGCGATGCCGACCGTTTGTTGATCGTGGGCCACAACCCCGGGCTGGAACAATTGGCGGCGCTGCTGCACAGCGGCCAGACCGGTGATTACCGTGGCATGCCGCCCTGCGGCATTGCCGTATTGACACTCCCTGCCGAGGCTGCGATTGAACCCGGCGTGGCGCAACTGTCGCATTTCTGGTGGCCGTGAAGCGATGCCGGAACACCTCCTCGGTCGCTGCCTGACCGGGCTACTGGCGCTGCTGCTTGCCAGTTGCGCCAGCGTTTCGCCACAGCAACGCCGCCACGCGGAACACATCGCCGAAACCGCACGCAGCACGCAAGTGGACTGCACTCGCAGTGATGCTTGCGCGCTGGCCTCGCCGGTCATGCAAATGGCGCAACAGACATTGGCTGCATCCACCGCCGAAGCACCGCGCCATCGCGCCTTGCTGCTGGATGACGCACCGGACGCACTCTTGCTGCGGGTACACCTGATCCGCAGCGCGCAGCACAGCATCGAGCTGCAAACCTATATCTTCGATGAAGACGACGCCGCGCAACTGGTGCTGGATGAATTGCAGGCGGCCGCGTTCCGTGGGGTGAAGGTGCGCATTTTGGTTGATCAACTGGCAGCGCTGCGCAAGGTGGAAACCTTTGCCGCGCTGTCTGCGCTGCACACCAATCTGGAACTGCGGGTATACAACCCGGTGTTGGATCGCGCGCGCTTGTCGCTGCCCATGTACGCGGTGGCGGCGGCGTGCTGCTGGCGGCAACTCAACCAGCGGATGCACAACAAATTGCTGGTGGTGGATGACCACGTGGGCATCACCGGTGGGCGCAATTACCAAAACGACTATTACGATTGGGGCGAAGACTACAACTTTCGTGACCGCGACCTGTTGCTGGCCGGCCCGGTGGTGCAGGATATGCGCGCCAATTTTGATGCGTTTTGGCAATCGCAACGCAGCGTGCCAGCAGCACACTTGGGCGATGTCGCCCGTTACCTGGACCTGCACGGCCCGCCGCCGCCGCCGCACCATCCGTTTCGCAACCCAGAGCGTGTGCGTGCGCTGCTTGCCAATGTGGACGCCGCCGACATATTGCAGGCGCGCTTTGTTACCCCAGCGCTCGACGTTCAGCACGTCAGCTTTATCGCGGATTTGCCAATCAAGCATCGCAACGCCCCCGCAACGGATACCGCCGCCGCATCCACGCTTCCGGCCAGTGTGGCCAGCCGCAATCTAATGCAACTGATTGCCAACGCCCAGCACGATGTCTTGCTACAAACGCCGTATCTGGTGTTGTCCAAACCAGCGCAGCACTTGTTCCGCAGCCTGCACCGGCAATCCTCGCCGCCACGCGTGCGCATCTCCACCAATAGTTTGGCCGCCACCGATGCGTTTTTGGCTTACGCGGTGTCGTACAAATACAA
>NZ_DAOOUM010000086.1:0-3120 GCF_035369645.1 Thermomonas sp. | reverse complement strand
TACGGCCTAATCGCAACCGAAGCTGCCGCCGCAGGGTTGGCGCTGGTTGTGGCTGACGGCATTGGGTGTGTTGGTGATACTGTATTGGCGCGACCGGGGGTGAATGCGTTGATTTACCCGCCTGGTGACGTGGATGCGCTGGCTGGTGCGATGCTGCAATTGCTTGTCAATGATAAACTTCGGCTGGATATGCAGCAGGCAAGCCGATCCATTGCGGCCGAACATGATATCCCTGTAGCTGCTGCCATTATGGAAAGTGTAGTGAACAAAGTTTGCGCCAGGGGCGGGGGTGAAATTATGACTGCCCGTGTCGATGTTGCGCCTGAAGCATAGTAGTCATGCAAATTTGCATTACCTATTTTCTTCGGCAGCCGCGTTTCGGGATTTTCAGTATCGAACGCTTGTATGAAGATGTACGCGCTGCATTGCCAGCCGACTGCGAGGCAACGACGTGGACATGTCGGTATCCAAGCACGGGGTTATGGCCGCGTCTTCGCGATGCATGGGCGGCGCGCAAGGTGCAGGGCGATGTCAATCACGTAACGGGCGATACGCATTACCTGACATATTTTTTAAATAAGCGCAGCACCGTACTTACCGTGCATGACTTAGTGTCATTGGGCCGTTTGCGTGGCATCAAGCGTTGGCTGTTTTGGCTGCTATGGTATTGGTTGCCAATTCGACGTAGCCAAGCTGTGGTTACCATCTCGGAGGCAACCCGTGCGGAGTTGTTGGCTAGCGTGAGATGTGCCCCGGAAAAGGTATCTGTGATTCATAACCCGGTGTCGGACGAGTTTCAGTTCTCTGCTGCAAACGTGATATCGGCTACGCCAAGAATTTTGCACATTGGTGTTACACCCAACAAGAATCTGGAGCGGGTGGCGCAGGCATTGCAAGGGATTGCCTGCACTCTCGTGGTGATTGGGCCGTTGTCACCATCGCAAAAGGCAATCCTGTCCGCGCATGGCGTCGCTTGCGAGAACCACTTCAACCTGTCGCGTGCTGAGCTGCTGACTCAATACCAGCGTGCGGATATGCTGCTATTTGCTTCCACTTACGAAGGCTTTGGCTTGCCGATCATTGAGGCGCAGGCGGTGGGCCGGCCCGTGATCACGAGTGATTTGTGTTCGATGCCCGAAGCCGCCGGCGGTGCGGCTTGCTTGGTGGATCCGTATGATGTGGCGGCGATTCGCCAAGCGGTATTGCGAGTGATGGATGATCAAGAATATCGCGATGATTTAATCGCACGCGGCCTGGTCAATGTCGAACGCTTTCGCGCGAGCAAGGTTGCTGCCCAATATGCCCAGCTATACCGTACCGTTGCTGCCGGCGGCGGCTGACATTTTCAACGATTGAGACCGATACATTATGTGTGGCTTTGTGGCTGCGTTCACTGATCTGCCAATCCCAGACGTCGCCCTGCACGGGGCGCTTTCGCAACTGCGCGCGCGTGGGCCGGACGGTGAAGGGGTATGGCGCGAGAATGGGGTTACGCTCGGCCACCGGCGTCTTGCCATTCTGGATTTGGACCCACGCGCGGCGCAGCCGATGCATTCGGCCTGCGGTCGCTACGTGATCGCCTTCAATGGCGAAATTTACAATTTCCGCGCCTTGCGGGACGAGCTTTTGGCCGCAGGCGGCAGTTTTCGCACCCAAAGTGACACCGAAGTTTTGCTGGAATTGTTTGCGCGTGAAGGCGTCGCGATGTTGCCCAAATTGCATGGCATGTTCGCCTTCGTCATCTGGGATCGGCACACGCAGCGTGGTTTTGCGGCGCGTGATCCGTATGGCATCAAGCCGTTGTATGTGGCGAAGGTCGAAGGCGGGGTGCTGCTGGCATCGCAGGTCAAGGCCTTGATGGCGACGGGTCTGGTGGCAAATGCAGCGGATGTTGAAGGGCAGGCCGGATTTTGGTTACTGGGCAGCGTGCCGGAGCCACAAACGTGGTATCGCGATATTCGCGCAATCCCGGCTGGGCATTACGCGTGGATTGAACACAACGCGATCTCAGCAACTACCTGCTGGCAGGATATCGGCGCGGCGTGGCGCAACACATCGCCGCAACCGTTGCCGGATGACGCCGTGCAGGCGCGGGTGCGCGCTGCGCTGCGTGAATCGGTGGCGCGGCATCTGGTGGCCGACGTGCCGGTGGGCGTGTTTTTGTCTGGCGGTATCGACTCGGGCGCACTGGCCGGGTTGATGGTGGAAGCGGGCGCGCGCGACTTGCAAGGCATCACCATTGCCTATGACGAATTTGCCGGCAGCCATGAAGATGAAGCCCCGGTCGCCGCCGCGATTGCCGCGCATTACGGCATCCAGCACCATGTGCGGCGGGTGGGGCGGGACGAATTTTTAGCCGACCTGCCGCGCATACGTGCAGCGATGGATCAGCCCAGCATCGACGGCATCAACACTTGGTACGCCAGCAAGGCCGTGGCCGAGTTAGGCTTGAAGGTGGTGGTGTCGGGTGTGGGTGGCGACGAGCTGTTTCAGGGCTACCAGAGCTTCCACCAGTTGCCGCGTTTAGTGCGGCGTTGGCGCGGCCTGTCTGCCCTACCGGGAATACGCTGGTTGGGCAGCAAAGCGGGCCAATGGCAGGCGCAGCGCAGCGGCAATGCGCGCTGGCGGCATGCTGCCAATTGGATGCAAACCATCGAAGGCGCATGGTGGTTGCGTCGCGGCCTGTTTGCACCCGATGACGTGTCCGAATTAACCGCAGGCATGGCTGATGGTGCGAAGTTTGATCCAGCCCAATCGGTGCATGCCATGACTGGTACGCTGCCCCGCGACCCACGTTTGGCGCTGGGGCAAATTGAATCAATGACGTATATGCGCAACCAATTATTGCGCGATTCCGACTGGGCCAGCATGGATCACAGCGTCGAACTGCGCACACCGCTGGTGGATGCGTATCTGTTGCAGCAATTGCAACCCCTTTTAGGTAACTTCTCCCGTTTCCCCAACAAGCGTTTATTGGCGAATGCCCCCGCCAAGCCACTGCCGGAAAGTATCATTCAGCGCAAGAAAACCGGGTTTGGCATTCCGGTGGCGCGATGGTTGGCGGATGCGGGGATTGCGGCCAATGATGGCAGCCGGGGGTGGGCGGTGGAAGTGGCGCGG
>NZ_DAOOUM010000085.1:0-3329 GCF_035369645.1 Thermomonas sp. | reverse complement strand
CGCCACGGCCCAGCTTGCCCATCATTTTTTCCATCTGCTGGTATTGCTTGAGCACTTTGTTGACGTCGGCCGGGGTGAGGCCGCTGCCGCGTGCCACCCGCGCGCGCCGCGAGCCGTTGAGTAGATCCGGGTTGCGGCGTTCTTTTTTGGTCATCGAATTGATGATGGCGATCATGCGCGGCACTTCCTTGCCGGTCACTTGCTGCTTGACCGACTCCGGCACCTGACCCATGCCCGGCAGTTTGTCCATCAAGCCAGACAAGCCACCCATGTTCTGCATTTGTTCAAGCTGGTCGCGCATGTCGTTGAGGTCAAACTTTTTGCCCTTGGCCACTTTCTCGGCCAGTTTTTTGGCTTTGTCTTGATCGACCTGCGATTCCACCTGTTCGACCAGCGACAGCACGTCGCCCATGTCGAGGATGCGGCCGGCGGCGCGCTCGGGATGGAACACGTCCAGGCCGTCGGGCTTCTCGCCCACGCCGACAAATTTGATCGGCTTGCCGGTGATGTAGCGCACCGAGAGTGCCGCGCCGCCGCGTGCATCGCCATCGGTCTTGGTCAGCACTACGCCGGTCAGCGGCAGTGCTTCACCAAAATGCTTGGCCGTCACAGCCGCATCTTGGCCGGTCATCGAATCGACCACGAACAAGGTTTCGACCGGGTTCACTGCGGCGTGCAGGGCTTTGATCTCGGCCATCATCGCAGCGTCAATGCTGGTGCGACCGGCGGTATCCACAATCAGTACATCGGCAAACGTCTTGCGCGCCTCATCTATCGCGGCTTTGACGATGGCCTCGGGCTTTTGCGAGGCATCGGAGGGGAAGAAAATCGCCCCCACCTGACCGGCCAGCGTCTGCAATTGCTCGATCGCGGCCGGACGGTAGACGTCGGCGGACACCACCATCACTTTCTTCTTGCGCTTGTCCTTCAGGTGCTTGGCCAGCTTGGCCACCGTGGTGGTCTTGCCCGCACCTTGCAAGCCGGCCATCAAAATCACCGCAGGGGCCGGCACATTGAGGTTCAGGTCGGATGCCTGCGCGCCCATCACCATGGCCAATTCGTCGCGCACGATCTTGACCAGCACCTGGCCCGGCGACAGCGAGCGCAGCACTTCCTGCCCCACCGCACGCACCTTGATGCGCTGGATCAAGGCTTGCACCACCGGCAGTGCCACATCGGCTTCCAGCAAGGCGATGCGCACCTCGCGCACGGCCTCGCTGATATTGGATTCGCTCAGGCGGCCACGGCCACGCAGGCGTTCAATCGTGCCGGACAGGCGCTGGGTCAGGGATTCAAACACGCGGGCGCACCAAAAATTGACGAATCGGGGATTATAGCCGGGCCTCACCAGTACCGGCATCGAAGCAACCGGATAGACTTCACGCAACGTCGCAACCGGATGCTGAACATGAAGCGTGGATGGATTCTGGGATGGTTGATTTCGGCAGCCTTGGCGCTGCCGTGCACAACGCTGGCTGCCGTCCCACAGGCCAGCCCGCCAGCCAAGCCACAAGCGGCGCCCGCCGCCAAGCCGATGGTGGCAAGGCCTGCTACGACTGCGCCAACGACCGCTGCCGTGCCGCTCACCAGCAAGCCCAAACTGCCACCGCCGCCGCCCATCGCACGCTTGGCGGTGGCCGCCAATTTTGCCGATGCCGCGCGCCAACTGGGCCGTGCGTATTCCAAGCAGACAGGGCATCGCATCGAAGTCAGCGCCGCCTCCACCGGCAAGCTGTACGCACAGATTCACAACGGCGCACCGTTCGACGTATTGCTGTCGGCCGATGCCGCCACACCACGGCGCTTGGCCGATGAAGGCATGGCCGATGGCAACACCGTGTACGACTACGCCATCGGTCGGCTGGTGCTGTGGAGCCGTGATCGCGACGCCGTGACCGATGGCGAGGCATTGCTGCGCAAAGGTCATATCGAACGTTTGGCCATCGCCAACCCAGCGTTGGCACCCTATGGCGAAGCCGCCCGCGAAAGCCTGAACTACGTACGCCGCTGGGTGGAACTGGAGCCCAAGCTGGTATTGGGTGAAAACGTGGGCCAGGCGACCCAGTTTGTGATCAGCGGTGCTGCACCACTGGGCCTGTTGCCGCGCTCGCTGGTTTTGCAGGCAGGCAAGCAGGGCAAGCCCGGTTCGGGCTGGGATGTGCCAGCCAGCTGGCATTCGCCCATCGTGCAAAGCGCAGTGTTGCTCCAGCATGGCTACAAAAATCCAGCGGCACGCGGCTTTATGAAATACCTGCAAAGCCCGGCCGCGCAAAAACAAATCCACGCGCTGGGTTACGACTGATCACCCATGCAAGTCGACACCCCCGCCTGGATCGCCGCGCTCTGGGTGACCCTGAAACTGGCGGGATTCACCACGCTGATTCTGCTGATCGTGGGCATGCCGCTGGCGTGGTGGCTGGCGCGTAGTCGCTCATTCTGGCGTGCGCCGGTGGGCGCGGTGGTGGCATTGCCGATGGTGCTGCCACCGACCGTGCTGGGGTTTTATCTGTTGATCGGGCTGGCACCTGCCGGCCCGATTGGGCAGCTGACCCAATCACTGGGACTGGGCAGTCTGGCATTCACCTTCAGCGGCCTGCTGCTGGCCTCGGTGCTGTATTCGATGCCATTTGTGGTGCATCCACTGCAAGCCGGTTTTGCCGCAATTGCAACGGATACCCTGGACGCTGCCGCCAGTTTGCGCGCCGGCCCGCTGGATCGGTTTTGCAGCGTCGTATTGCCACTGTCGCGGCCCTCGCTGCTCACCGCCAGCCTGCTCGGCTTTGCGCATACGGTGGGCGAATTTGGCGTGGTGTTGATGGTGGGCGGCAATATCGAAGGCCAGACCCGCGTGCTCTCGGTATTGCTGTATGACCAAGTGGAAGCAATGGCGTATGCCGACGCGCATGTGCTGGCAGCCTGCTTGTTGGCCTTTTCGTTTGCGCTGCTGCTGGTGATGCAGTGGTTGGGCCGACGCACGGCGGTGTTGCATGGCTGAACTTGCAAACACGCTGGAAATTTCCCTGCGGCTGGCACGCAGCGCGTTCCAACTGCACGCCGACCTGCGCCTGCCCGTGCAAGGCACCACAGTGGTGTTTGGCCCCTCCGGTTGCGGCAAAAGCACCTTGCTGCGAGCCATCGCCGGGTTGGAGCCGGCGGCCAGTGGGGGGGTGCAAATTGCTGGCGAACTCTGGCAGGCTCCGCAATTTCGCTTGCCCGCGCACCGCCGCGCAGTGGGCATGGTGTTCCAGCACAGCGCCCTGCTTCCTCACCTCAACGTGGAAGGCAATTTGCGCTATGGCTGGAAGCGCGCGGGTGCCAGCGCGGCGCTG
>NZ_DAOOUM010000084.1:0-3416 GCF_035369645.1 Thermomonas sp. | reverse complement strand
TGCGTGCGCCACTCGGCCAGCTTGGCGGCACTTTGTTCCCAATCCACCACCGCACCCAAGTCGGTATGCCGCACCACCAGCACCTCGCGGGCATCCAACAAGGCGTAGTCGCCGCCGCGTTCTTGCAAGTGCGCGTGCAGCAGCGCGGTGGATAGCACCTCGCCCATGCCGTGGATGCGGTCCAGCGCGGTGCGCCCGGGTTGGCGCAGCAACGACGCGGCGTGCAGCAGCGCATCCAGTTCGCCGCACCAAGTATCGATATTGGTCACGAGTGCGGCGGGCCGTTGCAGCAAGGCGTGCGCGGCGTCGATGTGGCGCTGGCGTAGGGTTTCCAGCGCAGTCTTCCAATTGCCGCCGGCGCTGGCGGTGTCCCCCAGTGCAACCAACGTATTGGTGGTGCCTTGCATCGCCGACGTAATGGCAACTTGTTGCGCGGCGGTATCGGCCAGCAATAAATCCGCCACATGCCGAATGCGCGCAGCATCGGCCAATGAGCTACCACCAAATTTGTGCGCGCGGCAGCGCACGGCAGGTTTGGATGGCTCGGAATCGTCCGCTTGGGCAAGTGCGTGCATACAGGCTCCTGTGAGCCTCCGCGTTGCACCGCCGGGGATCGCGCCCCGCCGTTCGCTGCGGGGGCCGTGTCTTGGATGGGTTATCCAGGCATGACCAACCGCACCGGGCCGGTAGTACCGGTGCCGGTGGTAATGGTCGAAATCATGGTGATGCCGTGGGTCATGGCTCGACTCTGCTGCACTGCGGCATGGGTTGTCAAGGGGTGGGAGCGGGTGGAACGGATTTCCACATCATCCCGCATGCAACGGCAGCATCAGGGTCAACGGGTGCAAGGGGGATTCGCAGAAGCCGTAGTGCAGATAGAACGCCTTCGCGCTCTCGTCCAGCGCATGCACCAACAAGGCACGCACGCCTGCGTTTTGCGACACCGAGACTGCGCGTTTGACCGCGTCCTGTAGCAATGCCGCCCCCAGTTGCCGGTCTTGCATACCGCGATCCACCGCCAGCCGTGCCAGCACCAGCACAGGAACGGGATCCGGCATATTCCTGCGAACCCGGGTGGTGGCTGCGCTGCGCGACACCGCGCCTGCCGCCAATGCGTAGTAGCCGGCGACGCGGCCCTCGGCAGTTTCGACGATGAAGGTGCGGGTTGCGCCGGCCAGTTGGTTGGGCAGGGCGCGGCGTTGCAGCCAGTCGTTTAACGAGACTTCTCCGCAGTCGAAGTCATTGGTCAGGTGACGCGCGACCAGCGGCTGCGGTGCCAGTAGCAGGGGGTTCATGCGGCGTCGGTGTGCCACGGTGCTTTGACCGCCAGCAGCCGTTCAAGCCCGGGGTTGTGCGCGGGCGGTGCGTCCAGCAAGGCGTTGAACTTGCGGAAACGTGCGGCATCCAGCTCGAAGAACACCTGGTCCAGCAATACCGTGCGTGCGCGCTCGCAGGCGGTTTCCAGCATGAAGTCAGAGCGGTTTTTGCCCAGCAGACCTGCGGCCTGATCGATCAGGTCGCGTTGCTCGGGACGGGCACGGAGGTTGATGGCGGCGTCGCGCATGGGGGGGTAATGTATATCGATTAGATACACGAATGATGTATGGACGTGTAGCTGTTGTCAATACACCGGATTGGCGGAAAATGGGCGGTGATCTCTGGAAACTTCCCGGCCATGTCACGCAAACGACTGGCTGGTCAAGTCGTGCGTTGATCCCCACTGCGCGCCGCCACCACCGCCGTGGCGGTCATATCACCCGTCACATTGCCCACCGTGGCCAGCACGTCGGGGATGGCGTCCACCGCCATCAGCACCGGCAAGGCGGCAATCGGTAGACCCATCGCGCTGGTGATGGGCAAGTTGGTGGCCAGGAAGATCGCCTGCCCGGGCAGGCCCACCGAGCCCATCGACACCAGCACGCTGAGCGCCACGCCGGTGGCCAGTTGCGCGGGGGTCAGGTGCACGCCCAGTGCCCACGCGATGAAGCAGGCGGTGGCGATGTATTGAATGGGTGACGTGATCCGAAACAGCGACACCGCCATCGGCAGCACCAACCCGGCGATCCGTGCCGGAAAACCGAGTTTGGTTTGCGCGCTGTCCAGCATCGCCGGCAAGGTGGCCAGCGACGATTGCGTGCTGGCAGCCACCGCCTGCACTGGCACCAAACCGGTCATGAAGTGGCCGAAGGTTTGTTTGCCAACGGTTACTGCCACGACAATCAATAGCACCACGGCCAGCACATACAAGGCGCATTCCAGCAGGATGTAGATGCCCAGTGCCTGCAACATGCCCAGCCCGGCGCGGGCGGTCAGTGCCAGCACCAGCGCGAAGATGCCCACCGGCGCGGCCCACAATACCCAGTGCACGATCACGATCATGGCGTCGCTGATGGCTTTGAAGAAGCTCACCAATTGCGTGCGCGGTGCGGCATCCAGGCGGGTCAGGGCAAAGCCGAAAAACAACGCAAAGGTCACCAGCGGCAGCATGGCCGATGCCGCGGCGGCGGCAATCGCATTGCTGGGCACGATGGCGGTGAGTGCGTTGGCCCAGCCGCCTGCGGGCGCGGTGACATCGGTGGCATGCCCGCGCAACGCGGCGGCCACGGCGGGGTCGGGTTGCAGCAGCGACAACGCCAGCGGTGCCAACACGGCGGCCATCGCGGCCGCAGCGGTCAGCAACACCACGAAGCTGAGGATGGCGGTGCGCGCCACGCGCCCGGAGTGGGCGGCATCGCTGGCCTGATTGATGCCCACCACCACCAGCGCAAACACCAAGGGCACCACGGTCATTTGCAGCGCGTTGAGCCAGAGCTTGCCAAACGGTTCCACGATATTGGCAACCGTCAGCCCCGCTTCGGGTGCCTGCCATGCCAGCACGATGCCCAGCACAATGCCGGCGACAAGGCCGCTAAGCACGCGGGTGGTTTGGCTCATGGGGCGATCTCCGGCAGTGCCCAGCGGGCTTTCAAGGCGGTGTACTGCGCCATCGGCAACAGCACGAACACCGGTTTGCGCGTGTCATCCAGCCACGCCAGAAGTG
Organism: Thermomonas sp.; assembly: GCF_035369645.1. Lineage (GTDB taxonomy): Bacteria > Pseudomonadota > Gammaproteobacteria > Xanthomonadales > Xanthomonadaceae > Thermomonas. The sequence goes on along the minus strand of NZ_DAOOUM010000084.1, from coordinate 376 downwards.
CCTCCATGCTGGCCGGGGCCATTGCGGTGCAGCCGGCGGTGGTTTCGCCGGGGGCTTTCCACAGATGCGCAAAAATGCAGCTACCGCCTTGGCGGGCGGCACCATCGGCATTGTGTTCGATCACGAAGCCCTCACGATAGCGATTGTCGCCATCGGCATGAATATCGCGACGCATTGGTTCGCTGGATTGGTCGAGGTAGGGCGCTTTCACCGTGCTGCGGTCGATGATCTGGTTGTAGTAGTTCGATGCCGGCACATCGATGCACCAGTCATTGGTGGTCATGGCTTGATAATGCAGGCCGGTTTTTGCATGGTCGGCATAGCCAAATGCGGTACCGATGGCGAACACGCCAGCGGGCGCTTTGCCATCGCCTTC
>NZ_DAOOUM010000083.1:1412-3664 GCF_035369645.1 Thermomonas sp. | reverse complement strand
CTGCGCACGCCGATCAAGGCCAGCATCTGCACCAGCATCAACACCGCCACCACCAAGCCCACCGGCAAATAGCGCACATAGCCTTGCCGCAACGGGGCTTTGTCCATGTCCAACATCATCACCACGAACAAGAACAGCACCATCACCGCGCCGACATACACCAGCACCAGCGCCACGCCGAGGAACTCGACCCCGCCGATGATCCAGGTACAGGCCACCGAGAAAAACGTCAGCACCAGCCACAACACGGCGTGCACCGCGTTGCGGGCGGTAATCGCAGCCAATGCCGCAGCTGCGGCGACGGCCGCAAAGCTGAGGAAGGCAAGGGTTTGGAAATCGAAGTCCATGCTCAGGTCTGCCTCAACGATACGGGGCGTCGGCGCTGCGACGCGCGGCGATTTCCGCTTCCAAGCGGTCGCCAATGGCCAACAACTTCGGCTTGGTCAGCACGCTTTGCTCGCGCTGGTCGAAGTGGTATTCGTGAATATGGGTTTCCACGATGGAATCGGTGGGGCAAGACTCTTCGCAGAACCCGCAGAAGATGCACTTGAACAAATCGATCTCGTAGCGGGTAGTACGGCGGGTGCCGTCATCCGCACGCGGTGCCGCTTCAATGGTGATCGCCAGTGCCGGGCACACTGCTTCGCACAGCTTGCAGGCGATGCAGCGCTCTTCGCCGTTGGCGTAGCGACGCAGTGCATGGACGCCACGAAAACGCGGCGACTGCGGGGTTTTTTCCATCGGGTACATCAAGGTGTACTTGGGACGGAACAGATATTTCAACGTCAGCCACAGCCCGCCTAGCAGTTCCAGCAGCAGCAGGCTTTTGAAGTATTGCATCACCTTACTCATGCCGCAGCTCCCATTGCGCCACCACCAATCACGCCGAAGTACACCAGCAATGCGGTGACAAAAATCCAAGCAATGGTGATCGGGATAAAGACCTTCCAACCCAAGCGCATGATCTGGTCATAGCGGTAGCGCGGGAACGCGGCGCGGAACCAGATAAAGCAGGTGGCGAAGAAACCTACCTTGAGCAGCAGCCACCACCAGCCATCCACCGACAACAGCGGGATGCCCCAGCCACTGAACGGGCTGAGCCAGCCGCCCAAGAAGAACGTTGCGGTCAGGAAGCTGACCAAGATCATGTTGGCGTATTCGGCCAAGAAGAACAGCGCGAACTGCGAGCCCGAGTACTCCACCATATGCCCGGCAACGATTTCTGATTCGCCTTCCACCACGTCGAACGGGGCACGATTGGTTTCGGCCACGCCGGAGATGAAATACACCACAAACAGCGGTGCCAACGGGATCCAGAACCAGCTCAGGAAGCCCTTGCCGGATTGCGCCATCACGATGTCGGACAGGTTCAAGCTGCCGGCGGCAATCAGTACGCCCACCAGCGAAAAACCCATCGCGATTTCGTAGCTGATCATCTGCGCCGAAGCGCGCATCGCGCCGAGGAAGGCGTATTTCGAGTTCGACGCCCAACCGGCAATGATCACGCCGTAGATGCCAAGACTGGTCATCGCCAGCAGATACAAGAGACCTGCGTTGGCGTTGGACAACACCACCTTGGTGTCAAACGGCACCACTGCCCACGCCGCAAAGGCCGGCACCAGCGCCAGCATCGGCGCCAAGCGGAACAACACCGGGTGTGCCACCGTCGGTTGCACCACTTCCTTGAACAACAGTTTGAACACGTCGGCGAAGGCCTGGAGAACGCCCCAGCCCACATACATCGGCCCGTGACGCACGTGCATCCAGCCGATCAATTTGCGTTCCCACACCACGTAGAAGGCCACGGACACGATCACCGGCACGGCAATCGCCAGGATCTTGAGCACGACCCATACCAGCATGCCCAAGGTGCCGAACGACAACAGCAATTCACGCAAGGGATCGATGGCGTATTGCATCAGCGGGTTGGCCGCGAGGTTCATCGCGATAGTCATGCGCGTACGACCTCCAGCTTACCTGCGGTCAGCAGCGGTGCAGTGGCACCGTAGCCCGATTCAATCCACACACTGCCTGCGGCAACGCGCACATCCAGCCGCACCGGCAAGGTGGCCTTCCCGGACCCCGTGGCCAGTTGCACCATCGCACCATCGGCCATCCCTGCCGCATCGGCAGGGTGCAGCACGGCCCGTGGGCCGGTGGTCAGCGGATGTGCTTGCAAGGCGTCGCAGCGCCGGGTCACCGCATCCACCCGATAGATGGCTTGCGATACCACCACGTCCAAACCACTGCCG
>NZ_DAOOUM010000083.1:0-1312 GCF_035369645.1 Thermomonas sp. | reverse complement strand
GCCCGGCTCGATGCCGTACAGCACATAGGCCTTGCGCGGTTCGCGCAGCATGGTTTGTGCATCGCGGGTACTGGGCAGCACCCCGGCACGGCTGAGGCCCAATGCATTGGCCCCTTGCGGGATGCGGCACAACTTGGCGTTCTTGGCCGCAGCGAAGGCAGTGGCTGCGCTGCGAATCGCGGCGGCATATGGGCTGTTTTCAGCCACACCGCCGACGATCACCGCAACATTGCCGCTATCGCCGACATCGACATCGGCCAGCGCCGACGCCAATTGCGACGGCGGCACGATCTGCTTGCCGGCAATGGCGAAGGTGAACTCGAAATCCACCGGGTTGACCACGAACACGCGTGCGCCGCGCTTGACCGCCTTGCGCACACGCTGGTGCAGCAACGGCACTTCGAAGCGCAGATGGCTGCCCACGATGACAATGACATCGGCCTGTTCGATCTCGGCCACCGGCATCGCAAACGCCTGTGCCTGCGCGCCATCGGACAGGTCTTGCTGGGCGATACGGTGATCGAGATTGCCACTGCCCAAGCCTGCGGCCAGACGCGCCAACAACGTGCCCTCTTCATTCGAGGTTGCCGGATGCACCAGCACGCCCAAATTGTCGCCGGCATTGTCTTGCAGAATCTGCGCGGCCTTGGCCAGCGCCTCTTCCCACGACGCTTCGCGGAAGCTTTCACCTTCGCGGATCAACGGCACAGTGGCGCGATCGGCGGCGATCAAGCCTGCGTGGGCGTAGCGGTCGCGGTCGGACAACCAACATTCGTTCACCGCTTCATTATCACGCGGCACGCTGCGCAGCAGCTCACCACGGCGCACGTGATGGAATAGATTGCTGCCCAGCGCATCGTGATAGCCCAGCGACGGCCGCGCGGTCAGTTCCCACGGGCGCGCCTTGAAGCGGAACACCTTGTTGGTCAACGCGCCCACCGGACACACATCGATCACGTTGCCGGATAACTCGGTGGTCAGCGGCTTGCCGTCGAAGGTACCGATTTGCAGGTTTTCGCCACGATACATGCCACCCAATTCGTAGGTGCCGGCGATCTCGGCAGTGACGCGAATGCAGCGCGTGCACTGGATGCAGCGGGTCATTTCGCTGGCCACCAGCGGGCCTAGGTCTTCATCGGCCACGGTGCGCTTTTGTTCGACAAAGCGATTCACCGAACGGCCGTAGCCCAGCGACAGATCCTGCAATTCGCATTCACCGCCTTGGTCACAGACCGGGCAGTCCAGCGGGTGGTTGATCAGCAAAAACTCCATCACATTGCGCTGCGCTTTCAGCGCCTTGTCGTTGCGCGTG
>NZ_DAOOUM010000082.1:0-3684 GCF_035369645.1 Thermomonas sp. | reverse complement strand
CCCACCGTGCCTTGCCCGGCAATCACGTCGGGATCATCGAAGGCCGACAGCAGGCGGTAGTCGTGCTGCGCGGCCAGTTCGGCGGCAAATGCTTTGGCTTCGTCATAGCTCTCGCCATGCAGGCGCACGGTGGCACCCCAGTGCGCCACGCCGGCAATTTTGGTTTGCGGTGCACAGCGCGGCATCACCGTGATCGCTTGCAGACCCAAGCGATACGCCGCCCACGCCAAGCCTTGTGCATGGTTGCCTGCCGAGGCGGCAATCGTGGGCCGCGTGTCGCCGCGCTCACGTGCTGCCAACAGGGCATTCAACGCGCCGCGCACTTTGTACGAGCCGGTGCGTTGCAGGTTTTCCAGTTTCAGCCAACAGCCAAAACGCTCGGCGTAATGCACCGGGGTGACGTCCAGATATTTGCGCAACCGTGCCTGTGCGGCCAGCACATCGCTGGCGGTCACCTGCGGCAGTAGGGCGACGGACGACGGCATTAGCGGCGGCCCCGGTATGCGCTCAAGGACATGGCCGTACCTCGACCGTCAGGCAGTCGTACAGCTTGGCCAACTGGTGCTGCAAGGTTTCGGGTGCGCGCTCGCCTTCCACGGTCATGCGCAATTGCCAGCGCTCGCCATCGGCATGCGCATGGCCATCCACCGACACGGGCAAAAACCCACGGCGTTCTGCGGTGCCCAGCACGCGGGTCAATGCGCCTTCGGCGCGGCGCAGGGTCAACTCAAGCTGGTAGCGCATGGGGGGTCTCTTTGGGTGAGGCGTCATCGTCGATCATTTGCGCGTTGTTGCGGTTGGGCGGCACCAACGGCCACACGTTGGCGGCGGTGTCGATGGCCACGTGCAACAGCGCAGGGCCTTTTGCAGCCAGCAGTGCGGCGATGGCGGCATCCACGTCCTCGGCGCGCTCCACATGCAGCGCTTCGATCCCGAAGGCGGCAGCTAGGGCGATGAAGTCGGGGTTGTCGGACAGGTCGATTTCGGAATAGCGTTTTTCGAAGAACAATTCCTGCCACTGCCGCACCATGCCCAGCGCTTGGTTATCCAACAGCACGATCTTCACCGGCAGGTTGTAGCGGCGCAGGGTAGCCAGTTCTTGGATGTTCATCTGGATTGAGCCATCGCCGCTGACGCAGATCACTTGCGCAGTGCGGTCTTGCAACTGCGCACCGATGGCGGCCGGCAGGCCAAAGCCCATCGCGCCCAAAGCGCCCGAGGTCAGGTGCTTGCGCGGATGCTGCATTTGCCAGTGTTGCGCCACCCACATTTGATGCTGACCCACATCGCAAACCACGAACGCATCGGCGGCGGTTTCCGATAGCCGCTTCAACAAGGCAGGCGCGTACACGGTGGCACCGGGGGCGTCGTAGCGCGGTGCAAATTGCAAGGCGCGTTGCTGGCATTGGCTGCGCCAGGCCTTGCGTGCCGGGCCATTGCGGCCATGCAGGTGCGCCGCACACGCCAAGGTCAGCTTGGCCAAGGTGGTGCGAATATCGCCGCGCACGCCGGCATCGGCCACGCGCAATTTGCCGATTTCGCAGGCATCCAAATCCATGTGCACCACGCGTGCATGCGGGGCAAATTCGGCCAGCTTGCCGGTGGCACGGTCATCAAACCGTGCACCGACCACGATCAGCAAATCGGCTTCTTGCACCGCCAGATTGGCCGCGCGTGAGCCGTGCATGCCCAGCATGCCAAGATTCAGTGGATGCTTTGAAGGCAGTGCGCCCAAGCCTTTCAGTGTCAGCACCGTGGGAATTTGGGTGGCATCCACGAAGGTGCGGAAGTCCTGCACCGCATCGCCCAGTGCAATGCCGCCGCCGCCGTAGATCACTGGCCGCTGCGCCAGCGAGATCAATGCCAGTGCTTCGTGCAGCGAGGCATCCTTGGGCGCTTCCACATCGTCGATGGGCAGCGGCACATGCGGTGGCAGATGGCTGGCATCGGCGTTTTGTACATCCTTGGGCAGGTCGATCAACACCGGCCCGGGGCGGCCACTGCGGGCGATGCGAAAGGCTTCGCCGACGATGTGCGGCAACTCATCCACGCTGCGTGCGATGAAGCTGTGCTTGACCATCGGGAAACTCATCCCGAATACGTCGAGTTCTTGGAATGCATCGGTGCCCATCAAGCTGCTGGCCACTTGCCCGGTGATGGCGACCATCGGCACCGAGTCCACCAGCGCATCGGCAATGCCGGTGAACAAATTGGTGGCACCCGGGCCGGAGGTCGCCACGCACACCCCCACGCGCCCGCTGGCACGCGCATAGCCATTGGCGGCAAACGCGGCACCTTGCTCGTGGCGTACCAGCACATGCTGGAGTTGCGGCACGTCGTACAGCGCATCGTAGAACGGCATGATCGCGCCGCCCGGATACCCAAACAGGGTGTCCACACCTTCTGCAACCAAGGCTTGCGCCAGCCAGCGGGCACCGTTCATTACGCGGCCTCGCTCTGTTTGGCGGGAGTGTTGGCGGCTTGCGAGGTGCCCAACCATTGCATATTGGCGCGCAGCTGCTTGCCCACGGTTTCGATGGGATGGTCCAGATCGGCCTGCTTCATCGCCTTGTAGTTGGCATTGCCGGCGGCGTATTCGGCGATCCACTGACGGGCGAAGGTGCCGTCCTGGATTTCGGTCAACACCTTGCGCATTTGCGCGCGGGTGTTGTCATCCACCACGTAATTACCGCGCGTCAGTGCGCCGTATTGCGCGGTTTCGCTGATGAATTCGTGCATGCGGGTGACGCCGCCTTCGTAGAACAAATCCACGATCAATTTCAATTCGTGCAGGCATTCGTAATAGGCCACTTCGGGCTGATAGCCGGCTTCCACCAAGGTTTCCCAACCGGCCTGCACCAGTTTGGTGGCACCGCCGCACAGCACCGCTTGTTCGCCGAACAGATCGGTTTCGGTTTCTTCCTTGAAGCTGGTCTTGATTGCGTTTTGACGCGCACCGCCAATGCCGGCGCAGTAAGTCAGTGCCAGTTGCTCGGCCTTGCCGCTCTTGTCTTGATGCACCGCATACACCGACGGCACACCACGGCCGATTTCATATTCACGGCGCACCAAAGCACCCGGGCCCTTGGGTGCGACCAGCACCACGTCGAGGTCTTCGCGCGGGCTGATTTGCCCGTAATGCACGTTGAAGCCGTGCGCAAACAGCAGGCAGGCACCCTTGGCCATGTTCGGCTCCAGCACTTCGCCATACAGCTGCGGCTGCACCATGTCGGGGGTGAGCACGGCAACGATCTCGGCGTCTTTCACCGCCTCGGCCGGGGATTTCACGGTGAAGCCATCGGCCTTGGCCTTGATCTCGGTGGGGCCGCCCGGGCGCAGGCCCACGGTGACATCGAAGCCGGAATCACGCAGGTTGAGCGCATGCGCGCGGCCTTGGCTACCGTAGCCGACGATGGTGATGCGGGGTTTGTTGCTGGTCATTGCGGTGGTTCCTGTTGGGAGAGGTTGGTAAAGACCCAAAACGAAAAACCCCGCACCTTGCGATGCGGGGTTTTCGATTTTGGCGTTGTGCGTTTGTTGCTTACACGCCGGATCGTCCCGCAGATGTGGGCGGAATAATGAGTACGAGTACGAGCGCGCTTGCCGCCGGAAGGGCGGTCACGGAAGGCGTCGGCAGGGGCATGTGGCGTTGCAACATAAGCGCAGGAAAACACGCTAGGATCG
>NZ_DAOOUM010000081.1:0-4113 GCF_035369645.1 Thermomonas sp. | reverse complement strand
GCGCGGGTGCGCGAGGACACCAGCGATTCGATCTGCTCGGGGTCGGGCAGGAAGCCGTTGTCGCGGTCGCATTTGTAATACACCGGGCGACCATCGTTGAGGATGGTCGCCGCCGACCACAGCGGGTAGTCGGGCGAAGGCACCAACACTTCCTCACCGGGGTTCAGCAGCGCACGCAACGAGATGTCGATCAGTTCCGACACACCATTGCCGACAAACACCCGCTCCGGCGACGCATTGGGCGTGCCGCGCTGCTTGTGGAAGGCGGCAATCGCCTCGCGCGCTTCCGGCAGGCCTTGCTGGTGGGTGTACGGATCGGTGCGCGCAATCCCGCCGGCGATCGCATCTTGCAAGTGCTCCGGCGCACGAAACCCGAACGCGCCGGGGTTGCCGATATTGAGCTTGATCAGCTTGCGGCCCTGACCCTCCAACTCCCGCGCTCGCCGTGCCAATTCCCCCCGGATTTCATAGCGAACCTCGGTCAAACGGCTGCGGGTAGCGATCTTGTTGCGGGGGTTGAAGGTGGACATTGGCGCGAACAAAACGAAAGTGGGGGGCTAAGCCTAACGGAAATAAGGCGATAGGCGGGATAAACACTGCGACAAGTACGGTTGCAGCCGGGCGCAAGCACCGTTCAAGGCTAGAATCCGCCGGATGCACGCAAAATTTCATCCATGACCCCCCTGTCTGCCATCGGCTGGCACTGGACGCCGGCAACACTGCCGCCAGCTTGGGCCGCATTGGGTGCCGCGCATCCGCAGGCGCGGCCGGCGCGGGTGGTGGAGCAGCATCGCAGTGGCTATCGGGTTTCTGAAGTCATCGACGTTGTGCATCCGGCGGAATCGTTGCCCGAATGGCAGCGCGCCGGCAGTTATCGCAAAGGTGAGATTAACCCCGAGGCGCGGCCGGCGGTGGGTGATTGGGTGTTGGTGGAGGGCTGTGCACCCAAAGCATTGCGCATCGTGGCGTTGTTGCCACGATGGTCGGCGATCAAGCGCGGTGCCGCCGGCGAGCATTACCGCCAGCAGGTGATCGCGGCGAATATCGATACCGTGTTTGTGGTGTGCGGTCTGGATGGTGATTTCAACCCGCGCCGGATCGAACGCTATCTGTTGTTGGTGGGTGGCAGCGGGGTGCAGCCGGTCATCGTGCTGACTAAATCCGACAAGCCCGAGGCCGAAGTGGAGGCAGCCTTGGCGGCGCTGCGCACGCTGGATGTGCCGGTGCTGGCGTTGAATGCAAAAGACCCGGCCAGCGCCGGTGCGCTGTCACCGTGGCTGGCGGCGGGGCAAAGTATTGTGCTGGTGGGCAGCTCCGGCGCGGGCAAATCCACCCTGACCAATACCTTGCTTGGCAACGAAAAAATGAAAACCGGCGCAGTGCGCGCCAGCGATGCGCGTGGCCGCCATACCACCACCCATCGCGCCTTGATGGCCCTGGCATCTGGCGCATGTTTGATCGACACCCCCGGCATGCGCGAGCTCAAACCTACCGGCGAAGAAGATGTGGCAGAAAGTTTTGCCGACATCGAAGCCTTGGCGCAGCAATGCAAGTTTCGCGACTGCAAGCACACCAACGAGCCCGGTTGCGCAGTGCGTGTGGCGATTGCATCTGGCGTGTTGGAGGCGGCCCGCGTGGACAACTTCTTAAAGCTGGATGCAGAAGTCACCGGTGCAGCCAACCAACTGGCCACGCGGTTGGCGCAGAAGGCGCAGGCGCGGGTGCAGGGCAAGGCGCTACACAAACGGTTGGATGCAAAATATGACCGCCATTGATCCCATCGCCCACCACGCCGCGCTGGACCTGCGCATGGCCAAGGCAGCCAAAGGTATTCGCCTGTTGAGTCTGGTCAGTTGGCCGGCCAGTGTGCAGCAGGCGTTTTTGGCCGACTACGCGCAAGGCCGCGCCACGTTGCCGGTGTATCAATATCCCAAGCATGATTTTTCCGATGCGCGCCGCGAGTTGGCGGCGATTGCCGCCGCCGCCGATCCGGCGCATCCACTGGGCATTTATTTGATCGAGTCGGCGCACAGCTGGCAGCAAGCGGCAGAACTGTTAGAGCAATTGGGCACACCGAAGGTGGCGGAATTGTCGGTGGCGTTATTCGGCACTCCCGATCACACGCTGCCGGGCGGGGTGACCACGCGCGAGGCCGCGCAGCATTTTTTGTCGGTAGCTGGCGAGCTGGACAGCGAATTGTTATCGCCTGCCGAGCAGGTGGAAATTTCCGCCACCGCGCTGGCATTGCGCTTGCAAGCACAGCTGGATGATTTTTTTGATGCGCGGGTGATCGAGGTCGAGCTGGACCCGGATTTGATTGCCAAGGCTGCGGCCGGCTCGCGCAAGATTCGTATCCGCGCTGGCGCCGCGTTTTCCGATTACGACATGCAGCAACTGTTGCAGCACGAAGCGTTTGTGCATTCGTTGACCGCGCTCAATGGCCAGCAACAACAGGTATTGCCCAGCATGGCATTGTCCTCGCCGCGCAGCACCGCCACCCAAGAGGGTTTGGCGGTGTTTGCCGAATTGATCACCGGCAGCATTGATATCGAGCGCATGAAGCGGGTCAGCCTGCGCATCGAAGCGGTGGCAATGGCGATGGAAGGTGCGGACTTCATGCAGGTGTTCCGCTACTTTCTGGATGCCGGGCAAAATCAGGTGGAAAGCTTCACCTCGGCGCAGCGCGTGTTTCGCGGCGTGCCCACCAGCGGCGGCATGGCATTCACCAAAGACACTGTCTATTTGCGCGGCTTGATTGGCGTGCACACGTTCTTTCGTTGGTCGCTCAAACACGGCAATTTGCGCCAATGCCGGCGTTTGTTTGCCGGCAAAATGACCTTGGCCGATGTGCAACGTTTTCAACCCTTGTTCGATGACGGCAGCTTGCAAGAACCGCGCTGGCTGCCGGCGTGGGCGGCACGTGCCAATGGTTTGGCAGGCATGTTGGCGTTCTCGCTGTTTGCCAACAAGATTCGCTTGGATCAAGCGATGAATGCCGAAACGGTGAGTGATTTTTAGCGTATCGCCACAGCCGGCCGACGCACCCATGCCACGTTGGTAAGCCGTGCGGTTTCCCTAATCTTTGTGGCGAACCACGGATCGTTATTCCGAAACATGGCTAGGTATCTTGCGTGCATTGCTGGAGAGCGGCGCGAATCCGAATCAATCGATGGTCTCCCACCGAGGCGAACCTGAGCTTATGCTGCACGCGCTTTCGCAGTTCGGTGTCGTCCCGGGGATCAGGTTGATGCTGGAATTCGGTGCGGATCCGAACTTGCTGCAGGACAGCGATACAGCGCTCGATATTCAGTCCTTCGACCAATGCTTTACCGAGACCTGCCAATTACCCGATGAGTACAAGGGGCGCGTACTACCGGAATATCCACTGCCAACAACGAATGAGTGCGACGAGCATGACGGGCTGGTCTACCAACGCTGGCTGATGTCGCAACACCAGCGCGCCCATGCCGTTCTTCGCAAGGCGGGCGCGTTGCATGCGTGGGAATTGAAGGAAGTCCCTCTCAATGAAACGCTATGCCTATACCCCGACACCGCAGGCGGCCTGTTCACACAAAGAGGAAGGCCGGATGCCGCATTCCATGCGCGCATTGGCGGCACACTGCGTGTACGGATTGCCAAATGGGCGGCGTGCTACATCGATCCTGACGTGGCTGGATATGACTCGCCCGAGGTTCGACGGTTCGACTACGCCGCCGCCTTGCGGGAAGCACAAGCCATCGGGGAAGCATTGGCGCCGTTCATTGCTGACAACGTGAAAATCGCAACGTATATGCCGACACGCGACAGCATCGCAGCCGGTTGCACGCGTGGCGATGGCTACCAATGGAACCGTGTCACCCGGCAATGGGACAAGACCAGCTGCTGGGAAGGGACGCCCGTCCAATCCTGAAATCAGGAGGCGACAAATGCATGAGGCGTCGCACCATCTCAGGTTTTGCGACGACCCGAAGGCAATCTTGCGGGAATCGAAAACGAAAATCACGAGGCAAGGCCATGGAAATCTCGCAGATCGAAGCACGCCAGCTGCTGGAGTTGACCGCGCTCTGGCCACATTCCGAGTGCGCGCCAAGCACGCAACGCGTGGCTATCGTT
>NZ_DAOOUM010000080.1:0-4539 GCF_035369645.1 Thermomonas sp. | reverse complement strand
AACCTACAATTACACCGCCACGGTGAGCGGGGCCACCCGCACCGTGGCCAGCTTCGACGGCGCTAATTCGTTGTCTTTCCCAGCCCAACGCCGATACCCCGCAGCGGCACCCCGCGCACCGGGGGTGGTGCCACGGGTTGCTGCGTGGGGGCGCTGGCCGCGTTGCGTTGCGCTGCCTCGGTTGGGTTAGGTGAGACGGTCATGCCATTGGTGGGGCGCGATAACGCAATGCTGATGGGGGTGCCGGCGTCGGACGTGAACATAATGGTCATCGAGCGGCGCTCGGTGGCCTGCGCTGCGCTGCGTTGTTGCACGATCTGCCCGCCGGCGGGCCCATCGACGACTAATTCAACATCACCACTGGCGGGCAATGCATCCGGGGCGATGCTGATGGCATACACCTCATCCTTGGGGAGCGCTGGCCAGATGCCAAAATTGATCTGTCCATTCGCATCCGTGGTGCGGGCCGCGCAGCCGCCCCCAGGCACTTTGCCCAGTGACACACCAATCCCCCTCAATGGAACCCCATTGGGGGTGGTGATGGGGGCCGGTGCCGGGGTGGGGGTTGGGCAGGTATCGGATTTTTCGTGATGCTTGATCAACGAATGCACCAGTCCGGCCACGGCCAACCCCACCGCAGCCTCGCCGGCCACCCTGCCGTTGGAGACCTGTGCATGTTGTGTGCCTTGTTCGGCTTGTTTTACGTCTATCGCGGGGCCATTGCCGGGCGCATTGGCCGACTGCGCTAGGGCGGTAGCGGGGGGTATCGCGCATAGCAATGCGGTTGACAACAAGGCCAAGGGCAACCGGGTCATGGATAAGCTGTTCATACGCATTCTCCATTCATGAAGGTGACCGTGGTACGCGCCAAAAACGATGAAAACCGGCTGAATTTTTTGTGTTTGCAAGCATGCGGTTCAATGCGTTTATCGACCAGCAAGCGTCGTTCGCATCGCCCGGATAAACGCGGGGCATCTTGAGCGATGTGGCGGTGAAGCACGCCGGTTTCGTGGTTTCAGATGCCAGCGGCGACGCTTCGGGTTAGAATCTGCGTCTTGCCGCTTTAGCTCAGCAGGTAGAGCAACCGCCTTGTAAGCGGTAGGTCGTCCGTTCGATTCGGACAAGCGGCACCATCGCCCAGCTTGCGCCTGTGCCGTAGGCGGCGTATCTGTTGGGGCCTTCCATGCAGCGTCACTACCCGCCTGTTTCCATTTTTGGCGTTCCTACGGATATTGGGGCAGCACGGCGCGGGGCGTCGATGGGGCCGGAGGCCTTGCGCGTGGCCGGGTTGGTGGATGCCATTGCTGCGCGCGGTGTGGCGGTGCGCGATGTGGGCGATGTCAGCGGCCCGCGCAACCCGGTCAGTGCGCCGGTGGATGGCTACCGGCATTTGGAGGAAGTGACGGCGTGGAATCGCGGGGTGTTTGAGGTGTCCACCCGTGAGCTGCAAGCCGGGCGGATGCCGATTTTGCTGGGTGGCGATCATTGCCTAGCAATCGGTTCGATTGCGGCGGTGGCCGCGCATTGCCGCAGCATCGGTAAACAGTTGCGCGTGTTGTGGCTGGATGCGCATGCCGATTTCAACACCCACGAGCTCACCCCCAGCGGCAATATCCACGGCATGCCAGTGGCGTGCTTGTGTGGGATGGGGCCGGCGGCGTTGACCGGATTTGGTGGCATCACCCCGGCGATCAGTCCCGACCAAGTGCGCCAGATCGGCATTCGTTCAGTGGACCCGGGCGAGAAGCGACTGGTCAAGGAATACGGGCTGGATATCTACGACATGCGCTATATCGACGAAGTCGGTATGCGCCGCGCGATGGAAGAAGCGCTGGAAGGGATGGATGCCAACACGCATCTGCACGTGAGCTTCGATGTGGATATGCTGGATCCGTCGATTGCGCCCGGCACCGGCACCCGCGTGCCCGGCGGTGTGAACTACCGCGAAGCGCAACTCATCATGGAAATGGTGGCCGATAGCGGTTGCCTGGGGTCGCTGGATTTGGTCGAAATCAACCCCGCACTGGATCGCCGTAATGCCACCGCCAAGCTGGCGGTGGATTTGGTGGAAAGTCTGTTTGGCAAATCGACCTTGATGCGCGATTGATACGCGATTGATGCGTGTTCATGTGCAGTTTTAGCGGTGACGCGGTTTAATGTTGCTTTCCACCCCGTCACGAGGCTTCCATGAAACGTTTATTTGCCCTGCTGTTGTTGACCGTGTTCGCCAGTGTGGCCTTGACCGCCTGCAATACCGTGAATGGTGCCGGTAAGGACATCAAGAAAGTTGGCGAAAAAATCGAAGACGCTTCCGGCAAAAAGTAAGCGCTGCAAGCCCATCGGGCAGAAGCCCGATGGGCCAATACCGTCAGCGCGGATCCGGCACAAATCCCTGCGGAAACGCACGTGGCGTGTTGTCGGCATAGCCGCGATAGAGGCGTGGAAGGATACCCATCGCCACTAGCGCATTGGCATCGTCATAGCGCACTTGGCTGACTTGCTGCGGGCGTGTGCTCATCCGTTGAAACGTGGTTTGCCCCACCGGTGCCCATTCGCGTTGGCCGTGGCCGGTGCCCAGTTGTTGCGGCATGGCATCGGCCTCTGCCATCGCGCGGCTGGCAGCGGCAGGGGGTGCTGGTGCCGGTGCCGATTTGGCCATGCTGTCGCGTGCTTGTTCTTGCGCGGCCAGCGGCGGTGCGTAGCGCGGGCGTGGCGGCTGATATTCACGAAACACCGCGATCCCCACCACACCCACATTGGCCGGGCGGCCAGTGCGCGCGGCGTAGCTGTCTTGCAGATCGGTGAAGACGAATTGGGCGATGTCATCCAGCGATTTACGCCAGCCGGCGATCTCGGTGGACTCCCACGGGCCCAGCACATAGCCGGCCTGCGAGGGCGCGGCGGTTTGCCCGCTGACCGCGTTCACGCCATCCACCGACAACACCACCAACACACGTTCGCCAGTGGTGTTGGTCAGCCGCACGGCGTAGCGGTGGCCGGGCACGCCGGCGACCCAGTGTTGGCCGCGATAGGGGTAGTCGGGCAGGGTTTGCCCGCTGTCGCGGTCCACCACGCCCAAGGTGACGATGTCGCGGGCGTGCGCGGGCAAGCTGCATGCGGTGGATGCGGCAAATGCAAGGGCGAGTGCAAGTGAGCGAAACATAGTGATCTCCAGAAGGCGCAAGAGGTGCGCTGCAAGACGGTCAACGCATCACGCCGCAAAACGGGGTTAGCGCTGTGTCTTTAGGGCTGTGCCTTTAGAATGGCGATTGATTTCGCAATACAAGCGCAGCCCCGCATGAGCAAGACCCGCGTCCTCACCGGTATCACCACGTCCGGTACTCCACACTTAGGCAATTACGTTGGTGCCATCCGCCCGGCGATTGCCGCATCGCGTGCCAGCGATACCGAGAGTTTTTATTTCCTTGCGGACTATCACAGCTTGATCAAGGCGCAAGACCCCGCGCGCACGCAGCGTTCCACGTTGGAGATTGCGGCGGCGTGGTTGGCCTGCGGGTTGGATCCGGCCAAGGTGTGGTTCTATCGGCAATCGGACATTCCAGAAATCCCCGAGCTGACGTGGCTGCTCACCTGCGTGGCCGGCAAGGGCATTCTCAATCGTGCGCATGCCTACAAAGCGGCGGTGGATAAAAACCGCGCCGAGGGTGAGGACGACGATGCCGGCATCAGCGCCGGGTTGTTCATGTACCCGGTGTTGATGGCCGCCGACATCTTGATCTTCAATGCGCACAAGGTGCCGGTGGGCCGCGATCAGGTGCAGCACATCGAAATGGCGCGCACGTTTGGTCAGCGCTTCAACCACATTTACGGGCACGAGTTTTTTGTATTGCCAGAAGCGGCGGTGGATGAGCAGGTGGCCACCTTGCCCGGTCTGGATGGCCGCAAGATGAGCAAAAGCTACGACAACACCATCCCGATGTTTGCCCCGCGCAACGAACTGAAAAAACTCATCGCCGGCATTCTCACCGACTCGCGTGCACCCGGCGAGCCCAAGGACACTGAAGGTTCGGCGCTGTTTCAGTTGTACCAAGCGTTTGCATCGAAACAGGACACCGCCGCATTTGCGCAGGCGTTTGCCGAGGGCATCAGCTGGGGCGATGCCAAGCAGGCGTTGTTCGAAAAAATTGATGCCGAAATCACCCCGCTACGCGAACGCTATGAAGCACTGATGGCCAAGCCTGGCGAGATCGAAGCCATCTTGCGCATGGGTGCGGCACGTTTGCGCAGTGCCTATGCAACCCCGGCAATTACCCGCCTGCGTGAAGCGGTGGGCTTGCGCGATTTGTCGCAGGTGGTGGCGGGCAGTGATGCGGGTAAACCCAAGAGATCATCCGATGCCGGGGTGCCCAGCTTCAAGCAATACCGCGATGCCGATGGCAAGTTCTACTTCAAGCTGGTGCAAGGCGAGCGCGTGCTGTTGCAAAGCGCGGGCTTTGATTCCCCGCGTGATGCCGGGCAGCGGATTGCATCGATCAAAAGCGGCACGCTGGATGCCGATGTGGCCGATTTCATGCTGGG
>NZ_DAOOUM010000079.1:2128-4802 GCF_035369645.1 Thermomonas sp. | reverse complement strand
CGGCCAACGGCCTGACTGCGTGCAGTAATGCGATACAGCGGGCCTAGCGTGACGGTTTCGGAGCTGGGAATAACCCCACCAATTTCCATGGCGGTTTGGTTTTCGCCCAGATATTCAATCCAATAATCGGTCGTCGATAGTGGAACACCATTAGCACCACCTACCGAAGGGCCAGGCTTCCACGTGGCGCTGCCCTTGCTAGTAAACATGGGGCATATCCCATAATCCGTGCAGTCTTGGGCGACGGGTGCCGTGGTGCGAAATTTGGCAATACCATTCAGATTGGTGACGGCAGTTGCCAAAGCGGCCTCTGCTGCCTGCGTTGCCAAGCTGCGATCACGCAGATTTGCAGCCATGCGCTCTTGCATGGATGAGCTGCGCATGACCGCCACACCTAAAATGGACATCACAACCAGCAAGATCAACACCACCAACAAGGACATACCTTGCTGCATCTTGGGGGCTAGCCCGGTACGATTAAGTCTGCTCATAGCCCACGGTTCCTGATGCTGACTGTTGCGGCCAGATTGCGGTTAATGTTGCGATTTTCACCCGATTTCAATTCTGATACCGCACGAATGGGCAGTGTGAACCGCACGGCATCTACATATTGGAAGTTGGTCGGTGATGCCACGTACGTGGTTGGCGTGCCACCCGAAGCCTGGTGGAATGCTAGTGTGGCGCTTTGTACACCATCTGCGACTTCTTGCCCTGCCCCGCCGGAACGCGCCACCCACAATGAATTGCCACTACCACGCCCATTCGTCGCCACATACCAGCGATTGGTGCGGAAGCGTGCAATGGAAATGCTGCCGGGGGAGGCATTGGCAGTATCGGATGGGTCAAATGGCAACGCTGCCGAGAAATTGATTTTTTGCCCTGCCACCGAGCCAACGGTGGCAAACCCGGTCATGGCGGCATTGCAAACCATCACCACATCACCGGCTTTGAAAATATCGGATGCGCTGGGGGTGCTTTCCAGCAAGGTCACCGACGTGGTACTTCCGGTGCCACTTGCCACCCGATACGACAAATCATCCGCAGAGGTCACCGACATCCCGGTGCCGTCATTGTTCAATGGCGCACGGAACGCGGTGCTGTTGCTATCAGAACCTAGCACCATGGCCTCGCTGGAACAGGCGGAACTACCCACCGAGCGAATATCTCTGCCCATCATTTCATAAGCGATACGTGCGTTTTCCTGCACACGGTTTTGGCCTTCATTCGAGCTAAAAGTGCGCTGATTGGACTGAAAAACAGCCAACGCTGCACCCAAGACCAACAGGCCTAACACCATGGCAATCATCAACTCGACCAAGGTGAAGCCTTGTGATCGTCGCTGCAAAGGCTGGGATTTATGGCTCATATGCTGGCATCCGTCACAATAGTTTTTGTCCCTGCACCACCGGCACGACTGTCATCCCACTGCACAGTCACGCGGTAGTTGTTGCCTCCCAGCGATACGATTTTCCCGCAGGTGCTGGACGCAGACCCGATGGTGGTCTTCAAGCTGGTTACCCAAAAATTCAAGTCATTGGTTGCCAAGGTGGTACCGGCTACCGGGGTGGTGCCGCAAGATGCAGTGCCGTCATAGACATAGGCGCTGGCATTGGCACGATTGGCGCGCATGGCCTCGATAATGGAGTTGGCGGCCATCACTGCTTGACTGCTTTCCAGCGAGCCTTGCCCACCCCGCAGCGCAATGGATTGCATGGCGGCAATCCCTAGCAGGCCGACGCCCAGCACCATGACTGACACCAGTACTTCGATCATGCTCATGCCGCGCATCTGCCGTGCGGTGTGAAAAGAGGGTTGCAACTGGGTCATGGGCATGCTCCACCGCCATCATTATTTTTGGAAAGCACGACGCCACTGATCATGATGGTGAGTACGCGTTGATTGATATTGGGTTGCGTCGTGGGCATGCAGACGGTGACCGTTTGCTGGGCGTCCAACAGCCCCGAAGGTTTGAACACGACCCTGTTCACCGAGCTCTTGACCTGCACGCTGGCATTGCTGCTGTTATCTGCGATGACTTCATCCGCACCACCATTACCGGGATCCGGGCCGTGCACGATCCAGCGTGTCCAACTGGTGCCGGTACCGCAGGTGCTGCCATCGCTGGTCGGGCAAACCTCGACGGATGCATTCCTGCGTACTGCCTCGGCCCGCGCCAGCTGCATGGTGGATATCAACTCACCCGCCTGACCACTCAAACGACTGTTATTGATCATGCCCGTGATGCCGGGCACCGCAAACGCGGCCAAAACACCGATGACAACCATCACGATCATCAACTCCACCAAGGTAAACCCCCGGGCGGGCTTGGCGCTTCTTTGTAAGGGCTGTTGTAACAACGGGGCGTCCTCGCTTTTTGGCGAGTCAACCTTAACGGGGGGACAACCGGGATGCCAGCAATGACCGACGGACGGCCGCAGGGCGGGGGTGGGCGGTTTTGGGGGGTGCAGCTTCGCGGCACGGCTTAACTCTTGCGCCCGGTTGCCAGTCGCACACCCTGGCTGCAATGTGTAGCGTGATGTGTTGAGGTGATTCCCATGGCGACCAATCTCGCTCTAGATCGGAAGCTCATCGATCGCGTTGTCGCAGTCAGCGGCGAGCCGTCCAAGAAAGCGGCCGTCACCCTTGCGCTCAAAGAATTCATTGCACGCCGCGA
>NZ_DAOOUM010000079.1:0-2028 GCF_035369645.1 Thermomonas sp. | reverse complement strand
ATCGCCGAGTTGCTTGGGCAGCTTGAATGGGACGCAAGCTTTGATCACAAGGCCGAGCGCAGTCGCAAGTGAGCCTGTTTGTTGACACCAGTACTTGGTCGCTCGCCCTTCGCCGTGACGCGCAATCGGTGCATGCATCATCTTTCACTGCTCACAGCGGACAACGACTTCATACATGCTGCCCGTTTCGTGCCTTTAAGGCTGGCAGTCCGTTGACCTGCAATGTATAGACAAGCTCAAGCTCGCGGCGGCCTAACGCTTATGTCTTCAAACATCCCTATCTTATAGGTCGAGAGCCCGACGCCACGCCGTTGCCGGAGCGAAGCGGGTTCGGCTTGAACGAATTGTTAGACCGCATTGCGAGAAACCACGATGACCAGCCCCGCCTACAACGCAAACCGCTCCCGCAGGATGGTGTTCACCCGCGTTTGCCAGCCGGGGCCGGTGGCGCGCAGGACGGCCAGAACATCCGGATCAACGCGCAGATTCAGCGGCACCTTGGGTGCTGCCTTGACGCTGCCAACAGGACGCCCGCGCTTGCGTGCAGCGAGGGTCTCCGGCGTGTGCACAGCAGCGAACTCCCCGCGCTCGGCTTGACGGATGGACTCAAGCAAGTCGCTCTCGAACGGCGACAGTTTTTCGGTCTTCTTCGACATGGTATTACTCCAACAGCTTGCGCAATTCGCGCAGAAACGCTTGGGACAGGCTTTCGGTTTTGGACTTCGGATACACGATCAGCAGATTCACCTTGCCCGCCGCAGGCCGCGTGTAATAGATCACACGCACGCCGCCGCGCTTGCCTTTGCCCTGCGCCGACCAGCGCACTTTGCGCAGCGGCGCGAACTCCGGGATCACGTCGCCCACTTCCGGGTTGGCAGCGATGAAATCCACGAACTCTTCGCGCTCGCCCTCGCTCCACACGTTGGCGGCGTAGTGGATGAACATCGGGGTTTCGGTGACGGTGAACATTTATTAAAATGTATCTACAAACAATTACCCATGTCAAGCGAGCTTGCATTCCGCAAAGAACGGGCGTACTGCATGGGGCAAGGAGCTTAGAAACTCCGTAGCAAGCGGAATCCGCGCTCAAGCGTTGTACTCCACCTCGCCATACAGGTCGTGTTCGTCGCTGCCCATGATCCGCACTTGCACAAATTCGCCGGGGCGCAGGCCGGCTTCGCGGCCGTCTTGAATCTGCACTAAGCCGTCGATTTCCGGGGCGTCGGCTTTGCTGCGGGCGATGGCCAGTTCGCCGTCGATGGCATCCACGATGCAAGTCTGCACGCTGCCCACTTTGGCTTCGAGTTTGGCGGCGGAAATGTCAGCCTGCCGTTCCATGAAGCGGGCAAGGCGCTCCTGCTTCACGTCCTCGGGCACGGGGTTGGGCAGATCGTTGGCTTTGGCACCCGTCACCGGCGAATAGGCGAATGCGCCGACGCGGTCGAGTTGGGCTTCATCAAGGAAGTCCAGCAGGTCTTCGAATTCCTGTTCGGTCTCGCCGGGGAAACCGACGATAAAGGTGCTGCGGATGGTCAGCTCCGGGCAAATGTTGCGCCAGTTGTGGATGCGCTCCAGCGTTTTATCCACCGCGCCGGGGCGTTTCATGAGCTTGAGAATACGCGGGCTGGCGTGCTGGAACGGGATGTCCAGATACGGCAGGATTTTGCCATCGGCCATCAGCGGAATCACGTCGTCCACATGCGGGTATGGATAGACGTAATGCAGGCGCGTCCACACACCGAGTTCCGATAGCCCTTCGCACAGCGCCTTCATCCGGGTTTCGTACATGCCCGTGCGCCACAGCTTGGGGGCGTATTTCACATCCACCCCGTAGGCACTGGTGTCTTGCGAGACCACCAGCAATTCTTTGACGCCGCCACGCACCAGTTTTTCGGCTTCGCGTAGCACCTCATCCACCGGGCGCGACACCAGATCGCCGCGCATCGACGGGATGATGCAAAAACTGCATCGATGGTTGCAGCCTTCGGAAATTTTCAGATAGGCAAAGTGATGCGGGGTCAGCTTCAA
>NZ_DAOOUM010000078.1:0-5175 GCF_035369645.1 Thermomonas sp. | reverse complement strand
GTGGCGGGACTGCTCGTGGCGGGACTGCTTGTAGCGGGGCCGGTCTGCACGGATTCTACGGCCACGGCGGCGGGCTTTTTACGGTCGTAAAAACCAAATTCACTATCGCTGCGCGCCGACACAATCATCCGCACCATACTGCTAGGCACCATCAATTCTAATTCGATGACCCGGCCATCCGGGCCACGGCCTTCCAGCGTCATTTCGATAAACGCACCGCCGGTGTCCACTTCGCGGCAGGGCACAAACGGGCCGGCCGGGCCGGCTTGCAGATACGGTTTGACCGCATCGCCCAAGGCGTCCAACGCTTGCGGAAACAAGAACACGGCATAGCCAGACGATTCGCTCATGGTGGACTCCTCACTCAGATTCAGAACTCAGCTTCAAGGTGGATGACAAGCGCGGCGGCGGCATCGCGGGCGGTGGCGCGGGCCGCGTCAATGTTGTCGCCGCGCGCCAAAGTCACCGCAACCCGCCGATGCCCGGCCACACGCGGCTTGCCGAACAAACGTACTTGTGTGTCGGGCTGCATCAAGGCAGCGTCCACATGATCAAACACCGGCACGCCCTGCCCATGCGCCAACACCGCGCACGAGGCCGATGGCCCCAACTGGCGAATGTGCGGAATCGGCAGGCCCAAAATCGCGCGCGCATGCAGCGCAAATTCGGACAGGTCTTGCGAGGCCAGCGTCACCAGCCCGGTGTCATGCGGGCGCGGACTGACTTCGCTGAACCACACCGCATCGCCTTTGATGAAAAACTCCATGCCGAACACACCCCAGCCGCCCAGATTGTCGGCCACCGCGCGGGCGATGTCTTGTGCACGTTGCAGCGCCAGCGCCGACATCGGCTGTGGTTGCCAGCTTTCGCGGTAATCGCCGTCTTCCTGCAAATGGCCAATCGGTGCGCAAAAACAGGTCCCGCCAGCATGGCGCACGGTCAGTAGGGTGACTTCGTAATCGAAATCGACAAAGCCCTCCACGATCACGCGCCCCGCGCCAGTACGCCCACCCGTTTGCGCATAATCCCATGCGGCGTCGATGTCGGCCTGTGTGCGCAGCAACGATTGCCCATGCCCCGAAGACGACATCACCGGCTTGACCACGCAGGGCAAGCCAATGGCGGCTACCGCGGCGCGGTAATCTTCAAGGGTATCGACGAAGCGATAGCTGGAGGTTGGCAGGCCCAAGGTTTCGGCGGCCAAGCGACGAATGCCCTCGCGGTCCATCGTCAACTGCGCAGCGCGCGCGGTGGGGATGACCCGCAGCGCACCCTGCGCCTCCAATGCAATCAGCACGTGGGTGTTGATCGCCTCGATTTCGGGCACCACGATATGCGGCTGCTCCAGCGCGATCAGCGCGCGCACGGCGTCACCATCCAACATATCCAACACATGACTGCGATGCGCCACCTGCATCGCCGGCGCATTGGCGTAGCGATCGGCGGCAATCACTTCCACCCCGAAACGCTGCAACTCGATCGCCACTTCCTTGCCCAACTCGCCCGAGCCCAGCAACAGTACACGGGTAGCCTGTGGCGACAGGGGGGTACCAATTCGGGTCATCGGCAAAACTCAATCACTGGAATCGCGATTCTAAAGGCAGCAGACTCAGCCAGCGCGCTGGGCTATGCGATCCTTGCACCCATGCCTCGTTTTTTTGCCATCCGCCGTGCGCTGCCACTGACGTGCCTGGCCACGCTGCTGGTTTGCATCGCCGCCTGTTCGGCCCCTTCGCTGCCGTTTGCGCGGCTGGCTGGATTGATCACCCACCGCGAGCTGGACGAAATCAGTGGCTTAGCGGCCTCGCATGTGCACGAGGATGTGCTGTGGGTGCACAACGACAGTGGCAACCCGGCGCGGCTGTATGCCATCAGCACCCGTGGCCGGCTGCTGGCACGCTTTGATGTGGTGGGCGCCAAGAACATCGACTGGGAAGACATCGCCAGTTTCAATTTGAACGGCAAGCACTACCTGCTGCTGGCCGATACCGGCGACAACGGCGGACAGCGGCGTGACTTTGCGTTGCACGTAATTGAAGAACCCGCGCAACTGACCAGCGGCGTTGTGCGGCCAGCGTGGAGCATCCGTGCGCATTGGCCGGATGGCCCGCGCGATTGCGAAGCAGTCGCCGTGGATGCCGCCACCGGGCAAGTGCTGTTGATATCGAAAAAGCGCTTCCCTCCGGAATTGTTTTCACTGCCGCTGAGCAACCCGCATGGGCAGGTGCAAGAGGCGCGCCGCATTGGCCGGCTGGAAGGTGTGCCGCAAGTCAGCGCGGCGATGCGGGACAAGGATCCCGCGCTGGCCGCGCTGTTTTCGCAAGTGACTGCCGCCGACATGTCGCCCGACCGCAAAACGCTGGCGGTGCTGACCTATGGCAGCGTGCTGTTTTACCGTCGCCAGGAGGGCGAGACCTGGGCCGATGCCGTCTCCCACCCGCCCGAAACCCATGATGTGCCCTGGATCCCGCAAGCCGAAGCACTGGGCTGGAGCGCCGGTGGGGCCGGCCTGTATGCCAGCGGGGAATCACGCCCGGCACCCCTGTATTACCTCGTTCCGCAGCAATAGCTGCCGCATCCGATCAGGCAGGCAGCCTACCGTTCGTCGGACGACGCTTGCATTGATTGATATCATTTTGATATCAATATGCCGAAGCCCAGACGGGCGTATGCGAGCCTTGCCATGAAAGAAAACCCGCTGTCCTCCCTCCCCGGCATTCCCTTTTTGCTGGCGATGCTGCTGCTCGCCGCTGCCGGCATCTGGTTGCTGATCACCGGCATCGGCCCCGATGCCAATGCCGCAGGCCCAGCCTCCATCGGTAGCGTGTTCAGCGGCATCGGCATGGCTGTATTGGCCGGGTTCAGCCTGACCGGCCTGTACATGGTGCAGCCCAACCAAGCCGCCGTGCTCAGCTTGTTCGGCAAATACGTGGGCACCGTCAAACACGACGGCCTGCGTTGGAACAACCCGTTTTATGCGAAGAAAAAAATCTCGCTGCGGGTGCGCAACTTCGAGTCAGGCAAGCTCAAGGTCAACGAGCTCGACGGCAGCCCGATTGAAATTGCCGCCGTGATTGTCTGGCAAGTGCAAGACAGTGCCGAGGCGGTTTACAACGTGGATGACTACGAAAGTTTCGTGCACATCCAGTCGGAATCCGCACTGCGCACGATGGCCACCAGCTACCCGTACGACCAGCACGAGGATGGCCAGATTGCGCTGCGCAGTCATGCCACGGAAGTCTCGCAGCATTTGCGTGATGAACTTTCCGAACGCCTGGCCGATGCCGGTGTACAAGTGATCGACGCCCGCATCAGCCACTTGGCTTACGCACCGGAAATCGCCCAAGCGATGCTGCAGCGCCAACAAGCCAACGCGATTATTGCTGCGCGCACACGGATCGTGGCCGGTGCGGTGGGGATGGTGGAAATGGCGCTGGCCGAGCTGCAAAAAAACGGCGTGGTGCAACTGGACGAAGAACGCAAAGCGGCCATGGTCAGCAACCTGCTGGTGGTCTTGTGCGGCGAGCGCAGCACCCAACCGATCGTCAACACCGGTTCGCTGTACTGAGCCATGGCCGAGAAAAAAGCCTACCCGCTGCGTATCAATGCCGACATCCTGGCGGCCGCGCAGCGCTGGGCCGATGACGAACTACGCAGTTTGAACGCGCAAATCGAATACGTACTGCGCGAATCCCTGCGCAAAGCCGGGCGCCTGCCCGCGCCAACCCAAACACCCGAGGACGATGCAACGTGAACACCAGCACCCAATGGAAATATCAAGTCATTGAACTGAAAACCGGCCTGATGGGCGGCTTCAAGCTGGAAACCTTGCAGGAAGAATTGGACAAGCAAGGCCGCAATGGTTGGGAACTGGTCAATGTCGTCCATGCCACGCCCACGGTGTCCTCCCCCACCCTCATCTTCAAGAAGGAAGCCTGAGATGCGTCATACATTCATCGCCTCCGTCCTTGCCGCCAGCCTTGCCATCGCCGGTACCAGCCATGCGCAAACTGCCGACCCTGCCGCACTCGCACAGCAAGCCTTGGATGCGCTGGATGCCGGTCACTACGCGCAAGTGGAGCAACTGTTTGGCCCACAGATGGCCGCTGCAGTGCCGGCTGACAAGCTGCAAGCCATTTGGGAGTCACTGCCCGCACAAATGGGCAACGCCAAGGGCCGCGAGCAAGCGCAGGTCAGCGCGCAAGGCGACACCCATTTTGTGCAGATCCCGCTGCATTTTGAAAAAGCCGAACTGGTGGCGAAGTTTGCCATCGACGCCAGCGGCAAAATCGTCGGCTTTTTGATTCAACCCGCGCAATCCACCTCCCCCGCACCTGCGGTGGCCGCCGATGCCAATTTCAGCGAACGCGATTTCAGCGTGGGCGACGGCGAGCGCGCCCTGCCCGGCACCTTGGCCATGCCCAAAGGCAATGGCCCGTTCCCCGCCGTGGTGCTGGTGCATGGCTCCGGCCCGCAAGACCGCGATGAAACCATTGGCCCCAATAAACCCTTTCTGGACATCGCGCGCACGCTGGCCGCGCAGGGCATTGCCGTGTTGCGCTATGACAAGCGCACCAAGGCACGTCCGCAGGATTTTGCCGGCGGCAATTTCGGGGTGGATGATGAAACCACCAATGACGCGGTGATCGCGGTAGATGCGTTGCGCAAGACCGATGACATCGACCCCAAGCGCATCTTCGTGCTGGGCCACAGCCAAGGCGGCATGCTGGCACCGCGCATTGCCGCCGTCTCCGGGCATGTGGCAGGACTGATTCTGATGGCTGCGCCCACGCGCCCGCTGCTGGATATCCTGATCGAACAAAACCGCCGGCTGGCGGCACTCAACGACGGCAAAATCGACGATGCCGAACGCGCCGCGATCAACGCCATCATCGAACAAGTGCGCATCACCCGCGACCCCAAAACCGCTGCCACCAGCCCGACCGTGATGGGCCAACCCGCAGGCTACTGGCGCAGTATCGAGGCAGTGGATGCGGTTAGCGAGGCACAACAGGTGAGGTTGCCGATGCTGCTCTTGCAAGGCGCACGCGATATTCAAGTGGTGGATGCCGACTGGCAGAACTGGCGCGATGCATTTGCTGACGATCCCGAGGCCACGTTCAAGCTCTACCCCAAGCTCAATCATCTGGGGATTGCCGGTGAAGGCGAAGGTTC
>NZ_DAOOUM010000077.1:0-5595 GCF_035369645.1 Thermomonas sp. | reverse complement strand
CTGGAAGCGGCCAGCGTCAAGGACAACATCGACGGTATTCGTAGCGATGTGATCGCCGACATGGTGCAGCGCTTCGTGCCGGCTGATTCGGTGGACGAACAATGGGATCTGCCTGGCCTGGAAGCGGAGCTAGCCGCCGAATTTGGCGTGCAAATGGATCTAGTTAGCCTGCACAAAACCCAGGAAGAACTGGACGCAGGGCAGATTTTGACGCATGTGCAAACTGCCATCCAAACCCTGTTTGCTGATAAAGAAACGCAAACCGGCGGCGACACCATGCGCATGCTGGAAAAACACGTGATGTTGAACGTGCTGGATCAAAACTGGAAAGAACACTTGGCGCGCATGGACTACCTGCGGCAAGGCATCCACCTGCGTGGTTATGCGCAAAAGCAGCCCAAACAGGAATACAAGAAAGAAGCCTTCGAGTTGTTCTCTGAGTTGCTGGAGAAGGTCAAGCGCGAAGTGATTTCGCTGCTGGCGCGGGTACGTGTTCGCAGCGAAGAAGAAGTGGCCGCTGCCGAAGCGCAAGAGCGCGCGCGTGCCGATGCCATGGCGCGGCAGATGCAATTCCAGCACCCCGATATGGGCGGCTTGGGTGCCGACGAAGAAGCCGCAGACGTCCGCGTGCAGCAGGCACTGGCATCCGGCCAGGTCGGTCGCAATGACCCGTGCCCCTGCGGCAGCGGCAAAAAATTCAAACATTGCCACGGGCAGCTTGCGTAAGGGGGATGCGCCCCGGAGCGGGGCGCATCCTGATGAAAATGAAGCAGCTTCACGTCGTCGCCGCCATCTTGCGTGATGCAGATGGCCGCGTGTTGCTGGCTCAACGCACCGAAGGGCGCGAGCTGGCCAATCTCTGGGAGTTTCCCGGCGGCAAACTCGAGCCGGGGGAGACGCCCGAGCAAGCTTTGGTGCGTGAATTGCGCGAAGAATTGGGTGTGGAAGCCAGCGTTGGCGAGGCACTCATTTGCGTGCGGCTGGACAGTCCGGGCAGATGTTTGCTGCTGGATGTACGTGAAGTCAGCTACAGCGGCCAACCGCAGGGCATGGAAGGACAGGCGCTGGTTTGGGTGTTGCCGCAGGCGTTGCGTGATTACCCGATGCCGCCGGCGGATTTGCCGGTGGTGGAGGCCTTGCTGAGGCCGCGATAAAGCGCGTCCAATGCGGTCACCTGCGCGTTGATCGCCGCCAGCGGCCCGGCATTGACCAGCACATCATCCGCAATCGCCAGGCGCTGTTGCCGGGTGGCTTGCGCGTGGAGCATCGCCTGCGCCAGTGCTGGGTCGATGCCATCGCGGCGCAGCAGGCGGGCAAGCTGCACCTGCTCGGGGGCATCCACCACGAGGATGCGGTGTAGCCACGGATAGGCGCTGCGACCGCCGCCTTCGGCAAGCAGTGGTATCGATGCGATGGCATAAGGGCTGCTTGCGGAGACGCAGGCAGCATGCAGACTGGCACGCACGCGCGGATGCACGATGGCTTCCAATTGCGCGCGCGCTGCGGCATCGGCAAAGACCCGTTGGCGCATCGCGGCACGATCCAAACCGCCATCCGCCGCCAGCACTGCCGTGCCAAACGCCGTCACCACCGCCGCCAACCCCGCGCTACCCACCGCCACCGCATCGCGCGCCGCTTGGTCGGCATCCGCCACGCAGATACCCAAGGCGCGAAAGCAGGCCTCAACGGTACTTTTGCCCGAAGCGACCCCGCCGGTCAGGCCAAGGATGAAGCCGCTCAAGCCAGCCCTGCAAATCGCAGATACGCACCCACCAAGTCCTTGCCCCAGAAAAAGCTGATCCAGCCGGCAAAGGCCAGATACGGGCCAAATGGGATGGGCGTGGCTTTGTCGCGGCCGTTGATGGCCAGCCAAATCGAGCCAACGACGGCCCCGATGAACGACGACAGCAAGATGGTGGGCAGCACCCCCGCCAAGCCCGTCCACGCGCCCAGCGCGGCCAATAGTTTGAAATCGCCGTGCCCCATGCCTTCCTTGCCGGTGAGCTGCTTGAACACCCAGTACACCGACCACAGGCTGAGGTAGCCCGCCATCACCCCTAGCATCGCGGATTTCTGCCCGACGTACAGGTTTTCCACGGCCGCCACCATGCCCAGCCACAGCAAAGGCAGGGTCAGTTGGTCGGGCAATAATTTGGTTCGAAAATCGATGCCAGACAGGGCGACCAGATAACCCGTCAACAGCATGGCGCCAAAGCCCTTCCAGCCAAATCCAAACTGCCAGACACAGGCCAAGAACAATAGCCCGGTGATCAATTCGACCAGTGGGTATTGGATTGATATCGGGGTCTTGCAGCCCCGGCATTTACCAGCTTGCAGCACCCAGCTGAATACGGGGATGTTCTCGTACCAGTGCAGGGGCTTTTTGCAAACAGGGCAATGCGAGCCTTCTACCACGATGCCTGGCGGTGGCGGGTCGTAGAGTTCGGGTTCGTCCAGAATCTCGCGGGCGTCACGCTTCCACTGCCATTCCATCCGGCGTGGCAGACGCAAGATCACCACATTCAGGAAACTCCCCACCAACAAACCAAGCCCGGCCGCGGCGGGGTAGCCGAGGCCGGGATGTGCATCAAGAAAGGCCATTACGTCGCGATTCCCGTTACATCACCGTCATCGCGATCTTGAAGATCGGCAGGTACATGGCCACCACGATCGAGCCCACCAAGCCGCCGATGATCACCATCACCATCGGTTCGATCAAGCTGGACAATGCATCCACGGTGTTGCTGACTTCTTCCTCATAAAACTCGGCGACTTTGTACAACATGGTGTCCAGTGCGCCGGCCTCTTCGCCGATCGCGGTCATCTGCACCACCATATGCGGGAACAGGTTGACCTGCTTCATCGCCACATTGACCGGGTAGCCTACCGCCACGTCGTCTTTCATCTTCATGACGGCCTGCTCATAGACCATGCTGCCGGTGGCACCAGCAACACTGTCCAGGGCTTCCACGAGGGGGACACCGGCCTTGAAGGTCACCGCCAAGGTGCGAGCAAAGCGGGCAATCGCCGATTCGTTCAGCACTTTGCCAATCACGGGAAGCTTGAGCATCATCCGATCCACGGTGTGCTTGAGCTTGTCTGAGCGCTTGTAGGTGTAAATGAAGAAGCCAACAGCACCGGCGACAATGATGCCAATCAGCCAGAACCATTTGACCAGAATGTCAGAAATGCCGAAGACCAGACTGGTAAAAGCGGGTAGGTCTGCACCAAAGCTGCTGAAGGTTTCTTTGAAAATTGGCACCACATACACCATCAGTACCGCACTGACCAAAATAGCGACCGCGATCACGGCGGCGGGGTAGAACAGCGCTTTCTTGATCTTGCCCTTGATGCTTTCCAAGTTTTCTTTGTAATTGGCAATGGTGTCCAGCACGGTCTCCAAGACACCCGAAGATTCGCCGGCACGCACCAAGTTGCGATACAGCTCGTCGAACTGCACCGGGTATTGGCTCATGGCCTCGTAGATGGACGCGCCGCCTTCGATATCATTACGCAGGCCATTGACCATCTTCTTCATGTTTGGGTTTTTGTTGCCACCGCCGATGATTTCCAGCGCATTCACGATGGGCACGCCGGACTTCATCATGGTGGCAATTTGCCGGCTAAACACGGCGATATCGCGCGGTGAGATTTTCTTGCCGCTGCCGCCAAACAACGGCTTGGGCTTGGGCTTGACCATGGTCGGGTTGATACCCTGCTTGCGCAGCTCGGCGCGCAGCAGATTGGCGGTGCGCGCCAACTGCTCGCCTTTCATTTCTTTGCCGCGCTTGTCGCGGCCCTGCCAGACGAATTCTTCCAGTGGGTTCAACCGACGGGATTCGGCTTTTTCCCTGGCCTTGCTGATCGCAGCTCTACGAGCGGACATGAAGCTCCCCTTCAATCCTTGGTGACGCGGTTGATCTCGATGAGGCTGGTGACCCCCTGTCTCACCTTGTCCAACGCAGAGCGTCGCAAATCGCGGACGCCGCTCTGCAAGGACGCCTCGGTAATCTGTTGCACATTACCACCGGCGAGCACAATTTGCTGAATTTGCTCGCTCATCGGCATCACTTGATAGATGCCAGCACGGCCCTTGTAGCCTTCGGTGCAGTCCTCGCAGCCCACCGCCTCATAGACGGTGATGCCTGCATGCACCTCATCGGCGGTGAACCCTTCGGCCAGTAGCGCGTGCTCAGGCAAATGCACGGCACGCTTGCAGTCGTGCAGGCGGCGCACCAAGCGCTGGGCGATCACCAGGCTGACCGAACTGGTGATGTTGTAAGGCGCAATGCCCATGTTCATCAGGCGCGAAATGGTCTGCGGAGCGTCATTGGTATGCAGGGTGGATAACACCATATGGCCGGTTTGCGCGGCCTTGACCGCGATCTCGGCGGTCTCAAGGTCACGGATTTCGCCCACCATCACCACGTCGGGATCTTGACGCAGAAAACTGCGCAGGGCGGCGGCAAAGGTCATGCCGCGTTTGGCGTTTTGCTGCACTTGGTTGACCCCGGGCAGGCGGATTTCCACCGGGTCTTCCACGGTACTGATGTTGCGGGTTTCGTCGTTCAAGATGCCCAGCGCGGTGTACAGGCTCACGGTCTTGCCCGAGCCCGTCGGGCCGGTCACCAACACCATGCCATACGGCTTGTGGATGGCATCCAAGAACAGTTTTTGCTGCACCGGCTCATAACCCAATTTATCGATGCCCATCTTGGCGGCACTGCCATCCAGGATGCGCAGCACGATCTTTTCCCCAAACAGCGTAGGCAAGGTGCTGACACGGAAGTCGATTTGCTTGGTCTTGCTGAGGTTGAGCTTGATGCGCCCATCCTGCGGCACACGCTTTTCGGCGATGTCCAATTGCGACATCACCTTGAGGCGCGCGGCGATGCGCGCATGCAGTTTCACCGGTACTTTCTTGGCAATCTTCAGGATGCCGTCGATGCGAAAGCGCACCCGGTACTCGGTTTCGTAAGGTTCGAAGTGGATGTCGGATGCGCCCTTGCGGATGGCATCCACCAAAGCCTTATTGATGAATTTGACAGTCGGGGTGTCTTCGCCGCTGGCATCCACCCCGGTATCGTTGGAGAAGTCCTCATCGCCACCACTGACCTCCAGCCCCTCCAGTCCGTCGGCATCATCCATGTCGGCGGCCAGCGCCTCAGCCGCCTCCAGCCACAAGTCAAGGCAGCGTTTGATGCGATCGGCATCCACCAAGATGGGCTCTACCGCCAGATTGGTGTGGAATTTGAGTTCTTCCAGGGCCTGATTGTTGGTGGGGTCTGAGGTGCCCACAAATAGGCGGTTGCCACGCTTGAACAGTGGCAAGACCTGATGCTTGCGCAGCAACTCTTCCTTGACCAAGGTGATCGCCGATTGTGCCGGGTCGATCGCCAGTGCATCCACGATGGGCATGCCAAACTCGACCGAATTGGCTGCCGCCAACGCCGCCGGCGTGGCCAGCCGGTGTTGCACCAGATACATGGCCAGCGGTGTTTTTTCGGCGGTGGCGGCGTCCATCGCCTTGCGCGCGACAGCCTCGTCCAGCGCCCCGTCCATGACCAGACGGCGGGCGATGCCGGTGATGCCCAT
>NZ_DAOOUM010000076.1:0-6023 GCF_035369645.1 Thermomonas sp. | reverse complement strand
CTGCGCGGTGATGCGCACGTGTGCGCCACTCTTGCGCACGCTGCCTTCCAGCACCGTGGCCACGTTCAAGGCCTGCCCAATCTGCGCAATCGTGGCTTGGGTGTCCTTGAACGAAAACGACGAAGTGCGCCCGGCCACATGCAGCTCAGGTACTTGCGCCAACAGATTGAGCAATTCTTCCGATAAGCCATCGGAAAAATACTCTTGCTCCTTATCCGAGCTCATATTGACCAGCGGTAACACCGCGATCGAGGCGGCAATCGGATCTGTGCAAGCGAGTGCAGCTGCAGAAGCAATGTCAGCTGCGATCGGGACTTCGCGCTGCAAACCCCGGTCAGTCCAAGCGTAGGTCCAGGCAAACATCATCGCCAACGGAAAGCCCAGTACTGCCAGCAGCACCAGCGCCCGCATTACCCAAGGTGGAATACCAAAGGTGGGCAGCAGCAGATCGGCAACTTGTAACAACAGCCAGCACAGCGCGGCGTAGGCAATCGCCATGCGCAACACGTTGCGGCGTTTGAGTTCAAACCACAGTGCCCGCATGCCTTGCTCCCCG
The DNA here is from genome assembly GCF_035369645.1 of Thermomonas sp. Lineage (GTDB taxonomy): Bacteria > Pseudomonadota > Gammaproteobacteria > Xanthomonadales > Xanthomonadaceae > Thermomonas. The sequence goes on along the minus strand of NZ_DAOOUM010000076.1, from coordinate 5,467 downwards.
CAGGTGTGCGCTAGCCGTATATCAGCTGTTTGTTAGCTTGATGGTAGCCGAGGCCCATTGGCAAGGGCAGGCGCGGATAATACGGGGAGCGATGACCGTAGCGTTTGCCTCTGATCGTTCCCCCTGCACCAATTATGAGCCGACACGTGGATAGCACTCTCGACACCGACACCAACACCGATCCCGCCATCCCCAGTCACGCGCAAATCGCGGCGCTGGTGGACTGCTTCTACGACAAAATTCAAGTGCACCCCACGCTTGGCCCGGTGTTCAATGCCGCCGTGCACGATTGGCCCGCGCATAAGTCCTTGCTGACCTCGTTTTGGAGTTCGGTGATCTTGCGTGCGGCCAGCTATCGCGGCAATCCGATGGCGGCGCACCAAGGCCTGCCGATCACCAGCGAGCACTTTGTGCAATGGCTGGCGCTATGGCGCAGCACCGCCGACGCCGTGCTGAACCCCGCACAAGCCGAGCTGGTACACGAATACGCCAACCGTATCGGCCGCAGTCTGCGCTATGGCTTGGGGTTGCCTGAGCCGGAGGTCATCGAACTCCCACTGGGGCCGCGCCCATCACTGCCGCGTGGCGGCTGACACGGGGCCCCGTGGCATTTCCGTCGTGACGGCACCACGCCGGCTGATGTGCTACAACGCGAAAATGGGGGAACGGCTGGATCAATCAGGGTGGAGCTTACGCAAACGGCTGGCGCTGGGGCTGGTGCTGAGCGGCTTGTTGCCGGCGTTATTGTTCAGCTGGGCGATGCTGTGGGGGCAGTGGCAACGTGGCTATCACGATTTGTTGCTGCGGTTGGATGCCAATGCGCGGTTGAATGCCAGCCTGATCGATGACTTTCTGGAATCCCAACAAGCAGGGGTACGGCTTTTAGCCGATCAAGCTGCCGATGGCCAAGGTTTGCACGGTGACGACCTGACCCGGCTGCTACAAATTTACCCGGCGATGTTGCGTGCTTTGCATGTGGATGCACAGGGGCGCGTCGTCGATATGCGAGACACCCGTTTGCGTATGTCGTCGCAGGTGCAGGTGAATGTGGCAGGCGAGGACTGGTTCAAGGTCGCGCGCAATCAGTATCGTGCGTATATCTCGGACGCATTCCAGCGAACGGTGTATGGCAATGACACTGTGGTGGCCGTGGCAGCACCAATACTGCGGGGTGGGCGCATCGACGGCGTGCTGGAAGCTGCCATCCCGGTGGAAAGCATTGCACGGTTGAGTGCAGATAGTTTGGCCCGCCGGCGGCTAGAACTGCTTTTGCTCGATCGCAGTAATCATGTGGTGTATGCCGGCCCTGGTTTGCGTTGGAAACCATTGGACGATGCCGGGCGTGCGGGGATGTCGCTGCGTGCAGTGGCACTGGCTGCCGATCACGTCGGGCGGGTGGACGCACGGCAAGACCTGTTGCTGCATGGGGGCGATGCGTATGTGGAAGCGGTGAGCATGCGCAACCAATGGACACTGGCACTGGTGGCCCCGCGCAATGTTCTGCTGGAGCCATTGCGCCCCACGTTATTGCTGTTGGCCGGGTTATTGCTGGTCACCTTGCTGGGCATGCTGTGGGCACTTTGGCGGCAACGGCAATTATTGCGTGACAGCATTGGCTACTTGCTGGGCAGCTTGCGTGGCTATGCACTGGGTGGCCAATTGGATGCATCCGTAGGACATCGCCTGCCGCAAGAACTGCTGCCACTGATGGCGGGCATGGGCGATCTGGCCCGGCGCATGAATACCGCTTACGACGAATTACAACAAGTGCTGGGTGAGCGCGAAGCGGTGATCGAAGAACGCACCGAGTCGTTGCGGGAGGCGGTCAGCAAGTTGGATCACCTCAGCCGCACCGATGCCATGACCGGCTGCCTGAACTATCGTGGGTTTGAAGAAGCCGGCGAGCGCCTGTGGGCGCATACGCAAACACATGGCGCACCATTGGCCGTACTGGCGTTGGATATCGACTTTTTCAAGCGCTATAACGACCATTACGGACATGCCGAAGGTGACACTGCGTTGCGCCGGTTTGCCGGTGCTGTGCGCAGCGCATTGCTGCATGCCGATGATGTGCTAGCGCGGCCGGGGGGTGAGGAGTTCACCGTCTTTCTGCCGGGGAGCACCTTCGAGCAGGCACTACAAGTGGGGCGGCGCATTTGCCAACGTGTGCGTGATGCCGACATCCTGCATGCCGATTCGCCAAGTGGGCATCTGACTGTGAGTATTGGCGTGGCTGCTTATCACGCGGGAGATAGCCAAATCGAACATATGCTCAAACGCGCCGACGCCGCGTTGTACCGAGCCAAAGCCGCAGGACGCAATCAAGTCAGTGCCTGACAGTACACCCTTGCAGATGGGCTGCACAGTTTGAACCCACGGCGCCGCAACGCGACAATAGGCACCCCACACGACACGTGATGCACGCCTCATGACCATTTTGCGCATGACCGATCTCGACCTTGCCGGCAAGCGGGTACTGATTCGCCAAGACCTCAACGTCCCGGTGGCCGCTGGCCGGGTGACTTCGGACTTACGCATCACGGCCTCGCTTCCCACCCTCAAATTGGCGCTGGAAAAAGGCGCCGCGGTGATGGTCACCTCACATCTGGGCCGCCCGCAAGAAGGTGTGTGGAGTGCAGCGGATTCGCTAGCGCCGGTGGCTGCGCGCCTGTCGGAATTACTGGGCTTCGATGTGCCGCTGGTCAAAGATTATTTGGGCGGCGTTGACGTGGCGCCCGGCCAGTTGGTCTTGCTGGAAAACTGCCGCATGAACAGCGGTGAGAAGTCCGATGACGAGGCATTGTCGAAGCAATACGCCGCGCTATGCGATGTGTATGTGATGGATGCCTTTGGCACCGCGCACCGTGCACAAGCCTCCACCCACGGCGCGATCCGCTACGCCAAGCAAGCCTGCGGCGGCCCGCTGCTGATGGCCGAACTCGACGCGCTGGCCAAGGCGTTGCAACACCCGGCGCGCCCGCTGCTGGCGATTGTGGCCGGCAGCAAAGTGTCCACTAAGCTCGAACTGCTGAGCAATCTGGTCGGCAAGGTCGATCAGCTGATCGTCGGTGGCGGCATTGCCAATACCTTTATCGCCGCGATGGGCCACGGCGTGGGCAAATCGTTGGTGGAAATGGATCTGCTGGACACCGCCAAACACATCATCGCCGATGCCAAGGCACGCGGTGCCGAGATCCCGTTGCCGCTGGATGTGGTGGTGGCCCCCGCATTCGCCGCCGATGCACCGGCCACCATCAAGGCAGTGGATGCGGTGGCGGCCGACGACATGATTTTGGATATCGGCCCGCAAACGGCAACGGCCTACGCGGCCTTGATTGCCAAGGCCGGCACCGTGGTCTGGAACGGCCCGGTGGGGGTGTTCGAGTTTGATGCCTTTGGTCACGGCACCGAAGCGGTGGCGCGTGCCATTGCCGCCTCCAGCGCGTTCTCGATTGCCGGTGGCGGCGACACCTTGGCCGCAGTCGATAAATACGGTATCGAAGCACAGGTGTCTTACATCTCCACCGGCGGCGGTGCTTTCCTTGAATTTTTGGAAGGCAAAACCCTGCCGGCGGTCGCGGCATTGGCGGCGCGTGCGATTTAATCGTTTGCAGGATGCAGCACGTGGCGTGTGGCTGTGATAGCGTGGAAGAATCATTTAGACAACGATGTCATTCCGCCATTTATGACCGCCGCACAGCCACAACAACGCCGCCACACCCGCATCGTCGCCACCCTTGGCCCGGCCACCGACCCGCCCGAGGTGTTGGAGGCGGTGCTGCGTGCCGGGGTGGACGTGGTGCGCTTGAATTTTTCCCACGGCGACCCGTCGGCGCAGGTTGCCCGGGGCGAAGCCGTGCGGGCGATGGCGGCCAAGATTGGGCGTGAAATCGGCATCCTCGCCGACTTGCCGGGGCCCAAAATTCGCGTCGAAACTTTTGCTGAAGGCAAGGTGGCCTTGAAGGCGGGTAACCGCTTCGATTTGGTGGCAAGCCTAAATGTGCCGCCGGGCGATGCCAGCCAAGTGGGCGTCAGTTATTTGGAATTACCCGGCGATGTGGCCACCGATGACGTGCTGTTGCTGGACGATGGCATCGTGCAACTGCAAGTCACCGCCGTGGAGGGCGAGCGCATCATCACCCGCGTGCTCAATGACTGCGTGCTATCCAACCGCAAAGGCTTGAACAAGCAAGGCGGCGGGCTGTCGCTGGGGGCGATCACCGAGAAAGATCGCGAATTGATCGTGATTGCTGCGGGCATGCAGGTGGATTTCATCGCGGTATCGTTCTGCCGCAATGCCGAGGACATGCACGAAGCGCGCCGGGTGGCGCGTGCACACGGCAGCAATGCGGCGTTGGTGGCCAAAATCGAGCGCGCCGAAGCGATTGAAAACCTAGCCGAAATCGTCGATGCCAGCGACGTGGTGATGGTGGCGCGCGGCGACTTGGGCGTAGAAATTGGCGATGCCGAGCTACCTGGCCTGCAGAAAAAAATCATCCGTGAAGCGGTGGCGCGTGAAAAAGTCGTGATCACCGCCACGCAAATGCTGCAATCCATGGTCGAAAGCCCCATCCCCACCCGCGCCGAAGTCCTCGACGTGGCCAATGCCGTGATCGACGGCACCGATGCGGTGATGTTGTCGCAAGAATCCGCCGCCGGCAGTTGGCCAGTGAAAGCGGTGGAAGCGATGGCGCGCATCTGCATGGGCGCAGAAAAGCAATTCGAAGCCGATACCGATTTTGAACAAGCCCGGCGCGGCTTGGCCCGTGCCGATCAAGCCATCGCCATGGCCACCATGTTTTTGTGCGAACACGTCGGCGTGCGCGCGGTGGTGGCGATGACTGAATCCGGCGGCACCGCACGCTACCTGTCGCGGTTTCGTTCCGCCGTGCCAATCTACGCGTTCTCGCACCATGCCAGCGCACGCCGCAAAATGGCACTGATGCGCGACGTGTTTGCGATGGACTACGACAGCCGCGGCCAAACCCCGCGCGAAGCCGCACGCGGCAGCATCCGCCTGCTCGTCGATGCCGGCCTGCTGACCCCCGGCGACCGCGTGGTATTCACCAGCGGCGAACACATGCAAACCCGCGGTGCCACCAACACCTTACGCCTGCTAGAAATCGGCGCAGACGGCTGCGCAACGGGGCTGGGGGAGTTGTAAGGGGGCACGCAACAATGCATCGGCGAGTTCAACTCCGTAACGCAACACCAGCGGTGGTAAAGGGGTTCAGGCGGTTAGCCTGAGCGACTTCACCGCCAAGTGGAGTTGCCCATGGCCTCAAGCCGCCTGAACCTGCACGAACGATATCGCATTCACGCCCTGTACGAAGCCGGCTTCACCATCAGGACCATCGCCCTGATGCTGGGGCGTGCGCCCAGCACAATCAGCCGCGAGGTTCGCCGCAACCGGACTGGCCGGCGCTACCAGCCGAATGTGGCGCATCAATTGATGCAGCAGCGCCGC
>NZ_DAOOUM010000075.1:0-6238 GCF_035369645.1 Thermomonas sp. | reverse complement strand
GATGACCGCACCGTGGTGGCGATGGCGCTGATCGAAAACATTCAGCGCGAAGACCTGAACCCGCTGGAAGAAGCGCAAGCGCTGCAACGTCTGATCGACGAATTCGACCTCACCCACGCCGCTGCCGCCGAAGCGGTGGGACGCTCGCGGGCGGCGGTCAGCAATTTATTGCGCCTGCTGGAACTGCCCGAAGCCATTCGCAACTTGGTGCAAATTGGTGCGATTGAAATGGGCCATGCACGCGCGCTGTTGCCGCTGGCCGAGCCCATGGCGATTGCGCTGGCCAGACAGGCCGCCGAAGAGGGCTGGTCGGTGCGTCAGGTCGAACACCGCGTACAGCAGATCACCGCCGGCAAAGTGGCCAGCGATGCCAAAAAAACCGCCCCCAAGGCCAAGCCCAAACAAGCCGACATCGCCAGTTTGGAACGCGAACTATCCGACACCTTGGGCAGCAAGGTCAGCGTACTCAACGGGCGCGGCAACAAAGGCAAGCTGATCATCCATTACGCCAATCTGGATGCGCTGGACGGCGTGCTGGAACGGCTGCGCAACCGTACGTGAGTCACCCCGCATGAGCGCACATCCACAACTGTCGGTGGTTGTCCCCGTGCATAACGAGGAAGACAACGTCGCGCCGTTGGTCGCGGAAATTCTCGCTGCACTCCGCGGCCGTATCGATTTTGAAATCGTGTATGTCGATGACACCTCGCGCGATGCCACCTTGCAACGCCTGCGCCAATTGCAGGCCAGTACGCCCGAGCTGCGCGTCATTCGCCACCTCGCCAATGCCGGGCAAAGCACCGCCGTACGCAATGGTGTCAAGGCGGCGCGCGCGCCGTGGATTGCGACCCTGGATGGCGATGGCCAAAACGATCCGGCCGATATTCCACACCTTCTGGACAAGCGCGCCAGCGCCGTTGCCGATGTGAAATTGTTTGCCGGCTGGCGGGTCAACCGGCAGGATTCCGGCAGCAAGCGCTGGGCCAGCAAATGGGCCAATGCCATTCGCAGCCGCATGCTGCGCGATGCCACCCCGGACACCGGCTGCGGGATCAAATTGTTCGAACGTGAGGCATTCCTGGATTTGCCGTATTTCGACCACATGCACCGCTACCTGCCGGCCCTGATGCAGCGCTCCGGTTGGCAAACCGTCAGCGTGCCGGTCAATCATCGCCATCGCACCGCTGGGGTGTCCAAGTACAACAATCTGGGCCGTGCGCTGGTCGGTATCCGTGACCTGCGCGGGGTGGCATGGTTGATTGTGCGGAGCCGGCGCACCGCCGTTGAGGAAGTGACGCCGTGATGTTGGCGCCGGTGGGCTTCATGGATACGCCGTTGGCCGCGCTGGCCTGGACCGGCATTCACATGAGTCCGTGGAAACTGATCGGCCTGATCGGCGCACTGATGTTTGGTGGCCGCTGGTTGGTGCAGTTCATCGCCAGCCGCCGGCACGGCAAGCCGGTGATCCCGCGTTTGTTCTGGTACATGAGCATTGTCGGCAGCCTGATGACGTTGAGCTATTTCATCTTCGGCAAGAATGACGCCGTGGGTATTTTGCAAAACCTGTTCCCCAGCTTCACCGCCTGCTACAGCCTGTATCTGGATATTCGCCACCGCGGCTGGAAGCGCGACCGCGCCGGGCATTGAGCAGGGCAGGTTGGGTATCGCTGCGCGCAATCCATCCTGCATTGTTGTCCCCTCCTGACTGGATTGCATCCGTGAAACGACTGCTGCTTGCCCTCTGTCTGCTGCCTGCGCTTGCCGCTGCCCAAACTGCCGCGCCCGCTGTGCAGCCCACCGCCGCAGACAACGCCTTCCAGTCGATCTACCAAACCGAATGGACATGGCGCACGCAGCAGTCCTCTGGTGGTGATGAGGATGGCGATCCCAACGCCGCCGCACGCAACCGCAGCCTGCCCGATGTCAGTCCGCAAGCACAGGCCAACAAGCTGGCCTATCTGGAGGGTGTGCTCAAGCAACTGGATGGCGTGAATGTACGGGCGCTTTCGGCGGGCGAGCAACTGAACTACGCGATCTATCGCCCGCAGATCGAGCACGCGGCGGCGGCACTGCGCTTTCGTGATTATGAAATGCCGTTCAATTCGGATAGCTCGTTCTGGTCGAATCTGGATTTCATGGCCCGCGCCGAGCTGCGCGATGCCGCCGCCTACCACGCCTATGCCGCACGCCTGCGTGATGTGCCGCGCTACTTCGACCAGCAGATCGCCAACATGCGTGCCGGCCTTGCGCGTGGGTTTTCGGTGCCGCGCGCGGTATTGACCGGGCGCGATGATTCCATCGCGATGACGGCGCACCTGAAAGACCCCGAAGCGGCTTCGCTGTGGGCACCCTACACACGAATGCCCTCCACCATTCCGGCCGAGGAACAAGCGGCCCTGCGCGCAGAAGGCCGCGCCGCCATCGCGGATGCGGTGATTCCCGCATTTTCCAAACTGCTCACCTTCTTCCGCCAGGACTACATGCCCAAGGCGCGCACCACGCTGGCCGCCGAAGCCCTACCCAATGGCAAGGCGTGGTATCGCGAACAAATCCGCGCTTACACCACGCTGGATTTATCGCCCGATGACATCCACGCCATCGGCTTGCAAGAAGTTGCATCCATCCATGCCGAGATGGACGCGATCATCGACCAGGTGGGCTTCAAAGGCCGCTCGCCGCAAACGCGCTTTGCCGACTTCCTGAGCTTCCTGCGCAGCGACCCGCAGTTCTACGCCAAGACCCCGCAGGAACTGCTCAACGACGCCGCCTGGATCAGCAAACGCGTGGATGGCGAGGTGGGGAAAATCATCGGCACCCTGCCGCGCGGGCGCTTCACCATCGTGCCGGTACCGGCCAGTATTGCGCCGTTCTGGACCGCAGGCCGTGGCGGTGCGGGTACCTATTGGCTGAACACCCATGACCTGCCCAGCCGCCCGCTGTACAACCTGCCGGCGCTGACCCTGCACGAGTCCTCCCCCGGGCATTCCTTGCAGCAATCGTTGGTGTTGGAACAAGGCGAGCTGCCCGGCTTTCGCAAGGAATACATCAGTGCCTACGGCGAGGGTTGGGGCCTGTACAGCGAATGGCTGGGCAAGGAAATGGGCATCTACCAGACCCCGTATGAAGACTTCGGCCGGCTGACCTATGCGATGTGGCGCGCCTGCCGGCTGGTGATCGACACCGGCGTGCACCACATGGGCTGGACGCGTGCACAGGCGCTGGCCTACCTGCGCGACAACACCGCGCTGTCCGAGCACGAGATCACCACTGAAGTGGATCGCTACATCAGCTGGCCGGGGCAAGCGCTGAGTTACAAACTGGGCGAGCTCACCATTCGCCGCCTGCGCAGTGAAGCGGAAACCGCACTGGGCAGCAAATTCGACGAGCGCGCCTTCCACGATGTCATCCTGTCGCAAGGCTCGGTGCCGCTGCCGGTGCTGGAGGCGCAAGTGCACACGTGGATGGTGGCGCAGCAGGCGAAGTGAGGCGTTGCCCGGGCATCGCTCGATCTCTGCGTCCATTACCGCACTCATGGGTGTCGCCTCGTAAAGGGAACACCTGAGCAGGAAATGACTGGGGCATTACATCAGGGTTGAACTCGCCCGGCTCGCTCACGCATCTTCCGTCACCCGCAGCACTTCTTCGATGGTGGTTTCACCGCGCAGGGCTTTGGCAATGCCGACTTCGTACATGGTGTTCATGCCACCTTGGCGGGCGAGTTTTTCGATCTCGTCCATGCCGGCGTGACGCATCACCGCGCGCCGCACATCGTCGTCCATCACCAGCAATTCCATGATGGTGGTGCGGCCCAGATAGCCGGTGGGTGATAGCGCCGAGGGTACCGCGCGGTACAGGAAAATATCGCCTTGTGGCTGGAACCGACGCAGGCCGAATTTTTCGATTTCTTCTGGCGATGCCGGATATTTTTCGGCGTGGGTGGGTTCTAGTTTACGCACCAAGCGCTGCGCCAAAATGCCGTTGACGGTGGAGGTCAGCAAATAATCTTCCACCCCCATATCCAACAGCCGGGTGATGCCACCGGCAGCGTTGTTGGTGTGCAAGGTGGACAGCACCAAGTGGCCAGTCAGTGCCGATTGAATGGCGATGCGCGCGGTTTCCAGATCGCGCATTTCACCGATCATGATGATGTCGGGGTCTTGCCGCACGATGCTGCGCAAGGCATTGGCAAAATCCAGCCCAATGGCGGGCTTGGCTTGAATCTGATTGATGCCGTCAATCTGGTATTCCACCGGGTCTTCGACGGTAATAATTTTGACCTTGGGTGTGTTGAGCTTGGATAGCGCGGTGTACAGCGTGGTGGTTTTGCCCGACCCAGTGGGGCCGGTGACCAGCAAGATGCCGTGCGGCTGCTCCAGCACTTTTTGGAAGCGCGGCATGAAGTGCTCGCCAAACCCTAACTTGGCAAAATCCAGCACCACGGTTTCACGGTCCAGCAGACGCATCACCACCGACTCGCCATGCGCAGTGGGAATACTGGACACGCGCAGATCCAGCTCTTTGCCCTGCACCCGCGCCATGATCCGCCCGTCCTGTGGCAGCCGGCGTTCGGCGATATTGAGCTTGGCCATGATCTTGATGCGGCTGATGATCGCGGCGGTCAAATTGAGCGGCGGACTTTCGCCTTCTTCCAGCACCCCGTCGATGCGATAACGCACCTTCAAACGGGTTTCAAAGGGTTCGATATGGATGTCGGACGCACGCAAGTCCACCGCGCGCTGGATGATCAGATTCACCAAGCGGATGACCGGTGCTTCCGAGGCTAAATCGCGCAGGTGTTCGACATCATCGAAGTGCTCTTCGCCTTCGGCACGCTCAACGATGCCCTCCATCGCACTACGACCTTGGCCGTGCCAGCGCTCGATCAGCTCATCCACTTCCGAACGCAACGCCACCGCCGGGCGCAGCACACGCCCCAACGCCAGCCGCACCGCTTCTTGCACATAACTATCTTGCGGGTCGGCCAACAGGACATCCACACCCACGGCATCTGCGGCCACCGCCACCACGTGGAATTGCTTCATAAACTTGAAGCCCAGCGCCACATCCTCCGGCGGCAGCTCGGGGACGTCGCGGGCGCTGCGCAAGGGCAGGCCCAACTCGGTGGCGCAGGCATCGGCATGGTCGCGCTCGGACACCAACCCCAGCCGCCCCAACAACACCAGCAAATCGCCGCCGTCTTGCTCTTGCAGCTTGCGGGCGCTGGCCAAGTCGGCCTCTTTGAGCTTGCCGCGTTGCAGCAACAGCGCCACCACGCGCTCATCAGGGGTTTGGGCAGGGTCTAGTGACAGGACGGCGCTCATGCGGGCAACGGGCAAAGGAAATTGAGCCGTGAGGGTAGCAGGGCGACCGCGTTGGCGCGATGGCCGGGCGCGGCGGCGTAAACACATTCAACCTGTCCGTTTTGTGACCCGTTTAGCGTTATTCTGAGCAAGGCGTGCCCAATGGGGGTACGAATAGCAACGATGGGGTCACTATGAAAACGCAAATGGCAACACTGACATTGGCGGTACTGGGGGGGCTGGGGATGTTGTCCACATCCACCGCACATGCCGGCCAGATTGGCACCTATGGAAGCTGCTGGAATGGCAAGAAGACCACGGCCATAACAGCCGCCGGGCATACAGAGAAACCGCTGGCAGACTTGAGCCCCGCTTCCTTATCCGGTCTTGCTGGTTTAATTATTGAACATTGCTTCGGAAGTCCACTGAGCGATGTGGTCACCACAGATGTCAAGACAGCCAATAGCAACGGCATGCTGTTAGTCATCGACGATTGGAACCCCGGCGGCGGCACCTCCGCTGCACTACCTGGAACCCCAGCAATTGCATGGATTTATGGCCCGGGCAGCCAAATCGATTTGGTTCCAGGGATGCCTTATATCACCGGCCCCGGCGGCACCTTGACTGATACCAGTCTAGACGGCGGCAACTCATCCAACCACGGTTACACCACCAGCGCGATGCCGGCGGGTGTACAGGCACTGCTAACCACCGCAGACCATAGCCAAACGGTGGCCATTGCATACAAAAATGGCAGCGGCACAGTGGTTTACAGTGCAATGCCATTGGACGCCTATCTCCCCAATGGCTCATTCAGTGGCAACCCCATCGCCCCAGGTGTGCAGACGTATATGACCAATATTCTGGCAGGTGGCGGCCCCACCACCACCTGCGCTAGCTCCGGTTACACCGGTACCCAGCTGAACTGGTGCGTGAAG
>NZ_DAOOUM010000074.1:0-6445 GCF_035369645.1 Thermomonas sp. | reverse complement strand
CTGCTGCTGGAGCTGGACCATCGCAGCCTGGACAGCGATCTGGCGCAGGCCACCGCCGCGCTGCGGCAAGCCGACGCCGGGGCCGAGCTGGCGCGTTCGAAATACACCCGCGGGCAATCGCTGGTGGATGGGCATTACATCAGTGCGATGGCGCTGGATGAACTGCGCGCCGCCCGCACCCAGGCCGAGGCCCAGTTGGGCACCGCCCGTGCGGTGCGCGATGCCGCCGCGCTGCGTCGCAGCTATGCGGAACTACGCGCCCCCGATGCCGGCACCATTTCCAGACGCTTGGTGCAGCCCGGGCAAGTGGTGGGTGCCGGCAGCGAGTTGCTGCGGCTGATCCGCCAAGGCCGGCTGGAATGGCGCGCCGAGCTGCCCGAAGCACAACTGGCACAGGTACAGCCCGGACAAGCGGTGCTGCTGGAAGGCAGCGGCGTGCACGGCCGCGTGCGCGCCGTGACACCCGGCGTGGACAGCACGACCCGCACCGGCACCGCCTATGTGGATCTGCCCGCGCCCGGGCCGGTGCAGCCCGGCACCTATGTGCAGGGCCGGATTGCGATCGGGCAGGGCAGCGCACTGGTGATCCCGGTGGCGGCGGTGGTGCGCCGCGACGGCCACACCTATGCCTTCCGCGTGGGCCGCGAGCAACGCGCGCAGCAAGTACGTATCGACACCGGCAGCACCCAAGGTGCTCTGATCGAAGTCCGCAGTGGCCTGAAGGTCGGTGACGCCGTGGTCAGCGCAGGCGCCGGCTTTCTGGCCGACGGTGACCGCGTGCGCGTGGTGCCAAGCGCAGGCAATTCTCCAGGCAAGACCCCATGAGCGGCGGCGGCAATCTGTCCAGCTGGGGCATCCGCAACCCGGTGCCCGCCATCATGCTGTTCTTCGTGCTGTGCGTGGCGGGGCTGTGGAGCTTCCATCAATTGCCAGTGGCGCGCTTCCCCGACATCAGTTTCCCGATGGTGACCGTGGTCATCAGCCAGCCCGGCGCCTCGCCGCAGCAGTTGGAAACCGAAGTGACGCGCAAGGTGGAAGATGCGGTCGCCACGCTCAACCACGTCAAGCGTGTGTTCTCCACGGTGGTGGATGGGCAGTCCACCACGGTCATTGAATTTCGCATCGACGCCAATTTGCTGGAGGCACTGAACGACAGCAAAGACGCCGTCACGCGGATTCGCATGGATCTGCCGCAGGACATCCAGGAGCCGGTGGTGTCGAAAGTGGAAATCGTCGGCTCGCTGCTCACCTATGCGGTGGATGCGCCGGCGTTGCAGCCGGACGACGTGTCGTGGTTTGTCGATCGCTACGTGGCGCGCACCTTGTATGGCGTCAACGGGGTGGCGGCTGTCACCCGCATCGGCGGCGTGGACCGGCAGATTCGGGTGGATCTGAACCCGCAAGCCCTGCTGGCGCAGGGCATCACCGCCGGCGCGGTGAACCAGCAATTGGCGGCGATGCAGGTGGACCGCCCCGGCGGCAAGACCGAGCAGGACGGCGGCCAGCAGAGTGTGCGCACGCTCAACACGGTGGCCGATGCGCAGGCCCTGCGCGCCTTCAGCATCGCCCTGCCCAATGGCCAGCACACCCGGTTGGACGCACTGGCCACGGTGCACGATGGCAGTGCCGACCCCAGCCAGATCGCGCTGCTCGATGGCAAGCCGGTGGTGGGGTTTTCGCTGGCGCGCTCACGTGGGGCCGATGAGTTGAAGGTGCGCGATGCCGTGCGTGCGGCGCTGGCCGAGCTGGCCACGCAGCACCCCGGCGTGAGGTTCCGGCAAGTGACCGATATGTCGGAAGAAACCCAGCGCTCGTATTCCTCCTCGATGACGATGCTGTGGGAAGGCGCGCTGCTGGCACTGGCGGTGGTGTTCTGGTTTTTGCGCGATTGGCGCGCCACCTGGGTGTCGGCGATTGCGCTGCCGCTCTCCATCATCCCCACCTTTGCGGTGATCCAGTGGCTGGGCTTCAGCCTGAACATGATCACCCTGCTGGCGCTGAGCGTGGTGATTGGTTTGCTGGTGGACGATGCCATCGTCGAAATCGAAAACATCGTGCGCCATCTGGGCATGGGCAAGAAGCCACTGGACGCCGCGCGCGATGCTGCCGATGAAATCGGCACCGCCGTCATCGCCACCTCCATCACCTTGGCGGCGGTGTTCGTACCGGTGGCCTTTATGCCCGGCGTGTCCGGCAAGTTTTTCCGCGAATTTGGCTGGACCGCCGCCACCGCAGTATTGTTCTCGCTGCTGGTGGCGCGCCTGCTGACGCCGATGATGGCCGCGCATTTGCTCAAGCCCAAGCCGCATGCCGAGGAAGACGGCAACCTGATGCGTCGTTATCTGGTGTGGGTGGACAAGGCCCTGCAACACCGCTGGAAAACCTTGGGCGCGGCGGCCCTACTGTTTTTTGCCTCGCTGGCCTTGCTTCCACTGATCCCCACCACCTTCATTCCGGTGTCCGACCAAGGCCGCAGCATGCTGTCGCTGGAGTTGGCACCCGGCGTGCGCATCGAAGACACCGCCCGCATGACCGAGCAGGCGCGCGCGCAACTGCACGCCATCCCCGAACTCAAGCAAGTGTTCACCCAAATTGGCAGCGTGCCCAATCTGGGCGACCCCGGCAAAAGCGGCTTGCCCGATCTGCGTCGCGCGGTACTGACCTTGGAATGGGGCGCATCCAACACCCGCCAACGCAGCCAACGCACGCTGGAAACCGAGGTGCGCAACCGCCTGGCCAACCTACCCGGCGTGCGCCTGAGCTTTATGAGCAATGAACCCGGCGAGCTGATGCAATTGGTGCTGGCCGGTGACGATGCCGAACTGTTGAATGCCACCGCCGCAAAGGTGGAACGCGAGCTGCGCACCCTGCCGGGTCTGGGCAGCGTGTCGTCCTCGGCCTCGCTGCTGCGCCCGGAGGTGCAAATTTTTCCGGACTCGGCGCGTGCCGCCGAGCTGGGCGTGTCCACCACCGCGATTGCCGAAGCCGCCCGCATCGCCACCAGCGGCGACTACGTGCAGCGCATGGCCAAACTCAATCTGGCCGACCGACAAATTCCGATTCGCGTCGGCTTCGACCAAGCCACCTTGGCGCAGCCGGATTTGCTGGCGCAATTGCGCGTGCCGGGTGCGCGTGGCGCGGTGCCGCTGGCGGCGGTAGCCACCCTGCGTGATGGCAGCGGGCCGTCGGTGATCAGTCGCTACAAGCGCCAGCGCAACATCACCCTCACCGCCGAGCTCAATGGCCGCCCGCTGGGCGAGGTGATGGCGCAGGTGCAACAACTGCCCGCGGTGAAAGCCTTGCCGCCGGGGGTCTCGTTCATCAACACCGGCGATTCGGAAATCTTCGTCGAACTGTTCACCGGTTTCGCCATGGCGATGGTGGCCGGCATCACCTGCATCTACATGGTGCTGCTGTTGCTGTTCCGTCACCCAATGCAACCGCTGACCATTTTGAGCGCGATTCCGCTGTGCGCCGCCGGTGCATTCGGCGCACTGCTGATTACCCGCCACATGCTGTCGCTGCCGGCCTTGATCGGGCTGTTGATGCTGATCGGCATCGCCAGCAAGAACTCCATCCTGCTGGTGGACTATGCGGTGATGGCCGAAGACCAGCACGGCCTGTCGCGGCACGCCGCGCTGATCGACGCCTGCCACAAGCGCGCCCGCCCGGTGATCATGACCACGATTGCGATGGGTGCCGGCATGCTGCCGCTGGCGCTGGGCTTTTCCGGCGAATCCAGCATGCGCGCGCCGATGGCGTGGGCGGTGATTGGCGGCCTGGTCACTTCCACCGCCCTCAGCCTGCTGGTGGTGCCCGCCGCCTACACCGTGTTGGATGATGCTGGCGCATGGATCGCGCGGCACTGGCACCGCACGATGACGACTTAACTGCGCAGCCCCACACCTTTCTTCAACAAGGCCAAGGCAATCGTGGCCAACACCACCACGAAGCCCAACATCAAGGCATATGCCACCCACAACGGCACATCGCTTTGCCCCAGCAAGCCATAGCGGAAGGCATTAACCATGTAGAAAATCGGGTTGGCATGGGTGGCCGCCTGCGCCCAAGCCGGCAGCAAGGTGATCGAATAGAACACGCCGCCCAGATAGGTCAGCGGGGTGAGGATGAAGGTGGGCACGATGGCCACATCGTCAAACTTCTTGGCAAATACCGCGTTGATGAAACCGGCCAGCGAGAAGATTGTGGCGCCCAGTAACACCGCGCTCAGCGTCACCAGAGGATGCGGGATATGCACGCGGGTAAACAGCATCGCGATGCATAGCACAATCGCACCCACCATCACCCCACGCAGCACCGCACCGGCCACATAGCCCGCCAGAATGACCCCATTGGGCATCGGGCTGACCAGCAGCTCTTCCACATAGCGCCCGAATTTGGAGCTGAAGAACGAAGACGACACATTGCCATAACTGTTCTGGATCACGCTCATCATCACCAGCCCCGGCACGATGAATTGCATGTAGTCCATGCCGCCCATCTTCCCCACGCGCGAGCCGATCAGCCCGCCGAAGATCAAAAAATACAGGGTCATGGTGATAGCGGGCGGGATCAAGGTCTGCGTCCAGATCCTCAAGATGCGCATCACTTCGCGGCGGGTGATCGTGCCCAGCGCGACCAGATTGGGATTGGCGCTCATGCGGCCTCCTTGCCGGTCAGGCGCACGAACAATTCTTCCAGCCGGTTGCTCTTGGTGCGCATCGAACGCACGCGAATACCGGCGGCCTCGAAGGCGGCAAACACGCGGTTCAAATCCATCGCTCGCGGCATATCCAACTCCAAGGTGTGTGCATCGGTGGCCAGCAGTTGCGCGCCTTCGATCTGCGGCAAGACCCGTGGCAATTCGCCTTCGATATCGAACACAAACCCTTCCACATCAAGCTTGGCCAATAGCGATTTCATCGGGCCTTGTTCCACGATGCGTCCGTGGTCGATGATGGCCAGGTTGCGGCACAGGCTTTCGGCTTCCTCCAGATAATGCGTGGTCAGAATGATGGTTGTTCCAGCGGCATTGATGTCCTTCAGTGTCTTCCACATGCCGCGGCGGATTTCGATATCCACCCCGGCGGTGGGCTCATCTAGGATCAACAATTTCGGCTGGGTCATCATGGCGCGGGCAATCATCAGCCGCCGCTTCATCCCGCCAGACAATGAGCGGCTCACTTTGTCCGCCTTGTCCCACAGCTGCGCCTCTTTCAGCACCTGTTCGGCACGCGCCAATGCCTGCTCGCGCGGGATGCCGTAGAAACCCGCGTAATTCACGCAGATATCCAGCGGCTTCTCGAACATGTTGAAGTTGAATTCTTGCGGCACCAGACCAATTTGGCGCATCGCCAAGCTGCGCTCGCGTTCGATATCGATGCCAAAAATTTCGACACTGCCGCCACTTTTGTTGACCAGCGAACTGACGATGCCAATCAGCGTGCTTTTGCCGGCACCATTGGGCCCCAGCAAGGCGAAAAAATCACCGGGTGTCACATCCAAACTGACGCCTTGCAGCGCCACGACACCGTTATCGTAGGTTTTGCGCAGCGCATTGACGCGCAATGCCGGCGCGGAAGTGGAAATGCTCATGAACGCCCTCGTGCGCGAAGGCCGCGCAAGTTGGCTGGTAGTATAGGCAGCCTTGTGGCACCACTCTTGCCACGCAGTGTTGCAACGCCGTGGCCATTGTTCACTTTCCGCTTAAATTGACCGCCCGCCGCATGATTGCGCCGACCGTGGCGCATCTGTCCTTTCTGCGTGATGACGGCCAGCCGTTGCCGTGCATCCCCGGGCAGTTCATCCAGATCCATTTCGAATACGCCGATGGCAGCGCGGCCAAGCGCAGCTATTCCATCGCCATCGGCCGGCAGCCTGACGACGCCCCGGATGCGCAGGTGGATATCGCTGTCAGCTACGTGGCCGGCGGTGCCGCCACCGCCTTGTTCGAAGGGCTGGCCATCGGCGCCACGGTCGATGCCAGCGGCCCGTTTGGGCGCTTTTGTCTGTATCCCAATGATGCCAATCGCCGCTATGTATTGATCGGCACCGGCACTGGCATCACCCCGTACCGGGCGATGCTGCCGCAGTTGGCGCAGCAAATGGCCCAGCGCGGCGTGCAGGTGGTGCTGCTGCAAGGCGCACGCACGCCAGCGGAATTGCTGTATGGCGATGAATTCCGCGCGTTTGCCGAGGCGCATCCGCAATTCCGTTATATGCCCTGCCTGTCACGCGAATTGCCCGCCGCCGATTCCCCGCATGCGCACCCCGACGTGCGCCACGGCTATGTGCAAAACGTCTTGGCCGAGCTAGTGCCCGATGCCGCTACCGATATCGCCTATCTGTGCGGCAACCCGGACATGGTGGATGCCAATTTCGAAGCGCTCAAAGCCATCGGCCTACCGATTCCGATGATTCGCCGCGAGAAGTACGTCAGCAACAA
>NZ_DAOOUM010000073.1:4285-6650 GCF_035369645.1 Thermomonas sp. | reverse complement strand
GTGGAATCCACCAGCACCGGCACCTCGCCGGCAGCGGCAACCACCGCCTTGATATCGACCAAATCCAAGGTGGGATTGGCGGGGGTTTCGATAATCACCAGCACGGTGTCGGCGCGGCGTTTGGTGGCGATGTCGTCGGCGGCCACAAATTCGGCCTCCAGCCCGCACATGCCGCTAGCCAGTAGATGGTCGGACGTGCCATACAGCGGCCGCACCACCAGCACATGACCGCCATGCGCACGCCGCGCCAGCAATACCGCGGTGAGCGCCGCCATCCCCGAGGCAAATGCTACGCAGGCATCGGTGCCTTCCAGCTTGGCAATCGCGTTTTCGGTGCGCGCCACGGTGGGGTTGTGCAGGCGCGCATAGATCGGGTTGGCGGCATCGTGCTTGCCGCCAATCAGCGCATCAAAACTGGCCCCCGCCACATCGAGATCGGCGATCGGGTAGGTGGTGGATAAATCCAGCGGCGGCGCATGCACACACAACTGCGCAAAATCTTCGCGTCCGGCGTGAACGGCGGTGGTTTGAAAGCGATGCATGGCGGGCTCCTGCGTAGAAATCTACGAAATACTCTTGCCATGCTAGAACCTTATTCGGTCGTTAAACTTCACCTCGAAGATTATTTTGAAATTGAGCGAAATCATCATGCTGGACCGAACCGACTACGCCCTGCTGCGGCTGCTACGGAAGAATGCACGGCTGCCCAACAAAGACCTTGCCGAAAAAGTGGGAATTGCGCCATCTACCGCGCTGGAACGGGTGCGGCGGATGCGCGAAGACGGCGTGTTACTGGGCTATCACGCCGAGATCGCACCGCAGGCGATGGGGGTGGGTTTACAGGCGATGGTATCGGTGCGGCTGGCCAAACACTCGCGCGCCTTGCTGGACGGGTTTCATCGGCATGTGTTGTCACTGCCGGAAGTATTGGCTTGCTACCACGTGGCCGGTGCGGATGATTTTTTGGTCCACGTCGGTGTGCGCGACAGCGAGCACTTGCGCAACTTCACGCTGGCGGCGTTCACCGAGCGCGAAGAAGTAGCGCATATCGAAACCCGGCTGATCTTCGAGTTTCGCCGCAATGTAGAACTGCCGGCGCGCACCGATGCGCCGGCATAAGCATCAGGGTTACACGCGCTCAGTGTGCGTCTTGTGTCGCAACTTTCGGCGCAGGCTTGACCAGTGCATCATCGCGCGCAGTCGCACGCTGTGATTTCGGGCGCTGCAAGTGCGGCATCGCATACGCTTGAAACACGGATTTTGGCTCCAACTCACCAATTTGAATGTAGTAGCCGATGAAAGCGGACAGATACAGATCGGCCACGGTAAAGCGGTCACCGACCAGGATGAAGATGACCGAAATCAGCAGGCGCTACCTTAGCCTACAGCGCGTCGATATCCCCCAGCGCACGGATCAACCGGCGTGCGCGTTTGTCGGGTTTGGTCTCGGGTGGATGGTAGCCGGCACGCTCGGCGGCGCGCTGGGCGCGGGCGAGTTCACGCGCCGCACGTGAGGCTTCGGATTCGCGATACAGCGTCTGCGCGATAGCCGCCGGGCCACGTACCACCGACAATATCAGCACGTCGAGCTCGAAAATGTCTTCCATGCGTTGCACGCGCAGCGCATCCCCCACCCGCACGCCACGCGCAGGTTTGGCGCGCTGCCCACCCACCGCCACCTTGCCGGTTTCAATCGCGTGCTTGGCCAATGCGCGGGTTTTGAAAAAACGCGCGGCCCACAACCATAGATCCAGACGCACGCTGGGATTGGCGGGGTTGGTTTCGCTTTGCATCGGCAAATTCTGATCCTGTCAAACGCAAACGGCCACCCGAAGGTGGCCGTCGTGCGAACTGGTGGTGAGCCTTATTCGGCAGCAGCAGCGGCGGCAGCCTTGGCGCGCGCCTTGGCATTGCCAGCCAAGTCTTCCTTGATGCGGGCCTTCTTGCCTTCCAAACCGCGCAGGTAGTACAGCTTGCTGGCGCGCACTGCGCCACGGCGCTTGACTTCCACCGAGTCGATGGTGGCGCTGTGGGTCTGGAACACGCGCTCGACGCCGAAGCCATGCGAGATCTTGCGCACGGTGAACGCGGAGTTCAGGCCGGCATTCTTCTTGCCGATTACCACGCCTTCGTATGCCTGCACGCGCTCACGGTTGCCTTCCTTCACCTTCACGTTGACCACTACGGTGTCACCGGGACCGAAGTCGGGCAGCTTGCGGGTCGCTTGGGCGGATTCGAAATCTTGCAGCAGGGTATGGATCGAGGGCTTGTTCATGGGATCAACCTATTGATGTGTGTTGCGTGCTTGTGCACGCGCCTGTTGGAGTCGTTGTTGCGCGAGTGCACGTGGACCCGCGTCATGGCA
>NZ_DAOOUM010000073.1:0-4185 GCF_035369645.1 Thermomonas sp. | reverse complement strand
GCCGATTCGGCATCGTTCAGCGCGCCTTCCTGCAGGCGCGCCACCGCATCAATCAGCACCGCGGCCGCCAACTCGCCGCCGGACAGCACGTAATCGCCAATCGAAATTTCTTCATCCACCTCGGCTTGCAACAGGCGTTCATCAACACCTTCATAGCGCCCGCATAGCAGTGCGATACGCGGCATGACTGCCAATTGCCGTACCTTGGCCTGGGTCAACGGTTTGCCTTGCGGGCTGAGATAGACCACATGCACCGGTGCAGGCTCGGCGGCACGGATGGCGGCCAATGCGGCGCGTAATGGATCGATCAGCATCACCATGCCGGGGCCGCCACCAAACGGGCGGTCGTCCACGCGGCGGTAATTGCCTTCGGCGTAATCACGCGGGTTCCATGGGTGAATCGACAACAACCCACGCTCACCCGCACGCCCGACTACGCCATGCGTGCTGATTTGTTCGACGAATTCGGGAAACAGGCTGAGGATATCGAAGCGCATGCCGCTCAAAAATCCGCGTCCCAATCAACCGTGACAACGCCGCCATCGAAATCCACCGAGACGATGTAGGTAGGCAGCACAAACGGGATCATGCGCTCGCGCTCGCCCTGCGCCACCAGTACATCGTTGGCACCATTATTGAAAATATGCGACACGCGGCCAAAGTCTGCGCCATCGGCATTGACCACGCGCAGCCCCTCCA
Organism: Thermomonas sp.; assembly: GCF_035369645.1. Lineage (GTDB taxonomy): Bacteria > Pseudomonadota > Gammaproteobacteria > Xanthomonadales > Xanthomonadaceae > Thermomonas. The sequence continues at coordinate 3,486 of NZ_DAOOUM010000073.1, read as the reverse complement.
AATCGACCCAGTAATACTCGCCGGGCGGCGGCGCAGGCAAGGCCGAACGCGGCACCCAGACCTCGACGCCGCGCAGCGCATCGGCGGCGTCGCGGTCGTCCACCCCCGGCAAGGTCGCCACCAGCCCTTTGCCGCCCTCGCGTACTTTCACGCCTTCGCACACCTGCGGGTTGCCGCGCGCATCACGCAGCGTCCACGGCTGATAGCGGGCAATGGCTTTTTCAGGATCGGTGAAGCTTTCCAGCTTGACCTCGCCACGCACGCCAAACGCACCGTGCAGGCGACCCACGGCAATCATCCGCTGGGAGCTGTCCGGTGCGTTCATGGAAGACTCTCGCTATCACAGCGCCTGCGAACAGGCACCGTGCAGGGTGAATCAGGCAGCCTTGACGGCGGTCTTGTACAGGTCAGCCACCTTGTCGGTCAGCTGTGCGCCGTTGTCCAGCCAATGCTTGACACGGACAAGATCCAGCTCAACGCGCTTTTCTTGGCCCTGCGCCACCGGGTTGTAAAAACCCACGCGCTCGATGTTGCGGCCATCACGGGCGCTGCGGCCGTCGGTGACGATGATGTGGTAGAAAGGACGCTTCTTGGCGCCGCCACGGGTAAGGCGAATCTTGACCATTGCTTTTCTCGGTGTTGCCCAGCGGCCGGGATGGCCGGGTAAGCCGGTAAGTATAGCGGGAATTTACGCGCGAACCAAGCGCAAGCCACGTGTAGACCACCCCAGAGCCTGCTGCACCCGCCCTTACACGAGTTCGACGCGATTCCTACCTAGTGCCTTAGCGCGATACAGCGCTTGATCTAGCGCCTGTAAATTTACCGCATCGCACCAAGAAACCATGACCGAAAAACTCGCGGTCAGCGGCGCGTGGCACCCTTGCCAAGACCATGCCGCATTGGCAAGCGTCTTCTGCATCCGCTGCGCGATGGTGGTGGCTGTTGCTTGATCTGTGTGAGGAAGCAATACCAAGAACTCCTCGCCGCCCCAGCGTGCCATCACGTCCCCTTCACGGAGCTGTTGCTGCATTGTTTTAGCAACAAATTGCAACACGGCATCACCCGCCAAATGCCCAAACCGGTCATTGATGCGTTTGAAATGATCAATATCAAACATCACTAAACCCAGCGGCTGCTGGTTATGTTTGGCATGCGCTTTGGCTTGGCGCAAGCGCTCATCCAACGCCCGCCGATTGAGGCAGCCCGTGAGGGTATCGTGTGTGGCCAAGTGATTGATGCGCTGTACGAGGCCAGAGAGCACCAGCCCCGCCAAAGCGTTATTGATTGCCAGCAGGACCGCCGTCGATGCCCATAAAAACGGCACCGAAGCACGTACCGATGTGGCCTCCATCTGTGCAGCTTGTTCCGGGAAAAATACGAGTGCTGCTGCGCGCGTGGCCATGACCAAACCCAGCGAGACAAACACCGCGGCCGCAATTTTGTGCGGCATACTCAGCGGATGCCCGCTGCTGCGATGCAGACAGTCCTGCGTCATGCGCAAGGCCAGCCACACCAAGGCAATCGAAAACGGCAGTGCACGCGCGAATATAGATACATTGGGATACGGAATCAGCGCAATCCCCGTGGCATATGCAATTGGGACAAAAAATGTTTCGTAGCGCGAGTCAGGCAACCGCAGCAACACTCGCAGCCCATCGCGAAACAAGGCGACACCCAACACCAGCAACACATCCCCAAGCCCAAAATGCAGCCAAAATACCCAAGGCGTTATGGCTTGATTGCGAGCCAGTACAAGAACCAAGCCGCCCACCAGCAACAGATTGGCCAATGCAAAACGCAGCGCCGTGGCATAAGACAGCTTGCCGGGGAAGCTCAACAGTACCCAGCCCAAACAGCTGAGCCCGCCCACAAGCGCCACTACCTACGTCAGCGTCACCGCGATGATCGAGGCTTCTTGCTGCATTCCCCTGCGCGCTTATAAAGTCCCCACGGCGGACGCTAGCATGGGAAATAACGGCGCCACTTGGCCTAGATCAAGTGGCCGCTATATTTCTGATATCTGCCATTCACGCTTTAGGTGTGTGCGGGCTTTGATAATCCTTCACCGTGGTTTTGAAGGCGACGTTAAAGCGGTTCCAGCCGTTGATGGCGATGATGGCTAGGGTCAGGTCCACCAACTCTTTTTCACTGAAATGGCGACGCGCCTCTGCAAATGTGGCGTCCGATACGTCTTGTGCGCTCGCAAGCTTGGTGACTTCTTCCGTCCACGCCAGCGCCGCACGTTCGCGCGGGGTGTAGCAGTGGGCGTCGCGCCAGGCGGCGAGCAAGTAGAGGCGCTGCTCGGTTTCACCCTGTGCGCGGGCGTCTTTGGTGTGCATTTCCAAGCACCATGCGCAGCCGTTAATTTGCGAGGCGCGCGATTTCACCAGCTCCAGCAAGGATTCTTCCAAACCCAGATGATGGATCTGCTGTTCGAGATGGAGCATGGCTTTGAAGGCTTCTGGGGAAGCACTCTGGTATTCAAGACGTTGTGACATGGGGGGCCTCCTTTGGTGGGCCATCAATGCGTCGGGAACAACCGTTGTAGCGCGTCGTAGCCCAAGCTGGCGTCAAGGCCCGAAAATTCGCCGGTTTCACGCAGGGTTTGCGCCGTTTGGCGCGCCGCCGAATACGCCACCATCGCCAGCCGGGTGGCGGTGCTGACACGCGCCACGCCCAATTGCTGCAATGTGGCCAAGTTCGGCAGCCCGGCGCGGGCACCCATATTGACCGGGGCATCCACTGCGGCACAAAACCGCTCGATGACCGCAGGATCACCCAATGCAATCGGATAAATCCCGTCTGCACCCGCCGCAAGATAGGCGTGGGCGCGGCGCACCGCATCGTCAAAGAGCGCCTGTGGATCCGCGCCACCGACGATCCAGTTGTCCACGCGGGCATTGATGAACGCCGGAATACCCATCGCATCTGCAGCTTGCCGTGCAGCGGCAATTCGCTGCGCCGCCTCTTCTACCGGCCGCAACGTTGTATGTGCAATGCCATCTTCGAGGTTCAGGCCCACCGCACCGGTATCCAGCAGCGTGCGCACACTTTCGCCTACCTGTTGCGGCGTGGCACCGAAGCCGGCTTCGAAATCCACGGTGACGGGCACATCTACCACGCGCACCATGCGCCGCACCGCGGCCAGTAGTTCAGCAAGCGGTAGCGCTTCGCCATCGGCATAGCCCAGCGACCACGCCACACCGCCGCTGGTGGTGGCGATGGCCGGAAAGCCCAGACCTGCGAACAGCGCCGCACTGCCGGCATCCCAGGCATTGGGCAGTAGCAGTGGCGCTCCGTTGTGATGCAGCGCCTTGAAGTGCTGCGCTTTGCTCAGTGGTGGCAGGCCACTGGCGTGCATCAGCGCATCGGCGGCATACCGCCACGCCCACCCATCATGCCGGACAGGCCACGCATCATGCCCTTCATGCCGCCACGGCCCAGCTTGCCCATCATTTTTTCCATCTGCTGGTATTGCTTGAGCAC
>NZ_DAOOUM010000072.1:0-6945 GCF_035369645.1 Thermomonas sp. | reverse complement strand
GCGATGGCGTTTGTGGATGGGCAGATCATTGCCGGTGTCGCCGAGTTGCTGTTTGCGGTAGTGCGTGATTTGGCATTCACCGCGATCGACCTCAATGGCGATACCGAGTTGGAGACTTCGAACGGCATCACCGATGCGGTATTTCGCTTGCTGCGCAATGCGCGCGTGCTGCACCCGGCTGACCCGAACCTGGTGGTGTGTTGGGGCGGGCATTCGATCGGGCAGGATGAGTACAAATACACCAAGCAGGTGGGCTATGAATTGGGCCTGCGCGGCTTGGATATCTGCACCGGTTGCGGCCCGGGGGCGATGAAAGGGCCGATGAAAGGCGCCACCATTGCGCATGCCAAGCAACGTCGCCGGCGTACCCGCTATATCGGCATCACCGAGCCGGGGATCATCGCGGCCGAATCGCCCAACCCCATCGTCAATCATCTGGTGATCATGCCGGATATTGAGAAGCGGCTGGAGAGCTTCGTGCGCTTGGGCCACGGCATCATCGTGTTTCCCGGTGGCGTGGGGACTTGCGAGGAAATTCTGTACTTGCTGGGAATTTTGCTGCGTGAAGAGAATTCACACCTACGCTTTCCGTTCATTCTTACCGGCCCAACGGCCGCAGCGCCGTACTTCGAACAAATCGACAAATTCATCCGCCTGACCTTGGGGGATGAAGCCGCGAACTTGTACCAGATCATCGTGGCCGACCCTGCCAAGGTGGCGAAGACGATGGATATTGGCATCCTCAAGGTGAAGGAGCAGCGTATCGCGCAGCGTGATTCATTCTTCTTCAATTGGGCGTTGCATGTGCCGTTGGATTTGCAACAACCCTTCGTGCCCACCCACGAGCTGATGGCGGGGCTGGACCTGCACCACGGCCGCAAACCGCACGAATTGGCGGCCGACCTGCGCCGTGCGTTCTCCGGCATCGTCGCCGGCAACGTGAAGGAAGACGGCATGCGCCGGATCGAGGCGCATGGCCCATTCGAGATCCATGGCGATCCAGACATCATGCAGGCGCTGGATGCGCTGTTGCGCGCATTCGTGCAGCAGCGACGCATGAAGATTTCGGGTGACTACAAGCCCTGTTACAAGGTGGTGGGGTAACCGGTTGATTCAACCGGATTGCATCTCGATGCAATCCACTGGGCAGGCCGGGATGCACAGCGCGCATCCCGTGCACAGGTCATCCAGTACGGTGTGCATGAATTTGGCGCCGCCCACAATCGCATCCACCGGACAGGCTTGGATGCATTTGGTGCAGCCGATGCAGTCGGCCTCGATGATGAGCGCCAATTCGCCGGGCCTGTGTTCGCCGCGACTACGGTCGTAGGGCTTGGCATCCACACCCAGGAGTTTTGCGAGTGCGCGTGCACCGGCATCGCCGCCCGGCGGGCAGTGGTCGATGTCCGCTTCGCCACGTGCCATCGCCTGTGCATACGGGCGGCAACCCTCAAAGCCGCACTGTCCGCACTGGGTTTGCGGTAGCAGGCGGTCGAGACGTTCGATCAGGCTGGCGGCGTTGGGCGAGGTCATAAGCGTGAAGATAGCAAGTGCCGTGGTGGCGTATCTGCTGCCGCGAAGTCAAGGAGGAGATGCCGGCATAGTGCCGGCATCGGGGGACATGAGCGGAAGTAGATACGCCACCACGGCGCGTGAGGTGCGCAATATCAGCGCACCGGCATACCCGGTTGTGCGCCGGTATCGGCATCCAGCAATGCCAATGCACCGCCATCAAACCCGGCCGACAAAATCATCCCCTCGCTGATGCCAAAGCGCATTTTGCGTGGGGCTAAGTTGGCGATGAACACCACGCTGCGGCCGATGAGTTTTTCCGGCTCGCCATAGCTTGCGCGGATGCCGGAAAAAATCTGCCGCTGACCTAGATCGCCAGCGTCCAGCAAGAAGCGCAGCAACTTGTCAGAACCATCGACAACGCCGCATTCCAGCACGGTGCCAATACGCAAATCACATTTGGCGAAGTCGTCGATGCCGATGTAAGCCGTGTCATTGGCAACGGCCGCAACCGGTGGTTTGTCGGCAGCGTTTGCGGCTGCGGCAGGCTGCATTTGGGGTGCAGTTTGCAGCGTGTCCTTGCTGGCATCGACCATTGCATCGATATGTTTGGGGTCGATGCGGGTGAACAGTGGGCAATAGGGTTTGATGTCGCGCGCCAATAGCGGTTGCGCAACGTCGTGCCATTGCGTAACTGGCGCATCGAGGAAGGCGCTGGCCTGCGTCGTTGTGCGCGGAAGCACCGGCGCAAGCGCGGCAACCAACACCCGGAACAAGTTCAAACCTTGCGTACACACCGCTTGCAACTGCGCCTCGGCCCCGTCTTGCTTGGCCAGCACCCACGGCTTGTGATCGTCGATGTATTTGTTGGCTTCATCGGCCAGTGCCATCGTCAACCGCAGCGCGCTGGCGGCTTCATTGCGCGCGTAAGCAGCGGCAATACCGGCCAGCTCGGCAACGAAACGCTGATATTGGGCCGCATCCGGCAATGCATCGGCAAGCCGACCACCGAAGCGTTTTTCGATAAAGCCGGCGCAGCGGCTGGCAAGATTCACAAACTTGCCCACGATGTCGCTGTTGACCCGCGCCACAAAGTCGGCAAGGTTCAAATCCACATCGTCCACCCCGCCCGAGGTTTTGCCGGCGAAGTAATAGCGCAGCGCTTCCGGATCCAGCCCGGCATCCAGATACGTGCGCGCCATGATGAAGGTGCCGCGCGACTTGCTCATCTTGGCCCCATCCACGGTGAGGTAGCCGTTGACGTGCAAACGGGTAGGTGTGCGCAGGCCGGCACCGTGCAACACCGCCGGCCAGAACAAGCCGTGGAAATTGACGATGTCCTTGCCGATGAAGTGGTGCAGTTCGGCTTGCGAATCGGCATTCAAAAATTGCTGATAATCAACCCCGCTGCGGTTGCAGTAATTTTTGAAACTGGATAGATAGCCGATGGGCGCGTCCAGCCAGACATAAAAATACTTGCCCGGCGCGCCGGGAATTTCAAAGCCAAAATACGGCGCATCGCGTGAGATGTCCCATGCCCGCAGGCCGCCCTCGGCGTCCAGCCATTCCATCAATTTGGCCTTGACCCCCGGTAGCGCAGTGTCGCCTGCCAGCCACTGCCGCAGATAGGCTTCGAAATGGCCAACTTCGAAGAAAAAATGCTCAGAGTCGCGGATTTCCGGGGTGGCGCCGGAGACCGCCGACCTGGGGTCGATCAAATCTGTGGGGCCATAAGCCGCGCCGCACACCTCGCAGTTGTCACCGTACTGGTCAGGTGATTTGCAGTTGGGGCAGCTGCCCTTGACGTAGCGATCAGGCAAAAACATGCCTTTGGCGGGGTCATAAAACTGCGCCACGCTGCGTTGGCTGATGTGGCCGGCAGCATGCAGTGCCGCGTAAATTTGCTCGGTGATCTCGCGATTGGTCTGCGAATGGGTGGAGTCGTAATGGTCGAAGGCCACGCCAAACGCGGCAAAGTCGCGCTCATGGCTGTCTTTGATGCGGGCGATGAAATCCTCGGGGCTTACCCCGGCTTTTTCGGCAGCCAGCATGATCGGTGTACCGTGGGTATCATCGGCGCAGACGTAATGCACGCTGTCGCCTTGCATCCGCCGCGCGCGCACCCAGATATCGGCCTGGATGTAACCCACCAGGTGCCCAAGATGCAGCGGGCCATTGGCGTAGGGCAGGGCATTGGTGACTAGAACAGTGCGCGGCATCGGCGGAAACTTTGCAAAAAATTGGGTTCCGATTATCGCACGCAAAAGCACGCTCCCCTACACGCAAAACCCCGGACAAGCCGGGGTTTTGCGTCGCATCGAACGTCGCTGCGGTCAGTCCGCGCGTACCCACGTTGCCGTGCGGCAGATAAAGGCCACGCAGCCTTTCACTTCCAACTTCTTGCCACCGTCGATCAATTTGACCGACTTGGCATTGAAGTTGCGATCTTCCGACGGCTTGTAGCCCTTGCCGTCACCCCACGTGCCATCATTGTTTGCTTTCAAGTTCCATAGCACGGCAATGCCCACGAGCGGCTTACCTTTGTATTGCCCGCTGCACTCCTCACAGATGGTTTTTCCGCCAACGGTTTCCACAATTTTGGCTGCAAGCGTGTTGTTTTGGGCGGCGTAAACCTCGGTGATCGAGGTGATTTTTCCGGTTTTGTCATCCAACGTTTTCCACTTGCCGATAGGCGAAGTGGCGTGTTGCTGCGCTGAAGCTGCAAACGTGATGGTCGCCAACAGAGCTGCAAACAGGATCGTGCGCATGTGATTCCCCTCCCAGGGATGTGCAAGAGCGCGGCGCGCCCTTTGTCTGCGTTATACCCCATTCGCAGGGGTATGGGGCAGTTGTCGCAGGGTCTAAATCGCACCGGTTAGGGGGCGTTGCCATCGGGGATACACTTGTGGCTTGCAGTGGTGTTTCATGAACAGGTGATCGCGGTGGCTCAACAGACAAAAGACATGCCGGTGGAGTTTGATCCTAGGCCGATGTATCAGGCGGCGGTGGATGCGTTAAATAAAGGAGACTGGCTGCGCGCAAGCGGGCTGGCAAATAGGCTGTTGCAACAATTGCCGGGGCATGCCGGGGTGCAGTTCGTTGCGGGTGTGGCAGCGATGAATCTGCAGCAGATGCCTCAGGCCATGCAGCATTTGCAGCAGGCGGTACGGCTGAATCCCGCACGTGCCGACTATGCCGCGCAATTGGCCAAACTGTTGTCGGACGGGCGTATGTTGCGAGAAGCACTGACGGTTGCTGATGCTGCGGTCAACGCCGGTCCAACCGATGCGATGACCGCAGATACCCTTGGCGTGGTGTACACGCGCGGCAACGAGCACACCAAGGCCGTGGCAATGTTTGAACGTGCGGTTGCGCTGTTCCCGCAGCAGGCCGCGTTTCGCTTCAATCTGGCAACCTCGCTGACGTTTGCCGGCCGACTGGAGGATGCCGAGCGCGAATATGAAGCCTGCTTGAGCCGGCAGCCACACTACTGGAAGGCCCATTTGGCCTTGGCGAAATTGCGCAAATCCGGACCGGACAACAATCACCTGAGTAGGCTGCAAACCCTGCTCGCCAGTTGTCCTGAAGCAGATAACGACGCGCGCATGTATTTGAATTTGGCACTGTCGGCCGAGTTGGAAGACCTGCGTGATGACGCGGCCGCGTTCAACCATCTGGTCGCCGGAAAGCAGGCCGGCGGAGTGGGCCGCAAAGGCAGTCGCGCCCGCGATGCCGCTCTTTTTGCGGCTGTACGTGAAGCCTTTCCGGAGCCGATTGCAGACAACACCATCGGGAGTGACAGCGCGGAACCGATTTTCATCGTGGGCATGCCACGCAGTGGTACCACCTTGATGGATCGCATCCTGTCCAGCCACTCGCAGGTGCATTCGGCAGGGGAGTTGCAGAACTTCGGTGTCGTCCTCAAACGTGCATCGGGCAGCATGACGCCGGAATTGATCGACGTGGACTGCATCCAGCGGGCGCGGCATTTGCCTTGGCAGAAAGTGGGCGATGCCTATGTGGCCAGCACCCGTCCTGGCACCGCCAGCAAGCCACGCTTCACGGATAAATTGCCGCACAATTTCTTGTATTTGGGGCATATCGCGCAAGCCTTGCCGAAGGCGCGCATCCTCTGCATGCGGCGCAACCCGATGGACACTTGCCTGGGCAACTTCCGCCAGTTGTTCGCACAAAGTACGCCGTATTACGACTACTCGTTTGATCTGCTGGATACCGGCGCGTATTACCTGCAATTTGATGCACTGCTGCGGCACTGGCAGCAGGTGATGCCCGGACGGATTCTGGAAGTGCACTACGAGGACTTGGTGGACGCACCAGAGGCCACCATGCGTATGGCGCTGGCGCATTGCGGTCTGCCGTGGGAAGACGCGTGCTTGCAGTTTCAAGACAACACCGCCCCCGTGGCCACCGCCAGTGCGGTGCAAGTGCGCGAGCCGCTGCATCGCGGTGCAATGCAACGTTGGAAACGTTTCGAACCACAACTTCAGCCATTGCGTGAATTGTTGGAGCAAGGCGGTATCGAAATTTGAAGTAACAATAAAAAAAACCCCGCCATAGGCGGGGTTTTTGGTAACACATGGACTTGGGCGATTACTTGCCCTTGCCGAAGCTCCACTTGGCTTCCAGATAGTACGCACGGCCCAGCACGTCGAAATTGCTGCTGTTGTACGGCGCACCAGTGTTGCCCGCGTAACCGCTGACATCCATGGTCGGCATGCGGTTGGCCAAGTTATTGACCAGGAACGACAACTTGAAGTCCTCGGTGACGGCAAAGTTCACGCTGCCATTGAGGGTGGTGTACGAGCCCAGCTTGGCGGCACCGTAGTTGTTGTAGCCATCGATCGGCTTGCCCCACTTGTCCACGGTACCCAGCTTATTCAGCGAAGCGCGGTAGTTCGGGGTCTGGCCGATGTAGTTGGCATACAGCGTGGTGGTCCAGCGATCCTTGTTCCAGCCCAACGACGCACTGGCCTTGACCTTCGGATCGGTGCTGTAGTACGGGTCGTTCAGTGCATCAGCAATCGGGTCGGTTGGGTACTGCTGGAACTCATGCTTGAGATTGCGGGTCCACGAACCACCCATGTTCAAGGTGCCGTAAGCGCCCAGATCCTGGCGATAGTTGGCGTCCAAGGTCACCGCATTCAAGGTTTCCTTGGCAACGTTGACTTTCTGGATGCTGATTTTCTGAATTACGCCCGTGGGGCCACGCACGACTTGCGACAGCGCAGCCACACAAGTGCCGGAGCTGGCCGGCAACTTGCCCAGACGGCAGTCGGCCTCATCACGCATCAGCTGATCCACGTTCTGGGTTGCGACTTCATCGCGGATATCCCAGTGGTGATAGTCGGCACTGAACGAGAGCTTGGCGGTGGGTGCCCACACCACACCGTAGCTCCACACCTTGGCATTGAT
>NZ_DAOOUM010000071.1:0-7604 GCF_035369645.1 Thermomonas sp. | reverse complement strand
CGGATGGCGAAGCGGTCACCATCCTAGAATTTCGCCCCGCCTACCGATGGGAGGCCGTCATTGCGGATAAATGGAAGCGCCAAGACCGCAAGAAACTGGCAAAGCCGGCCAGCAAAACCGCCAGCAAGGCGGCAAGCAAGCGCAAACTGAACCCGGCAGCAAAAGCGGCAGGTGATCGTGCTGCGCAATCCTCGCAACTGGCCAGCGATAAAGCCGCCAAGGCGGCGAGCAAACGCAAACTAGGCCGGCCAGCGAAAGCGGCAGGTGCGCGTGCTGCGCAATTCTCGCTGCGGGTGCCCGGCAGCGTGCTGAAACGCTGGCAGCATGCCGGCAAAGGGTGGCAAACCCGCATGGCGCAAAGACTGGCCACGCTGGAATGCGAACACCAGCCAACCAGCGCGCTCGATCTGGCGTTTTTGCCGACTACCCGCCGCAAGCGTGGGCAGGTGGAACCAAGCGACAGCAAAACCCCCATTTGCCTAAGGCTTCCCCCGGACGTGCTGGCCCGCTGGAAGGCTACCGGCCCCAGCTGGCAAACCCGCATGGTGGCGCGGTTAGCTGCGCCGTAGCGGTCAGGGAAGATAGCGTGAAGGTTCGGCCTGCGTTCGTGTTCGACAATGTCCAACCGCACGAAAAAGCAGGATGCCGGCTAGATGATCCCGAACAGACGCATTGCGCTTCCTACGATTCCAGCGGCAAGCAATACCAACAGCACCCGGTCGGTGGCGCGCTTGCGCCTCGCATTCGCCAAGAGTCGATCTTGTGCCGACGGAGGCGAGGCATCGGGTACCGGCGGATATACCCAATCCACCGCCGGCTTAATGATGCCGTGCAATGTCGATGAAACGGCACCAACCAACAGAAACGCGCCGATGATAATTAAAACTTCCATCCTTCGATCCTAGCATCAGAACCCAACACCCTTAGCCAACCGGCCCGCGCAACATCGGCAGCGGCTCCCCCTGCGGTGCATTGCGTAATGCGTCCAAATAGTCGGCCCATGCTTGCATCATCTTGCGCCGCTCGGGCATGTATTCGGCTTTGTTGTAAATCGCGCGCACGCCCTGCGACTTGTGCGCAAGCTGGCGCTCGATCGCGTCAGCACTCCATCCGCATTCATTCAACAACGTGGATGCCATGTGCCGGAACCCGTGGCCTACGATCTCGCCTTGCTCATAACCAAGCCGGCGCAATGCAGCGTTCACCGTGTTATCACTCATTCCCCGGTCTTTGGTGCGGGTGTTTGGAAACACAAATTTACTGCGCCCATTGACTGAACGCACATCCTCCAACATGGCACAGGCTTGCCGCGACAACGGTACGATATGCGCCGGCGCGGCGCGTTTTGCGGCCTTGCGTAACTTCATCCGTGCCGCAGGGATGCGCCACTCGGCGGCGACAAGGTCAAACTCTACCCATTCGGCAAGGCGCAACTCGCCGGGACGTACAAACACCAGCGGCGCAATGCGCAGCGCCGCGCAGGTGGTGAAGTTGCCTCGATAACCGTACATATCGCGCAGCAATTGGGCAATGCGCGCCGGGTCGGTCATGGTGGGCATGTGCCCTGCATCCGGCACCGAAAGCGCGCCGCGCAGGTCTGCCGCAGGGTCACGCTGCGCCCTGCCGGTAGCAATGGCATAGCGAAAAATCATGCTCAGCGAGTTGCGCACACGGTGGGCGGTTTCCACTGCGCCGCGTTCTTCGATGCGGCGCAACATTGCCAGCAACTCGGGCGGCTCGATCTCGGAAATAGGGCGGTGCCCCAATGCCGGGAACACGTCATTCTTGAGTCGCCCCAATAGCTTGACCGAATACCCCGGGGCCAATTGCCCGGCGCGCTTTTCAAACCACTCTAGCGCCACCGCCTCCATGTTGTTGCGCTTGGCATCATCAATAGCCATGCGGTCACGCTTGCGTTGCTCTCCGGGATCGTTGCCGGCGGCTAGTTGCACCTTTGCCACGTCGCGCGCCTTGCGCGCAGCGGCCCGGCTTACCGCTGGCCACGCCCCCAAGGCCAGCAATTTTTCTGCGCCGTCGTAGCGGTAACGGTAGCGCCACAGCTTTGCACCGCTAGGTTGCAGTTGCAGGAACAAGCCGCCGCCATCGTAAAGCCGATGCGGCCCCCCGGATTTGTAGCGGGCGCGATCAATTTGCAGCTCGGTCAGCGGCTTTGTATGGCGTGGCATGGCGTCACCAATGGGGGCAAAACCCCGTCGAATTTCCTACCTGAATGCGCGTTTGTAACAGAAACGGCCATTTGTAACACATGCAAAAACCCCGTTTGGTTACGCTGAAACGTAAGCGTGGCGCGGCTTGCACCGCTGTTACCGACGTAACACCAAAAAACTAATGACTTGGTGAAGAAAAATAAATTCAGGGGCAGGAAAACGGGAAACAGGACAAAACTGAATAAACGTGTTTTTTGGGGAGGCATACTTTTTGTACATACACCGGTAACGCGTTGGGGTATCGAAAAATTCGGAAATAGCCCGATACCCCAAACGATACCCCAAAAAGGTATGCGCAAGCGGGGAATAATGGGGGACTATTGGGGACATGTCAGGCACAAAAAACCCCGTAAAATCACGGGGTTATTGGACTATCCGGGACAGTCAGGGATAACCTGAATGGTGGGCACTGAGGGGATCGAACCCCCGACCCGCTCCTTGTAAGGGAGCCGCTCTACCGCTGAGCTAAGTGCCCGAGACGACTATTATCGCAGGCTAACGCGCGCAACGAAACCATTTGAACGAAAAAGCCCGGCATGTCGCCGGGCTTTTTGCTAACACCGAGCAGCTGCGATCAGTTGACCGCATCCTTCAGTGCCTTGCCAGCCTTGAACGCGGGGTTCTTGGAGGCCTTGATCTTGATGGTGTCGCCGGTGCGCGGGTTGCGGCCGGTACGGGCACCACGCTTGCGAACCGAGAAGGTCCCGAAGCCCACGAGGGTCACGGTGTCACCCTTCTTGAGGGCCTTGGTGACGGCGGCAATCATTGCATCGACTGCACGGCCAGCGTCGGCCTTGGTCAGTTCGGCGGCGTCGGCTACGGCTTCGACGAAATCAGCTTTGTTCATTGGTGTATTGGCTCCGTTGCGATGGGTAATGCGGAGAATCGGTTGACCGGGTGTCGGCGCTCCCCTGCCGTATTCCCGAGCTTGCCGCAGTGCGCCTCGTCAGTGCACCGCGGTTGCCAAACTTTATACCAGCGCCATTTCCAGCATGCAACACGAAAACAAGCTATGACGCGGGTTTCAGGGTGTCAAAGTGAAATTTCTTGCGTTTTACTTCGTATTCAGTGTTTGAGTGTGGGGCGCGGTGTGCTTTTTGCTCTGCCTTTCGGCACTGGCGGACGTGGACGCTGGGCCGCGGCCTTGCCAGCACCTTTGCCGGCAGTCTTGTTGGTGGCTTTCCGCACGGTGATGGGTTGCTCCAATGCCAGCTCTAGCACTTCATCAATCCATTTGACCGGCACGATTTTTAAATTACGGGTCACGGTGGCGGGCAGGTCGGCCAAATCTTTGCGATTTTCATCCGGAATCAGCACAGTCTTGATGCCACCCCGCAGCGCGGCCAGCAATTTTTCCTTCAGCCCACCAATGGCACTGACGCGGCCGCGTAGGGTGATTTCGCCGGTCATTGCAACGTCGTGTTTTACCGGCGTTTTGGTCAACATCGAGACCAATGCCGTGGCCATCGCGATACCGGCGCTGGGGCCATCCTTCGGCGTTGCCCCATCCGGCACATGCACATGCACGTCGTGCTTGTGCAGGAAGTCGATTTCGATTCCCAACTGCGCCGCACGCGCACGTACCACCGAGAGCGCAGCCGCGGCCGACTCTTTCATCACATCACCCAGTTGCCCGGTCAAGATCACTTGCCCTTTGCCCGGTACCAAGGTGGATTCGATTTGCAGCAAGTCGCCCCCCACTTCGGTCCAAGCCAAGCCGGTCACCAGTCCGATTTCGTTTTCGGCTTCGGCGCGCCCAAAGTCAAAGCGCTGCACGCCCAAATACTTTTCCAAATTCTTGGCATTGACCATCATCGTCTTCGTCGTGGTCTTGCCAGATTTGGCGGACTTCGCAGCTTTGGATTGCGGGCCTTGCAGGGCGATGTCTTTGACCACCTTGCGCGCAATTTTTGCAATTTCGCGCTCAAGGTTACGCACTCCCGATTCGCGCGTGTAGTAGCGAATGATGTCGATGATTGCCGACTCGGCAATCGTCAGTTCACCTTCACGCAAACCATTGGCCTTGATTTGTTTGGGCACCAGATAGCGAGTGGCAATGTTGAGTTTTTCTTCCTCGGTATAGCCAGGAATACGGATCACTTCCATGCGATCTAGCAACGGCCCGGGGATATTCATCGAATTGGATGTCGCCACGAACATCACTTCGGACAAGTCCAGATCGACTTCCAAATAGTGGTCGTTGAAAGCGTGGTTCTGCTCGGGATCCAACACTTCCAGCAAGGCAGAGGATGGGTCGCCACGGAAATCCATCGACATCTTGTCGATCTCATCCAGCACAAACAGAGGGTTCTTGCTGCCGGCCTTGTTGAGGTTCTGCACGATGCGTCCCGGCATCGAGCCCACATAGGTGCGACGGTGGCCACGAATCTCGGCCTCGTCCCGCACCCCACCTAGGGCCATACGCACAAACTTGCGGTTGGTCGCCTTGGCGATGCTTTGCCCCAGCGAGGTTTTGCCAACGCCAGGGGGGCCGACCAAGCACAAGATGGGGCCTTTCATTTTCGACACGCGCGACTGTACCGCCAGATATTCCAAGATCCGGTCTTTGACTTTTTCCAAGCCGTAATGGTCTGCATCCAGCGTGTCTTGCGCCGCCCTCAGGTTCTTGTGCACTTTGCTGCGCACGTCCCACGGCACGCCCAATAACCAATCCAAGTAATTGCGCACCACACCCGCCTCGGCCGACATCGGTGACATCTGCTTGAGCTTGGCGAGTTCAGTCTTGGCTTTGGTTTCCACCGCCTTGGGCATCTTGGCCGCAGCAATTTTCTTGGCGATTTCTTCCAGCTCATTGGGCGCTTCATCCAGCTCACCCAGCTCTTTCTGGATAGCCTTCATCTGCTCGTTGAGGTAGTACTCGCGCTGGCTTTTTTCCATCTGCGTCTTGACCCGGCCACGGATGCGTTTTTCCATCTGCTGCACGTCAATTTCGCCATCGACCAGCCCCACCAGCATTTCCAGCCGTTCGGCAGTATCCAGCGTTTCCAGCAATTTTTGCTTGTCGGTCAGGCGCACACCCAAGTGCGCGGCCACGGTGTCGGCCAGCCGCTCCGGCTCCTCGATACCTGCCAGGGTTTGCAACAACTCCGGCGGCAATTTGCGGTTGGTTTTGATGTATTGCTCGAACAAGGACAGTAGCGAACGTGCGATGGCTTGTACTTCGCGCGGCTCGCGTGTCGCCGTCGTTTCCACGTCATGCGCCTGGGCGAACAAGGCATCGTTGTATTCGTGGATGGCCTCCACACGTGCGCGCGACACGCCTTCAACCAATACTTTGATGGTGCCGTCGGGCAGCTTCAGTAACTGCAAGACTTGCGCCAAGGTGCCCACCGTATGCAGATCGGCCGCGGTCGGGTCGTCGGTCTCGGGGGATTTTTGCGCTACCAGCAAGATGCGCTTGTCGCCTTCCACCGCAAGATCCAGCGCATGGATGGACTTTTCGCGTCCCACAAACAAGGGGATCACCATGTGCGGAAACACCACCACGTCGCGCAGCGGTAGCACCGGCAGAATGGGCGCAGTGGTTGGGGTTGGGTTAGCCATGCAAGGTCTCCTAGTGCGGCACCACAATCGCGGCGCCAGCCTCGTTTATGGGGTTGTTGACGCCGCGTTGCAAGCGCTTTCACCAACACCAAACTTTTTTACTGAAAATCAATACGTTGCGGTCTCGCAAAAACAATCAAGCCGCCCAAAGGCGGCTTGATTTATTGCAGAGCAGGCCGCTTACTCTGCGGCCGCTACTTTGGGTGGGGCGCTTTGATAAATCAGGTAGGGCTCGGATTTGTGCTCGATCACCGAGTCATCCACCACCACCTTGCTGACGTTTTCCAGCGAGGGCAAGTCATACATGGTGTCCAGCAAAACCGACTCAACGATGGTGCGCAGGCCACGCGCACCGGTCTTGCGTTTGATCGCTTTTTTGGCGATCGCGGCGAGTGCGTCCTGACGAATCTCCAGCTCCACGCCTTCCATCTCAAACAGCTTTTTGAACTGTTTGGTGATGGCGTTTTTAGGCTCGGTCAGAATTTTGATCAGGGCAGCTTCGTCCAGCTCTTCTAGGGTGGCAACCACCGGCAGACGGCCCACAAATTCCGGGATCAGGCCGTACTTGATCAAATCTTCAGGCTCAACGCGTGCCAGCACTTGGCCGATATCAGCCTTACGCTCGGCGCTCTTCACCTTGGCGCCAAACCCAATACCGCCGGACTCGGTGGAACGCTGCTGGATCACCTTGTCCAAGCCGGCAAACGCACCACCGACGATGAACAGGATGTTGCGCGTATCGACTTGCAAAAACTCTTGTTGCGGATGTTTGCGCCCACCTTGCGGCGGCACGCTGGCCATGGTGCCTTCGATCAACTTCAGCAGGGCTTGCTGCACACCTTCACCGGACACATCGCGGGTGATCGACGGGTTTTCGCTTTTGCGCGAAATCTTGTCGATTTCGTCGATATACACAATGCCATGCTGTGCTTTTTCGACATCGTAGTCGCATTTTTGCAGCAGCTTTTGGATGATGTTTTCCACGTCCTCGCCGACGTAACCGGCTTCGGTCAGGGTGGTGGCATCGGCCATGGTAAACGGCACATTGAGCATGCGTGCCAACGTTTCCGCCAGCAGCGTCTTGCCCGAACCGGTGGGGCCCACCAGCAGGATATTGGATTTTGCCAGCTCGATGTCGTCCGACTTCTGTCGACTCTCGATGCGCTTGTAGTGGTTGTACACCGCCACCGCCAGCGTTTTTTTCGCACGCTGCTGGCCAATCACGTACTGATCGAGTACTTCGAGAATCTCGCGCGGCTTGGGCAGCGAACTGCGGCTGGACTGCGCCTTTTCCTCAAGCTCCTCGCGGATGATGTCGTTGCACAACTCCACGCATTCATCGCAGATGAACACACTGGGCCCTGCGATCAGCTTGCGTACCTCGTGCTGACTCTTTCCACAGAAGGAGCAGTACAGGATCTTGCTGTTGTCGCCGGTGTTGCGTCCCTGACGGTCTTCGCTCATTCGCCACTCACTTGCCGCGCATCCGCGCTTTCGGCCCGAGAATACCATATGCACCCGCCGGGCCTGACAGGCCGGTGCATCCCTGATTTATCGCCGGCGCAATCCAGTATCGGGGCTGCGCAGGCTGGTTCAATTGGCTTGAATCGACTCGTCCGGACGCCGCACCAGCACTTCATCTACCAAGCCGTATTCACGCGCAGCCTGGGCACTCTTGAAGTTGTCGCGGTCGGTGTCGCGGGCGATGGTTTCGATCGGCTGGCCGGTGTGGCGGGCCAAAATCTCATTCAAACGTTCGCGCATGGTCAAAATTTCACGCGCTTGAATGTCGATATCAGTGGCTTGGCCCTG
>NZ_DAOOUM010000070.1:0-8134 GCF_035369645.1 Thermomonas sp. | reverse complement strand
TTGGCGGCCAGTGCATCGGCAATCAGCTCGCGTTCGTTGCGGATGCGGCGGGACAGCCACCACACCACCGGGTGATAGAACAGCAAGGTTTCGGCTACGCCTTGCAGCAGGTTGACCAGATAATCGTGGCGGCGGATATGCGCCAATTCGTGTGCAATCAGGGCTTCCAGTAAAGGCGCAGGCATGCGCAGTGCCAATGCTGCGGGCAATAGCACCATCGGCCGCCACCAGCCTACGGCCAATGGTGTGGCGGTGTCATGACTCAAGCGCAGCGGCACGACGTTGCGCAAGCCCAAGCGCACGGCTAGCGTGTTGGCGCTGGCTTGCCAGGTTCCCGTGGAGTCGGCCCATGCACGCTGCCGCAGGCGCGCCACCCAATACAGACCCGCAAACATGCGCAGTGACAGGACCCCCACACCCGCTGCCCAGCAGGCGACCAACCACGGCAGACTGCTTGCAATCTGCGCGGGGGTGTTGGTGACCAGCTGCGAAGCGGGTGTGATGAATGCTGCAACTGCGGGTGGTGTTTGGGCCAGCGCTGGTACGCTGGCGGCAGCTGGCAGGGCGCTCTGCCATGCCAGCGTGAGAATGGGCAGTAACAACGCCATCAGCAATGCCACACAACTCACGGCATAGCGCACTTGTGGGCGGGCGTTGCGCAGCAAACCCAATGCCAGTGTGGCAAACAAGCCCAGCACGCTGCCCTGCCACACAAAGTGCAGCAGTGCTGTGCCAAGTGCCGGTGCAGAGAGGCTCAAGATGTCATGCATCGTCGTGTTCCCGCAAGAAGCGTTGAATTTCGGCGCGTTCTTCTTCGCTGACCCGGCCACCACGCAACGCGGCCATCACCAAGGCTTTGCCAGAACCGGCGAACGCCTTGTGGATGAAGTCATCCAGCAATTTGTTCTGTAGCGAGCCCTGCGCTTGGGTGGGCGCATAGATGTGCGCACGTTGACGCTCGTCGCGCTTGAGCAGGCCCTTGCCGTGCATGATCTGCAGCAGCCTGAGTACGTTGGCATAGGGCAGGTCGGGGCGTTCACGCTGCTGCGCTTCATGCACCTGCTTGGCCGTACACGGGCCTAGCTGCCAGAGCGTGCGCAGGAGTTCAAGTTCGGCGGGCGTGGGTTTGGGGGGGCGAGGTGCGGGCATACGATGACCGGGGTGTGCAGTGGCGAATGGGATGCTGCGTTTGCGGCAAGGGTTTAGACCACCGTGTCTAAATGCTCGCATCTAGACATTGGCGTCTAGAAAATCACATCTAGAAATACATGTCTAGACAATAATTTCTATATTCGACGAACGGTCGACAGGCATCCCGCTGCCATGTGCTGCGGTCGTGCTTGGCGGTGCTCTGTTAGCCTTGTACCAAGCAATTGCAGGTGCGAGGCAGCCATGGCAACCGGTTGGGCTGGTGATGGGGCAGTACAAGATCAGATCGATGCAACGGTCAAGGACGGCATTGCACGGGCGCGTAGCCGTTTGCCCCGTGGGCCAAGCCTTATCCGTTGCGAAGACTGCGATGCCGTAATCCCGGAAGCGCGCCGGCAAGCAGTACCCGGTGTACGACTGTGCGTGGTGTGCCAAGAACTGCTGGATCGCGATGTCGCCGGGCACAGCGGCTACAACCGGCGTGGCAGCAAACACAGCCAATTGCGCTAAAAAAACGCCCGGCGATGGCCGGGCGCTGTGGGTGAACGAGTATGGCGTCTTAGTGGATACTGAAGGCCAGAATCATGCCCAAGATTGCAGGCAGGATGATGGCCTCGCCATTGCGATAACTCCCGTATTGGTAGCGCCCGTAATAGCCATCGCGATACCCACGTTCAAACCCTTGGCGGAAGTAATAACGGTAGTCGTTATAGCTTACGTAATACCCGTTATAACCATAGCTGCCATCCAGATAGCTGTAGTTGTTGTTGTAGTCGAAGCGCCAGCGGTCGGCACGATCGGCTTGCCCGGCATACCAGCCTTCCCGGTAGCCATCACGCACGGCCTGCTGCAAAAGATTGGCACCATAGCTGTTGGTGCTGTACCAGTTGCCACCATAGCGATAGCGGTAGTTGTACGGTGTGTAGAAAAACGGATCGTTGTAATAGTTGATGCGGATATTGACTTGCTGTGCCCGCCAGCGCCGCCAATAGTCTTGCTGATAGCGGTATTGCGCATCGCGACGCTCGCGCTCTAGCTCGCGATTATGACGGTCGTAATCGTTGCGACGGCGATACTCGTCGCGCTGCCATTGCGCCTGCTGCCGGCGCTGCTCATCCATTCGGCGCTGCTGTTGCTCACGAGAAATACGATCGCCACGATCGCGGTCGCCCTGCCAATCAGGGCGTTCGCCGGGGCGGTTACCCGGGCGTTCATCGGGGCGATCTCCAGGACGATTTCCGGGACGATTGTTCGGGAAATTTTCTGGGTGATTATTGCGATTTTCGCGATCGATCGCTTGCTGCATCACCCATGCCTGCTGGCTACGCGGTTCACGCTGGCGCTGTTGCTCGCTATCGCGCTGCTGTTGTTGCATGCGGCGCAAGTCTTGTCGCTGCTGCTCCTGCGCAAGCGCATCGCTACTGCGTTGCTGTTCTTCCATGCGGCGCAGTTGCTCACGCTGCTGCGTCTGCGCGCGCTGGTCATCCATGCGGTGTTGCTGCTCTGCATTGCGCTGCGCCTGCTGCTGGCGCAGTTGCTCGCGTTGCTCTTCGATGCGTTGTTGATTGGCCTCACGCTGCTGCTCAAATTGCTGTCGCTGCTGCGCACGCTGGTCAGTATCGCGCTGGCGATCTTGCTGCTGGCGGGCTAAATCGCCCCAGTTCTCACGGCGCTCGTTGTCGCTGCTTTGCGACATCCGCGGTGCACGCGGTTCGGCTTGTTCAATGCGTCGTTGCGGCGCGTCCATGCGCGGCATGCGAACCTCCGGTGCCGCTTCGCGTGGACGATTTTCGACACGCGGTTCAGCGCGTGATTCGGCGGCGCGCTGCGGGCGTTGCCAGCGTCCTTCTCGCTGTTCATTGCGGTCTTGCTCCTGCGCAAATGCAGGTAGGGCGGCGCTCACACCCAACGCCGCCGCCAGCAAGGCGACGGTCAATCGCTGGGGGTTAAGCTGGGGCTTGCTCAAGCTCTCAAGTGTGCGGCGCATTTCTCGTCTCCCCGGGCGCGAACCGTTCGCGCTCCTCGTGTGCAGTTAGCGGCTTGATGGATGAATCTTTGCTGAGAGTTTGCCGATTTGGCGGAGCAAGGCAATCCGACGAAAGCCAGCATTCAGACTTCTGGGGAACTTTCTGACTGTTCGCCAAATTTCGCTAGCGGTCGTGTCAACCAGCGTGACCTGCAGCGGTTTCAAACCATGCGCATTCCGCGCAGACGGAGTCGAAAGCCATGAATACCCGCCCCCTGCTCATCGTCGCGTTACTCACCCTTAGTGTGGCGGGCCCTGCCGCCGCCTACGGTCGCTGGCATCGCCATCACAACAATCCCCCTGGCCCGGTGGGTGGCCCTGGCACCAATTGGGAAAATCCGCCCGGCTGGCGTGGCGGCCCCGGTGCTTCGCCCCATTATCGGCGTTGGCATTATCACGGGCAGGCTTATCGATTCGATCGCGTACGCTTTGGGTATTACTTCAGCCCGATGTTTGGCTACTGGCACCCGCGGTACGGCTTCTGGAACCAAGTCGGCCGTTGCTGGATGGACAACGACAACAACCCCCCCGGCCCGGTGGGTGGCCCCAGCACCAATTGGGAAAACCCGCCCGGCTGGCGCGGCGGCCCCGGCGCATCGCCAGACCGCTTTGGTCGTTGCCGCTAAGCGCAACCGTTGCCAATTGTCGTAGGCTGTGACCATCGGCACCAGCAGCACACAGGCCCGCATGCGAAAGTAGCGGGTCTGTCCACTTCGGTTTGCCGCCATGTTGCTTGTCCGCTGCCTGCTTGCTTCGGCGATTGGTCTGTTTCTGAATTCCGCCGCAGCCCAGACGCCTGCCACCGCGCCGGCGCAGCAACCGCCGTTGACCGCCACCACCCAAGCCACCGGGCTGCCACGCACCCCGGAACAGTTGGCTACAACCATCACGCTGGCCGAGTTGTCGTTCAAAGTCGATCCCGCACGTCAATGGCTGGATGCCAACGCCCGCCTGCAACTGCAATTTGCCAGCAGTGTCAACGCGGTGGTGCTGGATCTGGACCGCAACTACAGTGTGGAAAAGGTGGACGTTGACGGTAAGCCGGCGCATTGGAGCAACCCGGAAGGCCGGATGCGGATCGAGCTCCCCACGCCCATGCCGGCCGGCGCCCACACCACGGTGCGGATTGTGTATGCCGGCCACCCGCATGAAGCCAGCAAAGCCCCCTGGGATGGTGGCATCGTGTGGGCCAAGGCCCCCAGCGGCGAGCCTTGGGTGGCCACCGCCGTGCAAGGCGAGGGCTGTGACTTGCTTTGGCCCTGCATCGACCACCCGATGGGCAAGCCGCAAGTCGTGGTGCAGCACATCAGCGTACCCAGCCCATTGGTCGCCGCCAGTAATGGCATTCAAACAGGGATGGAAGAAAAGGCCGGCTGGCGCACCTATCACTGGCGCGCCAAACTGCCAGACACCTATGCCATCGCTCTGAACATCGGCCCCTATGAACTGCTCAAAGCCGACTATTCCTCCCGCTTCGGCAACACCATCCCACTGCGGTTTTGGTATTTGAAGGGTCAGAAAACCAAGGCGGAAGGCTTGTTCTCGGAATTTTCGACGATGCTGGATTTTTTCGAAGAAACCATCGGCCCGTACCCGTTTGCCGATGAAAAGATGGGCGTGGTGCAAACCCCGTATTTGGGCATGGAACACCAAACCATCAATGCCTACGGCAACGACTTCAAAAAATCCGAAACCGGCTACGACTGGCTGCTGCAACACGAGTTTGCCCATGAATGGTTTGGCAACCAACTGACCAATGTGGATTGGGATGATTTTTGGCTGCACGAGGGTTTTGGTACCTACATGCAGCCCTTGTACTTGCAGTGGTTGCGCGGTGACATGGAATACATGGCCGCACTGATGAAAATGCGCAGTGTGTTGATGCTGCGCTACCCGGTGGTCACCGGCCATCCCATGACCGAAAAAGACGTTTCCAGCGCCGAGCGTGGCCCCGGTAATGATGTCTATTACAAGGGCGCGCTGATGCTGCACACGCTGCGCGGCCTGATTGGCGATGCCGCGTTCTTTCGTGCCACCCGCGAACTGGTGTACGGCACCGACACCCCGCGCCCGGGCAATTTTAAGCCACGCTACGCCGCAACCCAGGACTTTGTAGCCATCGTTAATCGTATTACCGGCAAAGATTACGGCTGGTTTTTTGATGTCTATCTGCGTTCGGTGAAATTGCCGGCGCTACAGGCCAGCCGCACCGGCAACACACTGCAATTGCGTTGGACAACGGAAGGCAACAAACCCTTCCCGATGCCGGTGCAGGTGCGTGTAGGCACGCGGGTGGTGGATGTACCGATGACGGAAGGGCAGGGGCAAGTGACGCTTACCCAAGGCGAAAGCTACACGCTGGATCCGCATTCCAAACTGCTGCGCGATTTGCCCTACATGACCGACTATCAAAACGACATGGCCGAGCGCGCCAAGGCAATGGCGCGCAAACCGTAAACGGGCACGCCCACGGAATGATCCTGCGGGGGCGCGATTTATCGCGCCCGTGGTGCATTGCCGCGGCGGTGCGGGCGCAATGAATTGCGCCCCTACGGGATGCTCGCCGATGTCCGGCTCAGGCAAGCGTGGCGGACAACGCGCGAACCCGCGCGATTAATTCTTCCGGCTCGTACGGGCGCGCATTCGCTGCCCCCCATACCGGGCGTGGCCAGGCGATGTCGTTTTGATAACGGGCGATGACATGCACATGCAATTGCGGCACCAGATTGCCCAGTGCTGCCACGTTGAGTTTGTCGGGCTTGAATAGCGCCTTGAGTGCGCGCGCCGCGGTGTCGATTTCTGTCGTCAATTGCGCGCGCTGGGCGGGGCTGAGGTCGATGATTTCCACCGCATCGGCAACTTTGGGAATCAAGATCAACCAAGGATGATTGGCGTCGTCCATCAAACGGACTTCGCACAAGGCCAATTCGATGACGGGTGTGCTGTCATCGGCCAATTGCGGATGCAGATGCCAAGCGTTCATCGCAGATGCTCCGTGAAGAAGTCCAGTGTACGCCTCCACGCCAGCGCCGCAGCATCGGCGTGATAGGGCGGGTCGGGGTCACGGTTGAAGGCGTGGTCGGCATCGGCGTAAACAAACACCTGCGCCTGCGGGTGTTTTTGCCGATGCAAGTCGATGACAGCGGGCGGGATCGGCACATCCAGCGCACCAAAGTGAAACAGCAACGGCGCAGTGGCTGGTTCATCCAAAAACGGCGGGTTGCGGGTGGCGTAATAACTCACCGCTGGCAGGCCCAGCCGGGTATTGGCCAGCAGCGCCACAGTGCCGCCCCAGCTGAAGCCCACCACCCCCACGCGGTGCCCCGTTTCGGCCAGCCAGTTGGCGGCGGCCTCGGTGACATCCACCCCGCAATCCAAACCCAATTGATTGACCACCTCGCGGCCACGGTCGGCACCGGCGTGATCGGTGGGTAAGACTAGGCCGGGTGCGATCAAATCAAAATACGCCGGTGCCATGGCGATGAATCCGGCCCGCGCCAGTCGTTCACAGACGCGCTGGTAGTGCGGCAGCAAGCCGAAAATCTCGTGCGCCACCACCACCGCGCCGCGTGGCTTGCCATCGGGTTTGGCCAACCATGCCTGCACGGCACCGCAGGGGGTGTAGAGGGTTTGCCAATCGCCCATGGGGTTCTCCAGTCATACGGATGATGGCGGGTGCATTCAGCCGCGCCGCGCAACAAACCGTCATTAGCAAGCGTTTCAAATCAACGCTTGGATACCGCTTTTTTCGACCACCGAAAGCAACCGCAACGCAGGGCCTCCCGGCTTTTTGACCCCACGCTCCCAATCGGACACAAGATTTTTACTGACATTCATATAGCGTGCGAACACGGGTTGCGATAGGTGCTCGCGCTCACGCAGGGCGCGAATCTGCTCCGGCTGCATGGGGTGCACGGGGGTAAGGCAGGCCTCGTCAAACTCACGCATGGTCTGCTTATTGACGGCACCCACGTCGTGCAGTGCCTCCATTGTTTCGTGGATGGCTGCCAAGGCTTCACTTCGATACTTTTTCGTCATGTTCAATGACCTCCATAAATTGACTGTTGACGATCAACTTGGCCAGTTGCGCCTCTGACAACCCAAGCACGTGATGCGCCGCTTGTTTGAACATTGCAATTTCAGTTGCATCAATGTTGGCTAGTGCATTTTTGGCGAAGCCATAGACAAAGAAGGCGCGATGCGAAGTGCGATACAAGACGATGGTGCGGAAGCCGCCGGACTTCCCTTGGCCCTCACGCGCCACGCGCTGCTTGATGACACCCCCCCCAAATCGGCATCCACCAAGCCGTGCTCGGCACGGTCGATTGCATCCCAAAGCGTTTGATCGGCGATGCGCTGTTTGCGGGCAAACCGTTCGAACCACGCATTTTTGTAAATCTTCATGTGGGTTCCGCTGCTAATTATATAACACAAAGTGTTATATTTCGAGGGGCATCATGCAGGCAACACCCCCGCACCGCGTATAATTTCGCACCTTTTTCAGTAGTCGCGCCATGTCCTTGCAGCAGCCCAAAGTTGGTTTCGTCAGCCTCGGCTGCCCCAAAGCCTTGGTGGATTCCGAGCGCATCCTCACCCAGCTCAAGGTGGAAGGCTACGACTTGGTGCAAACCTACAACGATGCCGACGTGGTGGTGGTCAACACCTGCGGCTTCATCGACAGCGCGGTGGCCGAATCGCTGGACACCATCGGCGAGGCGCTGGCCGAAAACGGCAAGGTCATCGTCACCGGTTGCCTGGGCAAGCGTGCTGAATTGATCCGCGAGGCGCATCCGGGCGTGTTGTCGATCAGCGGCCCGCAGGACTACCAAAGTGTGATGGAAGCGGTGCACACCGCGCTGCCGCCCAAGCACGACCCGTTTCTGGATTTGCTACCCGATTACGGCTTGAAGCTGACCCCGCATCACTTTGCCTATCTGAAAATTTCCGAAGGCTGCAACC
>NZ_DAOOUM010000069.1:0-8391 GCF_035369645.1 Thermomonas sp. | reverse complement strand
ACCTCGGTCTGCTTGTACCCCGCCTTCATTCCCCCAACTCCTGCTGCTGCGCCATCCGCACCAGCGCCCGCTCGCGCTCGCGTTGCAGCTCGCGCTTGAGTTCTTCCTCGCTGGGCAGGTAGGGCAGGTACTTGGCGGCGAACAATTGCTGCTGGTCGGCGAGCACCGAATACCTCGCCACGGCTTCGCTTTTCTCGCTGCACAGCAACAGGCCGATGGTGGGGCCGTCGTCCGCGCCGCGGATGCGCTCGTCGTACAGGCGCACATAGGTGTCCATCTGCCCCACGTCCTGATGGTTGAGCTTGCCGAGTTTCAGATCCACCAGCAGAAAGCATTTGAGCTTGAAGTTGTAGAACACCAGGTCGAGATAGAAATCCTCGTCCTCGAAGCGGATGCGCTGCTGGCGCTCGACGAAGGCAAAGCCCTTGCCCAGCTCCAGCAGGAACTGTTGCAGGTTGGCGATGATGCCTTGCTCCAGCGTGCTTTCCCGATACGTTTTGTCTTGCAGGTTGAGGAAATCCAGAATGTACGGGTCGCGCAGGAAGTCCTTGGCGGTGTCGGCCAGCGGCTGGGTTTTTTCCCCGGCCTCGGCCTCGACCAAGGCTTTGTCCTGGCTGCTGAGCAGGCGCTCGTAATACAGCACGCCGATTTGCCGCTCCAGCGCGCGCACGCTCCAGCTTTGGGTGATGGCCTCACGCTTGTACCACTCGCGGGCGGAGGAGTTTCCCACCCGCGCCAGCGCGTTGTAATGGCTCCAGCTCAATTCGAGAGACACCGTCTCTCGAATCGGAAAGGCCAGATGGAAGCGACGCATGTTGCGCAAGTTGCTGATGTCGAACCCTTTGCCAAACAGGGCGGCAAGCCGCGCCGAAAGCTCGGCCAGTTGCCGTTGGCCGTAGGCGGCGCGCGCCTGCCCCTGCTGCTCATGCTCCACGATCAGGCGGCCGATCTCCCAGTAACTGGCCACCATGGCGCTGTTGACGCTTTGCCGCACATGGCCACGCGCCTGTTCGATGATCTGCGCAATTTGCCCGACCAGTGGGGCCAGTGCATCGGCGGTTGCGGGCTTCATGCGGCAAAGCCCATGCGGCGTAGGTGTGCGGCCACTTTCTCGGACAAGGCGGCGACTTCTTCGGCCAGTTGCGGCAGCGGTGTGGCGTAGCGTTCGGCCAGTTCCTTCACTCGCCGGGTCAGCGCCTGTGAGACGCGCTCCACTTCGCCGTGCACGGCAGCGGACAGCGTGGCAAGCCATTTGTCGTCCACTACCAGCGTTTGGATGTCATCCACCGTGAGCTTGGCGTAGTGGGCGAAGGCTTTGCCGTCGAGTTCGGTTTCCTGCGCTTTCAGCGTCTTTTTCAGTGCGGTGATTTGCTCGGCCAGGGATAGCCATTGTTTCAGGATGGCCAACTCGTCGGCGGCGTCGCGGTCCTTGCCGATTTCGCGGATGCGGTCTTTCACGGCGGCGGCGTTGACCTTGTCGAACCCGGAAAACGCGCCCTCATCGCCACCGTGTTCTTCCTCCAGCGCTTCCAGCGCGCTGCAGGCGGTATCCAGTGCGGCGCTGGCGGTGTCGATGGCATGTTGTTCGGCAGTGAAGTAGCGCGCCACGATCAACGTCTTGGGGATCAGATCGCAGCTCCAGCCCTTGGCCTTGCCCTTCTTGTCGGTGGCCACCGTGGGCACCGCCTTCCAGCCGTCGGCGGCGAGCAGGTAGGCATCGTCCTGCAGGGTTTGCGCCCAGTAGTCCATCAGGTGCTGATAGATGGCGTAGGCATCCAGCAGCGGAGCCTTGGCGTAGGCGCCCAGCAGACTTTCCGACACGTCATGGATGAACTGCTTGGGGTGGCCACCGGCATCAAAGCCGGTGAGCGTGGCGCGCATGGCCGTTTCCCATTCGGCATGCAGTTGCGTCACCGTGGTCTGGAGGGCCTTGAACTCGGGGTGTTGCAGGATGGCCGGCTTCACCTCGATCTGTGGCAGTTTCAGTTGCAGGTAGCCAGCGCGGCCGGCGCTTTCGAACAGGGCGGCACGCAGCGCGGGCATCTTCGCCCAGTACGCTTGCAGTGCGTCCACGTCACGCTGCGGGATGCCGCCAAGCAGGTGGCCTTCGATGTCTTGCAGGTCTTCGGCGGCGCTGGCGTCGATGTAGCGCGGCAGGTTGAGGTTGTAGTCGTTCTTCGTGCCGCGGATTTCGTCGAAGCCGACCATGCGCGCATAGCCGGGCACGTCCTGCGCCTTGCGGAAGGTATCGACGATTTGGTGGATGTCCTGCTCGCGCAGGCGGTTCTTGTTGCCGTCCTTCAAAAAACCCTTGCTGGCATCAATCATGAAGATGCCACGGCGGGCGCTGGCGTTGTGCTTGTCCAACACCAGGATGCAGGCGGGAATACCGGTGCCGTAGAACAGGTTGGCGGGCAGGCCGACGATGCCGGCCAGCACACCGCTGGCCACCAGTTGCCGGCGGATAGCGGCCTCGGCATTGCCACGGAACAACACGCCGTGCGGCAGAATGCAGGCGCCCTTGCCGCTGGCTTTCAGGCTGCGCAGGATGTGCAGCAGGTAGGCGTAATCGCCCTGCTTGGCCGGTGGCACGCCCCAAGCGAAACGCTGGAAGGGGTCGGCATCGGGGGTGAGGCCGCTGCTCCAAGCCTTGTCCGAAAATGGCGGATTGGCGACCACGTAGTCGAAGGTGCGCAGCGTGTCGCCATCCTTGAACTTGGGGTCGGCCAAGGTGTTGCCCGACTGCACCGAGGCATCCGGGAAGTCGTGCAGGATCATGTTCATGCGGGCAAGGCCGGCGGTGGTGGCCGAGATTTCCTGCCCGTACAGGGTGATCTTGTTGACGGCTTCGGCGGCCACCTTCAGCAGCAGCGAGCCTGACCCGCAAGTGGGGTCATAGGCAGTGGTCTGGCGGTTGGTGTTGTGCGGGCCAATGCCGATCAACTGCGCGATGGTGCGGCTGACTTCGGCCGGGGTGTAGAACTGGCCCTTGCTCTTGCCCGAATCCTGAGCGAAGTGGCGCATCAGGTATTCGTAGGCATCGCCAAGGATGTCGTCGTGCTCGGCGCGGTTGTCGGAAAAATCCAGCGCCGGGTTTTCGAAGATGGCGACGAGATGGGTCAGCTTGTCCTGGCGTTCCTTGCCTTCGCCCAGCTTCTTGGGGTCGTTGAAGTCAGGGAAGTCGCTGTGCGAGAGGCTGCTGCGGTTGGCCTCGATCAGCGGCTGGATGATCTGGGTGTTGATGCGGTCGCCGATGTCGGGCTTGCCCTTCAGCGCCTGCATGTCCGCGAAGCTGGCCCCGCGCGGGATCACCAGTGGCGCGAGGTCGTCGCCAGCGTATTTGTCGCTGACGTACTTGATGAACAGCATGAACAGCACGTAGTCCTTGTACTCGGACGGCTCCATGCCCCCGCGTAGCGCATCGCAGGAGGCCCAGAGGGAGGAATAGAGATCGGATTTCTTGATGGGCATGCGGGAATTCGTTGTCCAAAAGCGGCGGTCGGGGCATCCAACCAGAGGAGTTTCGCTGCACAGGATGGTAACGCGCCCCGCACGGCACAGCCCCCAGATACGCCAAAGGCGCAGCCAAGCGGCTGCGCCTTTGGTCGGTATTTTGGTAGAAACGATCAGCGGGCATCGCTGAAACCGTTGAAAAAGCTAGAGAAGTGGCGGAGAGAGTGGGATTCGAACCCACGGAAGGTTTAACCCTTCGCCGGTTTTCAAGACCGGTGCCTTAAACCGCTCGGCCATCTCTCCGATTTAGCGCGTCCATTGTCGCATGCTTGGCCGTGTTGGCACTACATAATCGTAGCAACCTAGACTGTAAGCATCAGGCTGCGAGCATCACGCATTCAACGCGCGTTTGCCGCGCTGCGCCTTGCGCCGCAGGCATTCGGGATCACTGCATTCCAGCCTTGCGGCATCCAACATCGTGGGTAGTTTTTCGGCCAAAAAATCAATAAACACCCGTACCGCCGGCAGCATGCCGCGCCGCGAAGCAAACACTGCATGCGCAATACCTTGCGGCAAGCGCCATTGCGGCAGCACTACTTCCAACTCGCCACGGCGCACCGCTTCGGCACACACCGTTTCTGGCAACAAGGTGATGCCAATTCCGTCGCAAGCCATCGCCAACATCATCGGAAAATCAAACCCGGTAATCCGTGGCTGCAAGTCGATCCGCCGCACTTCGCCATCCGGGCCATGCAGCTCCCAGCGTTGGCGCGCATCATCCTCGCTGACGCTGAGGGTGACATGCTCGGCCAATTGTTCGGGTGTCTGTGGCCGCCCCGCGCGTTGCAGGTACTGTGGGCTGGCCACCAGCAACTCTTGAATTTGCCCGAAGCTGCGCATCACCAAGCTGCCATCGTCATCCAATTTGCTGCGTACCCGAATGGCGATATCCACGCCCTCATTGATCACATCAACGCGTCGATTGCTGACCGTCAACTGCACCCGCACCTTGGGGTACAGGGCCATGAAATCTGGCAATAATTTGGGGAATTGCTGCTGCGCCATCGACACCGGCACGCTGACCCGCACAGTGCCGCGCGGCTCGGCGCTGAGTTGGTCCACCACCTCGCGCGCAGCCTGCGCCTCGGCCAGCATCGACTGTGCATGGCGATGCACGCTGGTGCCCACATCGGTCACCGCAAACCGCCGTGTGGAGCGTTGCAGCAAGCGCACCCCCAACTCGGTCTCCAACGCGCTGATGCGCCGGCTCAATCGTGATTTGGGTATTCCCAATGCCCGCTCGGCAGCCGCAAACCCGCCGTGATCGACGACCGCAGCGAAGTAATACAGGTCATTGAGATCCTGCATGTGACATTTCCAATATCAGAACGATACTGAGGATTTGAGCATGTCAACGCTAGAATATGCAACAAAACTCGATTATTTGATGGCAAACGCCCGCGCCAACAGTGGCCCATCAAACCCGGTGGACGCCTCTTGCCCAACCGCATAGCGATACAGTGCTGCGGAATAGATGCCCGCCAGTGCTGCGTGGATCAGCGCCGCAAGCAAAAACGCCATCACCACAATGGCAATGGCCACGCCAATCAGCACCGCACTACCACTGGTTGCTGCCACAATTATCAGCAGTACTGCCAGTACCGACATCACCACAAAAATCAAACCAAACACCAGCCCAACACCCCCCTGCCCGATCAAGTTCTCGCCCCAGGTTTTCTTGAGCAGCAAGGCGCTTTCCTTGATGGCATCGATCGGGCCTACATCACGGCTGACCAATACCGGCACCACGAGGAAGCTGGCCACAGTCCATGCCACCCCAAGGAAGCCCACCGCAAGACGGCCCAGCCAGCCGGCGCGCTCCTGTAGTGAGCGCAGCAGCAAACCCACGGTCGCGGCAATCGCGGCATAACCCAGGATTGGAAGCGCCTTGCTGCGTGCAATTTGCAACCCATCACGCAGACTGGGGGAACCCCCTTCAAGCCGGATCAACGCTGCACCCACCAACGCCGAGTTGAAGAAAAAAATGACGAAGTACTGCACCAAGTAAAACAAGAACCCCAGCACATACATCGCCAGCGAAGCGCCTCCGCCCCGCACCCCATCCAAAACGCCCAACCCCAGCGCCGGCAGCACAAATGCAGCCGCAACCACCAGCGTACAAACTGCCGACAACAAGGGAAACACTAGCAACTCCTTGTCCTGTCGCAACACACCAGCACTGGCCTTGATCAGGCTCCAGCTACGAGACAATCGCGCAAACATCGGCAAACCCCATTCATCACAAGCAGCGTTGCCCACATCCTACCCGCGCAAGCCATCCAGGGCGAGACCGCCTAATCGTGTTGAATCACCCGCCTTAGATCCGTGCCCCCAATCGTGCCCCCAACTTGGTCGACTTCAATGGCCCTGCCTCGAACGGCATGAAACGAAAAACCCGCCATGTAGGCGGGTTTCGTAGGGTTTTCTGGACTGTATGGGACTGTCTGAAACCGCTTATTGGTGCCCAAGAGGGGACTCGAACCCCTACGACCTAAATCGCTACCACCTCAAGGTAGTGCGTCTACCAATTCCGCCACCTGGGCAATGCTGCGGCCGTTTGGCCGGTTACTGCAAGTTTAAAACGTGTCGCGATGCCCCGTCATTTGCTGGGTGCGGGTGCAGGCTGTGTTGGTTTTTCAGTGGCCGGCTGCGCGGTGGCTGGGGCCGCCGTGGGTGTGGCTGCGGGGGCCGGCTGTGCCGCCGTGGGTGCTGCCATCGGGATGGCTGGAGCGTTTTGTGCAGGTGCGGTGGGGAGGCTGGCCGCCGGTTTGGCTGCCTGCTGTGCCATCACGCCCAGATCCACTTTGGCCGGGCCTTTGCCTGTCGCCTGCTTGCTGGCATACATCGCCATGCCCATGCTGGTGACAAAAAACACGATGGCCAGCCACTTGGTGGACTTGCTGAGGAAGTTGGATGCGCCACGCGCGCCAAACACAGTGGCCGAGGCGCCGCCGCCAAAGCCGGAACCGGCTTGGGCACCAGAGCCCTGTTGCAGCAGCACAAACGCGATGATGCCAATCGACACCAGCACATACAGGATTTGGATGAGTTGCAACAGCATCGGGCTTGTCTCTGAGGTTCGGTCAGGCCAATGCAGCTGCAATGGCCAAGAAATCTGCGGCCACTAAGGCAGCGCCGCCGATCAACCCGCCATCCACGTCGGCCTGCGCAAACAGGCTGGCCGCATTGTCGGGCTTCACACTGCCGCCATACAGTACAGGCAGCAAGCCGGCGATTTTAGCATCCTGCGTGGCGATTTGGCTACGGATGAAAGCATGCACCGCCTGCGCTTGTTCCGGGCTGGCGGTACGGCCGGTTCCAATCGCCCAAACCGGCTCATACGCCACGATGGCATTGGCAAAGGCGGCCACGCCCACCAAGTCCAGCACTGGCTGTAACTGGCTGGCGATGACAGCCTCGGTTTGGTCGGCTTCACGTTCTTCCAAACGCTCCCCCACACACAAAATGGGGGTGATACCGGCCGCTTGCGCTGCCTGAAACTTCTGCGCCACCAGTGCACTGCTTTCCGCGTGGTATTGCCGGCGCTCGGAATGCCCCACCAAGGTGTAGCGCGCGCCCACATCGGCCAGCATGGCAGCTGCCACTTCACCGGTATATGCGCCCTTGGCATGCGCGCTGACATCCTGCGCACCCACCGCAATCTCCGAGCCTGCGCAATGCGCCAAGACATCGCCCAAATACGGGTACGGTGGCAACACGATCAGATCGACCCTTGCGGGTGCCTCTGCCTTAATCGCAGCGACTAGTGCTGCGGCAAAATCACGGCTGCCTTGCAGCTTCCAATTTCCGGCAACGATTTTGCGGCGCATGCACAGCTCCTGTTTTGTTTATCAGCGAAGTTTAACAACCCCGCACATAGACTCGTATAGTGGCGCGATGAATAGCCGATTCCCGCCCACACCGATGCTGCGGATGCTGCCCTACCGCAAACCCACCGAAGGCCGTGATTACTGGGTCTTTGATGATGTTTTACCCAATGCCCACGCCGTGCGTACGCGCTGTTTGAACAAGCAGGATTGGGCGCTGGGGTTTCCGCATACGGGCGAAAGCTGGCCGGGCCGACGTGCGATTCCGGCCCTGGAGCCGGATGAAATTGCACACATCGAAGCGCGTGTAATGCAAGCCACTGGCGCAAAAAAACTTTGGGTACAGCAAACGCCCGAAGGTAAGACCCTCAACCACAATTGCGTGCAGGTGGTGGGTGAAAAGGAAGCCGGTGCCCGCCCGCATACGGATTCACTGGCATTGTGCCGTTACGCTGCGGTGCTCTACCTCACCCCGGATGCGCCTTCACAATGCGGCACCAGCTTTTTCCGCCAGCGCATGCCCAATGGTCAATTGGGCGGCAACATCGTCAGCAAACCACACAACAACTTGGTGGATGCCTTGGGCACGCGGTTTGTACCACCAAATTCATTTGTGGAAGATCTGCGCATTCCCAATAAGTTCAATCGTCTGCTGCTGTACAGCGCTGCCGTCATCCACAGCGCCACTGCATATTGCGGCAACGTATTGGCGGATGAACGTATGGCGGCGGTGTTTTTTTGGATGACGTGAGCAAGTGTCCATACATGATCACAGCGCAAATCACTTCAACTTGATCTCGCGCAGACGCTCTTCCAGATAGCCTTGTGCGGTGATCGGCTCGGGGTAGCGGCTGGGGTTGTCCGGCGTGATGCAGGACGGCAGCACGTCGATCAGGAAGTCCGGATTGGGGTGCAGGAAGAACGGCGTGGAATAGCGCGGCTGGCGTGCTTTTTCACCCGGCGGATTGACCACGCGATGGGTGGTGGATGGATACACATGATTGGTCAGGCGTTGCAACATGTCGCCAATGTTGACCACGATGGTGTCGGC
>NZ_DAOOUM010000068.1:0-8403 GCF_035369645.1 Thermomonas sp. | reverse complement strand
CCAGCGCCAAACTGCCCAGTCCTATCAGCACAAAACCCCACATCCAGCGGTGTAGTGTCATAGTGCGTCGCCTTTACGCGACTTGGCCAAGAATGCAATGCCGATGCCCAACATCGCCAAGCCAACACCTGTGAACGCGACTTGCTGTGCCAACACAGCAGCAATCAAATAAGCAAGTCCTGCACCAAAAAAAGCGACACCTGCGGACTTTGGATTCTTTGCGCATCTCATGGGGTATGCCTTGTCAAGGTTGCTTGACATCAGGATGCAAGGGTTTGGAAAGCATGTCAAGCGACCTTGACATCCTGCCCGGATTGCTGGTTCGCGTTCCATGCCACGCAGATTGTTGACATTAGAATCCGCGCTCCCCCGAATGTTCAGGAACATCGCCGATGTCAATGAGCAAGACCCTGTTGGCCGCAACGATCGCGGCTTTTTTGCTGGCTGGCTGCAACAAGAAACATGAAGCGGCAGGCATCGTCACCTCTTCCACGCAACCATCCCCGGACACGGCGCAACCGGCCTTCGCGGAAAGCACGCCCGCCGAGGCGGGCGATGGCGTTGCGGTGCAGCCGTTCGATCCGCAGTCGGTGCCGCTCAGCCAGGCAGCCTTGGGTGCAGTGCCCTTCATCGTCCTGCCGCATGGCTATGCCCCCGTCAACACGCCGGTGATGCAGACCTTTGCCCGCTTCCCGTTCTGGCTGGGTCGAGGCGTGCATTGGGTGGAAGGTGAGATATGGAGCGCCTTGATCCGCACCGACAGCAGCAACCCGGAGACCAAGGACAAGCAGTATTCGGAGCTCGAGTTCCGCCGCAACATGGAAGCCGCCTTGGCGCAGGCCGGCGCCAAGACGGTGTTCGATGGAGAACTGCCGGACGGTCTTTACGACGACAAGCCGTGGTCGGATGAAATCCGCGGTGCACATAGCAATGCAGTCATTGGGATGGATGCGGGGCATGTTTCAGTGCATGTCATCCGAACCGCCGACCGCGAGGTTTGGGTGCAGATGAGTACCCAGGACACCAGTGCGCAACTGGTGGTGCTGGGCCAGCAAGCGTTTCAGCCTAGTTTCATCGCGGGCGACAGCTTTCCCTACCTGTCGCTGCCGAAGGATTACGACAACAGAAATGCGCCGGTGAAACGCGATTTCGATCGCTTCCCATTCTGGGATGGTCAGCAATTTCAGTGGGTGGAAGGCCGTTTGCTGGCGCAGGATTTTGATGTGGCGTGGCCGGTACGCAGCAAGACCGGTCGGAAATACTCGCTGTACGACACCCGCCGCAATCTGGAAAACTGGATGGCGCATAACGCTGGTGTGAAAGTCTTCGAAGGCAAGGTGCCCGTCGATCAGCTTCCGGAACGAGATGCCAAGGCCTATGAGGACGTAATCGGCAGCGACAAAAGCGAGCGCATGCTGATCTATCGCGGTCAACATGCCGGCAATACCGTTTGGATGCAGCTTCGGCAGGGATGCCTGAGTGGCCAATGGGTGATCGTGGAACGCAAAGGTATGGCGCAAACCGCCGGTCTGCTGCCGGCTTCTGAACTGAAAAAGCAAATCGACGCCACCGGCAAGGTGGCCTTACAGGTGAACTTCGCCACCGACAAGACCGACATCCTGCCGGACTCGCTGCCACAGATCGAGCAGGTCGCCGCACTGCTGAAGGATGATCCTTCGCTCAAGCTCGCCGTTAACGGCCATACCGACAACACTGGTGACGCTGCGCACAACCAGCAGCTCTCCGAAGGCCGTGCCAAGGCCGTCGTTGCCTTGCTGACCGGCAAGGGCATAGAGGCCAGCCGCTTGAGTGCAGCAGGTTTTGGCGCAATGCAGCCGGTGGCCGACAATGGCACGGACGAAGGCAAGGCGAAGAACCGCCGCGTGGAATTGGTCAAACGATAAACCGAATATCCCTGCGTGTGGTCTGCACGCAGGGAAGCCCTCGCTGGCTGCCCCATGTTCGATGCGCCGCAACGGTGCCTGTGCAGATCGACTGCCGGGCGGCACGCCATCGCGTGCCTGCGGTTTCGACGTCCTCCCTGATTTTGGGGCGCCCCCATTTGCCCATAACACACCACTTATCCAGAGTGGCGATCCAAGCCGACAAGGTGGGTGCCAACCTCAGCGACACCTTGCGCGCACAAGCCAACCAGCGCCGCGAGGAGCGCTTTTTGCGCGCAGAAAAATTGGCGCTGGAAGCCCCAGTAAAAATGATGCTGCCGCTGGTGATGTTTTTCTTTCCGCTGATCTTCTTGTTCATCGGTTACTTCATCTATTTGAAGATGCTGCAAGAGGGCATCTTGTGAGGCCGGGCTGGATCGAGCGCGAACACGGCCACCCGATCCCACAGGTTTGGGCTGCTGATCGCTGGTGGTCGCGCATGCGCGGGCTTTTGGCGCGCCCAGCGCTGGCCAAGGATGGCTCGCAAGCAATGTGGATCACCCCCTGCGCCAGCGTGCACACCTTCGGCATGCGCTATGCGCTGGACGTGGTGTATCTGGACCGTAATGGGGCAGTGGTGGGGCTGCGTGAGCACCTGCGGCCATGGCGAGTGTCGGCTTGCGTGCAGGCGGCGGTGGCGGTGGAGTTTCATACCGGAGCATTGGCGCATCTGCGCCCACAGCGGGGCGAACGCTGGCAGTGGCGGTGTGCGCAAGACACAGCGGCCAATGGAGCAAGGACATGACAACACGACACGGCGTGCCCATGGTGCATGGACGAAACACGACGCGCGGGCAAGCGATGGTGGAATTGCTGATTGCCGCGCCGGTGGTGTTTTTTCTGATCTTGATGACGATCCAGATGGTGCTGTTGTACCGCATCAAATCCACCTTGGATTACGCCGCCTTGATGACCGCACGCGCCGGCGCGGTCAGCGGTTTGCACAAGTCCGACATGCAGGCCGCCTTCGCCAAAGGCATGTTGCCGCTGTACGCGCACAAAACGGGCATGACCGAAGTCGAAGCGGCCTACGTCAAAGCGCGCGTGGATTTGGCATTGCACGGCACGATCACCGTGATCAATCCCACCAAAGTGGCGTGGAACGAATTCAAAGAGCGCCAATACAACGGGCAGTACGCGCTACCCAACGACAGCTTGGCGTATCGCAGCCATGCCACCGGCAGCAGTGGCGTCAACGTGCAAGACGCCAATGTGCTGAAAGTAAAAGTCGAATACGCGGCCCCGCTGGTGGTGCCGTTTGTGGGCTGGGTACTGGGCGGAAAATCGAGTTACCTCAAAGCCGGCGCGTTGGAATCTTCGCCACTTTCGGCATTGACCGGACGTTTGAAAATCGAGTCCTACGCCATCGTGCGCATGCAATCGCCGATTTATCAAAGCGAAAGCAGCACCTTGGGCACTGCGGTGGCAGGGGGAACGTCGGGGGGTTCCGGAGGGGGTACTGGTCCGGGTGGCGGTACTGGCTCCGGTGGGAATGACCCACCCGGCGGGGGCGACCCGCCAGACCATGTGTGCACGTGAACTTGAACGACCGTATTGGGGAGATGGAATGAAAAACAGCAGGATTGCTGGGTTGATTCGGGTCAGCCTGATTTTCGCATTCATGGCGATAGCCGCATTGTCTTGGCGCGCAAGCCCGGCGCAAAACTTACCGCGCTATGGCAGCCCGGCAGCAACGCCGGTGTCTAATCCGTTTTTATTTCCCGGAACCCAAGGCGATTTGCCACCCTGCCCGCATGTCTGTCTTTTGGTGTCAGAAGGCGAAAGTGCCGAAGACACGATTGCGCAGTTTGAGCGTGCGAATCATTGCAGGGTGACTACTGGTGATACGGAAGGTGCGCCTGTTGTTGAAACAGGGTTGGGTGCCGATGTTGATGCGGTGATCATGATGTCACCAACGTTTACCCAGTATGTTCTGGAGCTTTTGGCGGATGGCTGGCAATTTGTTTATGGGCCTGTTGATGGTGGAAGCAAGGCTAAACGTGCGCCAGATAAAATTATTGTGATTGATGGGGGTTACCAAGGGAAA
Source organism: Thermomonas sp. (assembly GCF_035369645.1). GTDB lineage: Bacteria > Pseudomonadota > Gammaproteobacteria > Xanthomonadales > Xanthomonadaceae > Thermomonas. The sequence goes on along the minus strand of NZ_DAOOUM010000068.1, from coordinate 4,413 downwards.
ACAAACGCAGTCCTTTCAACGCTTGCGCACGAAGTTGGCCATGCGCGATATGCATATACTCCGAATTATTCATCTAAAGACGCATATCTTTCTGGTGTTTTGGCTGACGAGGGGGAGGCGACACTTGTTGCGATCGAGCTTCAGCGTGACATTATTGCCCACGGCGGCCCGCAATTCGGAGTGAATTGCAATCAGGACAATTTGGGGTATTACAATTCAACATATGACACGATGCTGGTTGACGGGAACAGGAATGCGGCAAGACAAGCAATTGGTGAGCGCTACAAGGACCACGAAATAGCAAGCGGGGGAGGTGTAACGTATGGGGAGTATTACGGGGGGTGGTATGATCGAAATTTTCCGTCGCCTTAATGGTCGAAAGGAGGCAGGGTGATTAACTCAAGTATGAAAGTGATGGTTGCTGCAGTGATCGCTTTAGGGGGGTGCACCGTGGCCAAGGATAAGCCTAATGAGGCTCAACGGGATATCACATGGTGGACCCTGGTCAACCAGCAGTATAACTTAATTCCAGACGGTCTTGAGAAAATAAAATCGACTTTCGAGATGAGAGTAGATAAAACAACCGGGACGCGATATCGCGTGAATTGGATTGGGCGCGGAGTTTCGTTGCAAGATGGCATCGATGTATCCAATAGCGGCCTATCAGTCGCAGTAAAATCTCAACGGTCAGATTTGATTGTGTTTAGTTTATATTTTGATGGCCGTTGCATCCCATTCGATGAAGTCAAGCAGCACTATCCTGATATCGGTATGCCGCTGCCATCGTCGCCGCATGACAAGATCGTTTCAACAACTTGGTCGCTTGCAAAAGAGCGAGCGATTATTTACTTCGAAATGGAGAAAATGGACGGCAGCGAGTGCCTTCGTCGCGTGGCATTCGGCCCAAAGAACAAATAAGTGGCTGACTCTGCCGAGGTCTCTGATGGGGTGCGAATCGCATCAAATGGTTATTGATTCTGGAAATGGCTGAGAACTTAATGAATCTATTGCTTTTTGTTTTCCAGGCTGTTTATTAGCGGTAGAGCTGGAGTCTGTAAATTGAACTGTGTAACTGCCCTTTGAGACGATGAAGCTAATTACAGTGCAAATCTCAGCGTGGATCGCAATTGCGCTTGTCGCTTGTGCGGAAGGTAATATGCGTGGTGAAACGCAAACATCCATCGCATCGCCTGCAGTTCAGTCAGCGCCACAGGCAACAATTGCCCAACAGCCTACGACCATTCAGGTGAAATCGGTTGGTCCCGGCGATGCACCGGATGAAGATGCACTGAAACAACTGGTTGGAAGTGCGACGCAAGATGCCACAGTGCAGCTGGTCAACTATCCCGACTTACTACTGTCGAGTCGCATCCTGCACGGCTTTGAGGCGGCTTCCAGGATGCTGACCACCATGGATGGACAAGTCATCAATTGGGGCTTTAAGTACCAAGAGGCAAATCTCCAGTCGGTTGCCATTTCCGACGCCGCTGGCCGCTTGGAATTAGTTGCAGTGGTGGATGACGTTCTGGATCTGGTGTCTGTTCAAGGCACAGTCAGGTTTAACTCAGTTGCGGACTATCAGCGAGCGGCAAAAAAGGATGGCGCCGAGCCGCATGTCGTGCTGGTAGTACGCGACCAAGCGGCATTGAAAGCAGCGTATCCCCTATTCAAGAGCTGGATGCAGGCCAACCTGCTTGGCTTCAATACCTCCTGTGCGAAACGTGCTGCCGCTTGCGCGCTGATGCCCAGCATCGAGGTGCGCACCGAGGCCTATCTCTCGTCCGGGAAGGATGCGGCACCGGTCAAGACGGACGTACCAAACCTTCCCGCCGCCGCGATACCTTTGGAAGCCTTTACCCAGTAAGTGTGTGTGCAATATTGCAGCAAGGAGACTGCGTGATGCGTTTGTTGTTTCAATATATTGGGTTAGCCATGTTGTTGTTGGCCTTGGGGGCCTGCTCCAAGGCCGCACCACGGCCACCCAGTCCGGTGGCGGTTGCGGCCAGCAAAACGCCTGCAGAACAGGTGGATTGGGCGGCCATGCAGGCGTTTTGGAACCGGGCCATGGCACTGCCCGGTATCGACACCGGGCCTGTGGATGCCAGCAAGCGCATGGTGGTGTATTTCGATCCGCACTGCCCCGTGTGCGCCAAACAGTGGCAGGTATTGCGTCCGTATTTGCAGCAGGTGCGCATCCATTGGGTGCCGGTGGCGTATATGGATGCATCCAGCGCGCGGGTGGCGGCGGCAATGTTGGATGCCACCGATCCGGTGGCGGCGTTGACCACCAATGAACAAAATTTCGATAGCAAGGCCAACAAAGGCGGTTACCAGCCCAGTGCTGCGCCATCGGCGGCGCGTGTGGCCCAAGTGGAGCGCAATACCCGCCTCGCCCGACAGGCCGGGGATCTGATGGGCACGCCAACCTTGGGGTTTGAGCTGCTGCGCGGGCAACGCTATTACCGCATGACCGGTTTGCTGGAGTCCGATGCCGCACGTATCGCGGTAGCAGACCTAGGGACCACTGCCGATCCGTGGGTCAAGCGGCGCAGCGGCGTGGCACCAGTACCAGCACCAGCAGCATGATGCTGGGTAATAGGCATTCAATTGCAAAGATTCTTAACGCATTTCAGGACAGGAAGTTATCGATGAACTACGCAGCGGGTCTTTTTTTAAGCATGTGTGTTGCCGCGTCCTTATCGGCGTGCAAGGGGAAAACGGACGTGGCCAATATGGCCAACCATGCTGCCGAGCTTGCACAAACAGCAGCCAAGAATGTGGAGCCGGCGCAGCCTGCGGCCCACGAGTTTGATATCAACCAAGTCCCGCTCAGTCACGTGGCGCTGGGTGATTTTCCGTATATCAGCTTGCCGCAGGGCTACAGCAATGATGGGCGTGCGCATCAAACGCTGGACTTTGCGCGGTTTCCGTTTTGGGTGGGCAACAAGCCGGTTTGGGTTGAAGGTAAGTTGTACGGCACCAGCATGACGGCCACGGAAGGTAAGCAGTTTTCACAGCTGGAAGTGCGCCGCAACGTGGAAGCCATGGTGGCGGAGTTGGGCGGTAAAGAAGTCTTTCAAGGCAAGATTCCTTACGACACCATCAAGTCTTGGGGGAGTGATGTGTTGGGGTTGCCGGCATTTGGTGACCCCTATAACGAACCCGTCACCACCTATGTGGTGCATCGTGAGGACGGCAATCTCTGGATTTATTTTGTGGCCAATACCGCCGAAGCATGGTGGACGGTGGTGAAGGAAAAAAGTTTCCAGAAAACCGCCAGCTTGTTGCCGGCCAGCGAGCTAAAGCAGCAATTGGACAGTGCCGGCAAGGTCGCCTTGCAGGTCAACTTTGCCACCGACAAGACCGAGATATTGGCTGACTCACAACCGCAAATCGCGCAAGTGCTGCAATTGTTGAAAGAGAACAACGCACTGAAGTTAGCCATCAACGGCCATACCGATAACAGCGGTGATGCGGCACATAACCAAACCTTGTCGGAAGGCCGCGCCGCTGCAGTGGTGGCGGCGCTGGTAGCGCAAGGGATAGCGGGTTCGCGCCTTGCCGCCCATGGCTATGGTGCAAGCCAGCCGGTGGCCGACAATGCCACGCCGGAAGGCAAGGCTAAGAACCGCCGGGTGGAGTTGGTGAAACAATGATCTACGTAATGCGGTGGTGTGTGGGTTTGGTATTGCTTGTGACGGCCTGCCTGCTGTCGGCATGCACTGGCCTTTCGGTGCAACGGAACACGGCTGCGGTGAACGTCGAACAAGGTAGATTCGCACCAGCAACGGTCGCCGCCATCGCGGCGGCACGTCAGCAAGGCATTACCTTGCATCTGGAGGTGCTGCCCGCATCGGCATGGACGGCGTTGGAGGCAAGCCCTGCGATACCGGTTGGACGAGCGACGGGTCAGCCTGCAAAGGTCTATGTGATCTTCGACGCCAATTGCCCGTATTGCGCCGATCTGTACAGGTGGCTACAAGGTGACGCCTTCCGTGGCATTAGCATGCGTTGGGCACCGGTGGCGTTTATGAAACAAGACAGCGCCGCCATTGCCGACGTCATTCTGGCCGCAAACGATCCGAGCAAGGCGTTGGATGACTATTTCCGGACGAATGACCTCAAAAGCGACAAGGGCTATGAGTTGCCGTCTTTTGTCATGCAAGCCAAGCATGCGCAAGACTACACTGGGCTGATGCACCACCTGAGGGAATGGGGCGGCTATGCCCCGATGATCATCATTCGCACGCCGGCCGGAGAAGTACTGCAAGTGCATCACGACAAGGGCGAGGCACTGCGTCTGGCGCTTGGCTTGGCGGCAGCGCAATAGGTGCTGCCAAGCCGCACGCAACCTTCACTTGTTGCTGACGTACTTCTCGCGGCGAATCATCGGAATCGGTAGGCCGATGGCTT
>NZ_DAOOUM010000067.1:0-9570 GCF_035369645.1 Thermomonas sp. | reverse complement strand
CCTCTGGGGTGTCCTTGCCCGGGTTAAGGCGCTCGGCACGCGGCGTGCCCAATACGGTGGATAGCGCGTTCTGCGCCGAATCCAGCAGGCGGTCGAGGGGGCTGAGGTGGCGAAGGGTGTGCATCCGGGCATTTTAAGGCGGTTACAAGTGCGGTGGCGGGGCAGGGCGGGCACAGAGGGGCTTGCTTGCACGGGCCAGTAAAGCCAGCTATGATTCCGCTTCTTTCGTGCCCGGATTGTCATTTTCGGTGCCGGAAGTCCAACGCGAGGCGACGTTCCAGGCACTGGAACCAGCCCGACCAGGTACCCCTAGAAGAGTTCCCCATGAAGACTTTCATTGCCAAGAACGAGACCGTCCAGCGCGACTGGTACGTCGTGGATGCCGAGGGCAAGACCCTTGGTCGTCTGGCCGCAGCACTGGCCTACCGCCTGCGCGGCAAACACAAGCCTGTATTCACCCCGCACGTCGATACCGGCGATTATCTGGTCGTGATCAATGCCGACAAGATCGTGGTGACCGGCAAAAAATTGCAGGACAAGATGTACTACCGCTTCACCGGCTACGTCGGCAACCTGAAGTCGGAAAATCTTGCGCAGGCGCTGGAGCGTCACCCCGAGCGCGTGATCGAAATCGCCGTCAAGGGCATGCTGCCGAAGGGCCCGCTGGGCCGCGACATGTACCGCAAGCTCAAGGTTTACGCCGGTAGCGAACACCCGCACGCCGCCCAGCAGCCGCAAGTTCTGGAACTCTGATCATGGCAAACGCATCCACCAAGGGCCTGGCCCAAAACTACGGCACCGGCCGCCGCAAGTCCTCCACCGCCCGCGTGTTTCTGCGCAAGGGCAGTGGCAACATCACCATCAATGATCGTCCGATCGACGAATTCTTTGGTCGTGAGACGGCGCGCATGATCGTGCGTCAGCCGCTGGAATTGACCAAGAACACCGAGACCTTCGACATCCTGGTCACCACCACCGGCGGCGGCACCACCGGCCAAGCCGGCGCCATCCGCCTCGGCATCGCCCGCGCACTGGTTGAGTACGACGAAACCCTGAAGTCCGAGCTGCGCAAGGCTGGCTTCATGACCCGCGACGCCCGCGAAGTCGAGCGTAAGAAGGTCGGTCTGCATAAGGCCCGTCGCGCAACCCAGTTCTCCAAGCGCTAAGCCCATCGCCCCGTGGGGGTGTCGTGGCAGCGCGCCTGCACATTGGTACAGGCGGCGCGACCACGCCTACCCACGGAACGAGGATCTACGTGCTTGCTGGTGGTGTTCATCCGTCAAGTGCGTTTGGATTTACAATCCGTTCCATAGCCCCGTCGCCAAGCGGTAAGGCACCTGACTCTGACTCAGGCATTCGGTGGTTCGAATCCATCCGGGGCTGCCAGTTCAAGGTCTTGGCAAGACCAACGAAGTCCAAAAAACCCCGGGAAACCGGGGTTTTTTGTTGTCTAGCGTCCATGATCGCCCAGCTGGGCGTCACCGGCATCCCGTTGCCGCAGCCGGAAGCGGTCTAGTTCGCTGGGCAGTTTTGCCACACATCAGCGAATACATTAATGTTTGCATGCATGAATTCATGGAGGCTCCCCGTGTCCATCACCTCGCAGGACATCGTGCCCTTCAACAAGGCCCGCGCCGATCTGACCCGGCTGACCGATGAGGTCCGTGCCGGCCACGAAAAAATCATCACCCGTAACGGCGAGAGTTTTGTGGCGCTAGTGGATGCCCGCAAGCTGGACTACTACCACCGGCTGGAGCGCGAAGCGCTGGCTCGGGCCAACGTCCAGCTTGGTCTGTTGAACGATGTGGCCGCTGGTTTGCAAGACATTCGCGCAGGCAAGCCCGGCATTTCGGTGGCGGAGGCCAGAGCGCGCTCCCAGGTGCGGTTCGACGCGGCGATCGCGGCACGCAAGGCCAAGGCCTGACGCATGCGGGTCGTCCTAGGCCGGGCCTACGAGCACAGGCTGGACGAGGCTGTGGCCTTCCTGCTCGGTGTCGGCGCGGATGCCGCGGCGCAGACGCTGCTGGATCAGGCTTACGACACCCTGCCCAAGCGTCTGGCGCAGTCACCGCGTATCGGGCGCGGGTTCATCGCCCGCAATCCCGAGATACCCGAAGTACTAGCTGCTTGGCGATGACATCGAGCTGCGGGAGTACATCCTGGATGACGATCTGGTGCTGTATGCGATCCATCGGGACTGTATTCATTTGCTGACGCTGCGCCACCACCGCTAGTGCGGCGTCGACTTCAGTGAGCCGTGATCTATCCAACGTTGTTCAAGAGAAGCCACTGGCTGGGAAGCCCAGCTTCACAACCAACCCGCCACCCGGCGGGTTTGGTTTTGCCCGCGCGCCCACGATGCGACAATGCCGCACCCGCCCGGAGTTGCCCGCATGTCGCCCGTCACTGCCTTTGCGCCCCCCGCCATTGCTTTGTCTGCGTTGGATGCGGCGCTGCACGCGCGCGGTTATGCCGTGCTGGATGCGGCGGATGTGGCCCAGCTGGCGGGGGTGTCGCCGCTGGCGTTGCAGGCGCTGGAGCCTTCGTGGCAATCGCTGTGCTTGGACGATTATCTGAAAGACGGCGGACGTTATCGCAAGCGCCGGCATGCGTGTTTCATTGTTGAGGGCGAGCAGCTGCGGCAGGTACCGCATCGCATGCATTACCAACCGGTGCAATACAACGCTTTGCACGGCGGCATGCAGCGCTGGTTTGCGCCGGTTGAGCCGGCCACCATTGCGCAGCCCGCGTGGCCGGCGTTGATGCTTGCATTGGCGCGGGTATGTAGCCGGCAGCGACCGGTGCCGCGTTGGCATGTGGAGGCACACCAGTTCCGCATCGACACCACTGATGGCGTGGGCCGGCCCACGCCGGAAGGTGCGCATCGTGATGGGGTGGATTTCGTGGCGGTATTGCTGGTGGGCCGGCACGCCATCAAAGGGGGCGAAACCCGCGTGTTTGCGGCCCATGGCCCCAATGGGCAGCGCTTCACCTTGGATGCGCCGTGGTCACTGCTGCTGATGGACGATGCGCGGGTGATCCACGAATCCACCCCGATCCAGCCGCTAGGCGACACCGCCGGGCATCGCGATACGCTGGTGCTGACTTTCCGTAGTGCTGGGTTTTTGGGCGATGCCGAGGTTTGAGCCACGCGGTGCACAAGCTGCCCGCACACCGGGCGCTAAGGTTACAATTGCAACTAACAATTTTTGGGATGCGAGGTCAGCATGAAACTGGGTTCACTCAAGGCAGGCGGGCGCGATGGCAGCCTGATCGTGGTATCGCGTGATTTGTCGCAGGCGGTCCGCGCCACCGGCATTGCCGCCACCTTGCAGCAAGCGCTGGAGGATTGGGAAGCCACCGCGCCGCGCCTCAACGCACTGTCTGCCGAGCTCAACCAGGGCACCGCCACTGGCGCATTCGCTCTCGATATGGCGCTGCTGGCCGCACCGTTGCCGCGTGCCTACGAGTTTGTCGATGGCAGCGCCTACTTGCCGCATGTCGAGCGCGTACGCCGCGCGCGGGGTGCGCAGGTGCCGGAGAGTTTTTACGTCGATCCATTGATGTACCAAGCGGTCAGCGCCGGCTTCAATGGCCCGCGCGATGCCGTGAAGGTGGTCAGCGAGGAGTACGGCATCGATCTGGAAGCCGAGGTCGTGATCGTTACCGATGACGTGCCGATGGCAGTTACGCCGGAGCAGGCCGCCGCGCACATCCAACTGATCGGCCTGATCAACGATGTTTCGCTGCGCAATTTGATCCCGCCGGAATTGGCCAAAGGCTTCGGTTTTTTGCAGTCCAAACCGCGCAGCACCTTGAGCCCAGTATTCGTGACCCCGGATGAGTTGGGCGATGCGTGGCAAGACAGCAAGCTGCATTTGCCGATGCTCACCCACATCAATGGCGTGTGGTTTGGTGCGCCTGAGGCCGGCGTGGACATGCAGTTCAACTTCGCCCAGCTGGTGGCGCACGCCGCCAAAACCCGGCCGTTGTCGGCGGGCACGCTGGTGGGGTCGGGCACGGTGGCCAACGAGGACACTAGTTTGGGTGCATCGTGTTTTGCCGAACAACGCACGGTGGAAACCCTGCGCGATGGCAAGCCCAGCACGCCGTTCATGAAATTTGGCGATTGCGTGCGCATCGAAATGTTGGATCGCGCCGGCAACAGTATTTTTGGCGCGATCGAACAGCGCATCGAACACCAAGCCGCACCAAGGTAAGGCCATGCGTGACGCCCCGAGTGAAGCCTTGATCCTGTATTCGTATTGGCGCTCCAGCGCAGCGTATCGCGTGCGCATCGGGCTGAATCTCAAAGGCTTGCCTTACCGCACCGTCGCGGTGCATTTGCTAAAAGATGGCGGCCAGCAGCATGCCGAAGACTATCGGCAAATGAATCCGCAGCAGTTGGTGCCCACCTTGCAACACGGCCAGCGTCACCTCACCCAGTCGCTGGCGATTTTGGAATATCTGGACGACGTCTGGCCCACGCCTGCGTTATTGCCTGCCACCGCGCGCGAACGCCAGCGTGTGCGTGCGTTGGCGCAATTGGTGGCCTGCGATATTCATCCACTCAATAATCTGCGGGTATTGCAGTACTTCGAACACGAATGGCACCTGCCCGCACCCGAGCGCGAGCAGTGGGTCAAGCACTGGATCATGGATGGTTTTGCCGCATGCGAGGCGCTGCTGGCCGGGCACCCGGCCACAGGGGATTTTTGCGAAGGCAATGCGCCCGGTTTTGCCGATTGCTGCTTGGTACCGCAGGTGTACAACGCGCGTCGGTTTGGGGTTGATATGGCCGCGTATCCCACGCTTGCGCACATTGAGGCCAACTGCCTGGCACTGCCCGCGTTCGATGCCGCGCGCCCGGAGAACCAACCCGACGCGACTTGACGCGCCGGGGGCAGACTACACGATCAATGTGACGCAAACACATCCGCATACGGGTCGTGGTCGCCGCTGCCACCTTCCGACAGGCGGAATTTGAGTGCCAACCCATCGCGCGAGTCGGCGGCTTTGAGTGCTTCTTCCATTTCGATGCGGCCTTCTTTGTATAGTCGGAACAGGCATTGGTCGAAGGTCTGCATGCCGTCTTGCAGCGACTCTTCCATCGCCATCTTGACCTCGTGCACCTGTCCGCGCCGCAGCAAGTCGCGGATCATCGGGGTGTTGATCAACACCTCGGTGGCCGGCATCCGACGGCCATCCACGCCCAACACCAAGCGCTGACTGACCACGGCTTTCAAATTCAAGGCCAGATTCATCAGCACGTTTTTGTGCGCACCTTCCGGGAAGAAATTGAGAATGCGCTCGATGGTTTGGTCGGCGTTGTTCGAGTGCAAAGTGGCAAGGCAAATATGGCCGGTTTCGGCAAAGGCAATGGCCGCTTCCATCGTGGCCTCGTCACGGATTTCGCCGATCAAAATCACATCCGGAGCTTCACGCATCGCATTTTTCAGCGCGGCGTGAAAGCTCAGCGTATCCAAACCCACTTCGCGTTGGTTGACCACTGAGCGCTTGTGGCGATGCAGGTATTCGATGGGGTCTTCGATGGTCAGAATATGACCAGTGGAGGTGGTGTTGCGGTAGTCGATCATCGACGCCAGCGTGGTGGACTTGCCCGAGCCGGTGGAGCCGACGATCAACACCAGCCCGCGTGGGGCCATGATGATGTCCTTCAACACCTGCGGCAGCTGCAACTCCTCGATGGTGGGAATAACGCTGCGGATGGTACGGATCACCATGCCCACTTCGCCGCGTTGCTGGAACACATTGACGCGGAAGCGCCCACTGCCGGGTACCGAGATCGCCATGTTCAGTTCTTTTTCGCGCTCAAACTCGGCAATCTGCGCACTGTCCATGAGCGAATAGGCAATCGTCTTGCATTCGCCAGCGGTGAGTGTGGCCTCACTCATCGGCTGCAATACGCCTTCCATCTTGATGCTGATCGGTGCGCCGGTGGACAGGAACATGTCCGAGGCATCTTTTTCCGCCATCAGCTTGAAATACTGACTGATATCCATCTCATCATCCCCAAAGTGTCGCCAATGGCGTTGCAAGCCGCGCGACAGATTCCCACAATGGCCGCAGGCTCAACACCCAATGCGACCTCCCATGCGCTCAAGCTTCGCACAAATCCCCGCTTTGCTGTATGCCCCGCTGCTTTGTGGCATGTTGTTGGTGGGGGGCTGCGCCAGCCTGCCGCCGCCCACTGCGGAGTTGGATGTTGCGCAACAGGCGGTGACCCGCGCGGAAGCGGCGGATGCCGACCAGTACGCCGCCGATGCCTTGGCCAGCGCCCGCGCGAATTTGCAGCGCGCACAAGCGGCAATGGCCCGCCATCGTGATGACGAAGCCCGCGACGCCGCGGTAGCCGCCAGCGCCGATGCCGATCTGGCGCGCGTGCGCAGCGCCGCCGCCCGTACACGGGCCGATTTGCAGCAGCAACGGGCCGAGGTGGCCAGCCTGCAGACGCGCCTGAAACTCGCCGTGGACACCGGCGCAGGCAACCCGCTTGACCTGCCCTTGCCCGCAGGCAGCCCAGAACAGCGCCTACAAGCCTTGGACGCCGACCCGGTACTCAACCCCTTTGCGCAGTACGAGCGCTTGCAGGCGCGCCAAAGCGTGGCTGCGCTGGCCACGATCAGCCGCCGCAATTTGCCGGCGGGCTTGGCCTTGGCCGAACGGCGGGTGGGGATTGCCGAACAAGCCGCGCGTATCGAAGCCGGCAAGCGTGAACTGGAACGCTTGGCAACGACACGCAGCGAATTGCGGGTAGAGGCCAGCCGTCGCGATGCCGACCGTGCCATGGCCGAAGCCGAGCAACTGCGCCTGCAAGCGCAGATTCAGGCCGAAGACGCCGCGCGTGCGCGTGCGCAAGCCGAGCAGGCCGAGGCGGTACTGGATGGCGCGCAAGTTGAGCAGCAGGACAAAGTGGCCGCCGCACGCAGCAAAGAAGCGGCACTGGCACGGAAAGAGGCCGAATTGGTGGCAGGGGCCAAATTACCGGCGATGCGGCAAGACGCGCGTGGGGATGTCTATACGCTTGCCGGCGACGCCTTTACCGGCACCCAGGCGCAGCTGAGCAAGCCCGCGCTGGCCAGCCTGAAGGCGTTGGGGATCTACCTGACCGCCTTACCCACCGGCAACGTGCAGGTGATTGGCTACAGTGACAATCAAGGCAAGCCTGCGGCCAACCAATCACAGTCGGAGCGGCGTGCGCAGCAAGTTCGCGCCAGCCTAGTGGCGGCTGGGGTAGCGCGTGGGCAAATCACCGCACAGGGCAAAGGTGCGGCGGCACCGGTCGCCGATAATCGCAGCGCTGCTGGCCGCGCAAAAAACCGGCGCGTCGAAATCATTGTTCTTAAAGTGCAATAAAATCAATTAGTTAATATTTTGTTGCGTACGTGGAGCAGCGCTGAAGTCGGGGATAACAACGTGCCCACAGGGGCTTGCCAAGTGGCCCCGGCAGGCGTAGCGTCGGCTTACCAGATGGTTTGATTCCACTACCCCCATCTGGCCGGAGACCGGCCGATGCAGCACCCGTTCGACAACCCGGAGACCGCCGACGCAAGCCTGTTGTGTGGCCGGGTTGGGCGGCAGTCGAGTGCCCCGTCACCGGTCGCAAGCAAACCCACCCCAACGCCCCGTGCCGCTCAGCGCCGGGGCGTTTTTGTTGGTGCAGCGGGCACAGACGCTGCGGCAAGCACCCGCAGCATCACCCATTTCGCCAGCAGTTCGCAGCTGTTGGTGCAATTCCCGGCAACCTTGGGTTGCCATCCCCACGCGTCCGGGCGCATGTCCGGCGCGATTTGTTGACGCAGGAGGTTTCCATGTTCGAAGGGCAATCGCAGGCTGAAATCGAATCGCTGATGAAAGCCAATACCGAGTTCCGGCAATTGTTGTATCGCCATCGTGAGCTCGACCGTCAGGTCATGGATGCGGAACTGGGTGTGCTGCCGCTGGACGACAACACCCTTGGGCTGATGAAACGTGAAAAGTTGGTCGCCAAGCAACGCCTGTTGCAGATGTACGAACGCGCCAACTAGATCGCGCGCGCCGGAGTGGCTGCAGCTGCCGCCGCTCCGGCGTGATGCGGGCATGACAATTCATCACCAAGCCCGCAACGCCCGGATGCTACCCTGATGGGCAATCATTTTCGGGTGTTGCGATGAGCCTTCAAGAAACACAAACGACACTGTCGCAAAAAATGGCTTGGGTCTTGGAGATTTTGCAGGGCGCCTCCACCGCGCAGGCAGTCGCCGCGCGTGAGCAGTTGGATCCTGCCTTGCTTGAGCGTTGGTTACAGGCCGGCCAACAGGGCTTGGAACACGCCTTGCGCGCACAACCAGACGCAGCCACCGCACCCACATATGGCGACCTGCGGGACTTGATTCCGCGCCCCTTTGCCACCCACGCCATGGTGGTGGTGGCCCCGCAAGAGTCGCTGAGCTTGGCATGGCAGCGGATGCAAGCAAGTGATGTGTCGCAATTGCCGGTGATGGAGGGTAGCCGCATCGTGGGCATGCTCGACGAGTCCGACGTGCTCTTGCATGTGTATGGCGATGAGGCGCGCTTTGCCGATCCGGTATCGGCGGCGATGGTGGCGCGTTTGGACAAGGTCAATGTGGCTGCCCCTATCGAAGCCTTGCTGCCGGTGTTTGACCGTGGCCACGTGGCCATCGTGATGGCGGGCGAGCAGTTCCTGGGCCTGATCACCCGGATCGACTTGTTGGACTACCTGCGCCGCCGCGCGCGCTGATGCGTCCGTATCAGTCGAACGTAATCCCGTAGCGTTCGCGCAGGGCCCGGCGTTCACGCCGCAGCAGCCAGCGCAGCGCACGCAAGGTCAGGCTGTTGCGTGCGGGTGCAGGTTGCGCACCCACGAACACCGGCGCGTAGTCGATGCCTTCGGCGGGTGGCGACACACCCAGAAAACGGCAGACCTCGGCCACGCAGACCGCAGGTTGCGCACGTAACTGCGCACTTTGCATCAGCAACACTTGTTCCGCAGGAAAATGTGCGTACAGCACATCCAACTGCCGCGCGTAATCGCCGCGCGCACGGTAGCTATGGCGGCGCGTGTGCGAATCCTGCGCCAGCGGGGTGGCGTCTTGGCGCAGCCGCCAGCGCTCCAGCAGCAGGGCCGGCCACAGCGGCCACGATTCCCAGCCGCGTGCGCGCTCCATGCGGTAATGCGACAGCGCACGTTCGGCTGGCTCGCGCAGCAGCACCACCCAGCGCATCGCCGGATGGTAGTGGGCAATCCTTGCAATACATTGCGGCAAGAACAGGTAAATTGGCGTGGCATCGCCGTACAGAAGTGCACCGTGCAGGGCCGCATCGGGTGCAGCATCAAATGCATCCGCATAGTGCGCATCGATGCTGGCCACCGTGCTGTGTGCGTCCAGTTCCAAGGCATCAAACACATGCGCTTCTTTGTTGCGTGGCAGGCACAGTTGCGGGTGTGCGGCCAGGTAATGCGCTAGCGCACTGGTGCCGCACTTTTGCGCCCCGCCGATCAAAAATTGAATACGTGGCTCAGGCGCGGGCGGGGTCATGCGGGTCACC
>NZ_DAOOUM010000066.1:0-9920 GCF_035369645.1 Thermomonas sp. | reverse complement strand
TATCGATGATGAAGGCACCCCCACCGCGTGTACCCCGTTGATCGACGACGGCATTTTGGTGGGCTACATGCAAGATACCCACAATGCCCGCCTGATGGGCATGGCCCCCACCGGCAATGGCCGTCGTGAATCGTTCGCGCATCTGGTGATGCCGCGCATGACCAATACCTACATGCGTGCCGGCAACCACGACCCGCAAGAGATGATTCGCTCGGTGAAGAAAGGCCTGTACGCGGTGAACTTTGGTGGCGGCCAGGTGGACATCACCAGCGGCAAATACGTGTTCTCGGCCACCGAGGCCTATTTGATCGAAGACGGAAAAATCACCGCGCCGGTAAAGGGCGCCACCTTGATTGGCAATGGCCCGGAAACCATGCAAAAAGTAGCGATGATCGGCCACGATCTGGCGCTGGACGACGGCGTGGGGATCTGCGGCAAAGACGGCCAAAGCGTGCCGGTGGGCGTGGGTCAGCCGTCGCTGCTGATTTCAGAGCTCACCGTGGGCGGAACGCAGGCGGGCTGATCAGTCGTGACTGTCTTCGTCTTCGTCACCGTCGTCCGCGTCGGTGCTGGCCTCGCCACCCGTCAACACGTCCCGCAGCTCCCGGAACAACTCGCGGAACGCGCGTGGCGGTTTGTTTTTCGCGCGTTCTTCGCGGCTGTTGCGCACCAATTGGCGCAGCTTCTGGCGGTCGGCGTGCGGGTATTGCGCCAGCACGTCGGTAAGCGCGGCGTCGCCATCGTCGCCCAGCAGCGCCTCACGCAGGGCTTCTGCGCGATGCAGTGCGGCGGTTTCGCGGCGCGCGGTTTCGCCGTCTTCGCGCATCGCATCGCGAATCGCCTCCAACGCATCCTCATCCAACTTGCGCATTTGCTTGGCCAAAAACGCCAACTGCCGCTTGCGTGCCCCGTGCGAGGTGATGCGCTGGGTGTCGCGAATATGTGGCAGCAGCTCCTCGGGAATGGGCAGCTTGCCCAGCTGGGTGGCCGTCATTGCCACCAAGTGTTCGCCCAGTTCCAACACGTCCAGCGCCGCGCGGCGCTGCGCGCTGCGGCTGGGGCTCAAAAACTCACCGGTATCTTCGTCACGTCCTCGCATCGGCATAGGATAAGCCATTGAACAGCACACACCTTGAACGTATTCCCGCCGACGACAGCCAGGCGCGCCAACAGCGACTGGCCGAGATCGCCCAACAGGTGCTGGGCCGCGCCCGCAGCGCCGGTGCCAGCCAATGTGAAGTCACCTGCAACGAGGACGTCGGCTTGGCCGTCAACGTGCGCATGGGCGCCGTTGAAACGGTGGAAGCCACCCGCGACCGTGGGGTGGGTCTCACCGTCTATTTTGGTCAGCGCAAAGGCAGTGCCAGCACCGCCGACCTGCGTGAAGACAGTCTGGCCGCCACCGTGGCGCAGGCATGCGCCATTGCCCGGTATACCGAACAAGACCCTTGCGCGGGTTTGGCCGAGGCCAGCTTGATGGCGCAGACCCAGCGCGAGTTCGACAGTTGGCACCCGGCCGCGTTTGATGCCGATCGCGCCATCGATGTGGCCTTGGCCTGCGAGGCCGCCGGGCGTGCGGTGGATACGCGCATTCGCAATTCCGATGGCGCGTCGATGAATGCCAATGCCTCACTCAGTGTGTATGCCAATTCACACGGTTTTTTGGGGGCCGAACGGGCCACCTCCTACAGCACCGGCTGCGCCCTGATTGCGGGCGAAGGCGAGGCGATGCAGCGCGATGGTTGGTTCAGTGTGGCGCTGGCGCAACAGGATTTGGAAGCCCCCGACGCCATCGGCCGCAACGCCGCACAGCGCGTATTGGCGCGCTTGCAGCCACGGCAATTGCCCACCGGGCAGGTGCCGGTATTGTTCAGTGCAGAGATGGCGCGCTCGTTGATTGGCAGCTTCATCGGTGCCGTCTCTGGCGGCGCGTTGTACCGCCGCGCCAGCTTCTTGCTGGACAGCGTGGGCACCCGCGTATTCCCTGAATGGTTTGCGATCGAAGAAGACCCGTTTTTGCCGCGCGGGTTTCGTTCGGCCTCGTTTGATGCCGAAGGCGTGGCCACGCGCAAATCGATGCTGGTCGATGCCGGCACCGTGCAGCGTTATGTGCTGGGCAGTTATTCGGCGCGCAAGCTGGGCTTGCAGACCACGGCCAACGCCGGTGGCGTGCACAACCTCACCGTCAAGGCCAATGCCGGCACACTGGCTGCGCAAATCAAAAGCATGGGCCGTGGCCTGCTGGTGACGGAGTTGATGGGGCAGGGCGTCAACGCCATCACCGGCGACTACTCGCGCGGCGCGGCCGGGTTTTGGATTGAACATGGCGAAATTGCCTATCCGGTGGATGGCATCACCATTGCCGGCAATTTGAAAACCATGTTTGCCGCCATCGAAACCGTAGGCACCGATGTGGACCTGCGTTCGCATGTGCGCACCGGCTCGATCCTGGTCGGCAATATGACCGTCGCTGGTACCGGCGAAAGATGACAAAAGCGTAATCCCGCGCGCGTCAACCTGCGCGGGGCATCCTGCGTTGGCAGTCATGTTCCCCAAGGAGCAAGGCGATGGCAACGATGCAACTGGCAAACGCGACCGCAAGCGCGGTCAATCGGTTTGGGTTGGGCGCACGCCCGGAAGAATTGCAGACCCTCGGCGGCGACCCGCGTGGCTGGCTGTTGGCGCAGCTGCAAGGTGCGGCACCGATTGCCGCATTCGATGGACTGCCCGATAGCCGCGCCTATCTGGCCATGTACACACGGGTGCAGCAGCAGCGCAAGGCAATGCGCGAGCAGCGCGCGGCCGGTGCTGCCGACATGCAAAAAAAAGTGGGAGGGCGCGATGAGTTGCGCAGTGCGCTGCAACAAGACTTGGTGCTGCGCCAAGGTGTTGCGGTCACCACGGCGCAGGGATTTCGTGAACGTTTGGTGCGGTTCTGGTCCAACCACTTCGCCATTTCGGTGGATAAGCGCATCGCCTCGCTGTTTGCCGCACCGATGGAACGCGAAGCCATCCGCCCACATGCCACCGGTCGTTTTGCCGATTTATTGCTGGCGGTGGAGCGGCATCCGGGCATGTTGTTGTATCTGGACAATGCGCAATCCATCGGCAGTGATTCGAAGGCGGCAGTCAATGCCGCGCGCCGCAATAGCGACAAGCCGAAGTCGGGCCGACGCGGGTTGAATGAAAATCTCGCCCGCGAAATCATGGAGCTGCACACCCTGGGCGTGAATGCCGGTTACAGCCAAACCGATGTCACCGAATTTGCCCGCGCCATCACCGGCTGGAGTGTGGTGCGTCCCAATGATCGCGATGGCGCAGGGCGTGGCGATGGTTTCGTGTTTCGCACTACCGCGCACGAACCCGGCGCACGCCGGGTGTTCGGCAAGACCTACCGGCAAGACGGTGAAATGCAGGGCGTGGCGGTGCTGCACGACTTGGCCGTACACCCGGCCACGGCGCGGCATGTGTCGCAGAAATTGGCACGGCATTTCATTGCCGACGATCCCGCGCCAGCCCTGGTGGAACGCATGGCCAATACCTGGCTGCGCAGTGGCGGTGACATCGCGGCGGTGTGCCGCACGATGGTGACCTCGGACGAGGCGTGGTCAGCGCAGGCACGCAAGTTCAAAACCCCCGATGACTATTTCCTATCCGCACTGCGTGCCAGCAATCTGCAGTCGCAGGACGATGTGGCACTGGCGGTGCGTTTGCAGGCGCAACTGGGGCAGCCGTTATTCCAACCGCGTTCCCCCGCTGGGTTTGGCGATGTGGCCGCCGATTGGGGCGGGCCGGATGCCTTGTTCAAGCGTGTGCAAGCGGCGCAGGCCTTGGCCGACCGGCTGCCCGACATGCAAGGCAGCACCCCCTTGCACATGGGCGAAGCGGCGCTCGGCGCAAGCTTGGACCCACAAACAGCGACGGCCTTGCGGCGTGCTGAATCCATACAACAGGGCGTGGCATTGTTGCTGGCCAGCCCCGCCTTCCAATGGAGGATCTAAGATGAACCTCGATCGACGTGGTTTTTTGGGGATGGGCGCGGCCTCGCTGGCGCTGGCCGCCCTGCCCAAATTCGCATTGGCCGCTGCCGGACGCGGTGATACCCGCTTTTTGTTGGTGCTGTTGCGCGGCGGCTTGGATGGCGTGCATGCGCTGCAGGCACCGGGTGATGCTGGGTATATGGCCTTACGCGGTGATTTCATCCACAGCAAAGGCCAAGCCGACAGTCTGAAGCTAGACGGTAATTTTTCCCTACACGGCGCACTGGGCTTTATGGCCAGCTTGTACGCGCAGCAGCAATTGTTGCCGATGGTGGCGGTTGCGCCGCCGTACCGGCAACGCTCGCATTTTGAAGCCCAAGATTGTGTGGAAAACGGCACCACTGGCACCAGTGGCACCACCGGTTGGCTCAATCGTTGCGTGGCGGCCATGCCGGGTGGCAAGGGCTTGGCGATTTCGGCGGTGATGCCGCTGGCGATGCGCGGCAAGGGCGATGTCAGCACCTGGTCGCCGCCTTTGGCCAAAGGGGTCGATCCCATCTTGTGGCAGCAGTTGCAGGTGCTGTACGCCGCCGACCCCAGCTTGGCCCCCACGTTTGCCGGCATCGACGCACGCATGGAAGCGATGGGCGCAGGCAAAGGTCAGAACGGCTTGAAGTTACCGCAAGCCATGGCAGCAGCGGCCAAATTTATGGCGGCCGCAAACGGGCCACGTATTGGCTTTGTGGAAGACACCGGCTGGGACACCCACGGCGGTGAGCTGGCGATTTTGGACCGCAAACTGGGCGAACTAGACGCCGGCATCAAAGCCTTCCATGACGGTGCACAACCCATCTGGGCCAATACCGTGGTGGTGGTGGTCACCGAATTTGGCCGCACTGCCGCCATCAACGGCACCGGCGGCACCGACCACGGCACCGGCGGGGTGGCATTTGTCGCCGGCGGCGCAGTGAAAGGTGGACGCATCGCCGGGCAATGGCCGGGAATGGGCAAAACCCAGCTCAACGAGGGCCGCGACCTGCTGGCAACCACCGACATGCGCGCCTTGTTCAAAGGCATCCTGCGCGAGCACTTGGAAGTGAGCGCCGATGCCTTGGCACGCAGCGTGTTCCCGGAGAGTGCGGGCCTGCCTTCGCTGCCGGGATTGGTGCGCGCGGGCTGACCTGTTTTTTTCGCGAAAGGCGTTATGCTTGAGGAAGGCGCATATCACGCCATAACCCGGGGACACCTAAGCACATGAACGACGTCACTGCATCTTCCGAAGACCGCAACCTTGCCATGCTCACGCACCTGTCCGGCATCCTGCTGGGCTTCATCGTGCCGCTGATCATCTGGTTGACCAATAAAGACAAAACCGACAAGGCTTGGTTGAACACACAGGCAGTGGAAGCGCTGAACTTCCAAATTCTTGTTGCAATCGCCTATGTGGCATGCATGATTTTGGCATTCATCATCATCGGCGGTTTGTTGATGCCGGTCGTTTGGATCGCCAATCTGATTTTCTGCATCCTCGCTGGCATGGCTGCAAACAAGGGCGAAAACTATCGCTACCCAGTGTCGTTGCGTTTGATCAAATAATCGTTGCCACGATGTCAACAAACAGGCCGGAGCAATCCGGCCTTTTGTTGTCTGTGGCACATGCGATTGCTATCGGTACACGCGTCGTCGCACTTTGGGTGAAAATAGACGCTTCGTGACCCCATCTGGAACCCACTGCATGCAGACCCTCGACCACGCCCATATCGCTATCATTGGTCTTGGCTATGTGGGCCTGCCGTTGGCAGTGGAATTTGGCAAGCGCTACCCCACCGTTGGTTTTGATATTCGCGCGGCGCGTGTGGAAGAACTCCAGCGCGGCCACGACAGCACGCTGGAAGTTGAACCCGACTTGCTGGCCCAAGCCACCCAGCTGCGCTACAGCGCGACACGGGACGACATCAAGCCCTGCAACGTCTTTGTCGTCACCGTGCCTACCCCGATCGACGCCGCCAAGCGCCCCGACCTGACCCCCTTGATCAAGGCCAGCGAAGCCATCGGCAGTGTGTTGAAGCCCGGTGATACGGTGATCTACGAATCCACCGTGTACCCCGGTTGCACCGAAGAAGTCTGCGTGCCGATCTTGGAGCGCGTCTCCGGCCTGCGTTTTGAAGCCACTGCCAACCCCGGCGAGCAGACCTTCGCCATCGGCTACTCGCCCGAACGCATCAACCCCGGCGATAAAGCCCACCGTGTGACCACGATCCTCAAGGTCACCTCCGGTTCCAGCGCAGAGACCGCCCATTTCGTGGATGCGCTGTACGCCAGCATCATTACTGCCGGCACCCACAAAGCCCCCAGTATCAAAGTGGCCGAAGCCGCCAAAGTCATCGAAAACACCCAGCGCGATCTCAACATCGCCTTGGTCAACGACCTTGCCATCTTGTTCAACAAGCTGGGTATTGACACTTTGGACGTGTTGGAAGCGGCCGGTACCAAATGGAATTTCCTACCGTTCCGCCCCGGCTTGGTGGGCGGTCACTGCATCAGCGTGGATCCGTACTACTTGACCCATAAAGCGCAGGAAGTGGGGCACCACCCGCAGGTGATTTTGGCGGGGCGTCGCACCAATGACAGCATGGGGCCATTCGTCGCGGATCAAACGATCAAACTGATGCTGAAAAAAGGCATCAACCCGGTACGCGCACGCATCTTGATTCTGGGTTTGGCGTTCAAGGAAAACTGCCCCGACCTGCGCAATACCCGCGTGGTGGACATCATCGACACCCTGCGCAGCTACAACGCCAACGTGGACATCCACGACCCGTGGGTGGATGCCGCCGAGGCACAGCACGAATACGCCATCGACCTGATCACAGCGCCGCAACCGGCCAGCTACGACGCGGTGATCCTGGCCGTGGGGCACGACCAATTCAAGCAACTGGGCGGGCAGGGCGTGCGCGCCTTGCTGAAAGCCGATGGCGTGGTCTATGACGTCAAACATGTGCTGCCACGGGATGCGGTGGAAGGGCGACTATGATTCCACAATGACAAGATCGCCGAATGGCTGCGGCAGGGCGTGGCGCTGGCAGCGCGACAACCCCACCGGCTACGCATGAGCTACGGCACGAGATAAGTGATGACAAACAACAAGATACCGGCGATTGCCAGGTAACTTAATATTTTTTAAGTTAAGCTTCGAAGCATGCTGTCCTCCCCCGTCAAACCGTGGTCGTTCTACGGCCGCCGTACTGAGCTTGAGCAACTGGAGCAGGTGCTGGCGCGTGGGCGCTGGTTTTTCATGCAGATTTCCGGGCGCAGGCGGATCGGCAAGACCGCACTGATCCAGCAAGCCCTGCGACGGGTCGGGATCACCCGTACCCTCTACATCCAGATCCCGGACTCGGATCCGGCCGGCGTGGTGGCCGCCTGCAATGGTTACTTGGAGACTTTTGGCATCGCCGAGCGCGCCGATGGCCTAGCCGGGCTGGCCAGTCTCATTGGCCGCCTGGCCCGCGCCGGTTACGTTGTGGCTCTGGACGAGTTTCAGTACTTCCACCGCAAGCAGTTGTTCGACTTTTGCTCGATGCTGCAGGCCGAAGTGGACCAGCTTGCCACCCAAGCCGACCAGGTGCCAGGTGGCCTGATTGTGCTTGGATCCTTGCATGCGGAAATGACCGCCCTGCTGGAAGACCGCGATGCTCCGCTGTTCAACCGGGTCACCGACGTATTGCATCTGGATCACTTAGACATCGCCTCGGTGCTGGAAATTTTGCACACCCATGCCGACGACGACCCCAACCGATTGCTGTTTTTCTGGAATTTGTTCGAAGGCGTGCCCAAGTTCTACCGCGACGCCTACGAGCAAGGCGTGCTGGGCGAAGGCCGCCATGGCGTGCTTGAACGCCTGTTCTTTGCCAGCTCCTCGCCGCTGCGCGGCGAAGCCGACAATTGGTTCCTGCGCGAGTTGCGCGGCCGCTACGACATGGTGCTGCAATACTTGGCGGCGCATCCCGGCTGTACCAATTCCGACATCGAAGCGGCCATGGCCACACTCAGCGGTCCCGGTGATGCGCGCCAGGTGGGTGGGTACCTCAAGATTTTGGCCGAGCGCTACCGCATGATCGAGCGTCGTCTGCCCATCTTCGCCAAATCCAACGCACGCAGTGGTCGCTACTACATCCGTGACAACTTTCTGCGTGCTTGGCTGCACGCGTTGCAACGTCCGGTGTTGTCGGTGGCATTCCGTCCGATGCCCGAACTAATTGCGCAAGCCGACGAGCGCCTGCAGGAGAGTGAAGGTTACGCACTGGAAGACCTCGCCGCGCAGCTTTACGAAGAGCGTAGCCGCCGTGGGCTGGGGGACTTCAGCTTGAGCCAGCGCATCCACGGCTACTGGGACCGGGGCGACGTGGAGATCGACCTCGTGGCCGTGGACGAAGACAACCGCCGCCTGCGCCTAGGTACCTGCAAGCGCAATCCCGCCCGGCTGCCCGCGGCCGTCCTAGATCTGCACCGGCACGGGCAGCGGTTCCTGCAGGCACACCCGCGCTTCCAGGGCTGGGCCATCGAGCACGTGGCCATCGCACCGCAGATCCCACCTGCACTACGCGCCGAACTGCACACGCTGCAGGCCAACGCCCAGGATCTGGCTGACTTAACCGCAGGACTGTCGGAATGAGCATGAACATCCTCGTCACCGGCGGTGCCGGCTACATCGGCAGTCATACCTGCGTGGCGCTGCTGGAAGCAGGGCACCAGGTCACCGTCATCGACAACCTGTGCAATAGCAACGCCGACGTCTTGACGCGCGTGCAAGCACTGACCGGCCGCAGTCTGCGCTTCGTACACGGCGATATCCGCAGCCGCGATGATCTTGCCCGCGCGTTCGCGGGCGGCATCGGCGCGGTGATCCACTTCGCCGCGCTCAAGGCGGTGGGCGAAAGTTGCGCCCAGCCGTTGGCCTATTTCGATAACAACATCAGCGGCACCATCATGTTGATGCAGGCCATGCAGGCCGCCGGTGTTGAGCGGCTGGTGTTCTCGTCCTCGGCCACCGTGTATGGCCAGCCCGACCATGTGCCGGTGAAGGAAGACGCGCCCCTGCGCGTCACCAATCCGTATGGCCGCACCAAGTTGGTGATGGAAGACCTGATCCGCGATTGGTGTGCCTCTCGCCCGGAGTTGAGCGCGGTGCTACTGCGCTACTTCAACCCAGTGGGTGCCCACCCCAGCGGCCAAATCGGCGAAGACCCGCGCGGCATCCCCAACAACCTGATGCCCTACATCGCGCAAGTTGCCAGCGGCCAACGCGAGCGCCTGCACGTCTTTGGCAACGACTATCCCACCCCCGACGGCACCGGCATCCGCGACTACCTGCACGTCATGGATCTGGCCGACGCCCACGTAAAAGCATTGGACTACGCCACCACCCACACCGGCTGCGAAGCCTTCAACCTCGGCACCGGGCAGGGCCACTCGGTGCTGGAACTGGTGCGCGCGTTTGAACACGCCAGCGGCCGCAAGATTCCCTGCACCATCACCCAGCGCCGCCCCGGCGACGTGGCCGAAATTTGGGCCAACCCGGCCCGGGCGATGCAAGTGCTAGGCTGGGCCGCCCAATATGACTTAGCTGCGATGTGTGCGGATACGTGGCGCTGGCAGCGGGATAATCCCACTGGCTACGCATGAGCTGCGGCTGTATGCACGCGCTTTTTCAAGCTTCAACATGTCGGATATGTTTGATATCAAATCTTTGCTGCAAGCAAACTGCCGTCATGTCCACCCTGCATGAACTTGGCAATGCCGTGCATGCCCGTCGCCCCGAAATGGGGTTGACGCAGGCACGCCTGCGCAAAATTCTGGAAGCGGGCACCGTCACGCCCGACGACGCGCCAATCTCGCTGCTGGCCTCACTGGCCGAGCAACTACGCCGCGAGGCCGGGA
>NZ_DAOOUM010000065.1:0-10920 GCF_035369645.1 Thermomonas sp. | reverse complement strand
GGTGGGTGGGGAGTATCGAAGGAATATGTGAGCACGCCGATTGTCGCCTGAATCTCTGACACCTGCACCTGCATGGGTTTTGCCGACGCACTGTACTTCCGGTCTGTGCGGTGACGCGCTATCGTTTCGGCATGCTGGCAATCAGGGTACGCAAGTGAAAGCGACTGTCGTGGGCTTAGTCACACCGCATGTCTTGCAAATTATCGACCTGGCAAGAAATGCCGAGGCGGGGATCAATGTGGACTGGCATCTGCGTGCCACGGTGGTAAAGACGGTGAGTGAGTTGGGCGATCAATACAACGCCCATGAATTGCTTGGTGCCTATATCCATGGGTTGGAAGTTGCGGCCAAGGATGTCGGGCAGGCCCGCAAGATCTACGCGAATGTATTGCAGACCGCAGCGACACTTGCGGCTGCAACGCTCCGATAAGTACGGGCCGGCTTTTGGCGGTTGGCGGCGAGCGTCTAGCCCCATCCATCATCCATCTCGGATACGTGTCACCCGGTGGCGGTATTCGCGCACATTGTCGCCATCGATGCGCGTTTCCCGCGTGCCCTTCACTTCGTCCACTTTGTCGTCGTTGTCTGCACCGGTAACCGGTTTGGCATCGACCCGCGTCTCGCGCTCAAAGGCGTGTGATTTGTCGGTATTGCGGTAATACCGATACAGGTACCAATACAGTCCGGTGGCCCCGGCTGGGCCAAGCAGGAGTAGTTCAAGTCCACCATCGCTCATGACGAGTGCCCCATCATCCAAAGTGCAATCCCTTCCAAGAAGGTGCCAACCGTGATTGCAGCAGCCAGCAGTTTCCATTGCTGTACCGGCACGCTGCCCATGGTTTCACCGGTACGGCCATTCACCGCGATGTAGTGCAGCATGCCGCCATTGGCACCGGGTTGATGGTAGGAGTACAGCCAGACGGGCAGGTACATTGCCACCCAGCGTGTGCCATGTACCTTGAGACGCTCTTGTTCCCAGCGCACGCCACGGTCGTATTGATCCACCGATTCTTCCACTTGCGCGCGCGCGATCGACAGTAATTGGTCTTCCAGATGCGGGCGTAGTTGCTCGACATTCAAGTCGCGTTTTTCAGATGTGAAGCCAGACAAGTAAGAGGCATTCCACTTCACGGCATTTTTGGTGTCGAACGGCAAGATCGTATTGATGATGTTGTTGGTATTGACGCCGGTGTTCAGGTTGCCACGTTCGGCGGAGGATTCCAGCGGCAAATCGTCCACCGTGAAGTCCACGTGACGGGCGACTTGGTACACATCGGCGTCGTAATAGGTCTTTTTGTTGTCGTCGTTGCCGCGGGTGTATTCGCGGGTTTTGATTTCGGCAAAGCCGGCCACATCTGCACTGACATTGCCATCCACGATCATGTACGGCAAGTACACACCAACGACGTTATCGGGGGTGAATTGTTCCTTGAAGGCCTTCAGTGCAAAAAATTGACGTTTGCCTACGAACTGCCGAATCCGCGCCACCGCATCATCTTTTTTGATGTGAAATGGCAACACGGCGTCGGGGACCGCACCGTTGGCGATTTGTTCGTTGACCCCAAGCACATGCCGGCACCAATGGCAGCGTGCGGTCATGGCATTTTCAGTGTTGACCGTCACCTCGGCACCGCAGCCGCTGCATTTGAACGTCATCAGCGCGCTGACATCGGCGGCGATGGCTTGCGCGCCGGAAGCGATGATGGTGCCTTCGAGTTGGTCGATGTTTTCACCTAGGCCAAACTCTTCTTCCACCCGTGCACCGTGCCATTCGTTACGGCAGTACAAGCAGATCAATACATCGGTACCGGGGCGCTGCTTGATATCGGTAGCGCCACATTTTGGACAATGATTGAGGCCATCCTTGAGTGCATCTGCAGCCGTGTCGATGGCAACAGGATCGGGGGCTTCCAACTCGTCACGGATGGGTTTGGGCAGTGTTGCCGGGTCGATGGTGCTGCTTCCCGGCAACGGGGGGACGTCACGGGGTGAGCCCGGGCCGCTGGGGGGCAGCGGCGGCGGGGTAGTGTTGTTTGACATGGTGATTGCCCGGTATGTGGCTTACAGGCCTAGCGCCTTGGCTTTCAGCGCGTCGTAGTCGGCTTGCGAGATCAAGCCAAGATCCAGCATTTCTTTGGCTTTCTTCAACTTGGCGATGGGGTCATCCGCAGCTGGCGCGGGTGCTGCCACTGGTTGCTGCAAGCCGGCCATGCCACCCATCATGCCGCTGGCCATACCGATGCCCATCATGCCTGCTGCGCCGCCATTCTCACCAGCTGCTTGCATGCCTGCAGCCACACTGGCCTGCAAGTTGGAATTGCCACGCGCACCCGACAACGCATCGGCACGCTGCACCGTCTTCAGCAGTTCCTTGGTGTTTGCGTCGTATTCGATAGAGATGATGGCGGTTTTCGCAATCATCAGGCCACGGTCGGACTTCCACTGGTAAGCCGCTTCCACGGCATCCGACAGACTCTTGGCAAACCCGATTGAGTCTTGTTGCAGCTTGCTGATGCGGTTGCCCTTGCTGGGGTCGTTTGAGTACAGACTAAAAGCAGGCGCCAGTGAGCCCACCACTTCGTTGAACAGTTGACTGGCGGCAGCATTGTCGAGATCGGTGAAGTCGAAGACCTGGCCCGGTTGCAGATAGGCCGCCGGCACGAAATTTTTCACGAACAAAATGGGATCCACGATTTTCATCGTGTACGAACCGCGCGTCACCGCACCGACCTGGGTGTTCAAGTACGCATCGTCCCAGTAGATTTCGGACTGAGTACCAAACCGATTGTCTGGCAGTTCTTTCAGCGAGACGAAATAGGCCGCCTGCTGCGAACCCGGTTGCCCACCAAACTTGAAGCGTTCCCAGCTCTGCATGATCAATGCGTCAACCAGCCCGTCACCGGCGAAGATCGACTTCGAGTTCAGGTCGTCTGACT
Organism: Thermomonas sp.; assembly: GCF_035369645.1. Lineage (GTDB taxonomy): Bacteria > Pseudomonadota > Gammaproteobacteria > Xanthomonadales > Xanthomonadaceae > Thermomonas. The sequence continues at coordinate 7,984 of NZ_DAOOUM010000065.1, read as the reverse complement.
TCCATTCATAGCCGCCGGCCTCAGCGGCAAAGCCGGTGATCTTGCCGTCTTGAAAGAGCAGCAAACCGTAGCCTTCCGGCACGATGATCTTGGAGCCGTTGGTAATGATGTTGGACGAGCCATGCGTATTGGAACCGCGTCCGGCATTGGTGCCATGCGCTACCGCAGCAAACAACGCGGCGGTGGAGGGCAGGCCGTCCGGGATCGTGTAAAAGTCTTTCCACTGGTCGCCCAGCATGCCACCGACTGCGCCTTTCACTGCCTGAATCAGACCCATGACATCTCTCCGTGATATGTGCCCGGGCACCGTGCCCGGCGTGCCCGGCAACTATACATTCTCACAGGCATAGCACGCGCCAAGCAGAGCGGCTTGCGGCTAAACTTGCCCGGCATATTGCGTAACCATTAATGGAAGGAATGGCATGGGACAACAACCCGCACCGCTATCTGCAGCAGGCAAGGTGTTTACGGTGATGGCGGTGATCGAAGCATTCACTTGGGCAGGCCTGTTGCTGGGCATGTACCTGAAGTACGGCAGTGGCACCACCGACATGGGCGTGTGGTTGTTCGGCCGCTTGCATGGGCTGGCTTTTCTGGGCTATGTGGTGGTTGCCATTGTGGTGGGTTCGCTGTTGCGTTGGCCGCTTTGGGCGTTGCTGTTGGCATTGTTTGCGGCGGTGCCGCCACTGTTCACACTGCCGCTTGAGGTGCTATTGCGTAAGCGCGGCTTGTTGACCCGTTCGGGCAATTGAATGCGGCGGCATGAGGTTTATTCCCACGCAGCCAATGTGATGATCAACTCGGCTTGAAAGCCTTTGTTGGAGGAGAGTGGCAAACTGAATGTTGTGGCGGATGTCATGGTGACGCGACTGGCGCTGTTGCTCAAGCCAGCAAGCGCAGCGGCAGATTTTTTGTCGGTGGCCCAATGATCATCCGACATGACGTAGCGCAGTATCCATTGTCCATCTTCCCCGCGCTTGGCAAATAGCACCACCGTGTCGCGGAACAGGTATTCACCAGGGATGTGTTGTTTCAGAAACAATGCACCATCGATTTCATAGCCAGCATTCAGGACCGCCAGATCGATAGAGAACGCCACCTCGCTGCCAGCAAGTATTTTTGAGCTGTCCAAGAATGCGGAAAATAGTGTAGGCGAGCGTGCATCTTTGATCAGGTTGCCGCCGGCGTCGAATAGTTCTGAATACTGCCTGCGCACTGCGCTTTCCTGGGCTTTGCTGCGTTCAGTCAGTGTGTAGGTATAGGCGCCGCGCGGTGCCAGTGTGGTTTCGATGTAGTAGGCGGTCTCGACCTTCTTGCCTTGTTTTCGGGCTCGTTCAACCTCGGGTGGAAATGGCAGTGCCTTGAATTCCAGCCTCCCGGTTGCCGCCATATCGCCGAACAAAAAACGCACCAAATTCTGGTAGCCATCTTCAGAGTTGACGATTCCAAAATAGCCGCTATGGCTGCGATTGACGAAGGCGCGCGGGCACCCAGCCACGTAGGCATTTTCGATTCTCACCAGACCGTCACTCATTTGCCCTACCGCCATCGAGGACAGACCATGGGCAACGGCGTAATCGCGGCTATTGGTGCCCACCAGACAAAAGAAACGTGCAGCAGGAAAGCCACAATTACCAAGGGTGTTCACTTGGTCGATTGGGGTGTTCAAATAATCCGCCATGCGGGGGCGGCTGAAGTTGTTCATGTCATTCATGGAGAGGAAACTGGGCACATTGATGCCACCCAGCTCGATACCGTTGTGTGGCGTGGCGTAGGTGAACACCTTGTCCACCATCGCACGGATCTCGGCGGTTGCCACATCCGGGTTTTGCAGCAAGCAACGGCAAATCAACCCACCCATCGAGTGGGCGACTAGGTACACCCGGAACGCCTTGCGCGCCGCTACATCCTCTCCGCACACGCTGTCTCGCAACCGCGTAATCCGTTGCCCCAATGCGGTTGCGGCTTCCGTGATTGACGGGGTTTTGCCACTCCCAAACGCAGGATCAGCCTCGTCGTAGTAGCGATGGATGACGAGGCTGCGTGCCGGTAACTTGTCGGATTGTTCGCTACCTGCGGCATACACATCGCGGTAGTTGTAATCCTTCATCAGCCGCACCAGCGGTGACTCGAAAACAAACTTGACGATACTGCCGTCCTGCGCTTGGCGAACTTTGGTGGAGCCAGCCTCAAAGCCCATATAGGGCGTTGACGTAGTCTGCACGATCTCGTCACGGGTCATGGCATACCCGCGCACATAGATAATAGGAAAAAACGGGCGTTCAATCTTGGCCATGGCAAGCATCCGTGCGTCGCGATCCAGTTCCATTCACCAACGTGCGGTTGCGCTGCAAGCGGACAGTCAGCCGTCACCCTTGGCTACGGAATTCCTCAACGAAATAGCCCCAGCAGTCTGCGGTTTTTTTGGCAATGGCCGGATTGCGGGCGGCGGTGACTTCACACATCGGTACGCCATAAGCATCGTCATCAGTATTCAAGAAGAGGTGCGTGCATTCATGCACCATGGTCTGAAATTTGCTGTCAGCAGGCCGCTTGAATGGGCGATACAGTGGCGATGAGTTCCAGCTCAAGTTGAGGATAATGCGGAAGTTTTGTCCCTGTGCCTGGGTCATTGGTTTTTGCCCATCGGTAAAATCTTGCCAGCCATCCAATGGCATCTTGGCCGCTGCAAACTCGCCACCGCAACGCTTTTGTAATTTGGAAAATGTCACATTGATGTCTTTGACATTGATCATGCTGGCCAACATCGACAACTTCGGGCCCAATTCGCTCATCCATGCAGCGCTGTCGTCACCAAACCATTTTCGGCTCTCCGCCTTACCGCCACCTTGTTGAATTTGCATGGCGGCGCCGCGCAACGTCCCGATGATCGTGGGCTGTAGACCAAGCAAGATTTGTTGGTCACTGGGGCCAAGATTGTGGCAGTGAAATCCCATGGTGTTCTCCTTGAGTGCGTGGAAAATCGGTAGGAATGGAGCGCTCACCTTGCTGTTGATGCTGTGGTGGCAGACCGGTGGCAGACCGCAAGCGGTGTTGCTGGTATAGCCAACGAATAGCTAGATCACAAGCGGACAGTTGGCATATGCCGAAGTGTGAATGCGGCTTGTGGCGAGAACGCAGCAACGGAAGACAGGGCAATAGCACGCGATAATGAATACGCGGCATAGCACCGATCATGCAGCCGCGCGTCGCGCCAGTACGCCATCCAACGCCAGCTCGGCACGGAAACCTGCAATCTCCAAACGGCGTGCCACTTCGCGCGGGACATCGCGGCCCGAGGTCAATTTGTTGGGGCTGCCAGTGTAATGAAACAGCCGCGCGCCGCGTTTCAGAACGCGCGCCAGTTGCCGGTAAAACGCTTGCGAATACAACTCGCCAGCGATCCCAAATCGCGGGGGGTCGTGCAGGGCGGCATCAAAAGTGGCATCCGGCAGTTGCGCGATGGCATGCGACACATCGGCATGGGTCAAGTGCAACTTGCCCCCGCTGGCATCCGGATCTGGTGACCACGGGTTGAGCGTGCGCAGCCACAGCACATCATCATTCTTTTCGAATGAGGTGATCCGTGCTGCGCCTGCATCCAAACAACAGGCGGCGAAATACCCCAGCCCGCCGCAGGTATCCAGCACAGACTTGCCGGCAGGTTGCACCAAGGCCACTTTGCGGCGCGCATCGTCCAGTGGTGATTCTTTCGAAGTCGGCAACATCTTGATGCCATCGATTTCAAACGTGGGCACGTTCCATTCGGTGGGAACAAGCTTGATCAGCTTGCCCGCATAACGCGAGATGGGCAGGAAATCTTCGCCATCCCACCAATACAGCGTGCGGTCTTTCAGCTTGCCGGGGTAGGGGTAACGCACCCCGCGCCATTGCCAGTCTTCGGCAAACAGAACGATGTCATCTTGATGGCGGCCCAGATCTAGCGAAACGCATAGGCTTGTGGCACCCGTATCGCGGGCGTTGTGCAGGGCGCTGCCAAGGGCGTGTGTGAGTAATGGTGTGTGCTGGCGTGTCATCGGTTCATGATACTGGGCATGCGTGCTGTCATTTTTGCGGTGATGCATGGTGACCGCCGGCGCAATCCGCTGGACAATAGGGCCACGTCCAACTTGTCCACCGTGCCATGCGCGTTTTTTATTTTGTCTTGATTGCTCTGGTGGTGTGCATCAGTACGGTGCTCCACGTTACCCCACTGTTGTTGCTGGCCCTGCTCAAGGCGCTGCTGCCATCGCCGCGCTTGCGGGCGGCCTGCAATCCATTGTTGAGCGGGTTGGCGGAGAGTTGGGTGGGGGTGAATAACTGGATGTGGAACCATCTGACCGATACCCGCTTGGCCATGACCGGCGATGCCAGCCTGCGCATGGATGGGCATTATCTGGTGCTGGCCAACCATCAGAGCTGGGTGGATATCTTGGTATTACAGCGTGCGTTCAATCGGCGGATTCCACTGTTGCGTTTTTTCCTGAAACGGCAGTTGTTCTGGGTGCCCATGCTTGGGTTGGCGTGGTGGGCGCTGGATTTCCCGTTTATGGGGCGCTACACGCCCAAGCAAATCGCGCGCAATCCTGATCTGGCCAAACGCGATATCGCAGCCACTCGCCGTGCTTGCGAAAAATTCCGCGCCATCCCGGTGTCGATCATGAACTTTGTTGAAGGCACCCGTTTCACTGCCGAGAAACACGCCAAGCAAACTTCGCCGTACCGCCACTTGCTGAAGCCAAAATCCGGTGGTGTGGCCTTTGTGCTGGACGCGATGGGGCAGGGCTTGCACGCCATTTTGGATGTGACGATTGCTTACCCCACAGGCAGGCCTGCACTGTTGGATCTGCTGATGAACAAGCTTCCCGAGGTGCAAGTGATGGTGCGTCAGCGCGAGATCCCGCAAGAGTTCATTGGCTGCGATTATCAGAATGACCGCGAATTTCGCGTTCACTTTCAGCGCTGGATGAACCAGCTGTGGCAGGAAAAAGATGCCGATATGGATCGGTTATTGAAACTGGCTGAAACTTGACCAAAATCAATCTATTGTTGCCGTGTATGTTCAACATCCCGTTATCCCATCAACACCTGTCCAGGAGTGCGTCATGAATGCCACGACCCGCCCGCGCTATTCGCCAGGGTTACGCCGCCTGCATTGGTTGATGGCGGTCTTGATTGCGCTGGCATACCTGCTGATTGAGCAACGCGGCATTTTTCCGCGTGGTAGCGGCGGCCGCATTGCGATGATGCAGGGCCACTTCTGGATGGGCATCACAATCTTCCTGCTGGTGTGGGTACGCTTGGCAAGCCGCATGCGCAGCGGTGCACCTGCAATCACTCCACCATTGGATCGATTTTCGGCAATGGCATCCAAAGTCATGCATGTGGCGCTGTACGCATTCTTCATCGTGATGCCGCTATTGGGTCTGGCCACGGCCTGGACGGATGGCAAGGAAATTTTCATCCCCTTCACCCATACCGCACTGCCGGCGTTGCTAGCAGAAAACGAAGCACTGGCGCACCAATTGGAAGACCTGCACGGCACGATTGGCGAGGTGTTTTATTGGGTGATCGGTGCGCATGTATTGGCGGCCCTTTGGCATCACGTTGGGCGTCGCGACGACACCCTCAAACGGATGCTGTGAGGGCAGGGTGGGCTTGACCTTGGTCAATTCGCAGCGGTGGATGTGCGCGCACAATTCCGACGATGCGCTGCATCGCGCGTATTTGACTGAGCACAACGATGGAATACCGAGTGACGCTGGCCACGGCGGCCCCCAATCTTGCCGTGATTGACGATGCCATCCGGGACGCGGATCCGGCCGCATTGGTAGATCAAGACCCGGCGGATGGCACGCTGCGGGTGACGGCGTGGATCAATGCCGAAGAACTGGCAGCGGTATTGGCGCAGGCAGGGATTGCGGCCACCCGCGTGGAATTGCAGCCATCGGTATGCTGTGGTGATTGCAGCGGCTGATCGCACCGGCTGACCGCATCAGCTGGCTAGGGCCGACCGGATGCAGGATGAACCATCGTCACGCGCTGACTTGTGTATCCTCGCCGCGCCCCTATACTGGGGGTGTCGGTGATAGCGACATTCCCGGGGGTGCACTGGCTTCGACGGGGGTAGCGAAATCGCACGGCGCATGCCGAGGGGGTAGCTTTCCTCGCTAATCCAGCTGCAAAACTCATAGTTGCCAACGACGACAACTACGCTCTGGCCGCCTAAGGCCTAGCCCCGAACCCACTTGTGCCTGTGCTCGTGGATGTAGGGTCATTATCACGGGATAGGTTCCGGCGGCGACCCGCCAACCGGCTCCGAAACTTAGCGGGTGTGAGTGCCGGCGTGCTTCGCACGGTGTGTTGTCGGCATTCGAGATCAAACACCGCGCTAAGCATGTAGTGCCGGGCATGGAGCATCTTCGGACGGGGGTTCAATTCCCCCCACCTCCACCATTTACCTATCCAAGCAAGTCCAATACAGGCCGGAAACCCCAATAAAATCAAGGGTTCCGGCCTTTTTCTTGTCCGTAGCAGTCCAACGCGGGCTATTGCAATATGCCCCCGCGTGGGGGCATCTTTGGGGGCATGGGGCACCTTCGCAAAGTGCGATGCCCCCAAAGAGGATGCCCCCTATGCTGACCGATGCCCTGATACGCAAGGCCAAGCCCGGCCACAACCCGGCCAAGAAAGAGGCCACCGACCCCACCAAGCCCTACCGGATGGCAGACTCGGGCGGGCTGTATCTGGAAGTGGCACCGACTGGCGGCAAGCTGTGGCGCTGGAAGTACCGGCACGCAGGAAAGGAAAAGCGGCTGGCGCTGGGGGCATATCCTTCGGTTTCGCTGTCTGAGGCGCGCGAGCGCCACGCAGAGGCACGCAAGCTGCTGGCCGCTGGCGTTGACCCTGCCGACGCACGCAAGGCTGAAAAAGCCGCTGGTGCCGAACGGGCGGCCAATAGCTTCGAGGCCGTGGCATTGGAATGGCTGGGCAAACAAACATGGGTCGAGGGCTACCGCGTCAAGGTGGCTGCATGGCTGGACAATGACGTTTTCCCCTACGTGGGCGGGCGTCCGATTGCCGAACTGACCGCGCCGGAGTTTCTGCGGGTGGCACGCCGGATCGAGGAACGTGGCGCGATTGAATCGGCGCACCGCATTATGCAAACCTGCGGGCAGGTCATGCGCTACGCCATCGCCACCGGGCGGGCAGAGCGCAACCCCGTTGCCGACCTGCGCGGGGCACTGTCTACCGCGCCGGAGCGCCACCATGCCGCAATCACCGACCCCGGCGAGCTGGGCGGGCTGCTGCGCGCCATCGAGGGCTACGCGGGCGATCCCGTGACGCGCGCCGCGCTGAAGCTGTCGGCGCTGCTGTTCGCGCGGCCCGGCGAGTTGCGCCATGCCGAATGGGCGGAAATCAATCTGGACGCCGCAGAGTGGAACATCCCTGCGGGCAAGATGAAGATGCGGCAGGCGCATTTGGTGCCGCTGTCGGCGCAGGCCGTGGCGATCCTGAGCGACCTGCAACCGTTGACCGGGCGCGGCCAGTATGTGTTCCCCGGCGCGCGTTCACCGCGCAGGCCAATGAGCAACAACGCGGTCAACGCGGCCTTGCGCCGCATGGGCTATGACACCGACACCATGACCGCGCACGGCTTCCGGGCAACCGCGCGCACGATTCTCGATGAAGGGCTGGGCTATCGCGCGGACTTCATCGAGCACCAATTGGCCCACGCCGTGAAAGACCCGAACGGGCGCGCCTACAACCGCACCGCGCACCTGCAAGAGCGCCGCAAGATGATGCAGGGCTGGGCCGACTATCTGGACAACCTGCGCGCTGGCGGCGACGTGGTGGCGTTTCGACGCAAGGCGGGCTGAACGTCCAAGCCCGTCCAGTTGCATCCCGTAGCGTATCGCTATACAGTCACGGCATGACTGCAATACATAGACCGCCGCACCCCGGCGAAGTCCTGCGCGACTGG
>NZ_DAOOUM010000064.1:0-11027 GCF_035369645.1 Thermomonas sp. | reverse complement strand
CCCACCGAGTCGCGCTCCAGGTTCAGCGCCAGCGCGAAGGTATTGTTGGGCAACTCGATCATTTCGCCCTGCATCACATCGGCCAAGCCGTGGATGCGCACGATGCCGTCGGACACCGAGGTCACGGTGCCTTCGTTACGCGCTTCGGCGGCGAGCTTGACCTTCTCGATGCGGGTCTTGATCAGTTCGCTGATTTCGGACGGGTTGAGCGTGGTGGTGGCCATCTTGGTTTCCTGTAGAGCGGGCTTGCAACCCGCCGTTTACGTTTCGATGTGGAAGCGGCGGGTCACGACCCGCCCTATCAATTCAATTTGCCAAAGCCGCTTGCAAACGACCCAGCTTGCCTTTCAACGAACCATCGATGACAACATCGCCGGCGTCGATCACTGCGCCACCGATCAAACTGGCATCGACTGCGGTCTCGACTTCAACCTCACGGCCGAAGCGACGTTTCAGCGCGGCCGTGATCGTGTCCAGCTCGGCCTGCGGCAGAACCACCGCCGAGGTGACCTTGGCCTTCACCGTACGTTCTGCTTCAAAGCGCAGCGCATCGAACATGCCGGCGATTTCCGGCAATAGCGCCAGCCGGCGGTTGTCGAATAACAAGGCAAGAAAATCCGCTACCGATTCGCTGGCCCCTTCGGGTGCCAACAAGGTGACGGTGTCATTGCGGGTCAATTTGGGGTTACCCAATAGCCCGGCAACGTGCGGGTCAGCCGCAACGTGTGCGGCAAATGCCAAGGCATTCGACCACGCAGGCAGCACACCGGCATCGCGCGCGATCGCAAACGCCGCGCGGGCATAAGGACGGGCAAGGGTCAGGGCCTGACTCATCGTGGCCCCTTACAGCTGCGCAGCCAGATCGTCGATCAACGCTTTGTGGGCGTTGGCGTCGATTTCACGCTGGAGCAACTTCTCGGCACCCGACACCGCCAGCGCCGACACCTGCTTGCGCAGATCTTCCTTGGCACGGGTGGCGGCAGCTTCAATCTCGGCCTCCGCCAATGCCTTTTGACGATTACCTTCGGCAATCGCGTCGGCCTTGGCAGCGTCGATCAACTGGTTGGCGCGCTGATGGGCTTGCTCGATGATCTCATTGGCCTTGCCACGCGCGGCCTTGAGCTCTTCGGCAACCTTGTCCTGCGCCTGCGCCAAGTTTTTCTGGGCGTTGTCGGCGGCAGCAAGGCCTTCGGCGATTTTCTGCTGGCGCTCTTCGATCGCCTGCATCAGCGGCGGCCAAATGAACTTGACAGTGAACCAGATGAGGAACGCAAAACTAATCATCTGGCCCAGCAGGGTGATATTCGGATTCATGTCATGACCTGCGGATTGAACAAGTCCGTCTGCACGGACTTCTCAAGGCTGCGCCACGGCGACATGCCGCGGCGCGTTGTTGCCACTGGCAGGCGGCGGCATCGCCACCGGCCAGCGTTGACTCAGCGCGATCAGGCGCCTGCGACAGCCTTGACGGCAGCCAGCAGCGGGTTGGCGAACGCGAACATCATCGCCACGCCCACGCCGATCAGGAACGCGGCATCGATCAGGCCGGCCAGCAGGAACATACGGCCTTGCAGCATCGGCACCAGTTCCGGCTGACGTGCAGCGGCTTCAAGGAACTTGCTGCCCATCACGCCAATGCCAAGGGCGGCGCCGAGCGCACCCAGGCCGACGATGATGCCAATAGCAATGGCGGTGAAGGCCTGAACGTTGGCGAGTGCTTCCATGGTGGATCTCCGGTTTACTTGCTTGCGGTGAAAAGAAAAGGGTGGGACAGGCAATGGTTAGAACGAAAACGGTGAAGCAAACTTAGTGATGCTCGTGCGCCATCGCCAGATAGACGACGGTGAGCACCATGAAGATGAAGGCTTGCAGCAGGATGATCAGGATGTGGAAGATCGCCCATACCGAGTTGAAAATCACGCCCGGGATGAAGGTGACCCACGAGGCGAACAGGCCTGCAATCAGCATGAACACCAGCTCGCCGGCGTACATATTGCCGAACAGCCGCATGCCCAGACTGACCGGCTTGGACAAGTATTCCACCAAGTTCAAGAACAGGTTGGGAATCGCCAGCACGATTTTGGCAACCATACCCTCGGCGTGGAACGGCGCGGTGAACAGCTCTTTGGTGAAGCCCCAACCGCCCTTGGCCTTGATCGAGTAATAAATGATCAGCAAGAACACGGTGATCGACATCGCAAACGTGGTGTTGACGTCCGCGGTGGGCACCCAACGCAGATAGGTGTGATGCATCACTTCGGTACCCGCCACCGCCTGCACGGCAGCACTGGGGATATCCAGCGGCAGCAAGTCCATGGTGTTCATAAACACCACCCACACAAAGATGGTCAGCGCCAACGGCGCAATGAAGCGACGATCACCATGGAAGGTGTCTTTGACTTGGGAATCGACAAATTCGACCACCAGCTCGACAAAGGCCTGACCCTTGCCCGGTACGCCCGAGGTGGCTTTGCGGGCGTAGTACCACAGCCACAGGCAGGACAGCAGACCCAGCGCCAGCGCCACGATCCACGAGTCCATATGAACAGTGCCAAACGCAAACTGCTTGGTGTTGTGGGTCAAATGGTGAACGATATAGCCGGTCAGGCCATCGCCACCTTCGCCACTTTCGGGTGCAAGCCCCATTGCTTCCAAGATCACGCGTTCATCCTCGTCGTACTACGCTGCGCCACGAATCTCATCGAAACCACAAATGCCGCCGCAGCAAGCGCCGCCCCGGCCAGCGCCGGCACCGCCGGCAGCCGCCACACCGCCATCGTCAAATACAAACCCACGATGACCACCAACCACTTTGCCGCCATTCCCAACAACAGGCGCCCTAGCGCCATGCCCGCACTCGCCAAACCACCCGAGAACGCCCCCCAAGCAGCCACCAAGCTCCCCAGTACCAGCGCACCGCCCCCGGCCAGCACCGCCAAGGCAATACGTGGCCCGCTGATCAAACAGACCGCAGAGGCCGCCAGCACAGCAATGGCTTGAAAGCCCACCACCCGCAGCGCCACTCGCCAGCCCGCGCCGGTGGAATTCAGCACGCGAACATTCCTAACAAAATCAAAAGGTTTGGCGCAATATCAGGGCGGTCAACACAAAACCGCCCCGCCAAGCCCCCAAATTATAGCAGGCGCTCTTTGTTCGCAGCAACCGCCAAAAGATTCGAATCGCGAGGGAACTCTTCCGGCTGGCCGCTGTCCCAATTCCCGCGTGCCCGTCCCTTCCTCGTCCGATTCCCGGCGGGCATGCTGAAGCCCCGGTCCATCCCCGACCGGGGCTTCCTTTTTTCGACATCAGCCCTTCTTTTTAGGGATGTACAGGTCGGTAATGCTGCCGTCGTACACCTCGGCCGCCATTCCCACCGATTCGCCCAAGGTCGGGTGCGGGTGGATGGTGTGACCGATGTCGTGGACTTCGCAGCCCATTTCAATCGCCAGCGCGACTTCGGAAATCAGCTCACCGGCGTGCACGCCGACAATGCCGCCACCGATCACGCGGTGGCTGTCTTCATCGAAAACGAGTTTGGTGAAGCCTTCGGTACGCGCCAAACCAATGGCACGCCCGGACGCCGCCCATGGGAACTTGCCAACGCCGACCTTCAAGCCCTTGGCCTTGGCTTCGGTTTCGGTCACACCCACCCAAGCGATTTCCGGGTCGGTGTAGGCCACGCTGGGAATGACCCGCGCCACCCATTCCTTCTTCTCGCCCGCTGCCACTTCCGCCGCCAGCTTGCCCTCGTGGGTGGCCTTGTGCGCCAGCATCGGCTGGCCGACCAAATCACCAATGGCGAAGATGTGCGGCACATTGGTGCGCATCTGTGCATCCACGGGAATCAGCCCGCGCTCGCCCACCGCGACACCGGCCTTGTCTGCATCCAGCTTGCCGCCGTTGGCGCTGCGTCCCACTGAGACCAGCACGCGGTCATACAGCTTGCCATCGGGGATGGATTCGCCTTCAAACGCACAGACAATCCCGTTTTTCTGCGCCTTGGCATCGACGACTTTCGTCTTCAGATGCACCGCCACGCCCTGCTTTTTCAGGCGATCCGCCAGCGGTTTGACAAGATCCGCGTCGGCACCCGGCATCAGCTGCGACATGAACTCGACCACGGTCACTTCCGCACCCAGCGCGCGGTACACCGTCGCCATTTCCAGCCCGATGATGCCGCCACCGACGACGAGGAGCTTCTTCGGCACCTCGGCCAGGTTCAGCGCGTCGGTGGAATCCATGATGCGCGGGTCGTCCCACGGGAACGCCGGCAGTTTCACCGGCTGGCTGCCCGCCGCGATGATGCAGTGGGCAAAGCGCAGCAGCTGGGTCTTGCCATCGCTGCCGGCGATTTCCAGCTCGTTGGCCGAGATAAATTTAGCCAAACCCTGCACCACCCGCACCTTGCGCTGCTTGGCCATGCCAGCCAAGCCCTTGGTGAGCTGGCCGACCACGTTGTCCTTGTAGCCACGCAATTTATCAATGCTGATCTTGGGCTTGCCGAAATCGACGCCGTAGTCGCTGGCGTGACTGGCTTGCTCGATCACATCCGCCGCGTGCAGCAGCGCCTTGGAGGGAATGCAGCCGACGTTGAGACAGACGCCGCCGAGGGTCGCATAACGCTCGATCAGGACGGTATCGAGGCCAAGGTCGGCGCTGCGGAACGCGGCGGTATAGCCGCCGGGGCCGGCACCGATGACGACCATCTGACATTCGATATCAGCCGGCTTGCCGGATGCGGCTTGAGGCGCTGGCTCTGAGCCCCTCTCCCCCCGGGAGAGGGGTTGGGGTGAGGGTCGGGATGGGGGAGAAGCTGGCGGTGCTGGCATCTCGACTTTCGCACCCTCACCCCCGGCCCCTCTCCCGGAGGGAGAGGGGAGCACAGCGTCAATCACCGCGATCACTGCACCTTCCGACACGCTATCGCCCAGCTTCACCTTCAGCGCCTTGATCACGCCATCGGCCACCGCCGGCACTTCCATCGTGGCTTTGTCCGACTCCAGCGTCACTAGGCCCTGGTCTTTTTTCACGCTATCGCCAACCGCCACCAACAACTCGATCACCGGCACGCCGTCGTGGCTGCCGATATCGGGCACCTTGCTTTCGATGTCTGCCATGCGCCTTCTCCTTACAGCATGGCCCGACGCAAGTCGGCCAGCAGTTGTCCCAGATAGCTAGTGAAACGTGCGGCAGCCGCGCCGTCGATCACCCGGTGGTCATAGCTCAACGACAACGGCAGCATGAGGCGTGGCTTGAACTTCTCGCCATTCCACACCGGCTTAATTTCAGACTTGGACACGCCAAGGATTGCCACTTCCGGCGCATTGATGATCGGGGTGAACTTGGTGCCACCAATCCCGCCCAGCGAACTGATGGTGAAGCAGCCACCCTGCATCTGTTCGGGCTTGAGTTTGCCGTCGCGCGCCAATGCGGCCAGCTCGCCCATCTCGCGGGCGATTTGCGCCACGCCTTTTTGATCGGCATCGCGCAGCACCGGCACCACCAAACCATTCGGCGTATCGGCGGCGAAGCCGATGTGGAAATACTGCTTAAGGATAAGGTTGTCGCCATCCAGCGAGGCATTGAAGGTGGGGTATTTCTGCAACACCGCCACGCACGCCTTGATCAAGAAGGCGAGCATGGTCAGCTTGCTGCCCTTGCCTGCCGCAATCGCTTTTGCATTCTCGTTGTTGAAGCTCACGCGCAGGTCTTCCAGCGCAGTGATATCGGCTTCGTCGAACTGGGTGACGTGCGGAATCATCGCCCAATTGCGCGCAAGATTGGCGCCGGAAATTTTCTGGATCCGCGACAGCGGCTTGCTTTCGATGCCACCAAATTTGGCGAAATCCACCTTCGGCCACGGCAGTAGATTCAAGCCATTGCCACCACCACTGGCAGGGGCCGCAGCCGCCACCGCGCCACCGGCCAGCGCCGCCTTGACGAAGCTTTGCACGTCCTCTTTGCCAATCCGGCCGCCGCGTGCGGAGCCTGTGACCTGGGCCAAATCCACACCCAATTCGCGCGCAAACAGGCGCACCGCCGGGCTGGCATACGGCACTTTATTGGGTAGCACTGCATCGGCGTCAAACCGCATCGGCGGGATGCCAGACTGGCCCGGCTCGGCGATGGGCGCGCGTGCAGGCACTGGTGCGCCACTTTCCACGACCGCTGGCGCGGGTGCCGCTGCCGTGGCGGGCTTGGCCGGTGCGGCAGCCGGCACAGGATCGACGGGCGCGGCAACTGCCGCAGGCGCAGCAGCGGCGCTGGTGGTGACCTCGATGATCGCCACCAGCGCACCTTCCGACACGGTATCGCCCAGTTTGACCTTGAGTTCTTTGATGATGCCGGCAAACGGTGCGGGCACTTCCATGGTCGCCTTATCCGACTCCAAGGTCACCAAACCTTGATCTTGGGTCACGCTATCGCCGGGTTTGACCAAAATTTCGATAACAGGGACATCGCCATGTCCACCGATATCGGGGACGCGGGCTTCCTTCAATTCGGCCATGGCCGGGCTCCGGGGATCTACTGGGAAGCCGCCACGTTGCCATATTCCGATGACAGGAACAAACACCACTTCGCGAAATTTTATATTTAATCCGGGTTTTTATTTTTTTTTGCGCGTATTCAAACGAAATGCTGTGAAATAGCGCGGAAAATCCTTATATATACCCGGGTTAATTATGGGTGCTCGGCTTCAAAATGTACTTTTGCTTTTTCGCGATGCAGCAAATACAGGCCGCTGCCAATGATGATGGCGGCCCCCAGCCACGTCACGCCATCCGGCAATACACCCCACAGCGCCAGATCCAGCGCCACACCCCAGACCAGTGCGGAATATTCCAGCGGCGCAATCAGCGAGGCCTCACCATGGCGGAAGGCCTCGGTAATGGCGTATTGGCCCAGCGTGCCCACCACGCCAATGCCGGCCACGATCCATGTATGCTCGGCCTGCAATGGCTGCCAGCCGGGCCACGCCAAACTGCCCGCCCCCAGCGCCATCAAGGCCAAGAGCCAGACCACCATGGCCTGATTGGAATCCGTGCGCGCCAGCACCCGCACGGTGATCGCCGACACCGCATACCCCACCGCCGCCAACAACACCGCCAACCCGGCCAAGGACATCATCCCGGCGCCGGTCGGCCGCAGCACCACCAACACGCCCAGCAACCCAACGACAATTGCCGCCCACCGCCGTGGGCCCACCTGTTCGCCCAGGATCGGGACCGATAGCGCAGTGATCAGCAACGGGGCAACAAAGAAGATCGAATAGGCGGTGGACAGTGGCAGCCGCTTCAGCGCATACACAAAGCTGGCCATCATGCCCACGCCCAGCACCCCGCGCAGCAGATGCAAGGGCCAACGCACCCGCAGCAGCGGCCGCCATCCCTGCGTGAACAACGCCCACACCAGCACCAACGGCAGCGAGGCCACCCCGCGCAATGTCGCCACTTGGAACGGCAGGTAATGCGCCGACAGCAATTTCAAGCCGGCATCCATCAACGCAAACAGGCCCACCGCCGCCAGCATCAGCCAAACGGCGCGGGAATGGGGTGCATGGTTGGGCTCGGTCATGCCGTCAGCATGCGGTACCCTTCCGGTTTCGTCACCCCTGTCCAATGCCATGCCTTCCTTCGACATCATTTCTGAAGTAGATACCCACGAGCTCACCAATGCGGTGGATCAAGCCAGCCGCGAGCTGACCACGCGCTTTGACTTCAAAGGCGTGGATGCCAAATTCCTGCGCGAGGACAACGTCATCACCCAGTCCGCGCCCAGTGATTTCCAATTGCAGCAGATGACCGACATCCTGCGTGCACGCTTGATTGCGCGAAAAATCGACGTGCGTTGCCTGGAGTTTGGCGACATCGACACCAACCTTGCCGGCGCACGCCAGAAGATCACCGTGAAGCAAGGCATCGAACGCGAATTGGCGAAGAAAATCCAGGCCGCGCTCAAGGACGCCAAACTGAAAGTCGATTCGCAAATCAATGGCGACAAGCTACGCGTGACCGGCAAGAAGCGCGACGACTTGCAGGCGGCGATGGCGCTGCTGCGAGGGCAGGAATTTGAGCTGCCGTTGCAGTTCGACAACTTCCGCGATTGAGCATGCACATCGCCGCCACACCGACAGACGCACAGGTCGAAGCAGACATCCGCCGCTGGCTGGAGCGGGCGGTGATCGGGCTGAATCTATGCCCATTTGCCAAAGCGGTGTACGCCAAAGCGCAGGTACGCATTGTGATCAGCGATGCCAGCACGGCATCCGCCTTGCTGGAGCAATTGGGCGAAGAACTCGTCCTGCTGCGCGACACCCCAGCTACGCAAACCGACACTACGTTATTGGTGCATCCGCAGGTGCTGGGCGATTTTCTGGATTACAACGATTTTCTCGACGCTGCCGATGGCTTGGTGGACGCCTTGCAGCTTGAAGGCGTGCTGCAAGTGGCAAGTTTTCACCCCGATTATCAGTTCGCCGGCACCGCACCGGACGATGCCGAAAACCTGACCAATCGCGCGCCCTACCCGTGTTTGCATCTGCTGCGCGAAGACAGCGTGGCACGTGCGGTCGCGGCCTATCCGGAGCCGGATAGCATCATCGAGCGCAATATCAAGACGATGCAGGCATTGGGTGCGGAAGGGTTTGCCGCCTTGCTAAACAAATAGCGCGGTGCGCTCCGCATCACCCAGCATCCGCCATTCGCCCTGCGCTAGCGCGCCCAAGGTCAAACCACCGATGCGTTCACGGTGCAACGCGGCCACATGGTTGCCCACCGCCGCGAACATCCGTCGCACCTGATGGTAGCGGCCTTCATGCAGGGTCAAGCGGGCGGTGCGGGCATCCACCACGTCCAATTCGGCGGGCAGTAGCGGAGTTTTTTCGCCTTCCAGCAGCAATCTGCCACTGGCAAATAGCGCCGCCTCATCACCACGCAGATCTTCGGCCAACTGCGCCAGATACACCTTCGGCAATTTGGATTTGGGGGAAATAATGCGGTGCAATAACTGCCCGTCGTCGGTCAGCAGCAGCAGGCCGGAGGTCTCGCGATCCAAGCGCCCCACCGTGGACAACACGGGGCTGCGCAGGCTGTAACGCGGCGGGAATAAGTCGTACACGATGCGCCCGGTGTCTTTGCTTGAACAGGTGACACCGGTGGGCTTGTTGAGCAACAACAACATGCCCGGTGGCGGGTCTAGCGGCGCACCATCAAGACGCACGCTGTCGTGCAGCACCGGGTCATCGGCATACAACACCTCGCCATCGGCATCGGTGATGCGGCCTTCGCGAAAGAGCCACTGCACATCTTTACGGCTGCCATAGCCCAAATTGGCGATGTGCTTGAGCAGCTTCATGCCTTCACCGCTTCGACAATTTTGAAGCCGCCTTGTTGCGCCACTGTGCGCACCTGCGCAAACCCGCTGCCCAGTGCTTCTTCATAGGGAAGATGGCGATTGGCGACCAGCCACAAGCGCCCACCTGCGCGCAGCGCGGTGCTGGCAGCGGCGATAAACGCACGCCCGATATCCGGACGATCGCCACGCCCCAGCGCATGGAACGGCGGGTTGCAGACGATGGCATCAAACCGCCCGGCCACACCGGCGGCCACGTCTTGCCAGTGATACGTCACCGGTACCTTGGCATCGGCCAAATTACACTGCGCCAAGGCCAGCGCGCGCGCATCGGCCTCGAACACATCCAGCGCAGTAACCTGCGGGCAACGCCCCAACACTTGCTGCGACAAATACCCCCAGCCCGCACCAAAATCCGCCACCCGCCCTTGCAAATTGCTCGGCAAGGCTTCGACCAAGAGCCGTGATGCGGCATCGATGCGATCCCATGCAAACACCCCCGGGCGGGTGTGAAAACTTCCAGCGGGCACATCTGCACAGGCTTGCACACGCGGGGCATCCAGCCGTGCCCATTGCGCAATCACGTCGGTGTTCAGCGTTGCATTGGCCGCCGTCCAAAACACCCGACAGTGAAATTTACTGAGCGTGCTCACCGTTGTGGCGAGTTGCTTCAATTCGGTCTCGCGGGTTTTGGCACCCTCGTCATTGCTCACCGCCACCACCACCACGCCGCCCGGTGCCACCGCTTTGCACGCAGTTGCCAGCAGCGCGCGCGCTTCTTCACGCTGGCGCGGCGGCAATACTAAAACCAGCGGGAACGCTGCCGCTGGCAGCGTGTCTTCGTCGAGGATGTCGATGCCCGCACGCTGCAAGCGATCGACTTCCGGCTTGAACGGCTGGGTGGCGATGAAATGTCGCCCATGGCCACCGGCCCCGGCGCGCGCGCGCAGAAACAAGGCAGCCTCCGGCCAGTGCAGCAAGCCTTGGGCGAACGGGTACAGCAGGGCGTCTAGGGCGGTATCGCGATGGGCAGCATTCATCCGTGCAGTTTAACGGGCCGCCTCAAACAAGTGGCCGCAGATGCCCGCCAACCCGCTGCCGCAATACGCCAGAGCCCCAATTGAGCAGCAGACAGCCCAGCGCAAGCCCACACCACCCGGCCGCAGCGCTACCGCCCGGCAGACTACCTGCCAGCGCCGCCGCCCAGCCGCGCCCATACCACGCGGTGACCACCGCCGTGCCCGCCGCGAAGACCAGCACCAACCCGCGCAATAGATACTGCTCTAGCCGCATATTGGTGGCTGCCTGCGCTTGCACCTGCGCCGCCAGCCGCGCCGCAAAATCCGCAGGCAGGTGTACCGCTGGCGCATGGCGCAAGGCTTGGGCGATACGCAGCTCTACCGGGTCGGCATCCACATCGCCACGCCGCGCCTTTTCTTGCGCTTGCCAACGTCGTTCGTCGATGTGTTGCTGATCTGAATGTTGTGGATGCTGATGCGTGTTCATGCGGCGACTCCGATGCGCGGGGCCAGTAATTCGCGCAGTTTGTTGCGGCTACGAAACAAGTGACTTTTGATCGTCCCCTCGGCCAAGCCGGTGATGGTGGCGATCTCGCCAATCGACAACTCTTCCAGATGGTACAGCGTCAACAACAGGCGTTGCTGCGGCGATAAGCG
>NZ_DAOOUM010000063.1:0-11590 GCF_035369645.1 Thermomonas sp. | reverse complement strand
GTGATGTCGCAAGCGTAGGCCGGGCCTTTATCGGTATGGTTCATGCCGGGATAAATCACACCGACCGACAGCCCCAGCCAGTTGTACAACTTGCCCATTTGCGCGGCGTCGCGACGTGCCAGGTAGTCATTGACGGTGACCACATGCACGCCCTTGCCTTCCAGCGCATTGAGGTACACCGCGCAGGTGGCGGTCAGCGTCTTGCCTTCGCCGGTGCGCATTTCCGCGATCTTGCCCGAATGCAGCACCATGCCGCCGATCAGCTGCACATCGAAATGGCGCATGCCGAACACGCGCACCGAGGCTTCGCGGCAGACCGCAAATGCTTCGGGCAGCAACTTGTCCAGCGATTCGCCTTTGCCGATACGGGCGCGGAACTCGTCGGTCTTGGCTTTCAGCGCGTCATCCGATAGCGCCTTGGTCTGCGCTTCCAGCGCATTGATCTTCTTGACGATGGCGCCGTACTGCTTGAGCAGGCGCTCGTTGCGGCTGCCGAAAACACTGGTAAGCAAACTGTTGAGCATGAGAATGGCAATCCCTGGCGGGATGCGCGCCAATGGCGCGGCATCGAAAAATAGAGGCAATGTAGCCCCGAACGCAGGCGCACGTGCGGGAATCCGCTAGTTTAGCTGGAGGCGGGCCGCCGCGTATGCAAGCCCGTCGCAATCAGCCGTTCTGCGGCCCATGCCGTGCCAGGGCGTTGTTATGGCCAAGGAACTTGCGGGGATTGACCACCACGCCGTCCTGCCACACCTCGAAATGCACATGCGCGCCCGTGGAGCGCCCGCTGGAGCCGGCCTTGGCAATGTCTTGCCCGGCCCGCACCAGATCGCCGACCTGCCGATCCAGCTGCGAGTTGTGCGCATAGCGGGTGACCAGGCCATTGCCGTGATCCACTTCGATGGTGTTGCCGTAGCCACTGCGCACGCCGGCAAAGCTCACCACGCCGTCGGCTACCGCCAGCACCGGGTCACCGATATTGGCTTGGAAATCAATACCTTTGTGGAACTGGAAACCGCCACCGAAGGGGTCGGCGCGACCACCGAAACCCGAGGTGACGAAACTTCCGGCGATCGGCTCGCGCGAGGGCAGGCTGCTGCGCTCCAACTGTTGGTTGAACAGCAGTGATTCCAGCACCGTCATCTGCGTGCTGGCCTGCCGGTATTCGCCTTCAAGTGCGGCTAGCCGCGCCCGCAGCTCGGTCACCGGCATGTCACGCGAAGCACCACCACCGCCCTGACCCACCGGTTTTGCAAAATCGAATTCGCCATCTTGCAGTTGCCCACTGCGGGTCAGCCGGCTGCCTAGGGCATTTAAGCGGTTGGCTTGTGCCTGCAATTCGGCCAGCCGCGCGGCCAGCGCATTGACTTCACGCTGGGCATCACGGCGCACCTGTTCCAGCTCTGCCTGCCGGCTGGCATCGGAAGTTTGCAGGGCCTCCACTTGCGCCATGCCAATGACGCTGCGCACCGCCGCGCCACACAACATGCCTGCGCCCAGCAACAACGCCAGCGCCGCCCACGGGTGCCGTAGCGCCCACCAGCGGAGTCGTTGGGCCTGCGCGATGAGGCGCTGGCGAGTATCGTGTCGCTTGTTTGTTTGAATCATGACTTATGCCCGTTTCGCGACCCACACATCCAAAGAAGCCGGTTCCGCCAACTGAGCCGCGCGCGGCGCTGGATGCGCTACTCGCCGGCACTGCCGGGGATACCTTGCGCCGAGCGCAATGGCTTGGTGCCGTGGATCAACTGTTGCGTCCCGCTTTGCCCCCGGGAACGGCCGCGCATGTGCGCTTGGCCAATCTTCGCGGCAGCAAATTGGTGTTCATCGCCGATGCTCCGGTGTGGCATGCCAAATTGCGCCTAGCCACGCCCGAGTTGATCGCCGCTGCCCGCTCCATCGGGCTGGAAGTGGATGCGATGGCCGTGAAGCTGGCCACCCGGGCGATCCCGCCGCACCCTGCGACAGTCGCGCCCCGCATTCCGATGTCGGCCGCCAGCCAGAAAGGGTTGGCGGCGGCCTTAGCACTGCTGCGCACCCCTTCAGCGGACACCGCCGAAGAGGATTGCCTGGCCGTTACCACGCGGCATGCACCACCGCGACGGAAACCGTCCGAGTAACCGGCCAGCGCGCATCCTAACGGGATAAGTGTGTGATTTTGTTAAGAAAGCCGAAACAGGCGTGCCGCAGGTTTCCGCCAACTGCCAAGCCCATCGCAAAAACGCGGCAAATTACACTGCGGGCAAGGCGCTGCCGTAGCCAAATGCCGGCAGTTGTTCCGGGTCGCTGAAGCTGATGTCTTCCCACGCGGTTTGGTCGGCCAACAAGGCGCGCACCAAGGTGTTATTCAGCGCATGGCCGGACTTGTAACCGGTGTACGCGCCAATGATGGGACGCCCGGCCAGGTACAAATCACCGATGGCATCCAAAATCTTGTGGCGCACAAATTCATCGGTGTAGCGCAGGCCGTCTTCGTTCAGTACGCGGAACTCATCCAGCACGATGGCATTGTCCATCGAACCACCCAACCCAAGGTTGCGGTCGCGCATGAATTCGAGATCACGCATGAACCCGAACGTACGCGCGCGGCTGACTTGTTTGATGTAAGCGTCGGTTGAGAAATCAAACGCAACCTGCGACAACGTCTCCGGAATTGCCGGATGGTTGAACTTCACTGTGAAGTCGAGGCGGAACCCGTTATGTGGCTCGAAGCGCGCAAGCTTGTCGCCATCACGCACTTCCACCGGCTTTTTGATGCGGATGAAGCGCTTGGCCGCGTTTTGCTCAACGATGCCCGCCGACTCCAGCAAAAACACGAACGGGCCGGCCGAACCATCCATGATCGGGACTTCCGGCGCGGTTAGCTCCACGTAGGCATTGTCGATACCCAAGCCCGCCAGCGCCGACATCAGATGCTC
Organism: Thermomonas sp.; assembly: GCF_035369645.1. Lineage (GTDB taxonomy): Bacteria > Pseudomonadota > Gammaproteobacteria > Xanthomonadales > Xanthomonadaceae > Thermomonas. The sequence goes on along the minus strand of NZ_DAOOUM010000063.1, from coordinate 8,672 downwards.
AACCGTCTGCACCTTGGCACCCGCACAACTCAGGCCGGTGCACAGCGTGGTTTCAGTGACCAAGGTGGCCGCAGCCGGCATTTCGACTACCGGCTCAAGGTCGATACGGCGAAACACAATGCCGGTATCCACCGCCGCTGGACGCAGCGTTAGAAAGACTTTTTCACCGCCATGCAGGCCCACGCCGGTGGCGCGGATGACGTTCTTGAGTGTGCGTTGGCGAAGCATCTTTGCAGATTAACACGCAGTAAGCTGAACCCTTGCCGAAACCACAGTGCAGCGGCAGGGAAAGGGCCGGGAAAACCGACCAGTCGGCAGTGCCGACCGGTCGCAAAAACCATCGGGCTGGCCGCCCGCGGTGCAGGACAAAAGCAGCACCACGCCTTTCCGTTGACACGGAAGGGCGCGCAGGCACACGTCAGTCGGCTTGGCGGCGCAGGAACGACGGGATATCCAGATAGTCGTCCTTGGGCAGCTCGGCCGTCACCGGTGCGGCATCGGCATTGCGGCGCAGCGCACTGGAGAAACTGGACGGCATCGGCGGCATGAAGCTATCGGTGATGGCGTCGATCGGCAGCCCGGTGGTGCCATCGCGCTTGACCTGGGTGCGCACCAATTCCACTTGCGGGCGGCGCGGCGCGTCTTGCATCGGCTCGAAGCGCACCCCACGGCTGGCATCGCTCACCGGCACGCGCACACCGGTGGCAGCGCGGCTGAGACCGGTCGCCACCACGGTGACTTTGACCTCGTCCTGCATATTCGGGTCCAGCGAGGTGCCGATGATGACGGTGGCATCTTCCGAGGCAAATTCGCTGACCACGCGCCCGATTTCATCGAACTCGGACATAGTCAAATCCGAACCCGAGGTGATATTGACCAGCACGCCATTGGCACCGTGCAGGTTCACATCGTCCAGCAGCGGGTTGCGGATTGCGGCCTCGGCCGCCGCTTGCGCACGATCATCGCCACGCGCCACGCCGGTACCCATCATCGCCAAACCCATTTCGCTCATCACCGTGCGCACGTCGGCAAAGTCCACGTTGATCAGGCCGGGGCTGACGATCAAATCGGCAATGCCTTGGACCGCGCCTTGCAGCACTTCGTTGGCGGCACGGAAGGCTTGGATCATGGTGGCATTGCGACCCAACACGGTGATCAGTTTTTCATTGGGAATGGTGATCAGCGAGTCGCAATGCTGGCTCAATTCTTCAATACCGCTTTGTGCCACCTGCATGCGGCGGCGACCTTCGAACGGGAACGGCTTGGTGACCACAGCCACGGTGAGGATGCCCATCTCTTTGGCCAACTGTGCCACTACCGGCGCGGCGCCCGTGCCGGTGCCGCCGCCCATGCCGGCGGTGATGAACACCATGTCCGCGCCTTGCAGCGCATCCATGATCGCTTCGCGGTCTTCCAGTGCGGCTTGCCGGCCCACTTCCGGGTTGGCGCCCGCGCCCAAGCCCTTGGTGACATTGCAACCCAAGGTCAGTTGCAGGTTGGTGCTGCAATTTTTGATGGCTTGCGAGTCGGTGTTGGCGGTAATGAATTCCACCCCGCTGATGCTGCTGTTGACCATGTGTGCCACAGCATTGCCACCGCCGCCGCCGACGCCGATGACTTTGATGACCGCATTGGGTGCTACTTGGTTGATCAGTTCAAAATGTGCCATGTCCGTGTCCTTTGTTGTTGTGTTTTTCTGATGTGTGTCTGGGTGTTTCAAAACGCTGATGCGGGTTACTGCAACCACTCACTTCAATCCTGCTAACAACTCAAAACTCACCGCGAAACCACTTCAATGCCCTGCCAAACAAGCCGCCCACCTTGCCGGTTGGCAAGCCTGGACGTTTGGGATGCTCCATCTGCGCGCCCATCAACAACAGGCCCACGCCGGTGGCATGCACGGGGTTGCCCACCACTTCCCCCAAACCGGTGACGTGCTGCGGGATCCCAATACGCACCGGCATTTGCAGCATTTCTTCGGCCAGCTCAACCACGCCTTCCATCTTTGCCGCACCGCCGGTCAGTACCATGCCGGCACGCACGCGCTGCTCAAACCCGCTGCGCCGCAACTCGGCCTGCACCATTTCAAAAATTTCTTCGTAACGTGCTTGCACCGCTTGCGCTAAGGCTTGCCGTGGCATCCGCCGTGGTGGCCGGTCGCCCACGCTTTCCACTTGAATGCTCTCTTCGGCACGTGCCAGCTGCACCAAGGCACAGGCGTATTTGACCTTGATGTCTTCGGCGTGCGGGGTGGGCGTGCGCAGCATGTGTGCGATGTCTTCGGTGACCTTGTCGCCGGCCATGGCCAGATTGGCGGTATGGCAAATTGCGCCCTGCATGAACACCGCGATGTCGGTGGTGCCCGCCCCCATGTCCACCAACACCACGCCCAGTTCTTTTTCGTCACTGGTCAACACCGCGCGGCTGGATGCCAGCGACGACAGCACCAGTTCATCCACCTGCAAGCCGCAACGCTGCACGCACTTGCTGATGTTTTGCGCCGCCGACTGTGCGCAGGTCACCAGATGCGCATGCACTTCCAGGCGCACACCGGTCATGCCCACCGGGTTGCGAATGCCTTCTTGCGAATCGTCCAGCACGTATTCGCGCGGGATCGCGTGCAGGATTTTTTGATCGGCAGGAATGGCCACCGCTTTGGCCGCTTCCAGCACCCGGTCGAGATCCGCATGGGTGACTTCACCTTCGCGGATCGGCACGATGCCGGGTGAGTTTTTGCATTGCACATGGTTGCCAGAAATCGAGGCATACACACTGCTGACTTCGCAGCCGGCCATCAATTCGGCTTCTTCTACTGCGCGCTGGATCGACTGCACGGTGGAGTCGATGTCCACCACCACGCCGCGCCGCAGACCGCGCGACTCATGCGAGCCAATGCCGATCACCTCGATCGGCTCGCCGGGGGCGTATTCGCCCACCAGTGCGGTGACCTTGGAGGTGCCGATGTCGAGCCCGACGATCAGCGATTTGTCGCCCTTGCGATTCATGTATTGGAGCCGTGGTTAGTCGTGGAAGGAGGTAGATTGCGGTGCGTTGGTGCAGTCGCTGCACCGGCCGCAGCGGGATGTGCGGGCGCCGGTTCTGGCTTGGCCCATTGCAAGGCAAAGCCGTTGGTGTATCGCAGGTCGGCTCGCTGCAAACGGCGCATCGGGTTTTGCGCATTCAAATGCGGGAGTAAGGCGGCAAAGCGCTCCAAGCGCAGCTGCGGGTCATTGCGACCCAGCACCAGTTGAGTGCCGTCGCGCAAGGTCACCGACCAGCTGCCACGCGGATCTAGGGCTACACCCAAAGTCCCACCGCTGTTGGCCAATTGCCGTTGTGCTTGTTGGTACAACGCCACCACTTCCGGCACGCGTGCCTCGGGCCCGTCGAGCTGCGGCAAGCCTGCCGGTACTTGCAACCTGCCGGCCGGGAATATTTGCCCTTTTTCGGACAGTAAGCGGGCAGCGCCCCAACGCGCCGCCGGCTTGTATTCTTGGATGTGTACTTCCAGCACATTCGGCCAGTGCTTGCGCACCTCGGCATGTTCCACCCATGGCAGTCCACTCACAGCTCGCTGCACATCGCCCAGATCCACGGCAAAAAAACCACGTTGCGCCATCGGCATCACCGTGGCCTGCAACAGCGCGCGATCCACCCGCTGCGGCTGCCCGCTGACGCGCAGGATGCTTAACGGCCACCGCGTCGCGCCCATCCAACCTTCGACCACGGCCACGACCGGCAGCGCAATCAGCGCTACCGCCAGCAGCCAAGCCAAGGGGCGCAACACGGCTTTCACAAGGTCTGCTCCAGAATTTTCCAGCACAGGTCTTCGAACGAAATCCCCACTTGCCGGGCCGCCTTGGGCACCAACGAATGACTGGTCATGCCCGGCGCGGTATTGACCTCCAGCAATAGCAATTTGCCGCTACTGTGTTCGCGCATCACATCGACCCGGCCCCAACCACTGCATCCTGCTGCGATGAAGGCAGCGTGCGCCAGTTGGCGAATGGCCTGCTCTTCGTCGCCATCCAAACCGGGGCACAGATATTGGGTGTCTTCGGCGATGTATTTGGCGTTGTAGTCGTACCAGCCGCCCTTGGGCACGATGCGGATCGAAGGCAGCGCGGTGTCACCCAAGATGCCCACGGTCAGTTCGTCGCCAATAACCATTTGCTCCATCAACATTTCACCGCCATAGGCGCGTGCCACGTCGATCGCTGCATCGATGTCTGCCGCGCTCTGCACCCGCGCCACACCCACGCTGGAGCCCTCGCTGGAGGGTTTGACGAACACCGGCAACCCCAATGCCAACGCCGCTGCACGCAAGTCTGCACCGGCGTCCAACCGCCGATATTGCGGCGTTGGCAGACCCGCACTGAGCCACACTTGCTTGGTGCGAATCTTGTCCATGGTCAACGCGCTACCGAGTACACCGGAGCCGGTGTAGGGCACTTCAAAGCCCTGCAACAAGCCTTGCAGCACGCCGTCTTCACCGCCGCCTTTGTTGCCGTGCAGGATGTTGAACACGCGATCGAACATGCCGTGCACCAAGGCGTCCAGCAATGCCGGGATGCCGTCTACCGGATGCGCATCCACCCCGCGTGAACGCAGCGCTTCTAGCACATTGCGCCCAGAGTCCAGCGACACCTCGCGCTCACTGCTGCTGCCACCCATCAACACGGCAACGCGACCAAATGCCCGCGCATCGGCGGTCGTGGGTGTTGTGGCTGTACTCATGCGCCTGCTCCTTGCAACCCATCACGGGCAATCTGTTGCGCAGCAGCGCCGATGTCGCCGGCACCCATCAGTAACAGCAAGTCCCCGTCGTGCAGCACGCCAGACAACACGGTGGAAAGTTCATTGGCCGCGTTCACCACCACCGGATCCACCCGGCCACGGGTGCGGATGCTGCGTGCCAATGCTTTGGCGTCGGCCCCGGCAATCGCTGCCTCGCCGGCCGGGTACACCTCAGTCAGCACCAGCGCATCCACCGAGGACAACACCGCTGCAAATTCATCGAACAAATCGCGTGTGCGCGAATAACGATGCGGCTGAAAGGCCACCACCAAGCGTTTGTCCGGCCAACCACCACGCGCGGCCGCAAACACCGCCGCCAACTCTTTGGGGTGATGGCCGTAGTCATCGACCAAAGCCACTTGACCGCCGTCGGCCAGTGTCAGGGTGGCCAACTGATTGAAGCGCCTGCCGATGCCGGCAAATTTTTCGAAGGCGCGCGCAATCGCTGCATGCGGCACCCCCAATTGCCAACCAATCGCCGCCGCCGCCAGTGCGTTTTGCACGTTGTGCCGCCCCGGCAGCGCCAAGGTGCAGGCCGTGCGCGAACCATCCGGCAGGCACAGCGTGAAGTGCATGTTTGCGCCCTGCTGGTGCACATCGGCGGCGCGCACATCGGCCTCGTGCGAGAAGCCATAGGTGATGATGTGGCGCGGGGTGGTGTGCGCCAGCTTGGCCACTTCATCATCGTCGATGCACAGCACCGCCAAACCGTAGAACGGTAGCCGATGCAGGAACTCCGAAAACGCCTGCTTGACCCGCTCGAAATCACCGCCGTAGTTTTCCAGATGATCGGCATCGATATTGGTGATCACCGCCACCGCTGGATTGAGGCGTAAAAAACTGCCATCGCTTTCGTCGGCCTCGGCCACCAACCAGTCACCACTTCCCAGCTTGGCATTGGCACCCGCCGCAAGCAGCTTGCCGCCAATCACGAAAGTCGGATCCAGGCCACTTTCGGCCAAGACGCTGGCGGTGAGTGAGGTCGTGGTGGTCTTGCCGTGGGTGCCGGCCACCGCGACACCGCGCTTGAAGCGCATCAGCTCGGCCAGCATTTCCGCGCGCGGCACCACCGGGATACGCTGCGCGCGTGCTTCCAGCAACTCCGGGTTGTCGGCCTTGATCGCGCTGGATACCACCACGCAATCGGCTTCCAGCACATTCGCCGAGGCATGTCCTTTCTGGATGACCACACCCAGTGATGCCAAGCGTTTGGTGACCGCATTGTCGGCATTGTCCGACCCGCTGACCTGATAGCCCAAGGTGCACATCACCTCGGCGATCCCACTCATGCCGACCCCGCCGATGCCGACAAAATGCACCCGTGGAAAAGCCTTTGCGGGCTCATTGATGCCTTGCAGATGCAGGCGATTGCTGGCCATCACTTGGCCTCCTGTGAAAGTGTTGCGAACACCGCATCTGCCACCCGTTGGGCAGCATCGGGGCGGGCCAGCGCGCGGGCGGCGCGGGCCATCGAAAGACGCTGCGCGGCATCGACCGACAACTCGGCCAACACCGCGTGCAGGTGTGCGGGCAGCTGTGCCGATTGCGGCAGCAAACGCGCGGCACCGCGCTCGACTAGATACTCGGCGTTGCGGGTTTGGTGATCATCCACCGCCTGCGGGAATGGCACCAACACGCTGCCCACACCCACCGCGCACAGCTCGGCCAAGGTCAATGCACCGGCACGGCACACCACCACATCGGCCCATGCATAGGCTTGCGCCATATCCGCGATAAACGGCTCAACCCGCGCCTGCACGCCGGCGGCGGCATAGGCGCTGCGGGCGGCGGCCAGCAAGGTTTCACCGGCTTGATGGACGATCTCGACCGGCACGCCCAGCGCCGCCACGGCTTGCGGCACCGCATCGTTCAATGCGCGCGCGCCTTGACTGCCGCCCAGCACCAACAAGCGCAACGGGCCAGCATGCGCGAAGTCGCGTTGCTCGGGCGCTGGCACTTGCGCAATCTGCGCACGCACCGGGTTGCCGACCAAGGTTTCTTTGGCGAAGGTTTGTGGAAACCCCACCAACACGTGCCGTGCAAATTTCGCCAGCGTTTTGTTGGTCATGCCGGCGGCGCGATTTTGTTCGTGCACCAACAGCGGAATGCCTGCCAGCCGCGCCGCGATGCCGCCAGGGCCGGCGGCAAACCCACCAAAACTGATCACCGCATCGGGCTTGCGCAGCTTCAACACCCGCGCCGCCGCGCGCACCGCCGCCAAGACGCGCAATGGCGCACCCAGTAGCGTTGCAATCCCTTTGCCGCGCACACCTTTAACGGCGATGGTGTCGATGGCAATGTCCTGTGGTGGCACCAAGCGGGTTTCCATGCCGCCATCCGCGCCCAGCCAACGCACCTGCGCGCCGCGCTCGCGCAAGGCTTGCGCCACCGCAAGGCCGGGGAAAATATGCCCGCCGGTACCGCCGGCCATCACCATCACAAGGGGCGCAGACACGCTCAACGCGACCTCCGCAATGCCGCTAGTGCTGCGGACTCCAGCGCCGGCTTGGCAAAACCGGGTTCGACCCGCTGGCGTGCCCGCGCGGATGCATGGTTGCTGTCCTGCATGGGGGCCGGTGGCTGTGCCGCCATCGGCGGAGTTCCTACTGCCGCACCCGCGCCTACGCCACGACGAATGGCCACTTGTCGCGCCGCACGATCATATTCATACGACACCCGCAGCAGCAGGCCCAGTGCGGCACAGGTCATCAATACGCTGGAGCCGCCGTACGACACCAAGGGCAAGGTCAGTCCCTTGGTGGGCAGCACCCCCAGATTGACCCCCATCGACACCAGACTTTGCAGCGACATCCACAACGCAATGCCAAATGCCAAATAGCCGGAGAAGTGCCGCTTCATTTCAATGCACTTCAAACCCAACCAAAATGCGCGCCCGGCCAACAGCACATACAAGCCCACCACCGCGCACACACCAGCCAGCCCTAATTCTTCAGCGGTGACCGAAAAAATGAAGTCGGTGTGCGCTTCCGGCAGGTAAGACAATTTTTGTACCGATGCACCCAAGCCCACGCCCCACCATTCGCCACGGCCAATCGCCATCAGCGCATTGCTGAGCTGATAACCCGCACCCAATTGGTCTTGCCACGGATCCATGAACGAGGTGACGCGGCGCATGCGGTAGGGTTCAAAATAGACCAGCGCAACCAATGCCGGCACCAACACCAAGACCGGCAAAATCAAGCGTTTGATCGGCGCGCCGCCCAGCACCAACATGCAGGCGGTAATGCCCAACAGCAGCACCGACGAGCCGAAGTCCGGCTGCAACAGCAGCATGCAGACCAAGGCCACCGCCACGCCGGCCGGCTTCAGCATGGCGTACCACTTCACCGCCACCTCTTCGTTGTAGCGCTTGAGATAGCTGGCCAGCCACACGATGTAAAACACTTTCACCATTTCCACGGCTTGAAATCCGGCCGGGCCGAGGTAGATCCAGCGCCGCGCGCCGTTGACGGTTTTGCCGACAAACGGCAACCACACCATGGCCAGCACCACAAAGCAGCCCAGCAGCAACCACTGGCTGTATTTCTCGACGGTTTTCAGTTCCAGACGCATGGTCAGCAGCGCCATCACCAAGCCGCCACTCATAAACACCGCATGCCGGGTCAGGAAGTACCACGGCCCCGCATTCTGGCCACCACCGGCAATCGCCGCCGAGCCCACCATCACCACCCCCAAGCAGCCCAGCGCGACCATCGCCGCCATCAGCCATGGGTCGTAGCGCCCGCCAATGTCATCGTGGCGGGTGGCCTGGCGCACACTGTCGGTGGCAATTGTGCTCATCAGCGCACCTTCAACGTGGCAAGACCAACGAGCACCAGCACCACGCTGATAATCCAAAAGCGCACGATCACGCG
>NZ_DAOOUM010000062.1:0-11655 GCF_035369645.1 Thermomonas sp. | reverse complement strand
GAATTGTTAGGGCGCAACGCCCATTAAGGAGTGAACCATGAGTACCACAAAGATTGTATCGCTGTCCGTTGCTGGGCTTGTCGCATTTGTGCTGTCGCTGATGTGGGGTATCCCGTACTACAACGTCTGGCAGCAGCGACTGGCTGGCGAGGCATCGCTTGCCAGAGCAACGCAAGACCGACAAATCGCGGTGCAGGAAGCGCAGGCGAAGAAGGAAGCAGCCACGATGCTTGCTGCGGCGGAAATTGAGCGCGCAAAAGGCGTTGCCGCCGCGAACAAGATCATTGGTGACAGTCTCCACAACAACGAGGACTACTTGCGCTACCTGTTCGTGAACGGGCTGGAAAACACGAAAAACCAGGTGATCTACGTCCCGACTGAGGCGAACTTGCCGATTCTTGAGGCCAGCCGCCGCACACCAGCCGCTGCGCCCTAACGCCCAAATCAGCCGCGCGTATTTTGCGTCGGCTGCATTTGCTTGTTAGGGCTTGACATGCGTTTGTGCCTCTCTAAAATAGGTACTCACTACAGGTTTCGCAAGGGAAACTCACAATGGGTACCGAAGCTAGCATCAAAGATACCGCTGCGCAACTAAAGATTAGCGAGCAACGAGCCAGAACCCTGTGCCGTCAAGGGGAGCTGGAGTCAAGAAAAATTGGAAATAGCTGGGTAGTTCTGCAAAAAAGCATTGATACTTACGGCCTCGTTAGCGGGCACAGAATCGCTGAGGATCACCCAGCTTATAACGTTTCTGCCACCGCCAGAAAACCGATTGCCCTTAGCTTTTTCTCTGGGGCCATGGGCCTTGACTTGGGTATTGAAAAAGCTGGTTTTCACGTTCGGCTGGCATGTGAGGTCGATAAATACTGTAGGCAGACAATAGCACTGAACCGTCCGGATACCGCCCTACTTGGCGATATTAACGATTATGCGGCGGAAGATGTGCGAAGGGCTGCTGGTCTTTCTGTTGAAGACGATATTGATCTTATCGTTGGCGGCCCACCCTGCCAGGCATTCAGTACCGCGGGGAAGCGACAAGGTTTGAGCGATGAGCGAGGTAATGTATTCCTAAAGTATCTCGATCTGGCTTTGGAGCTTAAACCAAAGTACCTAGTCATCGAAAATGTTCGGGGGTTACTTTCATGCCCAATGGAGCACCGCCCCCACCATTTACGGGGGGACGGGTTCCCGGATTTAGCAGAAGATGAACTAAAAGGTGGGGCATTGAACTTCATACTCAGAAAGCTAGACAAATCCGGTTATGGTTACTCGTTCAATTTGTATAATTCTGCCAATTTTGGTACCCCTCAAGTAAGAGAACGGGTCATCATTATCTGTTCACGAGATGGTAAAAAACCTCCTTACCTTGTTCCAACTCACTCTCAGGATGGAGTTTTTGATCTTCCAAAATGGAAAACATTAAGATCCTGTTTGGGCAACATTGATAAGCATCGTCACCTAAACTTTCCCGAGAAGAGATTAAAATACTATCGCTTGTTAAAACCCGGCCAAAACTGGAGAAACCTTCCAGAAGACTTGCAAAAAGAGGCTTTGGGGAAATCATTTTACGCAGGCGGTGGCAAAACTGGATTTTTACGTCGATTAGACTGGAAAAAACCATCTCCAACGCTAGTTACGCACCCAGCGATGCCCGCAACTGACTTGGCGCACCCGGAAGAAGATAGACCATTATCCATTGAGGAATATAAGCGTATACAGGAGTTCCCAGATAGTTGGCAATTAGCAGGCCCGCTCATTCAGCAATACAAGCAGGTTGGTAACGCTGTGCCGCTCAGTTTGGGGGCGGCCGTCGGTAGCCTGGTGATGAATCTTTTGTCTGGCAACAAAGTGGTAAATTTTAGAGATTTCAATTATTCACGGTATAGAAATACGTCTCACGAAGAGTGGATGTGTGAATTCCGTCAGCAAATTTCGAAGCACAATGACTCATGCTCTCAGCAAGAACTGAGTCTGGGCTAAAAGCCCAGACTCAGTTCTTTTATTTCCACGGATCAAAGATTGGCACATTTATCAATCTTTAGATTTTAAAGTTGGATGAGGAGATTTTCCTATCTTAAGTCCTGTATTTGTCTTCGTGTTGTTTCTCCCACTTGCTGAGCAATGGCCAACACCTCTTCATAAAATCCATTACCTCCTAGGGTATCCCAGTATTCCTTACCAATTAATACACATGGATCTGAATTGAAATTAAATATTCTCATAGGCGGACTCCAAGCATAATCCTGCTTAAAATTGCCATATGGATTGTAGTAGAGACCGTAATATACATTTGCACTTGGGTCGGCAAGTTTTAATTTAAGCAAGTCACGCTTTGCTTCCGCAGTTTGATCAATATTTGGCTTAACGGTCTTTATACTCATGTAGTTATTTATGCCATCCTTTTGCCACCAAAGATCAGAAATAACTCTAAGCTGTTGAGTTCCTTGCACTGCTCTAACCGCAGACAACTCAGATACATCAATATTCCAGTTTGCTGGCCGTCGTGCTCTACTGTTTCTGAGGCCAGAAATATGCTCTTCAATTGCATTGATTTGGTCGATCGGAAGAGTAATGAGCGTTACTTTTTGTGTTTCTGCAAATTGAGCACCGCCATTAATTGCTGCTGCCTGAGAAATCTGTTCAATCACCCTTTGCCCAAAAGATGTACTAAACGAACGCTCAAAACGACTCCAAAATAAGGCTTGTTCAGAGAGCAGGGCGGCATGAAAAGGTCTATGAGTATCTTCATGTTGTGTTCTGCTAATCGCGTTCTGTACACACGCCAAAAATTCATTAGCGATAAAATTTGCAACATCTTGACGCATCAAAAGACTTCCTTTATTTAATAGCTATTTTTATAGCTTAGGTGAGACTCATAAACTAGAGCCCTAACAGCGACATCACGCAGCCCATCGATCCATGCAGGTTAGCAGATCAGGAATTGCGCTCTAGCCGGGCGACACATCGCGCAACGGTTTTTTATTGCGTCAAAAACACGCTGCCGCACCGATGCGCAGCACCCCCACTCCCGTAGGGGTGCCGCAACTTAACTCACGCCTCGCGCCGGTTGCTCACCAACGACGCCACCACCGACGGGTCGGCGAGGGTGCTGGTGTCGCCGAGTTGGTCGGGGGCGTTTTCAGCGATCTTGCGCAGGATGCGGCGCATGATTTTGCCGCTGCGGGTTTTGGGTAGGCCCGGTGCCCATTGAATGAAGTCGGGGGTGGCGGTGGGGCCGATTTCGTTGCGCACTTGTTGCACCAGCGCGCGGCGCAACTCTTCGGTGGGCTCGATGCCTTGCTTCAACGTCACATAGGCGTAGATACCTTGGCCCTTGATGTCATGCGGGAAGCCCACTACCGCCGCTTCGGCCACATCCTTGTGCAGCACCAAGGCGCTTTCCACTTCGGCGGTGCCGATACGGTGGCCAGACACGTTGATCACATCGTCCACGCGGCCGGTGATCCAGTAATAGCCATCGGCATCGCGGCGGCAACCATCGCCGCTGAAATACATCCCCGGGTAGGTTTTGAAATAGGTGTCGATGAAGCGCTGGTGGTCGCCATAGACCGTGCGCATCTGCCCCGGCCACGAATCCAGCAACACCAAATTGCCTTCGGTGGCACCTTCCAAAAGATGTCCCTCGGCATCCACCAAGGCCGGCTGCACCCCCGGCAAGGGGTGGGTGGCCGAGCCGGGTTTGAGGTCGGTAACGCCGGGGATGGCGGAAATCAAAATGCCGCCAGTTTCGGTTTGCCACCAGGTATCCACAATCGGGCAACGCGCATCGCCCACCACATCAAAATACCAACGCCATGCTTCCGGGTTGATCGGCTCGCCCACGCTGCCCAGCAGGCGCAGACTTTTGCGCGAAGTCGCCTTCACCGGCGCCTCGCCTTCGCGCATCAAGGCGCGGATGGCGGTGGGTGCGGTGTAGAAAATCGTCACTTGATGCTTGTCGATGACCTCCCAAAACCGCGAAAAATTGGGGTAGTTGGGCACGCCTTCAAACATCACTTCGGTACAGCCATTGGCCAGCGGGCCATACACGATATAGCTGTGGCCCGTCACCCAGCCGACATCGGCGGTGCACCAGAACACGTCATCGGGTTTGAGGTCAAACGTCACGTCATGCGTGTACGCGCTCCACAACAAATAGCCGCCCGTGGTGTGCAGCACGCCCTTGGGTTTGCCGGTGCTGCCGGAGGTGTAGAGGATGAACAACGGGTCTTCTGCGTGCATGCGCTCGGGTTCGCACGCGGTCGGCTGGCTGTCCACCACCGCGTCATACCAACGGTCGCGCGGCATCTGCATGTCCACCGCGCCGCCGGTATGCCGCACCACCAGCACGGTCTCCACCGAGTGGGTGCCGGGCAGCTTGAGCGCCGCGTCCACGTTCGCCTTCAGCGGCACCTTCTTGCCGCCGCGCAGGCCTTCGTCGGCGGTGATGATCAGCTTGCTGGTGCAGTCGGCCACACGGTCGGCGATGGAGTTGGGCGCGAAGCCGCCGAACACCACCATGTGGATCGCACCGATGCGCGCACAGGCCAGCATCGCAATGGCCGCCTCCGGGATCATCGGCAAATAGATCGTCACGCGATCGCCCTTGCCAATACCCAAGCTGCGCAACGCGTTGGCCAATTGGCAGACACGCGCATGCAACTGGCGATAGGTGAGTTTTTGCACCGGCGCGTCGGGACTGTCGGGCTCAAATATCAGCGCGACTTTGTCGCCATTTTTCTCGAGGTGGCGATCCAGACAATTCACGCTGGCATTGAGCTGGCCATCGGCAAACCAACGGATACGAAAGTCTTTCAGGTCATAGCTGACATCTTTGATCTGGGTGGGCGCAACGTACCAATCCAGACGTTTGCTCAACGCGCCCCAGAACGCTTCCGGGTGTTGCTGCGCTTCGGTGCTGGCGCGTGCGCAAGCATCGCGGTTTAGGTTGGCCTGCGCGGCAAATGCAGGATCCACCGGGTACAAATCGCTCATCCAACTCTCCAAACAATGTCATGTGGGGGCATGCGCGGAGGGCACCGCGTCGTAGTCTTTGAGTGTGCCGCAAGCGCGCACCGCATCGCGTTGATTTCATGTTAAATCCAGAGCAAATCCGCAATCTTGTCCGCAAGACATTGCTGACTTCCTGCACTTGATCGCAACACAAATCGGCGCAGGATAGGCACGTCTCCACTACCCAAGACACACATTTATGCTGCCTGCCCCGCTTCGCCGCACCCCGTTGGCCCTTGCCATGCTGTGTGCCATCGCCGGCCTATCGCTGACCGCCTGCAAGCCCAAGACCAACGCCACCAGCCCCGCGCCGGTCGCCGCCGCACCCGCCGCCGCGCCCACCGTGGGCATTGATCTGGCCGGCATCGACAAAGCCGTGCAGCCGGGTGACGACTTCTACACCTATGCCAACGGCATCTGGCAGCAGAAGACCGACATCCCTGCCGACCGTGCCAGCACCGGGGTGTTCTACACCGTGTTTGAAAAGGCCGAAAAGCGCCTGTCGGATTTGGTGCTAGGCCTGCAAAAGCAAAACCCCGCCGCCGGTAGCAACGCCCGCAAGATTGCCGACTACTACGCCGCATATATGGATGAAGCCGGCATCGAAGCGCACGGACTGGCGCCATTGCAAGCCAAGCTGGCGGAAGTGGACGCCATCGCCGATACCGCTGCGCTGTCGCGCTACCTCGGCGGCACCCTGCGCGCCGATGTGGACCCGATGAATGCCACCAACTATTACACCGAGCATCTGCTGGGCCTGTTTGTGGCCGCCGGGTTGGATAACCCCACCAAGAACACCGGCTATCTGCTGCAAGGCGGCTTGGGCATGCCCGACCGCGAATACTACCTGTCCGCCGACAAGGACATGGCCAAGAACCGCGAGGCGTACAAGGCCTATCTTGCCGCGCTGCTCAAACAAGCCGGGCAGGCCGATGCCAGCAAGCAAGCGCAGGCCATTTTTGATCTGGAAATGAAGATCGCCAAGGCGCAAGCCAGCGTGGTGGATACCCAAGACATCCACAAGGCCAACAACCCGTGGCCGGTGGCCGATTTTGCCAAGCAGGCACCCGGCATCGACTGGGCCGCCTTCTTCGATGCGGCAGGGTTGAGCAAGCAGCAGACGTTGGTGGCATGGCAGCCCAATGCCATCAAACAATTGTCGGCCTTGGTGGCCAGTCAACCGCTGTCGGTATGGAAGGACTATCTACGTTTCCACTTGCTCAATCAAAGCGCCAGCCTGCTGCCCAAGGCCTACGCGGATTTACGCTTTGGCTTCTACGGCACGCAGCTGTCTGGCACCACCAAACAACGTGACCGCTGGAAGCGCGCCTTGGCCGCCACCGATAATGCCATGGGCGATGCCATTGGCCAGTTGTATGTGAAGCAATATTTTCCGGCCAGCTCCAAAGCCCAGGTCGAGGACATGGTGCATAACATTTTGGCCGCGTTCCGCGATGGCGTGGACAAACTCACATGGATGACACCGGCCACCAAACAGCAGGCCAAACAGAAAGCCGAAACCATGCTGGTGGGTGTGGGTTATCCGGACACGTGGCGCGATTATTCCAAGCTCGACATCAAGCCCGATGATGCACTGGGCAATGCGCAGCGCGCAGGTTTGGCAGAGTACCAACACCAGCTAGCCAAACTGGGCACCACGCCTGACCGCAAGGAATGGTGGATGACCCCGCAAACCGTCAACGCGGTGAACTTGCCCCTGCAAAACGCGATGAATTTCCCGGCGGCAATTCTGGAAGCGCCGTTCTTTGATCCCAAGGCCGATGCTGCCGCCAACTACGGCGCGATTGGCGCGGTGATTGGCCACGAAATCAGTCATGGGTTTGACAACCTGGGTGCCGAATTTGACGCCCAAGGCCGCCTGCACAATTGGTGGACGCCCGAAGACACCGCCCACTTCAAGGCCGCCACCGACAAGCTGGCCGCCCAGTACGACAGCTACGAAGCCCTGCCGGGCCTGCATATCAATGGCAAGCAGACCCTGGGCGAAAACATCGCTGATCTTTCTGGGGTGCAGGCGGCCTATGTGGCCTATCACAAGTCATTGAACGGCAAACCCGCACCGGTGATCGACGGTCTGACCGGTGATCAACGTTTCTTCCTCGCCTTCGCACAAGCCTGGCGCAGCAAGATGCGCGACGCCGCCCTCCGCGCACAGGTGGTCGGCAACGAACATGCCCCCGGTCAGTGGCGCGCACTCACCGTGCGCAATATCGATGCGTGGTATGCCACCTTCAATGTGAAAGATGGGCAGAAACTCTACCTGGCCCCCGATGCACGCGTGAAGATCTGGTAAGCCCACGCTTGCCGAAAAGTGTGCACCAAAACGCCGGCCGAGTGCCGGCGTTTTGGTGGGACGGCTGAATTTGTAAGACACTCAGCAGCGGCCCAACGATGGCCTTGCCATTGCCGGCAAGGTGCATGCCCGCAGCTTCTTTCACTACCCAATCGCACTGTCACACGTCCTTTTTATGGCGACAAACACGATGAACCCAGTCCCTCCACCAACCGGCGCGCACCACCACATGTTGCGTATGCATGGCCGTGACCCGCATGAAGCGCATCGGGTCTCAACCCCACTGGAACTTCTGTTCGATCTGACCTTCGTGATCAGTTTTGGGTTTGCAGCATCGCAACTGGCGCACGCATTGACGGAAGGGCATATTGCGGCCGGTCTGCTGGGTTTTGGCTTTGCAAGTTTTGCCATTTGCTGGGCGTGGACAAACTTCACCTGGTTTGCGTCGGCCTACGACACCGACGATTGGCTGTTCAGGCTGATGACCATGGCGCAGATGACCGGCGTGCTGGTGTTGGCCATTGGTCTACCTCGAATGTTTGCCTCGTTCGATAACGAAGACGGTCGGATTGATAATTCCATCATCGTGCTGGGCTACGTCATCATGCGCATCGCCATGATGTTGCAGTGGTTGCGCGCCGCACGACAAGACCCGCAACGGCGACGCACCTGCTTGACCTACGCAGCCATCATCTTGATTGCACAATTGGGATGGGTGGGGCAACTGCTGATTCCGCTGCCGATGCATCTCTCGATGGCGATCATATGCCTGCTGGTCATGTTTGAACTTGCCGGCCCGATGCTGGCCGAGCGCGTGGATGGCGGCACCCCTTGGCACGCCCACCATATCGCCGAGCGTTATGGCCTGTTTGCAATCATCGCCCTGGGCGAGGGCCTCGTCGGAACGGTGGCCGCGCTCTCGGCCGTGGTGGACACACAGGGCTGGACGCTAGAGGTACTGCTGGTGGCCGTGGCCGGGGTAGGTTTGACCTTCGGGATCTGGTGGCTTTACCAATTGCTGCCGTCCGCAGACATGCTGCATGGGCGCGGTCGCCGCACATTTGCGTGGGCGTTCTTGCAGATGATGACCTGCTCCACCATTGTCGCTATGGGCGCGGGGCTGCACCTGTCGGCCTATACACTGGAACAGAAAACGCATATCACCGCCTTTACCAGCTTTTTGATCACCGCCACTATCGTTGGCATCTTGCTGGCACTGCTCTACGCGCTGCATTACTTTCTAGTGCGCAAATTAGATCGCCTGCATCTCGGCTTGCTATTGATCACCGCAGCGATTTTTGCAGCGGCCATCTTGGCAGCGTCTGCGGGTGTTGGCATGCCGTTGTGTCTTTGCATCTTGGCACTGGCACCGGTGGTGTCGATCATTGGTTATGAACGGAAAGGGCATCGCAGACAGTCGTAACGGGTTTGCACCACCGCGCTTCCCATATGCGTTTTGAGAAGGCCAAGACCGATGCCCACAAACCCAATCGCCATCCGCCCCGTTCCGATAAACTGTCAGGCCACATTGCTGCGCCCCGCCACGCCCGGCAATGCACGTTGGCGTTTTCTGCGTCTCCCGCAGCAGGCCAGCGCGCAACTGCCATCACGCGGCATGGTCAGTGTGGAAGCTGCCCTCAATGGGCATGCCTTCCGCGCAACCTTGGATCCGGATGGCAACGGCAGTCATTGGCTGAAGCTGCCCGCCGCGTTGTGCAAGGCCAGCGGCGTGAAAGCCGGGGACGCAGTAACGCTGACATTTGCACCTGCCACGAGAGAACCCGCGCCGCGCATTCCGCCCGATCTGCGCAAGGCGCTCGCGCAAGCACCGGCGGCCAAGGCGCAGTGGGTAACGCTGACGCCGGAGGCTGCGCCGTAAGTGTGTGTATGGTCATGTCACGGGCAAGAATGTCGGCCCGCGCATCGCGTACCATTTCCCCCATGAAAATCGCCAGCTGGAACGTCAACTCCCTCAACGTGCGCTTGCCGCAGCTGCTGGATTGGCTGGGTGAATTCCAACCGGACGTGGTGGGCTTGCAGGAAACCAAACTGGAAGACCACCGCTTCCCCGAAGACGCCTTGCTGGAAGCCGGCTACCGCAGCGTGTTTCATGGGCAAAAGACCTACAACGGCGTCGCTATTCTTGCGCGGCATCCCATTGCGCAGCCGCAAATCGCGATCCCAGCATTCGATGACCCGCAAGCGCGCGCGATTGCCGCCACCGTGGGCGGCGTGCGCATCGTCAATCTGTATGTGGTGAACGGGCAAGACCTTGGCACCGACAAATACGACTACAAATTGCGTTGGTTGGATGCCGTGCACGGCTGGCTGGCGGAGGAACTCAAGGCGCATCCCCATCTGGTGGTGCTGGGCGATTTCAACATCGCCCCCGATGACCGCGACGTGCCGGATGCGTCGGTGTGGAATGACGACCATATCCTCACTTCCAGCGCCGAACGCGCCGCTTATCAACGGCTGCTGGCGCTGGGCCTGCACGACGGCTTGCGTCTGCTGCATGACGACGCGGCAATGTTCAGTTGGTGGGATTACCGGCAGGCCGCATTTCGTCGCAATCTGGGGTTGCGAATTGATTTGACCTTGGTCTCGGAGGCGCTGAAGGCGCGCGTAGCGGCAGTGGGCATCGACAAAACCCCGCGCAGTTGGGAGCGCCCCAGCGATCACGCCCCGGCGTGGGTGCACCTGCACGCATGAGCGGCCTTCTACAATAGGCCGATGCACGCACCTTTACGCCCCGAACTGGAAGCCGGCCTGCGCCACTTTGGGCTGGATACCGCCTTGGCCACGCCCTTGCTGGCGTATCTGGCGCTGCTGACGCGCTGGAACGCCACCTACAACCTCACCGCGATCCGCGACCCGCACGAGATGCTGGTCAAACACCTGTTGGATTCGCTGGCGATGCAGCCGTTTGTGCGCACTGTGGACACGCTGGCCGATCTGGGCACCGGCCCCGGCCTGCCCGGCATTCCGCTGGCGATCACAACGCCCGGCCTACAGGTGACTTTGGTGGAAAGCAATGGCAAGAAGGCGCGCTTTCTGCGCGAAGCCACGCGCCAGCTCAAACTGGACAATGTGCAGGTGGTGCAATCGCGGATTGAAGCGTTTCAGTCTGCAACCCCATTTGCTGCCATCACCGCGCGTGCGCTGGCCACCCTACCCTTGATTTTGCAGCTTGGTGGGCACCTGCTGGGGCCACAGGGGCATTTGCTGGCAATGAAGGGGCTCCCCCCCCAAGACGAGATCGACGCCTTGCCGGCGGGCTGGCAACTTGCCGCTGTGCATCCGCTACAGGTGCCGGGGCTGGCGGCAGAGCGCCACCTTGTGGACATCGTACGGGTGCAGGCATAGGGCATAATCGCCTGTCCTGCCTGCGCGCCGCGCAGGCGCAGCCGCAGGAAACACACGCCGCATGGCCCGCATCATTGCTATTGCCAACCAGAAAGGCGGGGTTGGCAAGACCACCACCGCCGTCAATCTGGCCGCCGCCTTAGCGCGTACCCCCAAGCGCGTGCTGCTGGTGGATTTGGATCCGCAGGGCAACGCCACCATGGGCAGTGGCGTCAACAAGCGCGAGCTGGACACCGCGATCACCGATGTCCTGCTGGGCGACGCCACCCCGCAGGCGGCGCTCTTGCGTTGCGATGACGGCTATGACTTGTTACCCGGCAATATCGACCTGACCGCCGCCGAGATCCAGTTGATGGATCTCGAAGACCGCAATGGCCGGCTCAAGCAGGCCTTGGCCAGTTTGCGCGGCGGATATGACTTCATCCTGATCGACTGCCCGCCCTCGTTGTCGCTGCTCACCCTCAACGCTTTGAATGCGGCCGATTCGGTGTTGGTACCGATGCAATGCGAGTACTACGCGCTGGAAGGCTTGAGTGCGCTGATCGACACCATCGAGGCATTGAAAAGCCGGCTCAACCCCGCGTTGGAAATCGAAGGCGTGCTGCGCACCATGTTCGATGTGCGCAACAACTTGGCCAATGGCGTGTCCGCTGAGCTTACCCAGCATTTTGGCGAGCGGGTGTTCCGCACCATCATCCCGCGCAATGTGCGCTTGGCGGAAGCCCCCAGTCACGGCCAAAGCATCATCGGCTATGACAAAACCAGCCGTGGCGGCGTGGCGTATCTTGGTTTGGCCGGGGAAGTCTTGCGGCGCCAACGTGAGCGCACGCAGTTGCAAGCAAAGGAGAGCGCAGCGTGAGCGAAGCAGGCAAGGGCAACCCCAAAAAACGTGGCCTCGGCCGTGGACTAGAGGCCTTGCTTGGGCCGAAGGCCGCCGCTGCACCCGCGTTGGAAGCACAACC
>NZ_DAOOUM010000061.1:0-11915 GCF_035369645.1 Thermomonas sp. | reverse complement strand
TGTACTTCGAGCCACTGACGCTGGAAGACGTGCTGGAAATCGTGGAGCTGGAAAAGCCCTATGGCGTGATCGTGCAGTACGGCGGGCAAACCCCGCTGAAACTGGCCAAGGCGCTGGAAGCCAATGGCGTGCCGATCATTGGCACCTCGCCCGATTCCATCGATCTGGCGGAAGACCGCGAGCGCTTCCAGAAACTGGTGGAAGCACTGGGTCTGAAGCAGCCACCCAACCGCACCGTGCGCAGCGCCGAAGAAGCCCTGGTGCAGGCGCGTGAGATTGGCTATCCGTTGGTGGTGCGCCCCAGTTATGTGCTGGGTGGCCGTGCGATGGAAGTGGTGCATGCCGACGCGGATTTGTCGCGCTACATGCGTGAGGCGGTGAAGGTCAGCCACGATTCGCCGGTGTTGCTGGACCGCTTCCTCGACAATGCGGTGGAAGTGGATATCGACGTGATTGCCGACCGCGATGGCAATGTGCTGGTCGGTGGGGTGATGGAGCACATCGAAGAAGCTGGTGTGCATTCCGGCGATTCGTCGTGCTCGTTGCCGCCGTATTCCTTGTCTGCACGCACCCAGGAACGCCTGCGCGAGCAAGTGGTGGCGCTGGCCAAGGCACTGCATGTGGTGGGCTTGATGAATACCCAGTTCGCGGTGCAAGTGGGTGTGGCCGAAGGCAGCGAAGCCGACACGATTTATCTGCTGGAAGTGAACCCGCGTGCCAGCCGCACGGTGCCGTTTGTGTCCAAGGCGATTGGCCAACCACTGGCCAAGATTTCAGCGCGTTGCATGGCCGGGATGACGTTGGCCGAACAAGGCGCGACCCGCGAAATCATCCCGAATTATTATTCGGTCAAAGAAGCCGTATTCCCGTTTGCCAAGTTCCAGAACGTGGATCCGATCCTCGGCCCGGAAATGCGTTCCACCGGTGAAGTAATGGGCGTGGGCCGCAGCTTTGAAGCCGCATTCGCGCGTGCCGAAGAAGCGGCCAACATCAAAGCCCCGCAACCGGGCAAGGCGTTCATCTCGGTGCGTGACCCGGACAAGGTGCGCGTGTTGCCGGTGGCCAAGTACATGCTGGAACGTGGTTTTAGTATTGTCGCGACCAGTGGCACGGCTAATTTTCTGAAAGCGCACGGCGTTGCCTGTGAGCAGGTCAACAAAGTGGCCGAAGGTCGTCCGCATATTGTCGATTTGATCAAGAACGGCGAAATTTGCTACATCATCAACACCACCGAAGGCCGTGCAGCGATTGCCGACTCGTTCTCGATCCGGCGTGAGGCGCTGCAAGCGCGTGTGACGTATTCCACCACCGTAGCCGGTGCCAACGCACTGCTGCATTCACTGGACCACCGCGGCAAGGGCGATGTGCTCTCGCTGCAAGAACTGCACAAGGAGCTGGCATGAGCCGTGCACCCATCACCGCAAAAGGCGCGCAGCGGTTGCGCGCTGAATTGGAAGAATTGAAGTCGGTCAAGCGCCCCGCCATCATCGAGGCGATTGCCGAGGCGCGTGCGCATGGTGATTTGAAAGAAAACGCCGAATACCACGCCGCCCGCGAGCAGCAAGGCTTTATCGAAGGCCGCATCAAGCACCTCGAAGCCGAGCTGTCGCACGCGCAAATCATCGATGTGGCCACCTTGGCTGCCGGCGATAAAGTGGTGTTTGGTGCCACCGTGGTGCTGATCGACTGCGATACCGACGAAGAAAAAACCTATCAGATCGTGGGCGACCTCGAAGCTGACATCAAGCAAGGCCTGATTGCGATTTCCTCGCCGGTGGCGCGCGCGTTGATCGGCAAACTCGAAGGCGATGCCATCAGCATTGAAGCGCCTGCGGGAACCCGTGAATACGAGATCGTGTCGGTGAAGTACCAAGGGTAATTCGTGGCTCGGCTGACCCTGCTGCTGCCGGCAAGCGCACGCTTCGCCGGCATCACCTTGCCGCCGCAATTGGCGAAGGCGCTGGGCCGCGCGGACCGCACACAGGCGGAGCCGGGTGAGCCGGCGTTGCTGGCCCGTCATTTTGATGTGCTGCCGCGTGGTTGGCCGGCGGCCGCACTGACGCGGCTGTTGGATGCGGGCGAGGACGACGCGCGCGGGCCTGCGTGGTTGCGTGCGGATCCTGCGCATATTCGCCCCGATATCAATGGCGCGCGTCTGCTGGGGATTGGCCGCAATCTGGGTGTCGAGCAAGCCGATGCCGAGGCGTTGTTACCGGCATTGCGCCCGCTGTTTGGCGATGCCGGTTTTTTGTTGGATGCACCGCATCCGCAGCGTTGGTATTTGCGCTTGCCGCGTGCGACAAAATTGCCGCTATTCGCCGCACCCGAGGAGGCGCTGGGTGATGATGTGTTCGAACATCGCGCAGAAGGCCCGGAAGCGCGGCGTTGGCGGCTGTTGGAAAGTGAAGTGCAAATCACCCTGCACAATCATCCGCACAATACCCGGCGGCTGGAACAAGGCCGGGTGCCGATCAATGCGCTGTGGCTGTGGGGGGGCGGGGTGTTGCCTGATGCCGTGACGAGCCATGCGCCGACCGTGTATTCCGATGATCCCGCCGTGCAGGGCGCAGCACAATTGGGCAAGCTGCATGGCATGCCCATCGTCGATATTTCCACGATCCCACAGGATGCGCTGGTGGACTTGCGCAGCCAGCGCGATATGCGTGTGCTGGTGGAACGCTGGTTGCTGCCGGCGCTTTCCACCGCCGCCGAGGTGACGTTCGATTTTGCTGATGGCCGCAGGTTTTGCATGCGTGCGGCGCAGCGTTGGCGGGTTTGGCGCAAGTCATTGCCGGCGTTGTCAGCATGAGCGTGCTGCGGCGTATCGTCCGGCGTCCTGTGGTTGAACCCGTGGGGCAGTGGCCCGCGCATTGGCCGGAGGTGTTGCGTCGTGTGCATGCCGCACGCGGCAGCGATGCCGATAGCGCCATGCCACGACTGGCGGATTTGCTGCCGGCCTCGGGATTGAACGGGATAGAGACTGCGGTGGATTTGTTGGCCGCCGCGATAGCGCGCGATGCGCATATTTTGGTGGTGGGTGATTTTGATTGCGACGGTGCCACTGCCACCGCTGTGGGCGTGCGCGGCCTGCGCATGTTGGGTGCGCGGCGGGTGTCGCATGCGGTGCCCAACCGTATTGTGCATGGCTATGGGCTGACGCCGGGTTTGGTTGAAGAGTTAACCGCACTCAAGCCGGACTTGCTGGTGACGGTCGATCACGGGATTGCCTGTCATGCCGGCGTTACCGCGGCCAAAGCATTCGGCTGGCAAGTGCTGGTCACCGACCACCATTTGCCCGGCGCAACGCTGCCGCCGGCCGATGCCATCGTCAATCCCAATCAGCCCGGCTGCACCTTCCCCAGCAAGGCGCTGGCAGGCGTTGGGGTGATGTTCTATGTGCTGGCCGCACTGCGCACGAAATTGGGCGTGCAGGCCGATCTTGCCGCGCTGCTGGACTTAGTCGCCGTGGGCACGGTGGCCGATATGGTGCCGCTGGATGCCAACAACCGCGCCTTGGTGGGTGCGGGCCTGCGCCGGCTGCGTGCGGGGCAGGGCAGCGCCGGCTTGCGGGCCTTGATCGAGGTCGCAGGGCGCAAAGCCGAGACCTTGTCCACCACCGATATTGGTTTTGCCATCGGCCCACGCATCAACGCGGCAGGGCGACTGGAAGACATGGGCATCGGCATCGAATGCCTGCTCACCGACGATCCGCGGCAGGCGCGTGAACTGGCGTCGATCCTGCACGGCATCAACGACGAACGCCGCGCCCTGCAAGCCGAGATGCAGGACGTGGCCGAAGCGAAGCTGGACGGCATCGACACCGCGTACGCGGCCTGCCTGTTCGATCCCGATTGGCATCCGGGCGTGGTTGGCCTTGTTGCATCGAAAGTGAAAGAACGCCTGCACCGTCCCGCGATTGCCTTCGCCCCGGCGGAGCCGGACAGCGACGTGTTGCGCGGCTCGGCGCGCTCGATTCCCGGCTTCCATATTCGTGACGCGCTGGCGCTGGTGGATGCCCGCCATCCGGGCTTGATCGCCCGCTTCGGCGGCCACGCGATGGCCGCCGGGATGAGCTTGCCGCAGGCCAATTTCCCGGACTTCCGTGAGGCCTTCGCGCAGGTCGCGCGCGAGCAGCTCAGCGACGAACAGTTGACCGACGTGTTGCGCAGCGACGGCGGCCTGTGCACCGATGAGCTGGCGATCGACACCGCCTTGGCCCTGCGTGATGGCGGCCATTGGGGGCAGGGCTACCCGGAACCGTTGTTCGATGATGTGTTCGAAGTATTGAGTTGGCGGGTCTTGAAAGAACGCCATCTCAAGCTGGAACTCGGCCTGCAAGGCCGCCGCTACAACGCCATCCAGTTTGGTGGCTGGGATGGCGTGGAGCCGGCGCGCACGCTGCATCTGGCCTACCGCATCGCCCCCGATGACTGGCGCGGCGGCGAGGCTATCCAGCTACTGGTCGTGCATCGGGAAGCGGCAGCGGCTTACGCATCGGCTTGAGCCCGAACAATGGCCGCAGCCAGTCGCTGCGTCGAATCACGACTTCGTGCAGCAACAGGCAGCCGGCCATCGTGCCACCCACCACTAGCGCGGCTTCGGTGGCGGCGCCAAGGTGCAGCGGGATCAGCCAGAAGGCCAGGGCAATGATCAAGGTCTGGTGCAGGATGTACCAGGGGAACACGGCCTCGCTGCAATATGACAACCAGCGGAACGGGCGGTTGAGCAGGGTGTGGCCCCAGCCGAAGATCGCCAGCAAGGCCACCCAGGTGTAGCTGACGCGGGCGATGCGCTCGATGGTGTACCACGGCACGTGCAGCGCCCACCCCGGCGTTGGACCTGCCGGCGGATGATGGCCCAGCCAGCGCAGGCCCAGTTCCACGCTGATCGCCAGCACCGCCACGGCCAGCGTGCGCCAGCGCAGGCGCTGCACCCACTGCCAGAATCCCGCGCGGGTCGCCAGCACATAGCCCAGCAGGAACAACGGCAACGATTCGGCATGCACGACCCAGTCATCGACCAAGGCATGGGTTTCCTCGAATTGTGGCGCCAGCCAGAAGCGCACGCCCAGCAGCCAGAGGATCGGCAGCAGCAGGAATGCCAGGGCAGTTTTGCCCGTAGGCTGCGCATCCCCCAGCCATTCCCGCAGTCGTCGCAGCAGGGGCATTACGGCCAGCAGCAACAGGGTATAGGGCAGCAGATAGGCCAGATACCACAGGTGGTTCCAGGTCGGGGTGAGCAGGCACTGATCGGCATGGCAGAGTCCGTGAGTCAGATACAACCTGTAAAAGTGCGCAACGCTGCCGGTAAAACCGTCTTGGACGACGACCTGGAAATAGGTTTGTGGCGTCACCACCACCAACATGCCGAATACCAGTGGCAGTAGCAGGCGCAGGCTGCGTGCCCCGGCAAAGCGCCAGCGGCGATGCTCGATCCCGGCCAGCCCCAGCGCCATCCCCGAGATCATGAACAGCAACAGCATCCGCCAGCGGTTCAGCGCGATCATCGGGTATTGCAACCATTCGAAGGTGTGCGCGCTCTTGATATGGAAATCCCAATCGGCCACGTACACCATTGCCGAGTGGTACAGGATCAGCAATGAGAAGGCGATGACGCGCAGGGCGTCGATGTCATGGCGGCGTTGCATTGGGTCGGTCCACGTGCGGAAGTGGCCTCCAGCGTCGGTGTCGCCTGCCTGCCCTTCCACCGCAAAGTGACCATCTGATGCGGGTTTGGGACGAGCCGAGAAACGCAGGGACGAGCCGGGAGCGACACGATCGGGCCCGCCCCTACAATGCGCGGATGGATGCAATGCCCCCGACCCCCTACCAGCGTTACCAGCCATGGCGGCGTTCCTTCGAGACCGGCTTCTGGATCGTCCACTACCTTGTCGGTGCGCTGGCCAACAGCATCACCGTGAACATGGACGTGCGCCGGCTGCATTTGGATTTCAGCGCGTGGCAGCCGGTGGTGTGGGAAACCAGTTCCGCCGCCGTCTCACTGGCGTTGGTACCGGCGATGGTCTGGTTCACCCGCCGTTTCCCGCTGCACCTGGACGATTGGCGGCGGCTGTTGCCGCTGCACCTGCTGGGCAGTCTGGCCTGGTCGATCTTGCACGTGGTCGGCATGGTGGCGATCCGCAAGGCGGTCTATGCCAGCGTTGGCGACCATTACGACTTCGGCACGTGGTGGCGGGAGTTCGGCTACGAATACCTGAAGGACGTGCGCTCCTACGCCGGCGTGGTGCTGACCATCGAAGGCTACCGCCTGCTGCTGCGCCGTCTGCAGGGCGAGGCCATGCTGCTGTCGCTGCCCGACGAAGGCCCGCCGGTGGAGCCGGTGGAACGCCCCGAACGCTTCCTGATCCGCAAATTGGGCCGCGAATTTCTGATCGCCGCCGCCGACATCGAATGGCTGCAAGCCTCGGGCAACTACGTGAACCTGCGCGTGCGCGGCCACGACTACCCGCTGCGCAGCACGCTATCCAGCATCGAGGCGAAGCTGGATCCGGCGTGCTTTATCCGTATCCACCGTAGTTACATGGTCAATCTGGGGCGTATCGCTTCAATTGAGCCGCTGGACACTGGCGACGCGCGTATTCATCTGAACGATGGAGGCAGCCTGCCTTGCAGCCGTACCTATCGCGGCGGATTAAAGCAAAGCGTGGGTCTTGATTCGGGCGGATGAATGACCCCGATGCCATCTCAAATCGACTGCATCCGTCCACCGTCCACCGCGATCGACTGGCCGTTGACGTAGGCGGCCACTGGCGCGCATAAAAATGCGATGACGCCGGCAATTTCCGGGGCTTGTGCAAACCGCGCGACTGGTACCGTGGCCAGCATCCCGGCGGCGACGTCTTCTTGCGATTTGCCGGAGGCCGCGCTGCGGTCGTGCAGGATTTGCGCTAACCGTTGCGTGCGGGTGTAGCCGGGCAAGACATTGTTGACAGTGATGCCCGCGCCGCCCAATTCACGCGAGAGTGTCTTGGCCCAACTGGCCACCGCGCCACGGACGGTATTGGACACGCCCAAATTGGGGATGGGCTCGTACACCGAGGTGGAAATCACATTGATGATGCGCCCCCAACCGGCGGTACGCATGCCCGGCAACAACGTTTGCACGAGGGTGTGCCCGGCAATCAAATGCTTGTTGAAGGCGTCTTGATACGCGCCAATGTCGGCCGTATGTGCCGGCCCGCCGGGTGGCCCGCCGGTATTGTTGATCAAAATATGCACCGGTATTGCTGCTGTCAGCGCGCCCACGCGCGCGCGCAAGGCATCGGTATCGGCCATATCCGCCACCAAGTAGCCGTGCATCTGTGCTTGCGGGCAGGGCAGGCTTGCAACTGCCTCGCGTAGCGTCTCTTCGCGCCGGGCTAGCAGTGTGACGGTTGCCCCCAGTGTGGCCAACTCCACTGCTGTTGCGCGGCCAATGCCTTCCGAGCCACCACAGACCAATGCGTGTTTTCTGCTGAGATCCAGATCCATGCGATGGTGCCTTTAGAGGAGATGCAATTGCCAGAAACAACACAGCCCGCACGCGGCGGGCTGAATTGAAACACTTGGTGCCGAAGGTGGGACTCGAACCCACACGCTTTTAAGGGCGGCGGATTTTGAATCCGCTGCGTCTACCGATTCCGCCACTTCGGCGTGGAGCGGGTAAGTATAGCGGGAAGTTTGGATTACGCCACCCTTTCCGTGATGAAATTTTGATTGGGCAATGTCCGCAAGAAGCTGGCTACCGCGGGGGCGAAGCGTGCGGCATCCACCAAGAAGGCGTCGTGGCCTTGCGGCGAGGGCATGGGCAGAAAGCGGGTGTCGCAGCCGGCATTGCGCAGACCGGCGGCGATTTCTTCTTGTTGCTGGATCGGGAACAAGATGTCGGTCTTGACCCCGATCACCAGCGCCGCGTGCACGCCCGCAATCGAGGCCAGTCCGTGCAAGGTGTCGCCGCCGTGCGCTTCGCCCAGATCAAACCAATCCATCGAACGGCTCAAGTACAAATAGCAATTGGGGTCGTACTTGCGCACAAAGCGACGGGCGTGGGCTTCCAGATAACTTTCGACTTCAAACTCCAGCGCAAACGGCTCATCGTCCTCGCGCTGCTCGGCGTCCAACCGCACACGGCCAAAGCGGCCGTCCCATTCCAGCGCCGAGCGATAGGTCACCACCCCCAGTTTGCGCGCCATGCGCATCCCGTTTTCGGGATACGAGGTGTCGTTGTAATCCCCGCCGTTCCAGTGCGGATCCAGACGAATGGCTTCGCGTTGCAACGAGCGAATGGCAATCGAAAACGGCAGCGCACGCGCCGCGCCACAGATATTGATATGGCTGCGGGCGATGCCGGGGTGGCGTGCCAACAGCGACAGCGCGGTCATCCCGCCCATCGAATTGCCCACCACGCAGGCCAGTTGGGTGATGCCCAGTGCATGCACCACCGCCAGCGCGGCATCGGCACCGTCCTCGATGGATAGCTCGGGAAAATCGAGGCGATAGGGCGCGCCAGTGCTGGGGTTGATGCTGGCCGGCCCGGTGCTGCCTTTGCAACTGCCTAGCGCGTTGACGCACACCACAAACCAGCGCTGGGTGTCGATGGGCTTGCCGGGGCCGATCATCCATTCCCACCAGCCAGGTGCGGGGTTGCCAGTATTGGAGGCGGCGTGCGCATCCGGCGACATCCCGGTCAAAATCAGGATGGCGTTATCGTGTACGGCATTCAGCGTGCCCCAAGTTTCATACGCCATGCGCGCGCCGTATAGCGCGTTGCCGCGCTTCATCGGAAACGACGAGGGCAGATCAACCCAGCGGGTGCCGGGCGGGGTAAATTCGGCCATGACAGCAGCAACAGTGAGCGATGCGCCATCATCCTCCGCTGATGCGGTGCGCGTGATGCGCAAACGGCATATCGGTATAACCCGTTAATGGCGGTTTACTGCGCCGCAATCACCACATTCACCGGTGTTTTTGCAGGCAGTGTCACGCGAATGGGTTTGGATTGCAGGTCGCCGGCTTGCGGCATGGCTTCGCCACTGGCAGAAAGCCGCGCCAGGATTTCCACTTCCTGTAGTTGCGAAAGCTTCAGCGTGGGCATGGGGCTGTCGGCGTCGCTGAGGCTGGCATCAAACGGAAGTTCGGATGCGGTGTGTTTTTGTGCGGCCACCGGCATCGGCGGGCCGCCCACTTGGCGGGCGATCACAAACACGGTGGCATTGGGTTGCAGGCGCACGCGCGCGGCCAATGCGGGGTCTAGGGTCACGTGCACGTTCAGCAAGGCGGCTGGGGCGGCGGTGGGCGGTGCGTCGGGCAGTGGTGGCAGGCCTGCTTCGTGGCGGGCGACGTTGATTTCTGCGCGCAGGCTGGCGGCGGTGCTGGCATCCACTTGCGCCAGCAGCGGTGCCCACGTGACGGCAGCATCGGCATTGTTGCCGGCTTGGCGCTGCGCCACGCCCAAGAACCACCGCGCGCGCTGGTGCTTGGGGTTGACCTGCAAGGCGCGCTGCAATTGTGCGAGCGCCTTGGCATCAAACTCATGCTTGGCATTAGCCATGGCACGCGCTTGCGCGGCCTGGGTGAGGATGTCGGCATCGTCGGGGGCCAGCGCGGCGGCTTTGGCGAAGGCATCGCGGGCGCCGTTGGTATTGCCCGTGCGTTGGTAGGCTTGGCCGAGCAGCAGCCACCCTTCGACCTGTTGTGGGTCGCGCGCCAAGGCGGCGTTGAGTTGCACGATGGCATCGTCCAGTGTTTTGGGTGCTTGCCGGCTTGCGGGGTCCAGCGCCTGCGGGGTGCCCACCAGTTTGTACAGCAGGCCGGTGGAGAGCAGGGCAAGCACCGCAACGCCCAATGCCACGCCGCGCACCCGCGTCCACAGTGGGCGCAGCAGCACGGCCAGCACGCACACACATAGCAGTGCGGCAAGGAGGATGAAGTTAGCCATCACCATTCCTGCCCCTCATCGCTAGCAACGTTGCCGATTGTGGGTTTGCGCTTGCGCACGATGACCAACACGGTCACGCCGCCGATCAGCAATAGCAGTGCCGGGCCGACCCATAGCAGCCATGTGCTCGTTTCAAACTTGGGTTGATACAACACAAACTCGCCGTAGCGTTGCACCAGATAGTCTTTGATTTGCGCATCACTTTGGCCTTGCCGCATCAGGTCCAAGACTTCGTGGCGCAGTTGCAAGGCGATCAGGGCGTTGGAGTCGGCCAGTGATTGGTTTTGGCACATCACGCAGCGCAATTGCTGGGCCAGTGCGTGAAAGCGGGTTTCTTCCGCCGCGTTGTGAAACTGCAAGGGCGCGGCGTCGGCCTGCTGGCCTGCTTGTGCAAACACCGGCAGTGCGGCGGGCAGGGTGGCCAGCCAGAGCAATGCGGCAAGCAGCAGGCGGTTCATCGGGCAGCCTCGATCCGGCGCAATTGCGGTAGCAATTGTTGCTGGATGATGGCATCGGTCAGCGGGCCGACATGCTTCCAGCGGATGATGCCGTGGGCATCGACCAAGAAGGTTTCGGGCGCGCCGTAGATGCCCCAATTTAGCGCGGTGCGGCCTTCGACATCAGACAGCACCACCATGTACGGATTGCCAAATTGTTCCAGCCAGCGCAGCGCATCGGCGGGTTCGTCTTTCCAGTTGTAGCCCACCACGCGCAGACGTTTGGTTTCGGCAAAGCGGGTCAATACCGGGTGCTCGACGCGGCATTCCACGCACCAACTGCCCCAGACATTGAGCAAAAACGGATTGCCTTTCAAATCGGCCAGCGAGACTTGGTAGGACGGGTCGTGCAACACCGGCAGGCGGAAGGCTGGGGCCGGTTTGTTGAGCAGCGCCGAGGGCAACGCGTCGCGGTCGGGGTTGCGGCTCATCCACACGCCGGCGGCCAATAACACGGCAAGGACGGCGAAGGCGGCTAACGGCAGCCAGCGAGAGGCTTTCATGCGGGCTCCTTGCGAATGCTGCGAAAGCGTTTGTCGGTGGCGGTGATGCCCGCACCCAGCGCCATCAGCAGCGCACCGGCCCAGATCCAGCGCACAAACGGTTTGACATGCACGCGCAGCGCCCAGGTGTTATTGCCCAGCGATTCACCGATGGCGACATAGGCATCGCCAAACACGCCACGGGCGATGCCGGATTCGGTCATCACTTGCCCGCCGGCGCGGTAGCGGCGTTTTTCGGGATGCAGCTCGACATCAAAACGATCGTTGTGCAGCACTTGCACGGTGCCGTAATCGGACACGTAATTGGGACCTTGCACGCTACGAATCCCATCGAAGCGGAAGCTGTATGCGCCCAGCGTGACGGTGTCGCCGGCTTTGACGGCCAGCTCGCGTTGCAGGTTCAAGCCTTCCACCAAGAGTGCGCCGATCAAAAATACCGCAATACCCACATGCGCCATGCTCATACCCAGCATTTCGCGGGTCATGCGCCCACCCGGTGCGCGTAGGCGCGACCACACAAACCGTAGCGTGCCAAAGCCCACCCACGCCGCGCCCAGTACGCCTGCGGCCACTTTCCACTGCCCTTGCGGGGCCAGGAAAAATGCCGCGATACCCAATAACAGCGCCAGCGCCGCCCACGGCAGCAACATCCGCAGCGGCGTGCTCATGGTTTCGCGCTGCCAGCGGGTCAACGGGCCCAGCGGAACCAGCGCCACCAATGGCGCCATCAGCACGGTGAACATGATGGCGAAGTAGGGCGGGCCGACCGAAATTTTGCCCAGCTCCAGCGCGTCGGCCAGCAGCGGATACAGCGTGCCCAGCAACACCATCGCGCAGGCACAGGTGAGCAGTAGGTTGTTGATGAGTAGCAGAGTTTCCCGCGAGCCGGCGGTGAAGGGTTTGGCATTGGATTCGGTATCGGGAGCGCGCAATGCGTACAGCAGCAGCGAGCCGCCAATCACGATGCCAAGGAAGATCA
>NZ_DAOOUM010000060.1:8821-12920 GCF_035369645.1 Thermomonas sp. | reverse complement strand
AAAAAGCGCCACCACAAGCGCCGCTTGGTGAGCGCCGAGTTTGCCGCGCTTTTGGTGCGCAAACTGGCAGCGGACGGCCGCTTGCATCTGGCCACCGACTGGCAGGACTATGCAGAGCAAATGTGGGATGTGCTGGATGCCACTGCTGGGTTGCGCAACACCGCCGGTCCGCGCGGGCAGGTGGCACGCCCCGCATGGCGGCCACAAACCCATTTTGAAACGCGCGGGCAGAAGCTTGGCCACGGGGTCTGGGACCTGCTGTACACCCGCTGCTGATTTGCTGATCTAGCCACAAGGACACCACGACCTAGGATGGACACCACCCTGACCCTCACCGCCGACATGCAGCTGGTGCTGGGACTGGTGTTTTTCACCATGGTGATGTTTTTGTTCGAGCGCATCCGCGCCGACGTGGTGTCGTTGGTGGTGTTGGTGCTGCTGGGCTTGACCGGACTGGTGGCCCCCGAAGACCTGTTTGGCGGGTTCTCGTCGGACGCGGTGATGAACGTCATCGCCACCATGATCTTGGGTGCCGGGCTGGATCGTACTGGCGCGCTCAACCGGTTGGCCAGCTGGTTGCTGCGGCGTGCGCATGGGGTGGAACAACGCCTGCTGCTGTTGACGCAAGCGGTGGCCGGCTTGAACTCGTCGATCATCCAAAACACCTCGGCCACCGCGCTGTATCTGCCCGTGGCATCGCGCCTGACCGCACGCACCGGCATCAGTTTGTCGCGGCTGCTGATGCCGATGTCGGCCGCCATCATCATGGGTGGCAGCCTGACCATGGTGGGCAACTCACCACTCATTTTGCTCAACGATTTGCTGGTCTCGGCGAATGCCAACATGCCCTCCGGCGCGGCGTCGCTGCAACCACTGAAAATGTTTGCGCCGCTGCCGATTGGGCTGGTGCTGCTGGCGGCCTCACTGGCCTATTTTCATTTCTTCGGCAGCCGCTCACTGCGTGAGGAAAATGCCGATGCGGTGACCCCCGCACGCACGCAAAGTTATTTCGCCCGCGCCTATGGCCTTGAAGGCGACATCCACGAACTCACTGTCACCGCCGATAGCCCTTTGGTGGGGATGAGTGTGGGCGATGCCGAAACCCAAGTCGGTGCACCGCTGTTGTTGGCGCTGCTAACCGGTACCGAATCGCGACTGGCTCCACCCGCCGACGCCCGCATCTGGGTGGGCAGCGTGCTGGGGGTGATGGGCGAACGTGAAGCAATTGCAGATTTTGCGCAAAAAAATTTCCTGCGCATGTCATCGCGGCTGCGCGCACTGGCCGATTTGTTCAACCCTAGCCGCGCGGGCATCTCGGAAGCGGTGGTACCGCCCACCTCGACCTTCATCGGCAAAACCCAAACACAACTGCGTCTGCGTAAACAGTACGGGCTGAGCTTGCTGGCGATCAATCGCGATAAACACGTGTTGCGCGACGACGTGCGCAATATCCCCATGCGTGCCGGTGACATGCTGGTGCTGCACAGCATTTGGACCGACTTGGCCGATGCCGCCAAGAGCCGCGACTTTGTGGTGGTCACCGACTACCCCAAGGACGAGCAACGCCCGCACAAGTTCAAGATTGCGATGGCGATTTTCGCGGTCAGCATGTTGCTGGCGCTGTCCTCGCGCATCCCCACCTCTATCGCGCTGATGACCGGCGTGGCCGGCATGTTGGTCAGTGGCGTGCTGAAGATGGACGAGGCCTACGCCGCGATCAATTGGAAGACCGTGTTTTTGATGGCCTGTTTGATCCCGCTGGGCTGGGCGATGGACTCCAGCGGTGCCGCAGCGTGGGTGGCGGGCCATAGCATCGACCGGCTGCCGCAGGGGATGCCGCCGTGGTTGATCGAGCTGGCGTTAGCCTTGTTTACCACCGCATTTTCAATGGTGATCAGCCATGTGGGTGCCACCATTGTGATGGTGCCCTTGGCCATCAACTTGGCCTTGGCCGTGGGCGGCAATCCCACCGCGTTTGCGTTGATCGTGGCGTTGTCGGCATCCAACAATTTCATCACCGCCTCTAACCCGTCGATCTCGATGATCACCGGTCCCGCCAGCTACACCGCCCGCGACATGTGGCGCACCGGTGGCCCGTTGACCCTGATCTACACCACCATCATCGTGGTGATGATCAACCTGCTTTATTGAGCCGCCGCAACCAGCCGGATTTCGCCGTTTTCACACTGCAACGCCACTTTGCGCAGGCTCTCGCCACGGCAGGGTCCTGCCACGCAAGCCCCTTGTGGCAACGCGAAGGTGGCACCGTGCACCGCGCACACCAATTCGCCCTGCTTGCTGCGCAAAAACTGCCCCGGACTCCAGTCCAATCGCCGCCCGGCATGTGGGCAGATATTCAACCAACCTTGCACATCGCCCGCTGCATCGCGGTACAAAATCAGCGACTCCAGTTCGCCATCAATCCAAACCTCTCGCGCATGCACACTGTCAGGCGCAAGGTCCTGCAAATTCGCCAACACTGTGCCCGCAGACCCTTCGTTTAACGAACTGCTCACACCTGCCCCACCGGTTCTGTCGATACTTGCCTCCATTGTGTCATGGCACCTATCGCCACAGGACTGCATCACGATGCCGATCTTCCAACACCGCCGTTTTCGCCGTTTCCGCAGCGTCATGTTCGACACCCCACGTCGCCCGCGCCACCCATTGCTGCGCATCGCACTAGGCGTGCTTGGCATTGCACTCTTGCTAGGATTGGTGGTGGTGGGCCTGTTTGTAGGTGCGGCGATGTTGGCCGCTGGCCTGTTGTGGCGGTTGTGGGCGCAGCGCGGCAAGCCGGTAGCGGGGCGTGCGCGTGCCGACAGCATCGACGGCGATTACCGTGTGGTTGGCAAAGCGCAACTGACCCACTGATGGACGTGATCCCGGCACCCGCGCCGCCGCGCGTTCCGGTGCGCGATCGCAGCGGCACCCAACTGGGCAGTTTTCCGGTGCGCCGCATCTACTGCGTGGGCCGCAATTTTGCCGACCACGCTCGCGAAATGGGCGCCATTGCGCCCGCGTCCAAAGCCGAACGCGGCACCCCCACATTCTTCATGAAGCCGGCCGATGCCATCGTCACCGATGGTGTGGTGCCATACCCGCCGGGTACCTGTGACCTGCATCACGAAGTGGAGCTGGTGGTGGCGCTGGGCAGTGATGCCCCGCCCGGCGTATTGCCGCCAACTGCTGCCATGGGCTTGGTGTTCGGCTTTGGCGTAGGTCTGGATTTGACCCGCCGCGATTTGCAGGCAGCAGCCAAAGCCAAGGGCCTGCCGTGGGATACCGGCAAGGGTTTTGATCACTCCGCGCCGATCAGTGCACTGTTGCCTGCGGCCGAGCTGGATGCGCTGGACACGTTGCCGATCACGCTGGATGTCAACGGTGTGCGCCGGCAAGCCTCCACCTTGGATCAATTGATTTGGGATGTACCCGAGATCCTGCACGAACTCTCCAAACTCTACGCCCTCTGCGCCGGCGATCTGATCTTCATGGGCACCCCTGCCGGCGTGGCGGCACTGCAACCTGGTGATGTTTTCGATGCACGCATTGGAGATGTATTGGAACTGCATGGCAAGATCACACCTGCCGTGGCCTGATACCCCCCAACCACTCACAAGGAATCATCGATGGGAATGCTGACCGAATTCAAAGAATTTGCCATGCGCGGCAATGTGATCGACCTTGCCGTGGGCGTGGTGATTGGCGGCGCGTTTGGCAAGATCGTCACCGCCTTGGTGGACAAAGTGATCATGCCGCCAATTGGCCTGTTGATTGGCGGTGTGGATTTTTCCAAACTCGCCCTCGTGTTGAAGGCCGCCAGTGTGGATGCGGCCGGCAAAGATGTCCCTGCGGTTGTCTTGGCTTATGGCGAATTCATCAATGCGATTTTGCAATTTGTGATTGTCGCGTTCGCCATTTTCATGGCGGTCAAAGTCATCAACAAACTGCATAAGCAACCCGAAGCCGCGCCTGCTGCACCGCCGGAACCCACCGAAGACGTGCTGCTGCTTCGCGAAATCCGCGATGCGCTGAAAAAATAACTTTCGGCACAGGAATACCAGCAAGCCCCGGGCCTAGACTCGGGGTTTCCTGTTTC
>NZ_DAOOUM010000060.1:5842-8721 GCF_035369645.1 Thermomonas sp. | reverse complement strand
ACCGGGATCAGCCGCTTCCAGCCGGGCATTACGCCGATCCCGATGGCGGCGCTGTCGTTGCCCGATGCCGACCAACTGGCGCGCCTGACTGCACTGGGCAGCATCCGCGTGAGGCTGGCGTTGGATTGCGGCTGGAATGGCGAGTACACCTCGCAAAACGTGATCGGCGAAATCACCGGGCGCAGCAAGCCGGATGAGGTGGTGGTGATTGGCGGCCATCTGGATTCCTGGGATCTTGGCACCGGCGCGATTGATGACGGTGCCGGCGTCGGCATCAGCATGGCCGCCGGTCATTTGATTGGCCAATTGCCCAAAGCGCAGCGCCCGGCGCGCAGCATTCGCGTGATTGCGTTTGCCAATGAAGAACAGGGCCTGTTTGGTGGCCGCGCCTATGCGGATGCGCACAAGGCGCACATCACCCGGCACCAGATTGGCGCAGAAAGTGATCTGGGCGCTGGCCGCATCTACGCCTTCAATGCCAAGGTGCCCGATTACGCCAAGCCGGCCGTGGCACGGATTGCGCAAGTCCTCGCGCCACTGGGCATTGCCCATCGCGAAGACACCGAAGGCTGCGGCCCCGATACCTCCCCGTTCAATGCCATCGGCATGGCCTGCGCCGGGCTGGCGCAAGATGCCAGCAAATACTTCGACTATCACCACACCCCGGACGACACGCTGGACAAAATCGACCCGGCTGAATTGGCACAAAACGTGGCCGCCTATGTCGCGTTTGCCTATCTGGCCGCCGATGCCGAGGGGGATTTCGGTAGCGCGCTGAAAGCGCCGGAGACGGCGCAGAAGTGAGGCTACAAAACGGGGCCAATCACAGCCCCGTTTCCACTTCGAATTATCGGTTACGGCTCGCCCACTGTGCCAACAGCACTGCGGTGGCCGAAGCAACATTGAGGCTTTCCACCGCACCGCTGCCGGGGATCGATACCCGCAAGTCACAGGCCGCCGCCAGTTCCGGCGACATACCCACCGCTTCCGCGCCCAGCACATAAATCAAGCGCTGCGGCAGGGTGATGTTGAACACATCGCTGCCGCCGCGCACCACGGTAGCCGCCAACTGAAACCCGGCGGCGTGCAATTGCGCAAGACTATTGTCCTCGCGCCCCAGCCGCACCATCGGCAGCGTTTCCGCACCGCCTTCGGCCACCCGCGCCGCCGCGCCGGACAGGGACAAGGTGGCGTGCTTGGGCAGCAACATGGCGCTGACCCCAAAATGCGCCGCGCTACGCAAGATCGCGCCAAAATTATGCGGATTGCCCACACCATCGAGCCATAGCGCACATTGCGGCCCCGCCGGCAGATCGCGCAGCCAGCTCGACAACGGCAGCGGCTCCTCGCGCAGCACTTCCGCAACCACGCCCTCGTGGTGCGCGCTGGCGGCAAGCTTCTGCAAATCGCCATCGTCCACCACCCGATAGCCCACGCGGTTGGCCACGCACCACTTCAACAGTGGCTGCAACTGCGGAATGCGGGCCTCACTCAAATACAACTTGCGCAATGCCTGCGGGCGCCGCGCAAACACCGCTTGCACGGCGTTCATGCCATACAGGCGCAGCTCGGCATCGCGGCGCTCACGTGCGGAGTGTGCGGGCACGGCATCCTCCTGCGGCGCGGCGGCGCGTGCGGGGGCGTGGCGTGGCGAATAAGGGCGTGGCGTACCCTCTCTGGGAGGATAGGGGCGCGGTGCGCCCTCATCCGTTGCGCGCGGGCTGTGCGCTTTCGGGCCCCGCGCTTTGGAGCCGGAACCCCACGGGGAATTGCCATCGTGATCACGCATGACCGCCTGCCTGCGGGGTTTCCGCTTCCAGTTTTTCCAAAGTATGCGCAAGTTGTTCCGGCGAATGCGTGTATTTGGCCAGCAGCGCATAGAACGCCGGCACCACGAATAGCGATAACAGGGTCGAGAACGACACCCCGAAGATCACCACAATGCCAATCGTGGCACGGCTGGCCGAGCCCGGGCCACCAAAAATCACCAGCGGCACTGCGCCCATCACGGTGGCAATCGATGTCATCAAAATCGGGCGCAGGCGAGTGGCGGCAGCCTCGACAATCGCATCGTGGATGCTGCGGCCTTCATCGCGCAATTGGTTGGCAAATTCCACTATCAGGATGCCGTTTTTCGCCGCCAAGCCCACCAACATCACGATGCCGATTTGCGAGAACAAATTGACCGTGCCCTTGGTGACCCACAACCCGATCAATGCGCCCAGCACCCCCAGCGGCACGGTCAGCATGATGACCAGTGGATGCAGGAAGCTTTCAAATTGCGCCGCCAACGCCAGATACACAATCAACAGCGCCAGCGCGAAGGTCACCAGTACCTCGCCGCCGGATTGCTGCAACTCACGCGATTCGCCTTTCCAGCTGATTTGCGCGTAGTCCGGCAGGCTTTCGCGTGCGGTTTTTTGCGCCCACGCCACCGCTTCGCCCAGCGGATAGCCCTGCGCCAGACGCGCACTCAAGGTAATCGAGCGCAGGCGGTTGAAGCGGTTCAAGGTGCCCGGTTCGGCCACTTCTTTCAGCGTCACCAAATTCGATAGCGGCACCAACACGCCGCCGCGCCCGCGTACCTGCAAGGCATCCAGCGCCGCCACCGAGTCACGGCCTTTGCGGTCGGCTTGCAGCTTGACGTCGTATTCCTCGCCGTTATCGACAAAGGTCGTCACGCGGATGCCGCCCATCATGGTGGACAGTGCATGGCCGATGTCGGTGGCGGAGACGCCCAGATCCGCGGCACGCGCACGGTCGATCACCACCCGCATCTGCGGCCGGGTTTCCTTGTAATCCGAATCCGGCCCCATGAACCCGGGATTGCCTGCCATCTTGGCCAGCATGATGTCGCGCCAGCCGGCCAGTTCTTTGTA
>NZ_DAOOUM010000060.1:0-5742 GCF_035369645.1 Thermomonas sp. | reverse complement strand
GAAATGGCCACCGCCGCCGCCAATGCCACCGACAATTCGCGAAATAGCCGCCCGGTATTGCCCTGCAAAAATCCCACCGGCAAAAACACCGCGATCAACACCGCCGTGGTGGCCAACACCGCGAATGCCACTTGCTTGGTGCCACGCCGTGCGGCAACCAATGCCGGCTCACCCAAGTCCACCCGGCGCTGGATGTTTTCCACCACCACGATGGCATCGTCCACCACCAGACCAATGCACAGCACCAAGGCCAGCAAGGTGAGCAGGTTGATCGAAAACCCGAATGCATACAGCGCGATGAACGAGGCGATCACGCACACCGGCACGGTGACCGCCGGGATCATTGCCGCACGCACGCTGCCCAGGAACAACCAGATCACCACCAGCACCAGCACGATGGCTTCGATCAGGGTTTCATACACCCGCTCCACCGCCGCCGAAATGAAGGTGGTGCTGTCGTAGGCGACATAAATATCAGTGCCTTTGGGCAGTGATGCGCGAATCTTGTCGCCCTCTGCAATCGCTTCTTTCGCCACTTCCAGACTATTGGCGGTGGAAGTCTTGACGATGCCGATGCCCATCGCCGGTTCGCCATTGCTGTGGTAGTAGGCGCGCCGTTCGGTGGACTCCAACGCCACCTTCGCCACATCCCCCAACGTCACCACATACCCATCACTGCCCTTGCCCAGCGGCATCCGTGCGAAGGCCTCGGGGGTGGTGTAGTCACGCGCCACGCGCAAAATGAAATCGCGATTGGTGGATTCAATCCGGCCCGCACCCAGCTCCACGTTTTCAAGGCGTAACGCATTTTCCACATCGCTGGCGGTCAACCCCCGCGCCGCCAACTTGTCGCCATCCAGCCATACGCGCATGGCGTATTGCTGGCTACCGCCCAGAAACACCCGCGCCACGCCTTGCAGACTGGAAAACCGATCCACCAGATAACGCTGTGCGTAATCCGACATCTGCATTTGATCCATCGTGGTGGAGCGCAGATTCAGCCAGATAATCGCATCGGAATCGGCTTCCACCTTGCTGATTTCAGGTGGCGTGGCCTCGGTTGGAATGCGGTCGGACACGCGGCTGACTGCGTTGCGCACATCGTTGGCCGCAGCTTCAATATCGCGCGAGGCATAGAACTCGATACTGATCCGCGAGCTGCCGTTCTGGCTGTTGGAATCAATCGTGTTGATGCCTTCGATGCCGGCCAGTGCGTCTTCCAGCGGCTTGGTGATGCGGGTCTCCACCACCCCCGCCGAAGCGCCGGGATAGTCCACCTGCACCGACACGATGGGCGGGTCGATGGCCGGCAACTCACGCAAGGTCAGGCGCAGGAACGACATCACCCCCAGCACGATCAGCAGCAGGCTCATCACCACCGCCAGCACCGGGCGCTTGATCGAAAGATCGGACAGATTCATGGCTCAGTGCTTCGCATCATCGGCCATGGGTGCAGCACCTGCAGCCACCTTCGCTCCCGGCTGCAATTTGCCGGTGCCTTCGGTGACGATGCTGTCGCCTGCTTGAATGCCGCTGGTCAGCATCACCTGACCGGGAATGCGGCCACCCACCACCACATCCGCCTTCTCCACCGTGCCATCACCCTTTACTCGCCACACAAACGTCTCGTTGCCAATTTGCTGCACCGCCAATTCGGGCACCACCAAGGCTTTGCGGGTACTGCGCAGCAAAGCCACGCGTACCAGCATGCCGGGCTTCAGCAAGCGCTCGGGGTTGGCAAACTCGCCGCGCACGGTGGCCGAACGCGAGCCGGCATCCAGTCGCGCCGCCACCGTCTGCACGCGGCCATCAAAACGTTTTCCGGGATACGCCCCGGCAGTACCCGTCAACGCCTGCGCTGGCGCCACGTCCGCCAGCTCGGTTTCCGGCACCGGGAAATCCACATACACGCGCGAAATATCATCTAGCGTGGCGATCACCGTGCCCGGTGTCACCAACGCGCCCGGGCTGACCTGGCGAATGCCCAACACACCGGCAAACGGTGCACGAATCACCCGGTCACTCAGATTGGCGCGAATCTGGCCCACCTGCGCACGCGCCGCGTCGCGGGTAGCGCGGGCGGTATCCACCGCGGAACGTGCCACCAATTGCTGACCGCCCAATTGGGTGAGCCGCTGCAATTGTGCTTCGGCATCTTTCAGTTGCGCCTGCGCCGAGGCCAACAACGCGTCTTGCTGTTGCCCACTCAAAGTCACCAGCGGCGCGCCTTTGGCAACGTCCTGCCCGCTTTCGAAATGCACCTGCTGCACGGTTTCGCTGACCTTGGCGGTGACCGTGACGGCCTCGTGCGCACGCACCGTGCCCAGCGCTTGCAAGTTGTCGTTCCAGTCCTGCAAGGCAATCGTGCTTACCACCACGGGTACCGGTTGATTGCCACGCCCACCGCCGGGGCCGCTACTGCCGGGCTTGTCTTGCTTGCCACATGCCGTGAGCATCAGCATGGCCACCAAGGCAGCCCAGAAATGACCAGTGAACCGCTGTGACATGGGGGGACTCAAGCGTGGGGTTGCCGATTTTAACTGGCGAGGATGACCGTCTTCCTGTGCCATCGGCTGGGGGGCAAACCACGACGTCGGTCAAGCTTCGCCACAAAGACGAACGCCAGCACTCGGCTGGCGCTCGATTTCACGGCGATGGCGCGAGGCGATCAGCCCTGCCACTGTCCCAATGCAGCCAAGCCATTGGCCTTGGCGCGTTCGAACACCGTCGCCTGTGCCTTGGCGTAGTTGCCGGCCATGTCGGTGGCCCACAGCTTCAGCGCGGCCTGCTGCATCGCACGACCATAGCTGAACGACAGCGGCCACGGGTTCGGGCCCATCTTGTTCATCGCATCGAGGTGCGCGGTGGCGTTCTCGTCGCTCTGGCCGCCGGATAGGAACACGATACCCGGCAGAATCGCCGGCACCGCCGACTTCAGGCACATCAGGGTGGATTCGGCCACTTCCTCGACGCTGGCCTGCTCATCGCACGCCTTGCCCGGGACCACCATCGAGGCCTTGAGGATGGTGCCTTCCAGCATCACGCTCTGGTTGTACAGCGCATCAAACAGCGAGCGCAGCACCACTTCAGTCACTTCATAGCAGGTGCCGATGTCGTGATCGCCATCCATCAACACTTCCGGCTCCACCATCGGCACCAGACCGCACTCCTGGCACAGCGCGGCATAACGCGCCAGCGCATGGCTGTTGGCCTCGATGCAGGTGCCGGACGGGATGTCGTCGCCGATGGTAATCACCGCGCGCCACTTGGCAAACCGCGCGCCCAGCTTGTAGTACTCCTTCAGGCGGTCACGCAGGCCGTCCAGGCCTTCCGTCACCAGTTCGCCGGGGAAGCCGGCCAGCGGTACCGTGCCCTTGTCCACCTTGATGCCGGGGATCATGCCGTTGTCCAGCATGTACTTGGCAAACGGCACCCCACTCTTGGTTGATTGGCGGATGGTTTCGTCAAACAGGATCGCACCGGACAGGTACTGGTTGGCGTTCGGCGTGGTCAGCAGCAGCTCGCGATAGGCGCGCCGGGTTTCTTCGGTGCACTCGATGCCCACACCATCGAAGCGCTTCTTGCAGGTGGCGGAGGATTCATCAATGGCGATGATGCCCTTGCCCGGGGCAACCATGGCGCGGGCGGTTTCGGCGAGTTGTTCGATGCTCATGCGGGCGGCTCGGCTGGCGGAAGGAATCTACCCATTATAGCCGGGCCGGCTTGCCTTGCCGGGTCACTACGGCCACACCGCCTCGTGTTGACAGAGGGAGCGCCACGGCTGAGAGAGTCCTAACACGGTGTTTTTATCCTGTTGCACAACACCGGCCAATAGATCTCCTGCATGCGCCAGCTGACTTTCCGCTTTCTCGTTGCCGCCTTGCTGCTGCTCACCGCCAGCCGGCTGGGGCTAAGCCTGTGGCAATGGCCACGCCTGCAAGCTGCAGGCAGCTTGTGGCCGGTCTTGCTGGGAGGCTGGCGCATCGACCTAAGCTTGCTTGCCATGCTCAGTGCCTGGCCCTTGCTGGCATCCCCTTGGCTAGGCCACCGCCAGTGGCCCAGCAGACTCACCGCGTACTGGTATCGCCTATGGTGGGTCGTCTTGGTGTTGATGGAAGTGGCGACGCCGCAATTCATCATCGAATACGACACGCGCCCCAATCGCCTGTTTGTGGAATACCTGACCAGCCCACGCGAAGTAGCTGCCATGTTGCTGCACGGCTATCTTGCGCTGCTGGTGATCGCAGGCATGTTGTTGCTTGCGTTTGCCTGGCTGGGCTTGAAATTGTTTCCAACCCGGTGCGTGGATCGTCGCTTGCACTGGGGGTGGCGCGCGCCATTGACGGCGGTACTTTTTGTACTGGCATTCTTGGCCGGACGCGGCACCTTGGCACATCGCCCCTTGAACTCGGCAATGGTCGCCATCGGCAACGATGCCATGGTCAATGCGTTGCCGTTGAACTCTCTCTACACCGTCGCCAATGCCGTACTCGCCATGGGGGATGAGCGATCCGCAGCCACACTCTACGGCAACCTGCCCGACGCCCAGATGCAAGCCCTCGTGCGCAGCGCTGCTGGCCTCTCTGGGGCACCGCTGAACCCAACCTACCCCAGCCTGCATCAGCAAACCGCCAGCGTGCAGCGGGCGCAGCCGTTGAACTTGGTCATCATCATGGAAGAAAGCCTAGGTGCGCAGTATGTCCGCAGCTTGGGCGGGCGCGACCTAACCCCGCACTTAGATGACTTGGCCAACCAAGGTTG
Source organism: Thermomonas sp. (assembly GCF_035369645.1). Taxonomy (GTDB): domain Bacteria; phylum Pseudomonadota; class Gammaproteobacteria; order Xanthomonadales; family Xanthomonadaceae; genus Thermomonas. Next base: position 981 of record NZ_DAOOUM010000060.1, on the reverse strand, counting down.
GTGGCTGCAACGCACCTACGCCACCGGCACCCGTTCGGTACGTGGGCTAGAAGCCCTCAGCACCGGGTTTTTGCCAACCCCAGCCGAAGCCGTGCTCAAACTTCCACGCAGCCAGCAAGGCTTCTTCACCCTGGCCCAATTACTGGGCCGCAAGGGCTACCACTCGCGCTTTTTGTATGGCGGCGAAGCGCATTTCGACAATATGAAAAGCTTCTTTCTGGGCAACGGGTTTGATGACGTCATCGATCAGCCAAAATTCAGCACCAAACCCGGTTTTGTGGGCACATGGGGGGCCTCCGATGAGGACATGTTCAACGAACTGCATGCGCGTTTGCTGCAACCACACGCGCAGCCAATGTTCACCATGGCCTTCAGTGTGTCCAATCACACCCCTTGGGAATACCCGGCTGGACGCATCACCCCGCATGGCGCTGCGGCCAGCGTGGAGAACAGCGTGGCGTATGCCGACTGGGCACTCGGCCAATTTTTTGAACGCGCCAAGCGTGCACCCTACTGGCGCAACACCGTCTTTCTGATCGTTGCCGATCACGATGCCCGCGTCAGCGGTGCCAGCTTGATCCCGGTGCAACATTTCCATATCCCGGCACTGATTCTGGGCGAAGGCGTGCAAGCACGCCGCGATGATCGGCTGGTCAGCCAAATCGACCTTGCACCCACCCTGCTGTCGTTGATCGGCATCAATAGCGTGCACCCGATGCTGGGCGCTGACCTCACCCAGCGGTCACCCAACCGCGCCATCATGCAATACGGCGACACATTTGGTTATCTGCGCGGCGACCAATTACTGGTGTTGCAAGCACACACCCCCGCCCGCCAATTCCGCTATATCGAGGACACCCACACACTCACCGCCACCGCAACGGACCCAGCATTCGCCAAACTAGCACTTGCCCATGCGCTGTGGCCGAGCTGGGCCTATTTGAACCAGCGTTATGCGTTGCTACCCACCGCCCACTGATG
>NZ_DAOOUM010000059.1:0-13667 GCF_035369645.1 Thermomonas sp. | reverse complement strand
CATGCTGGACTGCGTCATGCGGTTGCTGCCTGTGGCGATGGCGTACGCCGTGCTGGTGGCGGGGGCGGTGGTGGTTTGGGTGATGCGGTTGCTTACGGCATCGTAACCAAAACTGGCCACATTGCCACCGGCCAATGCCGCTTGGGTCAGCCGCGATGCCCCATCGTATTGGTACTGCTGGGTTTGTGCGGCATCCACGCCGTTGGTGATGGCGGTGATGTGGTCGGCGGTATCAAACCCGTAGGTCAGGCTTTGGATGGGGCCGTTGGCGGCACTGGTGCTGATGCCGGTCACGCGACGGTCGGTGTCGTAATTGGTGGAACGCCACAGACCATTGCCATAGCTCAGGTAGGCCGGTGGGCCAAACACCTGGTAGCCGTCGAAGCTGGCCACGGTGCTGGTGACCCCGTTCACCGTGGCGGTGATCTTGTCCAGGCGCCCTTGGGTGTAGCTGTAGCCCGCACTCACGCCGCTGGGGTAGCCGATGCCGGCCAAGCGGCCCATGCCGTCGTAGCTGTAGCTGGTAGTGTCGGTGGCGGCCCCCAGCACATCCTGCCGGGTGGCCAACTGGCCCCATGCGGTGTAGCTGAAGTTGGCGGTGGTGGCCGTGCCGCCGGTCTTGGCGGCGCTGCACAGTTGGCCTTTGCCGTTGCCGCAGCTGTCGTAGGTGAGCGTGCGGGTTTGGCCGCCGCCGGACTGGGTTTTCAGGCGGCCCAGGGCGTCATAGGTATAGGCCAAGGTGCTGCCATCGGCGCGTTGCTGCTGGGTGCGCTGGCCCACGGCGTTGTAGCTGAAGCTGGTGCTGCCGGTGTCCGGGCTGGTTTGCGCCAGCAGATTGCCCAGGCCGTCGTAGCTGTAGCTGGTGGCGTTGTTGCGGGCATCGCGTACCTGCGTGGTCAAGCCCAAGGCGTTGTAGGTGAGCTGCGTGGTGCCCGCCGCATCGGTGGTGCTGGCCACGCGGCGCTGGCGGTCGTAGCTGTAGGTGGTGGTGTTATTCAACGCATCCTTGATTTGATCCACATCGCCATTGGCGTTGTAGTGGTAGGTCAAGGCTTGCCCGTGCTCGCCTTTGCGCTGGCTGAGGAAACCGCCGGTGTCGTACACCAAGGTGGTGCGTTGCTGGGTGGTGGTGTAATCCAGCAGTCTGGGCTTGTTCTTGATGGGATCAAACAGCGTTGCACGATAGCGTGAACTCATCCCGATGCTGGTGGGCTGCGACAGCAGGTTGTAGGTGAAGGTTTGCTGCTCGGTTTCGGTGCGGCCACTTTCACACCCCGGGTCATCAAACTGACAGCCATCCAGATCTTCCAGCGTGCGGACTTTGGAGAGCAGCGTGACCCGGTCGTAGGCGTCATAGGTGGTGCTCACGCTTTCCGCATCCGGGGTGGTGACTGTCACCGCACGACCCCGGTTGTCATACGCCGTGGTTGTGGTCTGCGCTGCGCCATTGATGGTGCGGGTTTCCGTCAACACCTGCCCACGGGCGTTGTAGGTGTACTGCACCACCGCGCCATTGGGCGAGGTGACGGTGCCCGGCTGGCCCAGTGCGTTGTAATTGGCATACGTGGTGGTGTGGCCTAGGCTGTTTTGTACCGACAGTAAGTTGCCGGCGGTGTCGTAGGTGGATGTCACCGCATCGCCCGTACCGGCCAAAGGCCCGTCCACGGTCATGCTGGCCACCAAGCCATTGGGGTGCAAGGTATAGGCGTAGCTGGTGGTCAGCGTGGTGACACTGCCGCCGCCCTGATTGGTCACCGCCACCGATTGCAGCAACCGCGCGCGCGGGTCGCCGTCGGGGTAATGTGCATATGCACCTAACTCGGGCGCACCTGTTGCCGCGCAACTGAATTAGCGCAGCGCGCTGCAATCCAACGGCTGTGCCGGGGCGATGCGGACAAGGTTCACGCGGTTAGCGGTTTGTGGCAGGCGGGCATCCAGCCAGTGTTGCGCGGGGGTGCCACCGACGGCGGCCACTTGCGCGGCAAAGCCTTTGCTGACGACTTCTGCCTGCCGGCGCTGCGCGGCGGCTTCGCTGCCGAAGCGGCCTAAGGCAATGCTGTTGACGGCATCGCCTTGGGTCATCACAAACAAATCTGTCAGGCCGCTGGCTTTGATTTTATCGGCCAGTGCCAGTGCCGCATCGCGCGAAGCTTGTGCGGGCAGGAACACCTTCCAGCCGCGCACGTCCTTCGCCGGGCTGTCATGCGTTTGCGCGGACACGTCTGCCTGCAATAGCCGCGCACGTGCGGCGTCGCGGGCTGCGGGGTGTGCAAACGGGCCAAAGCGCAAACACACCTGCACTGGCGGTGGCGTAGCGGCGGCGACGGCTGGAGTGGCCGGTGGTGCTACCGGTGCTGTCGGTGTGGTCGTCGCCGATGCCGGCACCACGCGAGCCGTTTCCCCGACCAGGTGCAGGGTGGGTGCGTCTGCGGCGACCACTGCCGGTGACGCAGGCACAACCGGTTGCAGCCACCACCATCCGGCGGCCCCTAGATTGAGCATCACAACAATGACAATGGCAGCGCGTCGCAGCATGCGTGCAGTTTATGCGATCCGCAGCGCGTGCCAACGCGCCAGCCCAAGCAATACGGCATCCGCTGCCCACACATGCGCGGGCAGGTGCACGCGCAGCGCTTGCGCGCCGCCGCCATGCAGGTACAGGCGTGGCGCTGTGTTCAACTGGCTCGCGGCCATGTGCAGGCTGCGTTCGATCAAGGCCAGTGCCGCACCCTCGCAGCCTGCGGCCAGCGCCGGGCTCGTGTCATCGGCAAATTCTGTGTAGATGCCGCCGCTGGCTGGCAACTGCGCGGCGCGCGCATGCAGGGCCTCGCGCATGAGCTGTGGCGAGGGCGCGATGCGACCACCGTGGTGCACACCGTGTGCATCCACGATGTCGATCGTCAGTGCCGTGCCCACCCCCACCACCAAGGCGGCAGTGCCGGTGCAGGCACCCAGCATGGCCAAGAAACGGTCCACCCCAAGATGCGCGGGAATGGGGTATGCAATCTGCAAAGGCCCCAGGGCAGCTTCGGTGTGTACCCGGTGCAGACGGATAAATCGGCTGGATAACGCATCCAACAGCGCCACCCGCCGCGTTTCCGAGGCCACACTGGCGATACAGGCCACATCCCCTTCTGGTAGCGCCGCCAACCAGGTGCCGGCATCGTCATGGGCGCAGGCCTGCACGCGGCCCAAGCTGCCATCGGCCAGCAGGGGCGCGTATTTCAGGCGGGTATTGCCAAGGTCGAATAACCACGTCGTCATGTGTTCGGCCTCATCAAAACACGTCTGTCCGCACACTGACATCGCCGGCGTGCACGCGCCGCTCAGCCCCTGTCGCATCGCGCACGCGCAATGCGCCGTCATCAGCAATGCCCAATGCTTGCGCATGCCACACGCCTGCTGCAGCATGCACGCTGACCGCGCGCCCAACCAAGGCATCGCAGGCGGCATAGCGTGACAAAAACGCCGGCAAGCCTTCGCGCTCAAACGTCTGCAAGGCCGGTATGAGATGCGCCAGCAGTGTGACCACCACGGTATTGCGCGAAGGTGGTGTTGCGCAGAGCCCCGCAAGGTCCACCCATGCTTGGCTGACTGCGGCCGATGCGGTGGCTGGCATGCGCACGTTCACACCCAGCCCGATCACCGCATGCGCCGTTCCGGCGGCCTCGCCAGCGCCTTCTATCAACAGGCCACCAAGCTTGTGCATGCCAGTCGCGGTGACTACCACCAGATCATTCGGCCACTTCAACCGCACCTGTGTGAATCCCAGCGTGTGCAAGGCTTCGCATGCCGCAATGCCGGTCACCAGACTCAAGCCCCCCAAGCGCGCCAAGCCGCCTTCAAAACAACGCGCCAGCGACAGGTACACATGCGCGGCCAATGGCGAGACCCACTGCCGCCCACGCCGGCCCCGACCACCGGTTTGGCGTTCGGCCAACAGCGCTGCGCAGCCTTGCGCTGGGGCGCGCCGACGCAGCAGTTCGCTATTGGTTGAATCCAACGACCATGCCACGTCCAGCGCGGTCAACTGCTGTTGGCATGCCACCGGCAATCCCTCACGAATGCGTGCGGGATCAAGCAATTCCAGCGGATGCCGCAATGTGTACCCACGCCCAGGCACGGCATCGATACGGATCCCCGCTTCACGCAAGGCGGCGATGCGCTTCCACACCGCCGCACGGGTCAGGCCGGCTTCTTGCGCTAGGACATCACCGCTGACTTCGCCCTGCGCCAAGCGCAGCAACAGGGCACGCTCGTACACCTCGCTCATGGCCGCCGCCAGCGGCAATGCCACGCGCGGCTTGGCTGCGCGCACCGCCCAGTCCCCCTCCGCAACATCGCGGTGGCAGCAAAGATAGATGTGGCAAGCGCGGGCGGGTTCGGCATGGCGTAAATCATACGCAAGCGACAGCCCCGCTCGCCGTCAGCTTTGCATTTGCCGCACCGCAACAACAACTACGCCCGGTGCCTGCTATAGTCAGGGATGGTGCTGTGCATCCTGCACGCCCTTCTTCTCGGTGACGCCCATGCGCCTGCCCCGTCCGCGCCAGACTCTGCCCTGCCTCATTTTGCTGATGGCGTTTGGCTATGCCAGCGCGGCGGAGGTCAAACACCAGCTGCCCGAGAGCGCCAATACTGCCACCGATGTCCCCGCGCCAGCCACCGATCGTTACGACGATGGCGACTTGGACGGCGCGATTGCCAGCAGTCACGCGCAACGTCCGCCCAAAGTCAAACCACAGGCCGTTGCACCGACACGCACGTCTGGCGACACCCGCGCGCTGCCTTCACGTTTTCATAGCTTTCTGCCGGGAATGTTCCGCTGAACGTCCCATCTGCATACTTACAAGCCGGGCGGCAATTGCACTTCAAATTTGGCACCACCAAGCTCTTGTGAACGGCCGACCTGCAACTGCCCACGATAGCTTTTGATGATGTCCTGCACGATTGACATGCCAATGCCGTGGCCCTGCACGCGCTCGTCACCGCGCACGCCACGCTGTAACACATAGGCAATCCGATCTTCGGCGATGCCGGGGCCATCGTCTTCCACGGTAACCACCAGCCCCGGACGTCGGTCGGCGACTTTTTCGCCCTCGGTCACGGTTAGCAAGACTCGCGACTTCGCCCATTTGAAGGCGTTTTCCAGCAGGTTGCCCAGTAGCTCTTGTAAGTCAAAAGTTTCGCCGTGGAAACGCGCTTCACTGGCGATCTCAAATTCGCACAGCACGCCCTTGGCGGCATACACTTTTTCCAGCCCCACCACGATTTGCTCGGCCTGCGGCTCGATCTCGATCGGCGCGGCAAACAGCTGATGGCCAGAGCGCGCCGCGCGTGCCAACTGGTAGGACACCAAATCATTCATGCGCCGCAGTTGCGCATCCACTTCGGCACGCAATTCTTGCTCACCGGTGTCGCTGTCCAGCCGCGAACGCAGCACCGCCAGTGGCGTCTTCAAGCTATGCGCCAAGTCGGCCAAGGTATTGCGCTGGCGCTCTAGGTTTTCGCGTTCGCTATGGATGAAGGCGTTGATGCTGTCGGTCAGCGGCTCCAGTTCGCGTGGGTGCGCCTCGCTCATCCCGGCAGCGTTGCCGGCTTGCACGCGCTTGAGTTCACCAATCACGTCGCGCAATGGCCGCAAACTCCAGCGCAGCACCCACATTTGCAGCAGCAACAAGACCACGCCGGCACCCCCCAAGTAGCGCCACAGCGCGGTGCGGAAGGTGGCCACCTGCCGGCCCAGCGCGGTGCTGTCTTCGAGGATATAGACGGTGTAGGGAATCTCGCCCGCAGTTTCATCGTTTTCACTCAAGGCCAGCCCGTAACCGTAGCGGTACACCTGCCCCGGCTGGCCATTGATTTGGGTCAGCGGCAGCGGGCCTTCAAACGCTTGTTTGCCGGGCGGCAGCATCGGCCCATCCGGCAATTTTGGCCCCTGCGCCGAGTCCGACTCCCACTGCCCCTTGGTCAAAACGATCTGCGCATACAACCCACTGCCGGGGCGCTTGAAACGTGCGTCCGGCGGATCCCACGGTGGGATCACGCTACCGTCACGGGCAAAATCGCTGCCTGCATAGGCCAGCGCATAACTGTGCAGACGCTCGCGCATCCCGCTTTGGGCAGTGCTTTGGAAGGCGCGATCCAGTGCAAAACCGGCCAACGCCAAAAATGCCATGAGACCGACACTGGCCGCCCACAACTGCCGCGATTGCAGCGAGCGCGGCTGCGCGATGTGCAGCCGACGCGGGCGCGGCGGCGCGGCGGGATCAGGTGCCTGCGCGGGGGTCATGCGGCACGAACGGCGTCTGGCTTACTCGCCGCTGCGCGCAATGGCAAACCGGTAGCCACGACCACGCACGGTTTCGATGGGCTTTACGGCACCGTCTGGGTCCAGCTTCTTGCGCAGACGGCCAATGAAGACTTCCAGCACATTGGAATCGCGGTCGAAATCTTGCTGGTAAATGTGTTCGGTCAGATCGGCCTTGGACACCAGTTCGCCGGCGTGCATCATCAGGTATTCCAGCACTTTATATTCGTAGCTGGTCAGGTCCACGTTGACCCCGTCCACACTCACGGTCTGCGCGGCCAAGTCCAGCACCACTGGCCCACATTCCAACGTTGGCTTGCTCCAACCGGCAGCGCGGCGCACCAGCGCATTGATGCGCGCCAGTAGTTCTTCCACATGGAACGGCTTGACCAGATAGTCATCGGCACCTTGCTTGAGACCATCCACTTTGTCTTGCCAACTGGAGCGTGCGGTCAAGATCAAGATCGGGAATTTTTTACCGTCGGCGCGCAAAGCACGGATCAACTCCATGCCCGTCATCTTGGGCAAACCAAGATCAATAATGCCCACATCGAACGGCACTTCGCGGCCCATATACAGGCCTTCTTCGCCATCTTGCGCGGCGTCCACCGCATAGCCTTCACGCTTCAGGCGCGCAGCGAGGGTTTCGCGCAATGGGGCTTCGTCTTCAACCAGCAAAATCCGCATGATGACTCCTCAGAATATGTGTCAGACGTTGGTGTGTTGAAGCACGTGTTCAATCGCCATCTTTGCTCTTGGCCTGGTCGCGACCGCTGTCACGACGCGCCGGGTCTTGCATAAACACCCGCACCCGGCCTTGATCATCCACCACTTTCACCCGATGCATATCGCGACCGTCGTACTGCACACGCTCGGCCGAGAGCACTTCGCCACGACTGTTGCGCTCGGCGCGACGTACCGAGTCGGACATTTCATCGCGCGGCGGTGGGCGATCAAAATTGCGCTCGGGGGCACGATCTTGACTGCGATCCCGCGGCGGTGCCTGTTGCGCCCACGCCGACGCCACCGGCAACGCCGTCACCAGTGCCGCGGCGAGCAGATTCGGTAATGTGCGGATACGACGAGACATGGCCAATCAACCAGATAACTCAGACAGGTGCATTGTTGGAAGGAGGCGGTGAATCTGCCCTGAAGTTTCCTGAACAGGATACCGCTTCATTCAGCTTCGTGCCGCGCCTCAGTAGATCTCGCCGATGCAGCAGCGCAACGAGCCCCCCGCCGCCTCGATCGCATCCAATGCCACGTCTTCCACCCGCAGACCCGCAGCGGCCAACTGCGCGCGATGCTCCGCCGTCAACGCCGCTGCCGCGTTGGCACTCATCCACACCGTGTCACCCGACAGTGCGATGCAGTTGCCGACGAAAGCGGCGTGTTCGGCTTCGCTGCACCACACCGCATGTGGCGCGTAGAAGTCGGCAATAGCCTGCGCCGCGTTGGCATCGGCAAACCCCTTCGGGCACACCACCGCCGCGCGGCCGGCCAGCACCGCCAACACCACATTGGTGTGGTATTCGCCGGCGGCCAGATCAAACAACAAGGTGGCGCGTAGGCCAAATGCATCGTGCATCTGCCGCGCACCTTCTTCATCGCAACGCTCACTCAAGCCGCAATAGCCCAGCCCGCGCGCGCGGTCGATCACCAGCGCGCCGGTAAGCTCACAGGCGTGTTCTTGGGTGGACAACTCCACTTCTTCACGGCCTAGGACATCGCGAAAAAATGCACGAATGTCGCCGCGCTCGGCTTCACGCTGGCGCACCGGATGACGCATGCGGCCCACGATGTAACGCCCATCGGCGGTACCAAACACATTGTTGGGAAACACGGCATCGGGCGTCTGCGGATTACCGGCGAAGCACACCGTGGGCACCACCTGCGCAATCGCGCGTTGCAAGTCACGATGCTGCTGCGATGCGCGATTGGCATCAAACGCACCGGCTGCGGCCATATACGTATTGTCCTGCGCCGATTGCTCAGCCAACCGAAAGCCATCCGGTGCCACCAGGAAGGTGGCGCGTGCGGTGGCCGGGCCAAAGTCAGGCTGCACTTTGCCGGCAGCAGCAAAAAACTGTTCTAAATCACGTGTGATCATGCGGGGGAAAACCTCGGTTTTCGGTCAAAGACAATGCGTGCTCGACCAAAGACCAGTCGGCACCGGGTTTGTGTGCGCCCTCGCTCAACACCTGGCGAAATGCGCGGCCACCGTGCTGGCCAGCAAACAGGCCCAGCAGGTGGCGAGTGATATGTTTGAGAAAAACACCGCGTGCCAGTTGCGTTTCGACATACGGACGATACGCACGCAGCAACGCGGCGCGCGATTGTTGCACGCCACCAAACCAGCGCACATCGAGTTCGTGCAGCACATACGGCGTGTGATACGCCGCGCGGCCCAGCATTGCGCCATCCACATGCGCCAGATGTGCCGTGGCCTCGACGGCATCGGCAATCCCGCCGTTCACAATAATCTGCAAGGCCGGGCGCTCACGTTTCAACCGATACGCCCAGTCGTAACGCAGCGGCGGCACCTCACGGTTTTCTTTGGGCGAAAGCCCTTTCAGCCACGCATTGCGCGCATGCACCACAAACATCGCGCAACCGGCTTCGGCAATGGTGTCGATGAACTGCAAAAAATGCGCGAAGTCGTGATCGTCATCCACGCCCAACCGACACTTCACCGTGATCGGCACCTCAGGCACTGCTGCAATCATCGCCGCCACCGAATCGGCCACCAATTGCGGTTCGCGCATCAAGCACGCACCAAAGCGCCCGGCTTGCACACGGTCCGACGGGCAACCGCAGTTGAGGTTGATTTCATCAAAACCGTGATCCGCCCCAATCCGCGCCGCCTGCGCCAACAACGTCGGCTCACTGCCACCCAACTGCAAGGCCACCGGATGCTCGCACGGATCCATCGCCAATAACCGCGCACGATCCCCCAACACCACCGCATTGGCGTGCACCATCTCGCTATACAACCGTGCATGCGGCGCCAGCAGCCGATGAAACACCCGGCAATGGCTATCAGTCCAATCCATCATCGGGGCGACGGAGAGGCGCAGTTGCGCGGCGGGGATGGCGAGGGATGTGGGCATGGGATGCGCATTGTACGGCCGCCATTCTCTGCCGAGTCACACCGCCAATGCCTGCCTACGTCCGCTCTACCACATCGCTTCACCGCGGGGCACCGCGCCGATGACGAAAATATTGTTATGGCGCGGGGGTTTCATATACAGGGTCGCGCAGGCCTTGCACACTGCCGCCACCACTGCCGTCCAACTCCAGCACGATGATTTCGTTGTCGCCTTGGCGCAACCACTGGGCCGGTACTAGCAGGCTTTGCTGGGGGCCAATGCGCCAATAGCGCCCTAAGTGATGACCATTGATCCAGACATGGCCACGTCCCCAGCCACGCATATCGATAAAACTGTCACCCAGCGCGCGGAGCTTGAACGTGCCGCGATGAAAGGCCGGCGATGCCGCGCCACCCGCCACAAATTTTAATGACGATAAATCCGTCAATGGCAGTTGGAACATGTCCCAGTTCAACAGCGGCACGCCATTGAAACGTATCGGGTCGAACAAGCCTTTGCGTTCGTCGATCATGCGCGCGCCGTAATTGATACGGCCCATGTTTTCCACCAGTAGATCCAGCGGCTGCTCGGCATTGGTCTCCAACATGACGCTGCGCTGGTCGCGGCTACGCGCCAAGGTGCCCAGCAGATTGCCGCCTTGGTAGATCCACGCCATGTCACGCACGTCGCCGACTTCTAGCACTGCCTTGGCCTTGGGCACGCGGCTGCGATACCAAACAAAGCCATAGGCTTGATCGAGCTCTTCAAAACGCAGTGGGCGCACCGCGCGTACTGGCGTTGTCAGCAGCGAGGACAGCGGTGCCGATTGGTGCAACTTGACACGTGGGATCGCTAGCATCGGTGGCGATGGCGGCACGTTTGCCAAGGTCTCGCCTGCTTGCAGATGCTTGCAGATGCTTGCCAATCAGCTTGCGCAAGGCGAAATACGCCGGCGTTGGACGGCCCGCTTCGTCGAGTGGCGCTGCGTAATCGTAACTGGTTGTATCCGGCTGAAATGGCTCTTTGCTGCTGTAGTTGGCACCATTCATGAAGCCAAAACTGGTGCCGCCGTGGAACATATACAGACTGAACGACACGTCACGCTCTAACATCCAGCCAATGTCTTTCAGCACGTTGTCGAGCTTGCCGGTGTGGTGCTGGTCGCCCCAGTGGTCAAACCAACCGGGGTAGTACTCACCAGCCATGCGTGGCAAACCTGCACGAAATTTTTCAAGCTCGGCAAACGAACCTGCCGGGTCATCCCCAAAATTCACCACCGGCAACACATCCGGCAGCGTGCCGCCATCCAACATTTTTTGCGTCGCACCGTCAGCGGTATATAACTGACCGTCGAAGCCTGCCGCACGCAATGCATCGCGAATGCTGCCCATATAGGCGTGGTCAGCAGCAAACGAACCATATTCGTTCTCCACCTGCACCGTGATGATCGGCCCACCGTGGGCCACTTGCAGCGATGCAAGTTGCTTGCCGACTTCGCCAAGGTAGCGCGTCGCGGCGGCCACGAACTGCGGATCGGAAGTGCGCACGCGCATGTCCGGGGTTTTCAGCAACCACGCCGGATATCCACCAAACTCCCATTCCGCACAGGCATACGGCCCCGGGCGCAAAATCACCCAGAGACCTTCCTCTTGGGCGATGCGCACAAACGCGGCGATATCATTTTGCCCGCTAAAGTCAAAATGACCGGGGCGTGGTTCGTGCAGGTTCCAGAACAGATAGGTCCCGACCGTGTTCAATCCCATCGCCTTGAGCATTTGCAGGCGGCTACGCCAATGCGCACGCGGGATGCGGCTGAAATGCATCTCGCCGCCACGTATCACAAACGGCTTGCCGTTCAATTGGAATTGCGCATCTTTCCAACCAAACGTCTGCGCCACTGGGCGCGGTTGTGCCTGTGCCAGCGTGCACATGGCAACGCACAGCAACGCCAACACCCACGGCCCAAACCACCGCCGCAATGGCCTACGACCCCCCAATGTCAGAACCTGCATGGTGAACTCCTCCAATGCCGCATGAATACCCATGGGCGGGTATGGCCGTGTGCACAACAAACGCTGCCGTAATGACGGCTTGGTATCGAATCTTAGGTTAAATTTCTAAATGTTGGCGATTTATTTTCTTTTCGAAATATTTTTGCGCCTTATTTCTTTCGAAATAGCGTTGCCATGCCATCCCGCACTGCACAACAACGACCAACCCGATCGGCGACAATGGCGTATTACATCTACCCCCACGTACGGTGCCCACTTCCATGTCACGCGCAACCTACCGCAAGCCCCTGCCCGACACGTCCCTGGATTTTTTCGATGCGCGGGAAGCGGTTGAATCGCTCCAGCCCGGTGCGTGGGCAGGCTTGCCGTATACGGCGCGGGTGCATGCCGAAAACATCGTGCGCTGCGCCGATCCAGCGCGACGCGACGCATTCCTCGGGCAGTTGATCGAACGCAAGCGCGACATCGACTTCCCGTGGTTCCCGGCGCGGGTGGTCTGCCACGACATCCTCGGCCAAACCGCACTGGTGGATCTGGCCGGCCTGCGTGAAGCCATCGCCGCACAAGGCGGTGATCCGGCCGAGGTGAATCCTGTCGTGCCGGTGCAGTTGATCGTCGATCACTCGCTGGCGGTGGAAGCGCCGGGTTTCGACAAGGAGGCGTTTGCGAAGAACCGTGTGATCGAGGACCGCCGCAATGCCGACCGTTTCGACTTCATCGAATGGACGCGGCTGGCGTTCGACAATGTGGATGTGATCCCGGCCGGCAACGGGATCATGCATCAGATCAATCTGGAAAAAATGTCGCCGGTGATTTACGTCAAGGATGGCGTGGCCTTCCCGGACACCTGCGTCGGCACCGATTCGCACACGCCGCATGTGGATGCACTGGGCGTGATTGCGGTCGGCGTGGGCGGGCTGGAAGCCGAAAGCGTGATGCTGGGCAACCCGTCGTGGATGCGCCTGCCCGACATCATCGCGGTGGAGCTGGCCGGCAAGCCCGGCCCCGGTATCACCGCCACCGACGTGGTGCTGGCGCTGACCGAATTCTTGCGTGCATCCAAAGTGGTTGGTGCGTATCTGGAGTTCCGCGGCGAAGGCGCGGCGGCGCTGACCATTGGCGACCGCGCCACCATTTCCAACATGGCGCCCGAATACGGCGCGACAGCGGCGATGTTCGCGATTGATGACAACACCCTGGATTACCTGCGTTTGACCGGGCGCGAGGATGCGCAGGTGGCCTTGGTTGAAACCTATGCCAAACATTGCGGCTTCTGGGCCGAGGATCTGCGTGATGCGCAATTCGAGCGCACCCTGCATTTCGACCTGTCGACGGTCGTGCGCAATCTGGCCGGGCCGTCCAACCCGCATCGGCGCTTGCCGGTCAGCGCATTGCACGAACGCGGGATTGCCGACACCGCCAAACTCGACGCCGCGCGGAGTGATGAAGCACAAGGCTTGATCCCCGATGGCGCGGTGATCATCGCCGCGATTACCAGTTGCACCAATACCAGCAACCCGCGCAACGTGATTGCCGCCGGCCTGTTGGCGCGCAATGCCAATGCGCGTGGGCTGACCCGCAAACCGTGGGTGAAGACCTCGCTGGCACCCGGCTCGAAAGCGGTGCAGTTGTATCTGGAAGAAGCCAAGCTGCTGGGCGAGCTGGAACAGCTGGGTTTCGGCATCGTCGGCTTTGCCTGCACCACCTGCAACGGCATGAGCGGCGCACTGGATCCAGTGATCCAGAAAGAAGTGATCGAGCGCGATTTGTATGTGACAGCGGTATTGAGCGGCAACCGGAATTTCGATGGCCGCATCCATCCGTATGCCAAGCAGGCCTTCCTCGCCTCGCCGCCGCTGGTGATTGCCTACGCCATCGCCGGCACGGTGCGCTTTGATATCGAAAAAGACGTGCTGGGTATCGACCACGCTGGCCAGCCGGTGCGCCTGAAAGACATCTGGCCGACCGATGCCGAAATCGACACGATGGTGAAGGCCAGCGTCAAGCCAGAACAGTTCCGCCGCATCTATGAACCGATGTTTGCCGCCCGCGCCAAGACCCAAGCCAAGCCGCTGTACGCCTGGCGGCCGATGAGCACCTACATCCGCAACCCGCCCTACTGGGAAGGCGCGCTGGCCGGCGAGCGCACGCTCACCCACCTGCGCCCGCTGGCGGTGCTGGGCGACAACATCACCACCGATCATCTTTCGCCCAGCAACGCGATCCTGCCCAGCAGTGCCGCCGGTGAATATCTGG
>NZ_DAOOUM010000058.1:0-13862 GCF_035369645.1 Thermomonas sp. | reverse complement strand
TGGGCCCACCAGGACTCGAACCTGGAACCAAAGGATTATGAGTCCTCTGCTCTAACCATTGAGCTATAGGCCCGTCGCGGGAATTGTAACCGTGGGTAGCAAAAAACCCGCCGGTTGCGGCGGGTTTTTACGTCGAAATTGTGTAACTTCACTCAATATCAAGGAAGCTGCGCAGGGTTTCCGAGCGGCTGGGGTGGCGCAGCTTGCGCAGGGCTTTGGCCTCTATCTGGCGGATGCGCTCGCGCGTCACGTCGAACTGCTTGCCCACTTCTTCCAGCGTGTGGTCGGTGTTCATGTCGATGCCAAAGCGCATGCGCAGCACCTTGGCCTCGCGCGGGGTCAGGCCGGCCAGCACGTCGCGCACGGTTTCGATCAGGTTGATGTCGGTGGTGGCTTCCACCGGCGACATCACATTGGTGTCTTCGATGAAATCACCCAAATGCGAGTCTTCATCGTCGCCGATCGGGGTTTCCATCGAAATGGGCTCTTTGGCGATTTTCATGACCTTGCGGATTTTGTCCTCGGGCATGTCCATTTCTTTGGCCAACTCTTCCGGCGTGGCCTCGCGGCCGTACTGCTGGAGCATCTGGCGCGAGATGCGGTTGAGCTTGTTGATCGTTTCGATCATGTGCACCGGGATGCGGATGGTGCGCGCCTGGTCGGCGATCGAGCGGGTGATGGCCTGGCGGATCCACCACGTGGCGTAGGTCGAGAACTTGAAGCCACGGCGGTGTTCGAACTTGTCCACCGCCTTCATCAGGCCGATGTTGCCTTCTTGGATCAGGTCGAGGAACTGCAGGCCGCGATTGGTGTACTTCTTGGCGATGGAGATGACCAGACGCAGGTTGGCCTCGACCATTTCCTTCTTGGCCTTGCGTGCCTTGGTCTCGCCATAGGCCATCGCGCGGTTGATTTCCTTGAGATCAACCAAGGTCACCTGAATGGTCTTTTCGATAGCGAGGGTGGCTTCTTGTTCGGCAATGATTTTTTCGCGCACATCACGCAGCGCGCTGCCCCACTTCTGCTTGCGCTTGAGCAGTTCATCCACCCATTCCAGATTGGTCTGGTTGCCTTCCCACGCCTTGATGAAATCTTTCCGCGGCATCTTTGCCACGCGGGTGGACAGGTCAAGGATGCGGCGCTCGTGCTCTTTGACTTGGTTGACCACGTCACGCAGCTGCTTGACCAAGACATCGGTCAACGGCAGCGGTAGCTTGAGGGTGACAAACACGGCGGCCATTTCTTCGCGCGCCTTCAGTGCCGGCTTGGAATCCGCGCCGCCCTTGGCCACCGCTTTCAAGAAGCGCGCATGCGCTGCACCCATCGCTTCCATACGCGCCGCCACTTCCACCGGATCCGGCCCGGTCGGTGCCGGCTCATCGGCGTCACCACCGGCATCGGCATCGTCATCCTCGCCGTCGCCCTCGACATCGGCATCCTCTGCGATCACCGGCACAACCTCTGGCTCTGGCTCATCATCGTTAAAGCCCACCACGATTTCAGCCAGCCGCTTCTTGCCGGCCTTATGCAGCGCGTAGTCTTCCAGCAGCATATTGGGTGACAGCGGGAAGCTGGCCAGCGCGGCGTTCATCTGCGCTAGGCCTTCTTCGATGCGTTTGGCGATCGCGATTTCGCCTTCGCGGGTCAGCAGGTCCACCGTACCCATCTCGCGCATGTACATGCGCACCGGGTCGGTGGTGCGGCCACCTTCGGCGTCCAGCGAGGTCAATGCCGCGGCAGCTTCTTCGGCGGCGGTTTCATCGACTTCGCGACCGCCCACTTGCTGGCCGGCCAGCAGCATGGTCTCCACATCGGGGGCGGCTTCGTGCACCTCGATGCCCATGCCATTGATCATGCCGATGATGTCTTCAATTTGCTCCGGATCGACCATGTCGTCGGGCAGGTGATCGTTGACTTCGGCATAGGTCAGATAGCCCTGTTCCAAACCCTTGCTGATCAAGAGCTTGATGTCGGACTGGGGTGCAATCTGCCGTTCGTTGGCCATGGGCGGGGTACCGTATCGTGAGGATCTGCGCAGGACGCAGCAAAGAGAACCAAGCATTATACCGCGCAGCCGGCGGATACGCTTGACGCAGGTCGGGTGCGTTCAGGGGCGCAACAGGAACGTTGCCGGCCCGTCATTGACCAGACTGATCACCATATGGGCACCAAAGCGGCCCGTTTCCACCCCCGGCGGGTGCATTTCCCGACAAATTTCCAGCAGCCGCGCGAAGTGGCGTTCAGCTTGTGCCGGTGGCGCGGCGGTGGTGAAGCTGGGACGCATCCCGCTGCGGGTATCGGCCGCCAGGGTAAATTGGCTGATCAAAAGCAAGCCACCACCAATATCGGCCAAAGATCGGTTCATCTTGCCGGCATCGTCTTCGAAAATGCGATAACCCAGCATGCGCTGCGCCAGCCGGTGCAACTGCGCCTCGGTATCCCCCGGCTCAATCGCCACCAGTGCTAACAGGCCGGGGCCAATTGCGCCCAGCACGACTCCATCCACACGCACGGCGGCTTCAGACACGCGCTGGAGTAGGGCAAGCATCCACGTATTGTAGGGGTTGCCTGCATGCACCGGGCAGCTTGCTTACACTGCACCGATGTCCGCCTTGCTCCGTTTCTTGCAACTGCCACGCGGCGTGCGCGCCGCGCCTGCCATCCAGCGCGACACGCTTGCCATCACCCTGACCGATGGCTCCACGATCGAGGTGCTGCGCGTGCGCGATCCGCGCGCCAAGCGGATCAAGTTGGCGGTCGATGAACGCGGGGTGCGTTTGACCCTGCCGCTGCGCGCCGCCCTGCGTGAAGGTGATGCGTTTTTGCAGCAGCACCGCGCTTGGCTGGCCCGGCAGCTGCATGTGCACGCCAATACCCACGGCGAGGCGCTGCGCCGCGATGTCACCACTGCCTTGCCGCTGCGCGGGGTCGAGCTGCCCTTGCATTGGGCGCTGGGGCGGGCGACACGCCTAGAGCTTGAAACCACCGGCACGCTGTATTGCCAGGCGCCAGCGCAGGCCGGGCCTGCCGCGCTACAACGCGCGCTGCGGGATTTTTACGAGGCCCAGGCCCGCAGCGATCTGGCCCGCTTGCTGCCGCGCTATTTGCCCAGCCTGCCACGTGCGCCACGGCGGTTTGTGTTCAAACGGCCCAGCACGCTGTGGGGTTCGTTGGCCCCAGACGCCACCGTGTCACTGGATTTGGCCTTGATGCTGGCGCGTCCCGCCGCCTTTGAATACGTGCTGGTGCACGAGCTGTGCCACCTCGTGCACGCCAACCATTCGCCGCAGTTTTGGCAGGCGGTGCAGGTGCGCTTCCCGCACTGGCGTGAGGAGCGCGCCTATTTACGCAGTGACGGGCGCGCCCTGAAAGGTCGGCTGCGGCAACTGCTGGCCGGATAGCGGCGCAATACACGTTCCCTGAAATTGGAAACGCCACTGCATCAAGGGGAATGCATTTCATGAAACATACACTGCGCCAACTATCCTGCCTGCTCGCCGTCAGTGCGATCGTTGTGCTGCCCGCCTGCAAGAAAGCCGCAGAAAAAGCCACCGAGGCCGCCATCGAGCACGCCACTGGGGTGAAGGTGGATAAAGATGGCAACCAAGCCACCATCAAGACCGATAAGGGTGATGTCCACATCAGCACCGCCGATACCGGAGGCAATGTGACTTTGCCGGCGACATTTCCCACCGATATCGTCCTGCCCGCGCAACACAAAGTCGCCAGCGTGGTGGACATGGCCGGTATGCAGATGGTCAACATGACCACCACCCAAGCCGTGAATACGGTGTATGCCGATACCGACAAGGGCATGCAGGCCGGCGGCTGGAAGCGCGATGTGGCGATGCAAACCGGCGACGGCGCCACTTTGGCGTTCAGCAAAGACAAGCGGCAGGCGTTTTTCCAGCTGGCCAAGTCCGATGATGGCGGCACCCAGTTGGCCATTCGTACCGGCACTGCGGAATAAGCCTCAACCGCATAAGCCTCAACCGCGCAGAAAATCCAATATCACGCCCGCCACGGTGGCGGGCTGCTGCATATGCAGGTGATGCCCACCAGGCAAGGTGCACAAGCGCCCCTGCGGCAATCGCGCCACCCGCCGCTGACGCTCGGCATCGGGAAAATATGGCTGCGCCGGCGTGGCAAAGATGGCCAAGCTGGGACATTCGATCGCATCCAGCACCGCATCCACTTGTGCTGCGGTCATGCGCGTCAAACTGGGCAACGTCAGCCGTGGGTCGCTGCTCCAGACGTAGCCCGCTTGCACCGCACGCACACCGCGCGCAACCAAGAGCCGTACCAGCGGCGCATCCAAACCACTGCCCGGCACTCGGCTGGCATGCAAACGTGCCTGCACGGCGGTGTCCACATCCGCAAATACCCGCAGCCCGCGCGTTGCACGTTCGCGCTGCGCCGCCAGTGCTTCGCGCATGCGCATGGCGGTGCGCTCGGGGGGTTCGGTCAGCGCACCCAGCATTTCGATCGCCACCAACTGCGTGATCCGCTGCGGGCAGGCGGCCGCCAGCAAGCTCGCAATCCCCGCCCCCATCGAATGCCCCAGCAGCGCAAACTGCGCCCAGCCCAGTGCATCGGCCACGTCCAGCACCGCCATCAACGCGGTGTTGAAGCTGTATTCGGCACCCGCCGGCAAATGCAGGCTGCGGCCATGCCCGGGCAAGTCCATTGCCACCAGATCCAATGCTTGCAGGTGCTCGGCCAGCGGCACAAAGCTGGCGGCATTGTCCAACCACCCATGCAGGGCCAGCACCGGCAGCCCTTTGCCGTGGTTGCGCAATGCGCAAATGCGCCCCTGCGGGGTGTCAAATTCACACGTGTGCATCAACGCCACCCCGCATCGGTCAGCGCCAGCGCCGCCAGCGCATCGGCATGTGCATCACTGGCATTCAGGCAGGGGATATAACGCAGCGCAGCGCCACCGTGGGCTTGGAAAACCTGCGCCGCTTGAATGGCGATTTCTTCCAATGTTTCCAAACAATCCACCGCAAACCCCGGGCAAGCCACATCGACCGTGCGCACGCCGGTGCTGGCCAGTTGCCGCAAGGTATCCAGCACATCCGGCTGCAACCATTTTCCTTTGCCAAACCGCGACTGGAACACCAGCATGATGTCCTCGCGGGCAATGCCCAAAGCCGCCGCAATCGCCTGTGTGCTGGCCTCGCATTGGCTGGCATACGGGTCGCCGGCAGCCACCAAGCGCTGTGGAATGCCATGCAAGGACAGCAAGAGGCGCTCGCCGCGCCCGTGTCCCTGCCAATGGCTGCGGATCGACGCCGCCACCGCTGCGGCCCAACCGGCAGCGGTGTGGTAGTCGTGCAGCATCTGCACCTGCATGTC
Organism: Thermomonas sp.; assembly: GCF_035369645.1. Taxonomy (GTDB): domain Bacteria; phylum Pseudomonadota; class Gammaproteobacteria; order Xanthomonadales; family Xanthomonadaceae; genus Thermomonas. Next base: position 8,504 of record NZ_DAOOUM010000058.1, on the reverse strand, counting down.
GCCGGCGTGGGCGGCAAGGGCATCGGCCACGCTGGCGGTGGTGGTGGTGGAGTATTGCGGATACAACGGCAACACCCGCAGTTGGGTGATGCCTTCGTCCCGCAACTGATGCAGGCGTGCGGCCACCGCTGGGCTGCCGTAGCGCATCGCATGCAGCACCCGCCAATCGGGCAGACGCGCCTGTACCGCCTGCGCCAGCGCCGCTGTGTGCACCGCCAGCGGCGAGCCACCTTGCAACCACACACTGGCGTACTTTTGCGCCACATGCGGGCTGCGTTTGGGCAGGATGCGATACCGCAACAACGGCTGCCACAACCAGCGCGGCAGCTGCACCACGCGGCGGTCGGACAGAAATTCAAGCAGATACGCGGAGACCGCCGCCGCAGTCGCGGCAGATGGGGTTCCCAAATTGACGAGCAACAATGCGGAGGTGGGCTTGCGATCACTCATCGGTATAGGATCGCATGCGCCGCCAGCCTTGCGTGCGGCTTATCATCGATTCATCACCACCACGCCACGATGCGGTATCCCCCACCGCCGACACGGAGAGCACGATGCCCGCCACCCCGCGCCGCCTGAGCCTTGCCCTTGCCATCCTGATTGCTGCCGGCAGTGTTGCCGCCGGCACCCGCGAAGATGCCCGTGCCGATAATGCCGTGCGTGTGTTGCAGCAAATTCAAGCCATCCCGGAATCCTCGATCCCCGACCGCCTGCTGGAAGAGGCCAAAGGGATTGTGGTGGTGCCCGACACCCTCAAAGCCGGCTTCATGCTGGGCGGCCGCCGCGGACTGGGCCTGATGTCGGTGAAAACCGCCAATGGCAGCTGGTCCAACCCGGTCTATATCAAGCTTTCCGGGGCCAGCTTCGGTTTGCAGGCCGGGGTGCAATCGGCCGATGTGATTTTGGTGTTTCGCAGTGAGCGCGGTCTGGACACTATCGTCAATGGCAAATTCACCCTGGGTGCCGATGCTGGGGTGGCCGCCGGCCCAGTGGGCCGCAATGCCGCCGCCGCCACCGATGGCGCGATGAAGGCCGAGATCTGGTCGTGGTCGCGTGCGCGCGGGCTGTTTGCCGGGATTGCACTGGATGGCGCGGTGCTGTCGATCGACAATGGTGCCAACGGGTCTGCCTATGGTGCCGGCAGCACGCCACGGATGATTTTTGAAGGCCGCGCCCCACAGCAGCCATCGGCCACCATCACCCACTTCCGCGATGCGCTGGAAGAAGCCACCGCCGCCGCCCGTTACGCCCGTCAGCGCGCCAACCCACCACCGCCACCGGTCGATCCCAATGCAGCCACCGTGCAGCCACTGGACAGCCACAACCCGGCCACCACCACGCCACTGCCGGCCACGCAACCTTTGCCGCAACCAGCGGTCAAACCCTAAACAGGCATCCGGGCCGCTGCCAGCAGGCCCGCGAGTCTGGGTAAAATCCATTTCATCCACTTCACTCAAAGGCACGCAATCATGGGCGGTTTCAGCATTTGGCATTGGTTGATCGTGCTCGCCATCGTGTTGCTGGTGTTTGGCACCAAAAAGCTCACCTCGGGCGCACGCGACTTGGGCAAGGCCGTGAACGAATTCAAAAAAGGCATGAGTGGTGATGACGACAAGCCAGCGCCACGCCTGAGCGAAGACAAGCCGGCGAGCACCAGCGAACAAAAACAGCACGACAACGTCGTGCAATAACCGCGCGGGCCGCGGCAGTGTTTGATTTTTCGCTAGGCGAAATGCTGGTGGTCGCCTTGGTGGCCTTGGTCGTGCTGGGCCCCGAACGCCTGCCCAAAGCCGCGCGCTTTGCCGGTCTGTGGGTGCGTCGCGCGCGCGCGCAATGGCATTCCGTGCGCACCGAGTTGGAGCAAGAACTGGCCAGCGAAGAACTCAAACGCAGTCTGCAAGACACCAAGAACGCCATCACCGAAACCGACCGCCAGCTACAGGGGCAGTTGCAACAGACCCAGACGCAGCTGCATGCACTGGCCAGCCTGCCTCCCAATGCTGCGGAGCATACTGCGGTGAATATTGCGGTGAATGCGGCGGCGAATGCCGAGCCACCGGCGGGCGTCGCACCGCTTGCTGCCGAACGTGACCCGCAGCATGACTGACGCCGCATCCGACGCCGAACGCCCGCTGATTGCGCACCTGCTGGAACTGCGCATGCGCCTGCTGCGCGCAAGTATCGGTCTGTTGCTGGTGCTGGCCTGCTTGCTGCCGTTTGCCAACACCTTGTATGCCTATCTGGCGCAGCCACTGTTGGCCAAGTTACCCAAAGGCGGGCAGTTGATCGCCACCCAAGTGGCTTCGCCTTTTTTTGCACCGATGAAGTTGGCATTTTTTGCCGCGCTGTTGATCAGCATGCCGTGGCTGCTGTATCAGGCATGGGCATTTGTGGCGCCCGGTTTGTATAAACGCGAAAAACGATTGGCGCTGCCGCTGCTCAGCTCGGCGCTGCTGCTGTTCTATGCCGGCTGCGCGTTTGCTTATTACCTTGTGTTGCCGATGGTGTTTGGGTTTCTGGCCCGGGTCACCCCGGCAGGGGTGGCGATGATGACCGATATCGCCGCTTATCTGGACTTCGTGCTGGTGCTGTTTTTGGCGTTTGGCTTGGCGTTTGAACTGCCGGTGGCGCTGGTGATCTTGGCCCTATTGGGGTGGGTGACCCCGGCGCAACTGCGCGAAGGTCGTGGTTACGCCATCGTGGGGATTTTTATCGTGGCGGCGGTGTTGACCCCACCCGATGTAGTCAGCCAATTGATGCTGGCCATCCCGATGTGTCTGCTATACGAGGCCGGCATCATTGCCGCCAAATGGGTGACCCCACGCAGCCAAGCCGATGGCGCTTCTGCCTGAACCCCTGCCGGCGCGGTTCTGGGTGCGCTATGCCGCATGGTCGTTGGATGCCGTCTGCCTATTCCCTGGCATCGCCATCTTGGGCGGCGCGCCACTGCGCGCGGCATGGGCACAATGCACAACCAGTTTGCAGCAATTGACCGCCGACATGAGCCGTCTGCTGGATGCCGCGCTCGCGCAGGGGCAAGCCCCCACCGCCATGGCGCTGGCGTGGCTGTCCGACCCGCACCTACTGGCCAGCATCGACCAATTGCAGTCGGCCCTGTTCACCTTGGCCTTGCTGCCACCGGCGCTGTATGCGGTGCTGGCCTGTGCGTGGTCGCTGGGCTTCGAGGCTTCGCGCGGGCAGGCCACCCCCGGCAAACGCGCGCTGGGTTTACAGGTCATCCGCATGGACGGGCAGGCGATGACCGTGGGCATCGCCCTGCGCCGCTTTCTGGCTGCCGGCTTGAGCTGGCTGACCCTCAACCTGGGGCACGCAATGGCCGCATTCGCGCCGTATCTGGCCCTGCACGACCGCCTGAGTCACACCCGTGTCGTGGCCGCATCCCCGGGGCTGCCGGCTTGGGCCAAGCTGTGGCTGGGGATGCAAGCCGCCGCATTTCTGCTGGCGTGCCTGTGGTTGTTCCAATGGCTGCAAGCGTTGATGCAGGCGTCGATGAGCGCCGCACTGGGCGGGCTGTAGCGCGTGGCTCAGGCTTCGGGCTCAGGCTTCGGGCTCAGGCTTCAAAGCCGTGGATTGGCTGCAACGGTGGCGGCATCGACGCATCCCCGAAGGTATCGCGCCATGCCAGATAGGCAGCACCGGCCACCAGCACCAAGACCACTGCGGCAAACCCCAGCATTGCCAGCATCGCCAGCAAGCTACCGACCGCCGCGTGGATCAAGCTACCCAACACCCCCAGCAAACCCGCCACCAGCAGCACCACGAATGCGGCCAGCATCAACGCCCCCAGAAACAACACGCCCGCGAGTAGATTTGCCCCGATGTTGCGTACCGACGCCTGCAAAGCATTCCGCAAGGTTGCGCCCAAGTGTTCACCCGAAAACAGCATCAGCGGGATCGAGAACAGCATCAGCGCATAGCTGAAGTAGTTGAATGCCAGTTGCACCAAAAACAGCAGCCCCGGATGTTGCGGCTCCGGCAGCACCGGAGTGGCCCCCTGCATCGCCGACTGCATGGCGTGCAGGTAATCGCGCCAGTAGTCGCCGCCGGCGATCGCCATCATCAACAAACCACCCACGACGGCCAATACCACTTGCACCACGCCCAACCACGCCAACCGTCGCCCCTGCGCGCTGCGCAGCGGAACAAACACATCGCGGGCGCGTACCGGCCGCCCGGCTTCGGTTTCGCGAATCACATGCATCAGGCCGCCCAACAGCACCGGCACTAATACCATGATGGCCAGCGTCAAGGGCAGCGCCACCGCCATTACCACGCCCAAATCGGGGGTTTTACCGGTCGCCTTGCCGCCCAGCATGAAGGTGGTCAAGACCAGCACCATCACCAAGACAGCGGCATACAGCGCCGCGATGGCCAATAGCGCCGCCCCAAACACCGCGCGCGGATTTTTGGCACCCAAATCAATTGCCTGCCGAAACCACACCAAGCCCTGACTGGCCGGCAACCTACGAATGTCCATGCTGCGCCTCGAAAAGATACGCACAGGATACCGGAGTGCGTGTCAACGCTGGGCGTGGCGGACAAATCGACGCAAGATTTTGCGTGCCAGCGGGGCGGCACTGACTGCGTGTGCCAACTGCTTGGCATTACGGCCTTCGTGCACCAATGCGTCCTGCCGCGCACGGATATAGCCACGCATATGGGTGGTGCTGAATTCGGGATGAAATTGCAGCCCCCACACCTGCTGCCCCCAGCGGAACGCATGGCAGGCATCGTGCGCATTGCGCGCCAACACGGTGGCACCGGCGGGCACTTGCAGCACGCTTTGCAAATGCGTGGCCTGCGCTGGGAAGCACGGTGGCAAGCCCTGAAACAGCGGGTCTTGCTGCGCCTGCGGGTGCAAATCAATGGCCACCGTGCCCATCTCGCGCCCCTGTGGGTTATTGCCCACACTGCCACCCAGCGCATGCGCGATGAGTTGATGACCGTAGCAGATGCCCAGCAGCGGCATACCGGCATGCGCGGCGCGATGCAGCCACTCGGCGCTGCGTTCACTCCAGTCGCGACGCTCGGTCACCATCGCCGCCGAGCCGGTAACAATGACCCCGGCAAACCCGGCACGTTGCGGCAACGCGGCACCAGCTTCCACATCCACCACCACGGCGGCGTCGCGTTCCAAGCCGGCCGCTACCCGGATCCAGTGGGCAAAACTGCCATAGCGGCGCATCGAGGGCGTGGGTTGGCCGGTTTGCAGAATCAGAAAAGGTGTACGCATAGGAAGGGATACGGCGGACTGGCACTTATACTACCCAGCCACGTCGTTATTGCCCGTCAAGATGGCCACCCACCGCGTTTCGATCACCTTTCAGGAACTCATCACCCGCCTCAACGCCTATTGGGCCGAACAAGGCTGCGTGTTGATCCAGCCGCTCGATCTTGAAGTCGGCGCCGGCACCTTCCACCCGGCCACGTTTTTGCGCGCGATCGGCCCGGAGCCGTGGAATGCCGCCTACGTGCAGCCTTCGCGGCGTCCCACCGATGGCCGCTATGGCGACAACCCCAACCGCTTGCAGCGTTACTACCAATACCAAGTGGTGATGAAGCCCTCGCCGGACAACATCGTCGCGCTGTATTTCGATTCGCTCAAAGCCCTCGGCATCGACCCGCTGGTGCACGACCTGCGTCTGGTCGAGGACAACTGGGAATCACCGACGCTGGGTGCGTGGGGCCTGGGCTGGGAAGTGTGGTTGAACGGCATGGAAGTGACCCAATTCACCTACTTCCAGCAGGCCGGCGGCCTCGAATGCCGACCGGTGCTGGGGGAAATCACCTACGGGCTGGAACGCCTGTGCATGTATCTGCAAAACTGCGACAACGTGTATGACCTGATATGGACGTATGGCCCGGACGGTGCGCCGGTGCGTTATGGCGATGTGTATCACCAGAACGAAGTCGAGCAGAGCGCCTACAACTTCGAACACGCCAATGTCGAAGAAATGTTCCACCGCTTTGATGCCTGCGAAGCCGAAGCGATGAAGCTGGTCGAGGTGGGTCTGCCGCTGCCGGCGTATGAGCAAGTGACCAAGGCCAGCCACAGCTTCAACCTGCTGGACGCGCGTCGTGCCATTTCCGTCACCGAACGCCAGCGCTACATCCTGCGCGTGCGCAAACTGGCACAGGCGGTGGCCGAAAGCTATTTCGCCCAGCGCGAGAAGCTCGGGTTTCCGGGACTGAAGATGCGCGCTGCTTGAAGCCCCTCTCCCCCCTCGGGAGAGGGGTTGGGGTGAGGGTTCGTCAATACCCGAATCCATGCCCACATCGCACCCTCATCCGCCCTTCGGGCACCTTCTCCCGAGGGGAGAAGGAAAACGAAAAGAGTCACGACATGACGCACATGCAACCCCTCCTGATCGAACTGGGCACCGAAGAACTTCCGGTCAAGGCACTGCCCGGTTTGGCGCAGGCGTTTTTCGATGGCGTGATTGCCGCACTGGACAAGCGCGGCGTGGCGATCGAACGCGGCGCGGCCAAGCCGCTGTATTCGCCGCGTCGCCTCGCGGTGCTGTTGCCGGGTGTGGCCAGTGAGCAACCCGAGCAGCACAGCGAAGTGTTGGGCCCATACCTGAGCATCGCACTGGATGCCGACGGCCAGCCGACCAAGGCGCTGCAAGGCTTTGCCGCCAAGGCCGGGGTGGACTGGACGACGCTTGAGAAAACCAGTGACGGCAAGGGCGAGCGCTTCGTGCATCGCGCGACAACGCCCGGCGCGGCCACCGCCGATTTGCTGCAAGACGTGCTGAACGACGCACTGGCGGCGATGCCCATCCCCAAGCCCATGCGCTGGGGCGCGCATAGTTACGGCTTCGCCCGTCCGCTGCACTGGCTGGTGGCCTTGCTGGGCGATGACATCGTGGAACTCGAAGCGCTCGGCATTCGCGCCACCCGCATGAGCCGTGGTCATCGCTTCATGCACGAAGGCCCGGTGTGGATCGCGCGCCCGGAGGAGTACGTCGAAGCGCTGCGTGCCGCGCATGTGCTGGTGGATCCGGACGAGCGTCGTGCCCGTGTGGTGGCCGAAGTGGAAGCGGCGGCGAAAGCCGCTGGCGGCAGCGCCCGCATCAGCGCGGACAACCTGGAACAGGTCAATTGCCTCAACGAATGGCCGGTGGCGGTGGCTTGTGCGTTCGAACGCGCCTTCCTGGACGTGCCGCAGGAAGCGCTGATCGAAACCATGGAGGTCAACCAGAAGTTCTTCCCGGTGCTGGATACCAACGGCAAACTCACCGAGCATTTCATCGGCATTGCCAATATCGAATCCAAGGATCCGAACGAAATCCGCAAAGGCTACGAGCGCGTGATCCGTCCGCGTTTCGCCGATGCCAAGTTTTTCTTCGATGAAGATTTGAAGCAGGGTTTGGAAGCGATGGGGGCCGGCTTGGCCACTGTCACCTACCAAGCCAAGCTGGGCAGCGTGGCCGACAAAGTGGCGCGGGTGGCGGCGCTCGCGGAAACGATTGCCGCGCAGGTCGGCGCAGATGCGGCAGCCGCCAAACGCGCGGCAATGCTGGCGAAGAACGACCTGCAAAGCCGCATGGTCAACGAATTTCCGGAATTGCAGGGCATCGCCGGCCGTTACTACGCGCAGCGTGCCGGCGAGCCGGACGACGTGGCATTGGCCATCGACGAAAGCTACCGCCCGCGCTTTGCCGCTGACGATATCGCCGCCTCCACCTTGGGCAAAGTGTTGGCGATTGCGGAGCGGTTGGACACCCTCGCCGGTGGCTTTGCTGCCGGTCTCAAACCCACCGGCAACAAAGACCCGTTCGCGCTGCGCCGCAATGCGTTGGGGCTGGCGCGCAGCATCATCGAATCCGGGTTCGAGTTGAACTTGCAAGCGCTGCTGGTCTCCGCCAACAATCAGTTGGCTGGCAAAGGCGTGCAGGCCGATGCACATGAACTCTACGACTTCATCCTCGACCGCCTGCGCGGCTACTTTGCCGATCGCGGCGTGCCGGCGGCGCACTTCCACGCGGTGGCTGAATTGAAGCCGGCCTCGCTGACCGACGTTGCCCGCCGCGTCGATGCCATCGGCGTGTTCGCGCAACTGCCCGAAGCCGCCGCGCTGGCCGCCGCCAACAAGCGCATCGGCAATATCCTCAAAAAAGCCGACATCGCGATTCCATTGCAGGAAGACGCGGCCCTGCTGCGCGAACCAGCCGAACTGGCGCTGGCCGAAGCGGTGGAAGCCGCCTATGCGGAAACCGGCCCGGCGCTGGCACACGGCGACTACGTGACCGTGCTGACCCGCTTGGCGCACCTGCGCACCCCGGTGGATGCGTTCTTCGACGCGGTAATGGTCAATGCCGACGACCCCGCCCTGCGCGCCAACCGCCTCGCCCTGTTGCAACGGCTGGCACAGCGGCTGGGCAGCGTGGCCGCGATCGAGCATTTGTCGGGCTGATGCGCGGAAAAGCCATCTGCAAGATGGCGCGCCTGGAGGGGTGAGCGGCACCGCTTGCGAAGCG
>NZ_DAOOUM010000057.1:0-14254 GCF_035369645.1 Thermomonas sp. | reverse complement strand
CTTTTTCCAGCTGAACGCCGTGGCTTTCTGCTTCTTGCCGTCGCCGTCGGTGTAGTGATGTCTTTCGGCTTGCGGTCAAAGTGGCCGTAGCTGGCGGTGGGCTGGTAGATCGGGTGTTCCAGAGTCAGCATGCGGGTGATGGCGCCCAGTCTCAAGATCTGGGACGATAACAGGACAATATGTCCGCTTTTCGTCCCTGAGCATTGTTCCCATGGAAGACCCCATTTCCTACCTGCTGGCATTGCGCCGGCATCATTCCCAAGCCGACATTGCACGCGCGTTGCAAACCACCGCACGCACGGTGCGGCGCTGGGAAGCCCGCGAAACCGACCCACCGCCTTATCTGCTTGATGCTCTCCGTCAGCGCATGCTGCTGCCGCAAGAATCGCAGCGGCCCGCGCCGGGACAGGCCGCATTCCGTTTCATCGACCTGTTCGCCGGCATCGGCGGGCTGCGCACGGCGTTTCAGGCGCAGGGCGGCCAATGCGTGTTCACCAGCGAATACGACAGCTACGCGCAGAAAACCTATCTGGCCAATTTCCCCGACGCCATCGAGCACATGGCCGGCGACATCACCAAGGTGAAGGCGAAGGACATCCCCGATCACGACGTCCTGCTGGCCGGTTTTCCCTGCCAGCCTTTCAGCATTGCCGGCGTGTCCAAGAAGAACGCGCTGGGGCGTGCGCACGGATTTGCCGACGAAACCCAGGGCACGCTGTTCTTCGACGTGCAGCGGATCATTGCAGAAAAGCGACCGGCCGCGTTCCTGCTGGAGAACGTGAAGAATCTGGTCAGCCACGACAAGGGCAACACCTTCCGGGTGATTCGCGGTGTGCTGGAACAGGAGCTGGGCTATCACATCCATTGCAAGGTGCTGGACGGCGGCCACTGGGTGCCGCAGCACCGCGAACGCATCCTGATCGTCGGCTTCCGCGAGTCGACTGATTTCGATTGGCAGGACGTGCGTATTCCCGCAACGCGACGTGTGCTGGGCGACATCCTGCATCCGCAGGACGGCAGCGAAATGCCGGAAAGCCACTACACCACCGGCGCGAAGGCGAAGGTGGATGCCCGCTACACGCTAACCCCCAAACTCTGGGCCTATCTGCAGGCCTACGCGGCCAAGCACAAGGCGGCGGGCAACGGCTTCGGCTACGGGCTGGTGAACGCGCAGAGCGTGACCCGTACGCTGTCGGCGCGCTACTACAAAGACGGTTCCGAGATTCTGCTGTCGCAGGGTGTGCGACAGCGACCGCGCAGACTGACCCCGCGTGAATGCGCAAGGTTGATGGGATTCGCGGATGAGTTCGTGATTCCGGTGAGTGATACGCGGGCGTACCAACTCATTGCGAAGTCGACGGTTGTGCCGATGGTATCGAGTGTCGCAAAGTGCATGGTCGAACGACTGCCGAAGAAGCCGAGCATGCCCGTATTCGATTTGCGCGATGGTGCTTTTCCCAGCCAGGGCAACTGGACGGAAGAGCAAACCAAGCTCGCGTTTCATTTCTATTGTCAAACGCCGTTCGGGCAACTGCATGGCCGTAATCCGAAAGTCATTGCGTTGGCTAAGCTCATCGGCCGCACACCTAGTGCGTTGGCGATGAAGTGTTGCAACATCGCAAGCATTGATCCTGCGATGCAGGCGCGCGGTGTTGTTGGCTTGGGAAACGCATCGTCGCTGGATCGCCACATATGGACAGAATTTCATGCCGATTGGGATCGGCTTGCCATCGAATGTGAAGCGCTGTTAGGGGCGCTGCGTGCGCGGCATGCGCAACCTGTCGCTGATCAGGAATTGGTCGATGCGGTGGAGGACGCCGCGCAGGATTTCTCTGGTGAAACACGCAAAGCGATAGTGGAGTTGCGCGTTAAGCAACATTTCTTTCGACGCGCGGTATTGAGTGGTTATCGCAACCGCTGTTGCATCACCGGCATTTCCGATTCGCGGCTTTTAGTCGCCAGCCATATCGTGCCGTGGCGCGACGACGCGTCAATCCGGCTACATCCCGGGAATGGTTTGTGCTTGTCAGCCTTGCACGATAAGGCGTTTGATCACTATTTGTTCTCGCTGACCGACGAATATCGCATCGTACTGTCGCCTGCATTGGAAAAAAGCAAGGATGAGTGCTTGCGCGAGATATTTCATCCCATCGCGGGCCGCCAGATCGAACTGCCGGAACGCTTCGTTCCCGAAACAAATTTTGTTCAACGTCATCGTGAGCGAATGATGGCGGCCCCTTAATTCAGAACAATCAATCGTGGGTTTAGGCCGTGGCTGAGCTTGATGAAAATTGGCTAATAGCGTTTGAGGCCGCATTGTGGTTGCATTTCTATCTTGATCGCCAAGACGCAGGGGTTTGTGACGAGGTGGCTTTGCGTTACGCCGACCTGCCGCCGCGTGAAGCCGCATTTGCTTACGCCGACGATTATGACATTCAGCGAGTCGATGTTGATTGGCTCACTGTGTCAGGCGTTTGTCGGTCTCGCCGCTGATCGGCGGGAGATTGATTGCCTGGTAATCCACCGCCCAATCGCGATTGCTGCGTGGCGATGATCCGGTCGAAGCATTGGTGCGCGGTTTCGGCAAGCTTGACGGCTTGTTTCTCAGTGCGGCGCAGACACGCAAGAGCCGCGCCGGCCTGTCGTTCGAGCATCACGTCAAACGCCTGCTGGTGGACGGGCGCGTCCTGCACGAGGCACAGATCGCGGTGGGTGCCCGTCGCCCGGATTTCGTGCTGCCGGATGTGGCCGCGCTCAATGATCCGCAGCGCACCGAATCGTTGATCCTGTCGCTCAAGACCACCCTGCGCGAGCGCTGGAAGCAGCTGGGGCTGGAGCGCCGGCACGGCGCCGTGTTCCTCGCCACGGTGGATGACCGCGTGTCCACGCCGGCCATCGAGGAGATGGCCCGCAACGACATCGTGCTGGTGGTGCCGGAGTCTCTCAAGAAATCGAAGGAAGCCGTGTACGAGAAGCAGGACAAGGTGATCACCTTCCGTGATTTCTTCCACGACCAGATCCGCACGCGTCGGCCTGCCTTGCTGCTGGCGGGGTGAACGGGACATCGCAGGCGGTGAGACGCAGTCGTTCCATGCTGGCTGGGGCAGGCCGTCGTGGGGCAAGGAAAAATGCTGGACATGTTGATTGCGGGGGGCATTTTTCTTCTGGCCGTGCTGTTGGCCGTCGGGACCTTCGGTGCGATGTCCGCGCTCATCGGCCGGGTGTTGAGCAGCCTGATGGGATCTGCGGACTGTGCAGGCTTGACGCAGGTGGGTGAGCTTGAACGCGCTCATGCCGAGGCCGTGCTGGCGCATTTCGAGAACATCCGCGCGGCGGCCATCGACGATGACTGGGAGCTGTTTCACACCCTGAATGACGAGTTGCGAGTACTTGATCCGGGGGCGTGGGCGGAATTCAATGATGGGCTGCGCGACGCAAATGTTCCCGCGCGCAGAACGTCGAAACGTCGCCGCCGCACAGGCTGAGCAGGCGCTCCGTTTTTCGTCGTGCGTACCATGAAAAACGTGCCGCATCGCTGCGGCCCGTTTTGGTATTGCATCCCGCTGGCGCGGTTTACTTCAACTTTGTCGCCTTTTTCAGGGCTTCTGCTTTGTCGGTCTTTTCCCATTGGTATCGGTAAACCAGAGGGCGCAGCGGAATCCTGCAGGCTGGGAAAGCCGCACCTGAGTGCTGGATGGATATGGATGTGGTGTGTACGGCATCCCGGACCGCGCCCGCGCTGGGCAGGCTGGTGCTCAGCGTGCCATCACCAGGCGGTGGGTTTGTAGTCCTTCAGGAATTGCCCCCACACGTGTTCGCCGGTGTTGATGCCGTGGATGATGGGGTCGACGATGCGGGCGGCGCCGTCGACGATGTCCAGTGGCGGGTGGAAGCGTTCCTCCACGACCTTGCGTGCGGCGAGTTCGGCGGGATCCTCGTCGGTAATCCAGCCGGTGTCCACACTGTTCATGTGGATGCCGTCGCCGTGGTAATCGGCGGCGGATGTGCGCGTCATCATGTTCAGCGCGGCCTTGGCCATGTTGGTATGCGGGTGCCGGGTAGTCTTGAAGTTGCGGTAGAACTGCCCCTCCATCGCCGACACATTGACGATGTGTTTGTCGCGGCTGTGTTCGGTGCCGGCGGGTGTACGCAGCAGCAAGGGCTTGAGGCGCGCGTTGATGATGAACGGTGCGATGGCGTTGACCAACTGGGTCTCCAGCAATTCCACCGAGGGCACTTCATGCAGCAGCAGCCGCCATGAGTTGCGCCCGCGCAGGTCGATCTGCTGCAAGTCCTGGTCCAGCCTGCCCTGCGGGAACAGGTGCTTTTGCCCCAGCAATTCTTCGGCCAACAGCGGCACCTGCGAGAGCTCTGCCGAGCGGGTGAGCCCCGCGTTTTCGCTGCTGTCACCGATCGTCACCTGCATCGCTGCGGCATTGGCATCCGGCAACATGTTGTAGCTGCGCAGACCTTCGTAACTGCCCAGCAGCTTGCGCACGTCCTGTGGGATGTCGTGCAGTGCGGCGGTTTCCGCTTCCATCATGTGCGCGTAGAACTCCGGTGGGCGGCGCACGGTCTGGCAGGCGTTGTTGATGATGAAGTCGAGCCGCGGCAGCTTGCCCAGGAGCTCATGACAGAACGCCTCGACGCTGGGCGTGTGACGCAGATCCAGACCGAACACCTCCAGGCGATGGCCCCATTCTGCGAAGTCCGGCTCCTGCGCGTAACGCGCGGCGGAGTCGCGCGGGAAGCGGGTGGTGACGATCAGTTGCGCACCGGCACGCAGCAGTTTCAGGCCGGCCTGATAGCCGATCTTGACCCGTCCACCGGTCAGCAAGGCAACGCGTCCGTGCAGGTCGGCAAGTTCGTTGCGTTTGGCGAAATTGAAGTCTGCACACGCCGGGCACAACTGGTCGTAGAAGTGATGCAGCAGCGTGTATTTCTGCTTGCAAACGTAGCAGTGCAACAGCTCGCTGGATTCCTGCGGCGCGACTTCCGGCGCAGCCAAGGCGGGTGAGGGCAAGGCCGGCGGGAAATAATTCGGTGTGGTGAATACCGGCTTGCGGCGCAGTTCACGGATGCCGGTCTGATTGAGCACGGCTTCGGCGCGGCGCACGGCTTCGGCATTGCGTTCGCGTTCGCGCACCTTGGCCTGCTTGCGGCGCAGCTTGGGCTCCGGGTGATAGATCGAGGCGATGGCCTGGTGCAGGCGCGCGCGTTCCTTGCTTGGCCACGCATCCAGCACGGCGCGGTCGGCGGCGATGGCTTCAAGCAGTTCGAGTACCAGGTGTTGGCCCGAAGCTGCGCCGGCCTCGCTGGAGGGTGGGGTGTTGGTGGTCATGGTGTGGGTCTTGCGCTATGTGGTGATTGAGACACGTGGCTGCGTTGCAAAAAAAGAACGGGCCGCATTGCTGCGACCCGTTCGCTGTATTGCTTGGGCTGCTCCGGTGGCGGGCAGGGGCCACTCTTACAGCTTTGCGGCTTTGCGCAGGGCTTCGGCCTTGTCGGTCTTTTCCCAGCTGAAGGCGGTGGCTTTCTGCTTCTTGCCTTCGCCGTCGGTGTAGCTGATCTCCTTCGGCTTGCGGCCGAAGTGGCCGTAGCTGGCGGTGGGCTGGTAGATCGGGTGCTCCAGGTCCAGCATGCGGGTGATGGCATACGGGCGCAGGTCGAAGTGGGCGCGGATCAGTTTTTCGATCACGTCATCGCCCACTTTGCCGGTGCCGAAGGTCGTCACCGAGATGCTGGTGGGCTGAGCCACGCCAATCGCGTAGCTGACCTGCACTTCGCACTTGTCGGCAAGCCCTGCGGCCACGATATTTTTGGCCACATAACGCGCGGCATACGCAGCCGAACGATCCACCTTCGACGGATCCTTGCCCGAGAACGCACCGCCACCGTGACGGGCCATGCCGCCGTAGGTATCCACGATGATCTTGCGCCCGGTCAGGCCGCAATCGCCCACCGGCCCGCCGATCACGAACTTGCCGGTCGGGTTGATGTGCACTTTGTTCTTCGGCAGCGCGTCCAGCCACTTCTTCGGCAGCACCGGGGCGAGGATGTGCGTGCGCACCGCCTCGATCAGGTCCTTCTGCTTGATGTCCGGATCATGCTGGGTGGACAGCACCACCGCATCGAGGCCCAGCACGGTGTTGCCGTCGTAGCGCAGGGTGACCTGCGACTTGGCGTCCGGGCGCAGCCACTTCAGCTTGCCGCTCTTGCGCACCTTCGCCTGCTGCTCGACCAGGCGGTGGCTGTAGTACAGCGGGGCCGGCATGAATTCCGGCGCCTCGTTGCAGGCGTAGCCGAACATCAGGCCCTGGTCGCCCGCGCCCTGGTCTTCCGGCTTCTTGCGGTCAACGCCCTGGTTGATGTCGGGCGACTGCTTGCCGAGCATGTTGATGATGGCGCAGGTGTGGCCGTCGAAGCCGACGCTGGAATTGTCGTAGCCGATGTCGTTGATGACCTTGCGTGCCAAGGCTTCGATATCCACCCACGCGCTGGTCGTCACTTCGCCGGCAACGATGGCAGCACCCGTCTTGACCAGCGTCTCGCAGGCCACGCGGGCGTGTTTGTCCTGGGCGATGATCGCGTCCAGCACTGCGTCGGAGATCTGGTCGGCGATCTTGTCCGGATGGCCTTCAGAGACCGATTCAGAGGTGAACAGATAACTGGGCATTGCTTTATATCCTTGTATTCGGATGGAAAGATGGGTGCGAATGATACAGCGATGCGCGCCTGTGTGCATCATGCGCCACGGGCCGATGGCGTGCGTTCAGAAAATGTGGATGGATTAGCATTTGCGGATGGACTCAATCACCCACTTGTTTTACGGCGGCGTCATCTGCGCCGCCATCGCCCCCAAAGCCCATCGCCGCGCCGCATTGCTGGCCGGTGCCGCACTCAACACCGTGCCGGACTTGGACGTACTGCCCTTGCTGCTCAGTGACGATCCGGTGCTGCGGATGACGTGCCATCGCGCCGCCACCCATTCGTGGCTGGTGCTGCCGCTGATCGCGTGGGCGATCTGGTGGTGCTTCAAGCGCCGTGGCGGGCGGGTGACCGCGGCACCCGCGCGTTGGTGGTGGGCGATCTTCATATGCCTGATGGCGCACCCGCTGCTGGACAGCTTCACCGTGTACGGCACGCAACTGCTGTGGCCGATCCCGCTGCCGCCGCTGATGTGGAGCACGCTGTTCATCATCGACCCATTGTTCACATTGCCGTGGTTGCTGGCCTGCATCGTGGCGTGGTGGGCATGGAACAAGCCGCTGGGGCAACGCGCGCTGACCGTAGGGTTGGTGTTGGGCGTGGGTTATCTGGGTTGGTCGGTTGTGGCCAAGGCGCTGGTGGCGCGCCAAGCCGACCGCGCGCTGGTAGCCATGGGCTTGGCCGATGCGCCGCGGTTCTCGGTGCCGATGCCGTTCAACACCTTGTTATGGCAAGTGACCGCGATGACGCCGGACGGATTTGTGCAAGGCGAATACTCGTTGGTGGCCGACCACCACCCCATCGTGTTGCGCCGCTACACATCGGACACGCAGGCCTTGGCGGCGGTGGCAACGCTGCCAGTGGTGCAACGCCTGACGTGGTTCAACCATGGCTTTCAAAAAGCACAGGTGCGCGATGGACAGCTGATCCTCAGCGACTTGCGCATGGGCAGCGAGCCGGATTACACCTTCAATTTCGCTATCGCGCAGCGTGATGGCAGCGGCTGGCGTGCGATCGCGCCGCAGCAATTGCGGTGGCCGTGGCAGGCCAGCAAGCGGCTGCCGGACATGTGGCAGCGCATTTGGCACGAACCGGCTCAGGCCACCGCCGGCAACTCCGGCGCAACCCCGGCGGCCAGTGCATCAAAATAATCACGGGTCAGCCGCAGTTGTTCGTCTGCGGTGTGTGCACGGTTGACCACGGCACGAAACGCCGCGTTCTCGGGGCGGTCTTTGGCATACCAACCCAGATGCTTGCGGGCGATGCGCACGCCCATGTCTTCGCCGTAATGCGCGTGCAGGGCGTGCAGGTGTTCCAGCAGCAGATCGCGCACGGCAGGTATGGCGGGATCGGGCAGCACTTCGCCAGACTTCAGAAAGTGCCCAATCTGGCCCAGCAGCCACGGCCGCCCTTGTGCGGCGCGGCCCACCATCACCGCATCTGCGTCGGTGGCCTTCAGCACGCAGGCGGCTTTGTGCGGCGAGTCGATATCGCCATTGGCGATCACCGGAATCTTCAACAGCGTTTTGATCTGCGCGATGGTGGCGTACTCGGCCACGCCGGTGTAATGCTGGTCACGGGTGCGGCCATGCACCGCGAGCGCAGCAATGCCGGCATCTTCGGCAATCCGCGCAATCTGCGGCGCGTTTTTGTGCTGCGCATCCCAACCGGTGCGGATTTTCAGCGTGACCGGCACATCCACCGCAGCAACCACCGCAGCCACAATCCGCCCCACCAACAGTGGATCCCGCATCAGCGCGCTGCCGGCCAACACATTGCACACTTTTTTGGCCGGGCAGCCCATATTGATGTCGATGATCTGCGCGCCGTGGTCCACATTGAAGCGCGCCGCCTCGGCCAATGCCGCAGGGTCGGTGCCGGCAATCTGCACACTGATCGGGTCCGGCTCACCGGCGTGATCCATCCGCGTGCGCGATTTTGTGGTGTTCCAGAAACGCGGGTCGGAAATCGTCATCTCCGACACCGCCAAGCCCGCGCCCAGACGCTTGCACAGCAATCGAAACGGCTTATCCGTCACCCCCGCCATCGGCGCAAGGATCACCTTCGGAGTGATGGCGTGGGGACCGATGTGCATATCGAGATTGTAGCGGGCCTGCCACAGCGGCATGGTGATGCGAACCAACAGGGCAGTACATCGCGCACTGCCCTGAGGATTCACCAGACCTTCCGGGTTTTTACTTGGGAAGTGCGTAGGTCAAGCTGTAGTTGCCGGCACCGCGATAGGAAAATACCTCGATGGTGTAGTAGCCGGGATTGGCGCTATAGGTGAGTGCTTCATTGGAGGTGGGGGACTCGGACTTGGCCACGATTTGCCATGCAGTGCCGTTCCATCGATACAAATGCAGCTCAAAATCCGCGTTGGATGGGCCTTTTAATGTGGCGCTAATGGTGCCGGCAGCGGTGACATATTGGTAGGGCGACGGATGGTCGGCGTAATACCCGGTCCCTTGCAGATAGCCGGCGACCGTGGTGCCGGTTGGGTTGGGTTGATCTGGCGTGCCGGGGCTACCTTCATCAGCAAACTGCGTGTACAGCAATCGATTGCTGGAACCTGCCCCTGCATTGCTGACTTTGTTGGGGCTGGCGTTGGCGTATAACGCCTGCTCCACTTGTGCGGGCGTAGCGTTGGGGTGCGTGGACAGGTACAACGCCACCGCACCGGCCACATGGGGTGTGGCCATCGAGGTGCCGCTGATCGTGTTGATGGCGGTACTGCCGCTGCCCCAACTCGACGTGATATTGGTGCCAGGTGCAAAAATATCGACACAGGTGCCCCAATTGGAGAACGAAGAGCGGGCATCATTACTTTGTGTTGCGCCAACTGTAATGGCCCCCGCTGCGCGGGCCGGCGAAACATCACAAGCATTTTGATTTTCATTGCCGGCCGCCACTGCCACCACCACGCCCGAGTTGCGCAGCCTGGCTACGGCTTGATCGGTGGCGGTGGAAGCGCCGCCACCCAAGCTCATGTTGGCAACGGAAGGGCCACGATGGTTGCTGGCCACCCAGTCCATCCCTGCGATGATGCCATCGGTGGAGCCACTGCCGTTGCACCCCAGCACGCGCACCGGATACAGCTTCACACCTTTGGCCATGCCATAGGTAGCGCCACCAATCGTACCTGCAACATGGGTGCCGTGACCGGCGCAATCGGTGGTGCCGTAGCCATCATTGATTGCGGTGAACCCGGCTTGTACACGGCCGCCAAATTGGCTGTGTGAAGCCAGGATGCCGGTGTCGATGACGTAGGCAGACACATTGGAGGCTGTGGTGGAATAGGTATAGCTGCCATTGAGCGGAAGACTGCGTTGATCCACACGATCAAGCCCCCATGTTGCGCCGGTTTGGGTGGTGCTGGCGTGCATTTCGCCGTTTTCTTCGATGTAGGCCACGCGTGGGTCTTTCAGCATGCGCAAAATGGTGGCGGGGCTAGCCGTCACTGCAAAGCCGCGTAGCACTTCGTTATACGTTTTTCGCAGTCCCAACTGATATTGGCCCGTCATGGCGTCGGCAACGCTGGCGAGGGTGGGGATATTGGCTTTGCTGCGCAGGCTGCCGGCTTTGACGGCAGTGGCCTCACTGCGCAGGTTGGCGGCTTCTTCTTTCAAGACCACGATATAGCTATTTTTGATGGGGTGCTGTGCGCTGATGTATTGCTGCGCGGCGACGTTGCCGGTACTCAATGCCAGTGCGATAGCGGAGAGCAGTAGCGTGGGGACAAAAGATTTGGAGTGCATGAAAAATCCTCAGGGTGCATGGACGCAGTGGTGCTTCAGACCGCTGCGCCGAGAGTGCGTTGGCAGGGAGCTGCTTACTTGGGCATCGAATACGTCAACGTGTAGTTACCAGCGCCGCGGTACGAATACACCTCGACGGTGTAATAGCCGGCATTGGCGCTATAGCTGAGGGATTCGTTAGACGTAGGCGATTCAGACTTGGCCACGGCCTGCCATGCCGACCCATTCCAGCGGTACAGGTAAAGCTCGAAATCCGCGCTGGATGGCCCTTTCAGGTTGGCCTTGATGGCACCACCCTGAGCAAGATAGACGTATGGATTGGGGTGGTCAGCAAATTTCCCGGTGCCGCTGAGCGTACCGGTGACCGTGGTACTGCCCGAATTCGGGTCAGGGTTAGGATTGGGGTTTGGCTCCGGGCTGCTATCGTCTTTGTAATTGGCAAAAATACGATTCGCGATACTGGTGTTGACCGCATCCCAGGGTGCGCCAAGGGTGCGCATTTTGGAGTTTTCGGTGGGGCGATAGACACCACTGGCGCAATAATTGCCACCTTCAAATAAGCCTACAGTGCCCAGTGCGTAGCGATTGCTGGGTGTAGGCAGGGGTGTGGCTGCGGCGATTTGTGTCCCCCACTTGATATACCCGCGTTGTGTCTGTCGGGTGACATTGGGGGCGGCCGGTTCCCCACCGTAGCAGCTGCCGTAGTCGTATTCGTCGGCAAGCCCAAACAGAGTGTGGCCCAATTCGTGCAGGGCCAGTTCGGTGGCCGCACTGTGCATGGTCATGGTCGCGATATAGCCACCGCCACCGCCGTAACGCGTGGTATTGCCCACCACCAAGATCACATCGCGACCATCGGCGCCGGTGACTTGGGCGGCGGCATTGTAGGCAAGGTTACTATCGGCGCAGACCAAACGGTCAATCCCCGAGCACGCCATGGTGGCATTGAGTGCGGTGTTGCGATAAATGCCATAAGGCGGGTCGTCGATACCGGACTCTGCACTCACCACATCCACGCGGCGAATATTGAACGCCTTGGCATTGGCTGAAAACAGTGGGTCAGCCATCAAGCCAGTGACCACTTTTTGCGCATCGCTGCGCCATTTATTCATCTCGGCGTTGGTGTAGCCATCGCCCATGATGACGATATCCAGCCGGTTAGAGGATGGCCCGTTATTCACCAAAAGCTCACTGCCAATGACATTGCTCGCTTGTACCGATTGCCGGTTGCTGCGGTTGAGCAAAGGTTGGATTTGATCCATGCGGATCTCGCCCAGTTGATGGGCAGCTCTCAGGCCGGCTTGATTTTGATTGCCGGCTTGTATCTGGATGGAAGCCAGCGCTGGGTTGTCGGGGACTTGTACTTCAAATTGTTGCTGCCGCAAAAACACATCTTGCACATGCGCAATGCGTCCTGTTGCTGGGTTGAAAGATTCAGCACGCAGCATGCGTGGGTCGCGTGTAGTGAGGACGAATAATTGCCGCCCATGTTTGTCGCGGCCAATCAGCTGCAAATTATTGCTGTTGGCTTCAGTATTGGCTGGACGTGCGGAAAAAGCGCCACGTTCGGCACTGACTACGGTGACGTTGCCGGCGCTGCTGTTGGCTTGCAGACGCAGACTGAGATGATTGCCGGCGTATGCCGTGGTTGAAAGCCCCAAGGCCAACGCAGCGGCAAGGCTGGTGGTGGTAACGGTATTCATCGTGGTGCAGTAACTCCCCTTGGCGTTCCGGGCAAGCGTTGCCAGGCGCAAGCTCGCCGGTAGTTGTTGTGATTCCCCCTATGGGGAAACACGGAACAGGGGATGAACCCGCCAAACGCAGAAAAGGGGTATGAAAATACTTAAACGATGGCGATGTGGGGCATCGCCAATGCCGCTCCGGTATGTTCGGTAGAACGCGCCGCATAGTGGCCCGCAAAGCGCACATGCTCAATGCAGGCCAGTGCCGGACGTTGTGCCAAGGATGCAGCCAGTGCGCCATTGAAGGCATCGCCGGCACCGGTGGTGTCCACCACGTGGGCGGGCTCTGCGGGGATGCGGTAGCAGGTGTGGGTGTCGCCACGCAGATGGGTTTCAGGGTGTGAAACAAAACAGCCGCTGGCACCCAGCGTGATGATAACGCTGCCGTGTGGCAGCAATTCTCGGCACAGGCGATGCAAGCGCGGTTGGTCAAGGCCCACCACGGTATCGGCGGCGATACGTTCACCCACGTGACGGCCAATCAAGGCGGCAAATTCGGTTTCGTTGGGGGTCAGAAAATCGACTTGATCCAGCATGCTTTGGTCGATGGCGACATTGGCCGGCGCCGGGTTGAGCAAGGTGGTGGCAGCCTGTGCGCGGCCTGCTGCCAAGGCGCGGAAGATAGTGCTGGGGGGGGATTCCAGTTGCGCCAGCAAAACATCGCCCGCCTGCACGCCATGCAGTGCGGTTTCGACAAATGGCGGTTGCAAATCGGCATTGGCACCAGCACCAATCACGATGCAATTGCGGCCTTCGGCATCCACATAAATACCGGCGGTGCCGGTGGGTGCGGCGCTGGCAGCGGAGTGCAGGTCGATGCCGTCGTCGCTGCACAATTGGCGTGCCAGTTGTGCGCCGGCATCGTCACCCAATGCGCAGACAAAGCGCGTGTCGGCACCGGCGCGGCGCGCTGCCATGGCTTGGTTGAAACCCTTGCCACCGGGGCCGGTGTGGTAATGCCCAGCAAGGGTTGCGCCCACCTGCGGCAGTGCCGCCACACGCCACACGTGATCGACGTTGAACGAGCCGATGACACACACGCGGGCCATCAGGGGTTGCCCACATCCACCGCGCCATGCGCGGGAATGACCTGGTGGGGGGTGTGCCGGTGCTTGAACAGCGGCACGAAGGCCGCCGCCATCGCCAGTGCATATAGTGCAAACGTCACCCAGATGCCGTGCCAGTCTTTTGCGCCGCCGGCATCGGTAAACCAGTGATCAATCACGAACCCGGCCACCAGACTGCCCAGCACTGCGCCGATGCCATTGGTCATCAGCATGTATAGGCCTTGCGCCGAGGCGCGGATCTTGGGATCGGCTTGTTGCTCAACAAAGAGTGAGCCGGAAATGTTGAAGAAGTCGAACGCCATGCCATAGACAATGCAGCTCATCACGATCATCCACAGCCCCGGCCCCGGGTTGCCGTAGGCAAACAGGCCAAAGCGCAAAAACCACGCCAGCATGCTGATGGTCATCACCGTCTTGATACCAAAGCGCTTCAAGAAAAACGGGATGGTGAGGATGAACAGGGTTTCACTGATCTGCGACAGCGACATGATGATGGCCGGATACTTCACCGCCAGCGTGTCTTTGTAGGCATCGACATTGGCAAAGTCGTGCAGGAAGGTGTCGCCATAGGCGTTGGTCAGTTGCAGGGCGGCACCTAGCAGCATCGCAAACACAAAGAACACGGCCATGTTGCGATCTTTGAACAGGCGGAACGAGGACAGCCCCAGCACGTCCACCAGCGAGCGATTGCCGCCCCCTTGGCCCAGTGTGGGCGGGCAAGGCGGCAGGGTGAAGGCGTACAGGCCCAGTACCAGCGAGGCGGCAGACGCGATATAGAACTGGCCCGGCGAGGTTTCCAGCTTGAGCAAACTGGTGGTCCACAGTGCGGCGATGAACCCAACGGTGCCCCACACCCGGATCGGCGGGTAATCGCGCACCACGTCCAGCCCTTCGCGTTTGATCGCGTTGTAGGCCACGGCAATTGCCAGCGAGATGGTGGGCATGTAGCAAATCATCGTCGCCAACATCACCCAGAACA
>NZ_DAOOUM010000056.1:0-14924 GCF_035369645.1 Thermomonas sp. | reverse complement strand
CTACACCGCTGGATGTGGGGTTTTGTGCTGATAGGACTGGGCAGTTTGGCGCTGGCCGGTGCAGGCCAATGGCTGCTGCATTGGCCCAATGACGCCGTGCAAACTTGGCTGGGGATTGGCTGTGGTTATCTGGCTGGCTCGTTGCTGTTTTTGCTGGTGCCGCGCTGGTGGCGTCAGCATTGCGACGAAATGTACGCGCAGCCGGCTGGCAAGCGCTATATCCGCGCCCTGTGGCCGATCATGATTTTTTACTCGCTGTCTTTGTTCGGTTCGATCTGGGTCATCAAACGTGGCATCGCATCGGTGCCCTTGCGGGCGGTGATCGCGGTGCTGCCGGCACTGGCCATCGTGTTGCTGATGCGGGCGGGCTTGCGCTACTTGCGCGAAATCGACGAGCTGCAACGTCGCATCGAAACCGAAGCCATCGGCGCGGCCAGCTTGCTGGTGTCGGTGCTGTATTTCGCCGGCGGCCTGCTGGAAAAAGCCAAGGTGCTGCACTTTGATGCCGCCGCGGCAATGATCTGGGTGTTCCCATTACTCATGCTGTTCTACGGCGGGGCGAAATACATCTTCACCCGGCGTTATTTGTGAGGATGCGCTGGTGAACAATCGCCTGCGCGAACTACGTGAACAACAAGGCTGGTCGCAAGGCGAGCTTGCGTTGCAGTTGGAGGTCTCGCGACAAACCATCAACGCACTGGAAACCGGCAAGTACGACCCATCGCTGCCATTGGCCTTTCGCATCGCCCGTCTCTTTTCGCTGCGTATCGAGGACGTGTTTTTGCCGGATGCCGGCTAAGCGCGCCCACCCTTTTCACCACAACCACCACGAGGGTTGTCACTATGATGTCCCGCAAGACCCGCACCATCCTCAGCCTGGCCCTGCTGGCCGCCGTGTTTGGCTATCGCAGTTTGCATTCCAAGGATGCCAGCAGCAGCCACCCCACCAAGACCGCCACCACGCCGGTCGCCGCACTCAAGCCCACCATGCTGGGCACGTTGGCATTCACGCCATGCAATCTCAGCTCGTCACTGAGCAGGGACAGTCTGGAGGCGCAGTGCGGCCATTTTGAAGTTCCGGAAGATCGCAGCCAGCCAAACGGCCGCAAGATCATGCTCAATATCGCTTGGCTAGAGCCCACCGAGAGTGGCGAAAAACAGCCAGACCCGGTGTTCTTTCTGGCCGGCGGTCCCGGGCAGTCGGCCGTTGAGACGTTTCCCGGCTTGAACCCGGTGTTCAAGGAAGTGCGCAAACAGCGCCACGTGATCCTCATCGACCAACGCGGCACCGGCAAGTCCAACCTGCTGTCGTGCAAGTCCGAGCAAGACGACACCCACACGCCCACCCCAGAGTTGATGCAGGCACAGGCGCAAGCGTGCGCGGCAACGCTGTCCAACAAGGCCGACCTGCGCTTTTACACCACCACCGATGCGGTGGCCGATCTGGATGCCGTGCGCCAAGCCATCGGTGCGGCGCAGGTGAATCTGGTGGGGGTGAGTTACGGCACCCGCGTGGCGCAGCAATATGCCATGCGCCACCCGCAGGCCACCCGCAGCGTGGTGCTGGACTCGGTGGTACCCAATACCTTGGGTCTGGGCAATATTTTTGCGCGTAATTTGGATGATGCCCTGGCCTTGCAATTTGGTCTGTGCAGCAAGGACCCTGTCTGCAAGAACACGCTGGGCGACCCGCGTGCCGAACTCGATACCCTCCTCACCACCCTGCGCGCTGCGCCAGTCACCGTGCGCTACCGCGACGCCACCACCGGCGAATGGCAACAAGGCGAATTACGCGCCGACGCCGTGGCCGGACTGGTGCGCATGTATGCCTACATGCCGCTGGCCAGTGGTCTGTTGCCCAAGCTGATCCACGAGGCCAACGCCGGCCATTACGAAGGTTTGATGGCGCTGACCAAAATGATGGCTGGCAGCATGGAAGACGCGATGGCGATGGGCATGCAGTTGTCGGTGGTATGCAGTGAAGACAGCGACAGCATGGTGGCGCGCAGCGAAGATGCCGGCACCGTGCTTGGCAATCTGATGCCCAAAGGCATGGCGGAAATGTGCAAGGTCTGGCCCAAAGGCAAGCTGCCGGCGGATTTCCACCAGCCGCTGCGCACCCCGGTCCCGGCCTTGGTGTTGGAAGGCGAGTTTGATCCGGTCACCCCGCCGCGCTACGGCAAAGACGTGGTGAAAACGCTGCCCAATGGCCGCCTGTTCGTGCTGCGTGGGCAAGGCCACAACGTGATGGGTGCCGGCTGCATGCCCAAGCTATTCACCCAGTTCATCGAGAAAGCCAACGCAAAAACACTGGATGGCGCGTGCTTGGACAAGCTGGCCTACCCAATGCCGTTCCTCAACTTCAACGGGGCCGCGCCGTAAGCGCACCCGCCACGACCAGACTTCCAAGGAATGCCGCAATGATCGTTGCAGAACATCTTCGCAAAACCTTTCCCGGCAAGGGCAAGGACAAAACCCCGGTGATCGCCGTGGATGACGTGGGCTTTAGCGCCCGCGACGGTGAAATTACCGGCCTGTTGGGCCCCAACGGCGCCGGCAAAACCACCACCTTGCGCATGCTTTACACCCTGATGACGCCAGAAACCGGCCGCGTGCTGGTAGATGGTGTGGATGTAGCGCACGACCCCGAGCGTGTGCGCCGCAGCTTGGGTGTGTTGCCGGATGCGCGCGGCGTGTACAAGCGGCTGACCGCGCGTGAAAACATCGACTATTTCGGCAAGCTGCATGGGATGTCGCCCAGCGACATTGCCCAGCGCACCGACAAACTTGCCGCAGCCTTGCAGATGCAAGACTTCCTCGACCGCAGCACCGAAGGCTTCTCGCAAGGCCAGCGCACCAAAACCGCGATTGCGCGGGCACTGATCCACGACCCCAAAAACGTGATCCTGGATGAACCCACCAATGGTCTTGATGTGATGACCACACGCGGCCTGCGCGGCTTTTTGAAAGAGCTGCGCGCGGAAGGCCGCTGTGTGATTTTTTCCAGCCACATCATGCAAGAAGTCGCCGCGCTGTGTGACCGCATCGTGGTGATTGCCAATGGCCGGGTCACCGCACAGGGCACGCCGGATGAGCTGCGCGCACAAACCGGTGAACCCAATCTGGAAGACGCCTTCGTGAAACTGATCGGCAGCGAAGAAGGACTGCACGCATGAACAACTCTGCACACAAGACCGGCTTCATCGCCAGCATGCTGACGGTGATGCGCAAAGAATGGTTGGACTTCTACCGCGACCGCCGCACGTTTTTGCTCTCGCTGTTGGTGGCACCACTGCTGTATCCGGTGATTTTTCTGGGCATCGGCAAACTCAGCCAGATGCGCGCCGAAACCCAGTTGGAAAAACCACTGGAAATTCCCACGGTGGGCATGCAACACGCGCCCAATTTGGTCAAGTTCATGGCCAGCTACGGGATCACCGCCAAGCCGGCACCGGCGGATATCGAAGCGCGGGTGCGTGCGCAACAAGAAGACCTTGCACTGACGATTGATGCTGATTTCGCCAAGAATTGGCAGGCAGGCAAACCGGCCAAAGTGGACGTGATTACCGATACCACCCGGCGCAATTCTGATGTCACCGTCGCGCGGGTCAAAAAGGTGTTGGAAAGCTATGGCAATGGTGTAGGCGCGATGCGTTTGTTGATTCGTGGCATCGACCCCGGCATCGCCAGCCCACTGCAAGTGGGCACCCGTGACATGGCCACGCCCGAGGCCAAAAACAGCCAGTTCATGACCATCTTGTTGCCGATGATCTTGACCATTTTCGCCTTCATCGGCGGCGCGCATTTGGCCATGGATACCACCGCCGGCGAACGCGAGCGGCAATCGCTGGAGCCGCTGCTGGCCACCCCGGCATCACGCGCAGCACTGGTGGGCGGCAAGATGCTATCGGCCACCTTGTTGGGCTTGTTGTCGATGCTGCTGATCTTAGTGTCGTTCAAGGTCTCTGCCTCACTGGCCAGCGGCATGGCCAAGCAGATGGATGTCAGCTTTTTAGCCATGGGTAAATTGCTGCTGACCTTGCTGCCGCTGGTACTGATTGGCACCGCGTTGATCACCGCACTGGCAGCAGGTGCCAAGAGCATGAAAGAGGCACAGAGCCACATCATGTGGTTGATGATGCTGCCGATGTTGCCGGCCTATGGCTTGATGGCCTATCCACTCAAAGACACCGCACTGTGGCAATACGCGGTGCCGTTTTTGTCGCAAAACCAGCTGATCCAAAAGATCACCCGGGGTGAAGTGGCGTCCTTCCAGCAATGGGCCGTGTACCTTGGCTGTTCGCTGGCGCTGGCGGCGGTGCTGTGGGCGCTGGCGGTGTGGCGCTACAAGCAAGAAAAACTGGCGATTTCGGCCTGAGCCAATGCAGGTCGTATTGTGCTTGCCCGTCATTTCCGTGAGCGCGGGACGCTAGAGACATCAAAAAGCCCGGCATCGCTGCCGGGCTTTTTGCGTGCAACCGCGTTAGCTTGTGCTTATTCGAACGAGATCGTGCGCCGGCTGGTGGTGGCCTGGCCCACCGGCTGGAAGCGCCAACGCTTGACCGCTGCTACCGCCTCGCGTTCAAAATCACGCTGGAACTGCCGTGGGGTATCGCTGGAGACCACCCGCGCACTGCTCACCGAACCATCGGTGCTCACGGTGAACTCGACCTGCACCGAACCCGTGCCACCGGCGCGCTGTGCCGCCGGCGGGAAACGCGGGCTGGGGGTCGAAATCGCGCGCAACTCGTTGGATGCTGCGGACGGGCGCGCTGCGGCCGGTGCGGGGGCTACTGGCGCGGGCGCGGCGGCGGCGGCGGCCGCTTGCCGTTGCCGTGCCGCTTCTGCCTCTGCCGCCGCTTGTTGCTGGCGTTGCTGTTCCGCTGCGGCTTGCTGCTGACGCTGCTGTTCAGCCGTTGCCTGCTGCTGCTTTTGCAACTCCTGCAATTTCTTCTGGTCTTCTTCGCGCTTCTTGGCTAGATCCGCCTGCTTCTTGGCTTCTTCTTCAGCAGTCAGCTTCTGGGTTTCAGCTGCTTTCTTGGCATTGGTTTCAGCACTGGCCACACTCGCCTTCAAGCGCGCCAATGCCGGGTGGTTGGCATCGGCCTTGCCGATCAGCGCCAACAGTCGGCTGGCTTCGGCAAAGTCTTGGCGCGCCACGCCTTGCTCGGCGGCCACCACCGCCATCGGCAGCAAGTCATTCAGGGCACTGGATGCACCCGCATCACCCGGCAGCTTATCGCGCAGGGCCAAGTAGTACTCCATCGCGTTGTTGCCCGCCGGTGCATACAAACGGTTTTCGTTGTAAGCCTTGCCTGCGGCTTCCCGCAGCTGGTCTGCGCCCATCGATGAAACATTGGCCGAGACCACGGACTCTGGTGTGGGCTTTGCTGCGGCTTGTGGTGCCGCCGGCCCAGTCACTGTCGCCTCATCTTTTTTGCAGGCGCCCAGTGCACAGACAATCGCCAAGGTCAGTGCAACCGGTGCAACCCCGTGGAACACATTTTTACTTGCAGACATGAATTTTCCCCCGTTGAACCATGGCATGTTTGACGATAGCACGCAGCAGCAGCGCACAGTTGTCAAGCCTGCGTCATTTTCCGCTCATTTTCCGATGCAAAACGTCGAAAAAATGTGACCGAGTAAACCATCTGCGTCGATCGTGCCGCCAATATGCCCCAATTCGACATGGGCTTGCGCCAAAGCCGCCGCCGCAAGCTCCAATTGCTCTTGCTGTAATTCGGTATTCGCCAGCTGTAACCAGTGCTGGGCTTGTTGCAATGCTTGTACATGGCGAGCCCGCGCCGTAAAGGCTCCGGTATGGCCTTGGCCGCCGGCCAATGCAAGCAAGCGCGCATGTAATGCCGGCAAGCCAAGCCCGGTGTGCGCCGAAACCGCCAACGCTGTCGCATCACATTGCGCGGGTGCTGCCAGCAAATCCGCCTTGTTGTACAGCCATAGCACCTCAGGTATCCCAACCAAGGCCGGTGCCACCGCGGCGCGGCCCACGGCGGGGTCACGCGCATCCACCACCGCCAGCGCCAAATCGGCGCGGGTAAGTTCGGTGTGGGCGCGCCGGATTCCTTCGGCTTCGATGGCATCGTTCGACACCCGCAAGCCTGCGGTATCGACCAAGGTCAATTCCACCCCATCCACACGAATGGTTTCTTGCAGCACGTCCCGGGTGGTGCCGGGGATGTCGGTGACGATGGCGCGCTCGTGACCGGCCAGGGCATTCAGTAATGAGCTTTTGCCGGCATTGGGCGGCCCCACTAACACCACATGCAACCCATCGCGCAGGGTGCGCCCATTGCTTGCAGCCACCAGCAATTGTGCCAGCGTGGTCTGCGCGCTCTGCAATTGCTCTTGCAAGACGCGCCCGCCTAGGGTGTCCAGCGGCTCGTCGGCAAAATCAATCGCCGCTTCCACATGCACGCGAATGGCCAGGACCTGCGCCATCAATGCATCCACCTGACGTGAGAACACACCCTCCAGCGAACGCCGCGCGGCGCGTGCAGCACGCACATCTGCGGCGGCGATCAAATCGGCCAAGGCTTCGGCTTGCGCCAAATCCAATTTGCCATTGAGAAATGCGCGTTGGCTAAATTCACCCGGCTGCGCTTGCCGCGCGCCCAACGCCATGCAGTGTGCCACCAGTTCGCGCAGCAAGACGGGGCTGCCATGCGCCTGCAACTCCACCACGTCTTCCCCGGTGAAGCTGGCCGGTGCCGCGAAATACAAGGCGATGCCATCGTCGATGGTTTCGCCTTCGGCATCAACAAAACAACAGTAGTGCGCAACGCGTCGTTGCAAACGGCGCTTGCACAGCGTCTGCGCAATCTGCAATGCATTCGCACCAGACAAGCGCACGATGCCCACGCCACCGGCACCAGCGGCCGTGGCAATGGCGACGATGGTGTCAGTGTTTGCGTGCATCGACATCGGCTCGTGAAAAGGCACGCCAGGCATCCCAAGCCGCCATCGACGTGGTTACGCCTTGGCCGGCTCCTCGGCAAACCTGCGGGTATTCCACCATTGTTGCGCCAGCCCCAAGGTGCCATTGGTGACCCAGTACAACACCAAACCCGCGGGGAAGAACGCAAACATCACCGCCATCACCAACGGCATCATCTGCATCATCTTCTGCTGCATCGGATCCATCCCCACTGCCGGGGTCAGGCGCTGGGTCAAGAACATCACCGCCGCATTGAGCAAAGGCAAAATGAAGTAGGGATCTTGCGCAGTCAGGTCACTGACCCAACCCACGATCCACGGTGCTTGGCGCAATTCCACGGCTTCCAGCAACACGTAATACAGCGCCAAGAACACCGGCATCTGGATCAACACCGGCAAGCAGCCGCCGGCGGGGTTGATTTTTTCTTTCTTGTACAGATCCAGCATCGCCATCTGGAATTTCTGTTTGTCCTCGCCGTAGCGCTCTTTGAGCTGCTGGATGCGCGGCTGGAATTTGCGCATCTTCGCCATCGACTTGTACTGCGCCGCCGATAGTGGATACAGCGCCAGCTTGATCAACACCACCAACAACACAATCGCCCAACCCCAGTTATGGGTGAGTTTGTGCAACTGGGTCAGCAACCAGTGAATGGGTTTGGACAGCACCGTGAACATGCCGTAGTCCAACGCCAATTCCAGCCCCGGCGCGGTGGCTTCCAGTTTGTCGGCCAATTTTGGCCCCACCCACAAGGTGGCATTGCTCGCAAATCGCTGACCCGGGGCCAGACTCACCTGCGGGCCGCGGGCGGCGATTTCGTATGTGCGGCCTTTTTCAGCCAAGGTGAACAACGCCGCTTGATCTTTCTGCGGCACCCACGCGGTTAAAAAATAATGCTGCGATAGCGCCACCCAACCCCCGGTCACGGTCTGATCCAGCGGGCCATCTTTGGTGAAGTTGGTGTATTTGCGCTTTTTGTATTTGTCGGTGGCGCTGTACCATGCCGCACCACTCAGGCTGAAGCTTTCCGGATTGGTGAACCCGGTTTTGACCACCGGCGGCACCCGATCCAGTACCCGCGCAATATTACCGGTCCACGCCACAGTGCCGGTATTGACGAGCTCGTCGTGCACTTGCAACGCATAGCTACCACGCGCCAAGGTCACAGTGCGCTGTAGCTGGATGCCATTGGCGGCATTGGCGATAAACCGCGCACTGACGGCAGCGGCGCCTTTGGCCAGGGTAAATTCACGCGCTGGGCCTTCCGGCAGCGGCACTAACGCGGTGCCATCGACGCCACGCCAAATGGCTTGGGCAACAAAAAACTGGGCCTGTTCAGGGTTGAACAAGACCACTGCCGGGCTCCCCGGTGTGCGCGCCTGCCGATACTGCAGTAATTCGGCACGCACCACATCCCGGCCATTCAATTGCAGATCCAACACGTCGTTGCGCAACCGCACCAGCGGGCCGGTGTCGGTGCTGGCGCTTGCCTGCGCGCTCGCGGCATTCGCCACTACGCCGGAGATCGCACTGGCTGTGGGCAAACTGGAGGCATTGGCTAGGGTGCCGGGTGTGGCCTGCTGGGCTGCTGGAATGGTCGCCGGCGTTGCCGCCGGAGTGTGCTCATTGCCCCATTCGCGCCACAGCAGAAAGGCCACCATCAGCCAAGCCATCAACAGGAAGGTACGTGTCTGATTCATTCGGCAAGCTTGTCAGGTCCGGCAACGTCAAACCGCTGCGGACACATCGGAAGGAAAGGAAGGTGCGGGCGGCATTGTGCCGGCCACAGGCATTTGCGGCAACGCTCCTGCGCGTTTGAGCAGGCGCTCGAAGCAATTGCGCAACGTCGCATTATCAGCCTGTCGTGCTGCAGGGCGCGCCACGATGACATAGGCCCCGTGCTGCAGTCGTGGCCGCACGTGCCGGAAGGCATCACGCAGGACACGTTTGACCCGGTTACGGCCCACAGCATGTGGATCGACTTTACGGGAAACCGCCAGCCCCATCCGCGCACCCCCCGCATCGCGCAGCCAGTGCAGTGCCATCAATGGTTCTGCGATGCGCTTGCCGGAATCAAACACCTGCGTGTACTCCCGTTTGGCGCGGACTCGCGCG
The DNA here is from genome assembly GCF_035369645.1 of Thermomonas sp. Taxonomy (GTDB): domain Bacteria; phylum Pseudomonadota; class Gammaproteobacteria; order Xanthomonadales; family Xanthomonadaceae; genus Thermomonas. The sequence goes on along the minus strand of NZ_DAOOUM010000056.1, from coordinate 5,857 downwards.
TGGCGTGGAAACCCGTGTGTTTGGACAAACGCGATAACGCCGGCATCCTGTGGGGATACCGGCGTTGCATTGGAAGCATCCTGCATCATCGCATTCCGGCCGTGGCCGGAGGCCAACCCCGAGGGGTCAGACCGTCAAACGACGGCGGCCCTTGGCGCGGCGACGTGCCAACACCTTGCGGCCATCGGCAGTTGCCATACGGGCGCGGAAGCCGTGGTCACGCTTGCGCTTGAGATTGCTGGGCTGGTAAGTACGCTTGGTCGCCATTTCGGGCCTACTTGCTTGTTTTTAACGGAAAAGACTCGGAATGATAGCGGCAATTTACAGACAGCGCAAGCAAACCCATCCCCAGCCTTCCCGCCAGAAGGTTTCGCCTGACCGGTAATGCGGTTTGGCGGGAGCCGCCCGGGATGCTACGCTGCCCAGTCTTCCCCAACCTTATCCACAGACAGGCCCACGTTGCTGCCTGCGGGTTCCTTGTTCTTGAGAGATCGCACCAACGCATGGACGTCTGGCCCACCTGCCTGCATCGCCTGGAAACTGAAGTATCGCAGGAGGATGTGCTTGCTTGGCTCAAGCCTTTGCAATCATCCCCGCACGAGGACGCACTCCTCCTGTTTGCGCCCAACACCTTTGTGCGCGATGAGGTTCGTGATCGGTTTTTACCGCGCATCCGCGAGCTGGCCCGCAATTTTGGTGGCATCGAAGCGGTGGTGTTGAGTGTTGGCGCACCACCGCGGCCGGTCATCGCAACGCCGCCGCCAGAACCGCTCAAAGGTGCCGGAACACCCGCCGAAGAACCCTTTCGTGGCAATTTAGACAGCCATTACGTGTTCGAAAATTTCGTCGAGGGCCGTAGCAATCAACTGGCGCGTGCAGCGGCATGGTCGGTGGCACAAAAACCGGGCGAGCGCACGCAAAATCCGTTGCTGTTGTATGGCGGCACCGGTTTGGGCAAGACCCATTTGATGTTTGCTGCGGGCAACGAAATGCGCCGGCTCAACCCGGCAGCCAAGGTGCTGTACCTGCGTTCAAACGATTTTTACAGTGCGTTTTTCCGCGCGTTGCAAGAAAAACGCGCCGACCAGTTCAAGCGTCAGTTCCAAAAAATCGACGCGTTGCTGATCGACGATATCCAGTTTTTCGCCGGCAAGGATCGCACCCAGGAAGAGTTCTTCCACACCTTCAATGCGCTGTTTGATGGCAAGCAACAAATCATCATGACCTGCGACCGCTATCCACGCGAAGTGGAAGGTCTGGAGGCACGCCTGAAGTCACGCCTGGGTTGGGGCTTGTCGGTGGCCATCGATCCGCCGGATTTTGAAACCCGTGCGCAGATCGTACTGTCCAAAGCTCGCGAACGTGGCACTGTGATTCCTAATGAAGTCGCCCAACTGATCGCCAAAAAAATGCGCAGCAATGTGCGCGAGCTGGAAGGCGCAATCAACAAACTGACCGCCCAAGCCGGGCTACTGGGCCGCCCGGTGACACTGGAGTTTGCACAAGACACCTTGCGTGATTTATGGCGTGCCCAGCAGCAAGCCATCAGCATCCAAAACATTCAAAAGGCCGTGGCAGACTACTACAGCCTGAATCTACGGGAGATGCTAGGGAAGAGCCGCAAACTGCCACTGGTGCGTCCGCGCCAAATGGCGATGGCACTGGCCAAAGAATTGACCGAACAAAGCTTGCCGGCGATTGGCGAGGCGTTTGATGGCCGCGACCACACCACGGTGTTGCATGCCTGCGAGCGGATTCGTGAACTGCGCAATGGCGATAGCCAGCTGCATGAGGATTGGGAGAAGTTGATCCGCAAACTGAGTGAATAAGTCAGGCAAAACCTGTTGATAAGTCAGACGTGCACAATTTGCGCTAAGTTATCCACAGCCTCATCCCAGCTTGTCAGGCAGTTTCAAACAGGCTTTCCTTGTTATTATTTTTCTTTAAAAACAACAAGTTAAATTGGTTTTCCAGCGATTTTTTGGCTACCAACACCACCTGCTTTTAAGATTTATATCCATTCAAGAGCTGAGGCTTGCCAGTCGGCAAGGTCTCGAAACCCAACCAAGGGCAAGGGGTCGATATGCGGTTTTCCCTGCAACGCGAAGTTCTACTCAAACCGTTGGCACAAGTCGTCAATGTGGTGGAACGCCGCCACACACTTCCCGTGCTGGCTAATTTGTTGGGCCGCATCCAGCATGGCCAGCTTTCGCTCACCGGCACCGATCTGGAAGTTGAAATGGTGTCGCGGGTCGCGGTGGAGGGTGCCGAAGACGGTGAATTCACCATCCCCGCACGTAAGTTGTTCGAGATTGTGCGGGCTTTGCCAGATGGCAGTCTGGTGACGATCAGCCAAACCAGTGACAAAGTGACCATTCAAGCCGGCCGTAGCCGGTTTACGTTGGCCAGTTTGCCGGCCAATGATTTCCCTTCGTTGGACGAAGTTGATGTCAGCGACCAATTACATATTCCAGAAGCTGCACTCAAAGAGTTGCTGGAACGCACCGCGTTTGCGATGGCCCAGCAAGATGTGCGGTTTTATTTGAATGGCTTGTTGTTTGACCTGCGCGAAGGCTCATTGCGCTGTGTGGCCACCGATGGTCACCGGCTTGCGCTGTGCGAAGCGCCACTGGCACCAGGACAGGGTGGCAAACGTCAAATCATCGTGCCACGCAAAGGTGTGCAGGAGCTGCAACGCTTGCTGGAAGGTGGTGATCGCATGCTGGAACTGGAATTGGGCAAAGGCCATATCCGCATCAAGCGCGATGATGTGACTTTCACCAGCAAGCTGATTGAAGGGAAATTCCCGGATTACGAAGCGGTGATCCCGATCGGTGCGGATCGTGAAGTCAAGGTAGACCGTGAAATTCTGCGTGCGGCATTGCAGCGCGCTTCAATCTTGTCGAACGAAAAATATCGCGGCGTGCGGGTGGAAGTAGCCCCCAATCTACTGCGTGTCAGTGCGCATAATCCCGAGCAGGAAGAGGCACAGGAAGAAGTCGAAGCCAATACCCCTGTGGATGGCTTGGCAATTGGCTTCAATGTGACCTATTTGCTGGAAGCCCTGAACGGGCTGCGTGAGGAAACGGTGGTGTTGCAGTTGCGTGATGCCAATTCTTCCGCATTGGTGCGGGGTGCCGAAAGTCTGCACGCCCGGCATGTGGTGATGCCGCTGCGTCTGTGATGTCAGTGAAGCACCGCCGCAGGGTGGGGCAAGGCTGCCCCACGACATCTGGACGCCCGGCATTGCCCGGGCGTCGTTGCATCCTGCATCGACACAGCGCGAACAGGTGTCTTGCGTGCTAGTCCAATGCTTGCGATTACACAGCTTTCGGCGCTTCGAGACCGTCGAATTCACCCCGCGACCCGGATTCAACCTCATCACGGGCGATAACGGCAGCGGCAAGACCAGCCTTCTGGAAGCGCTGCACTTACTGGCCCATGGCCGCAGCTTTCGTGGCCGCGTGCGTGATGGCCTGGTACGACAGGGCGATCCGGCGTTGCAGGCCTATGTGGAATGGGTGCTGCCCGACCAAACCCCACACCGGGCCGGGCTGCGCCATACCGGCAGTCAATGGCAGGCGCGTCTGAATGGGCAGGATGTCCACTTAATCAGCCAACTTTGCGAAGCATTGGCAGTGGTTAGCTTTGAACCGGGCAGCCATGCCTTGGTGGATGGCGGCAGTGAAGGGCGGCGGCGCTTTCTGGATTGGGGTATGTTCCACGTGGAACATGACTTTTTACCGCTGTGGCGGCGATACGCACGCGCACTTAAACAGCGCAATGCGTTGCTGCGACAAACACGAGTCGATGCGCAGCTAGAAGCGTGGGAGTACGAACTGGTTCATGCCGGGGAGGCCATCACCGCACTGCGTGACGCCTATATCAGTGCCTTGCAAGCGCCCCTGCATCACCTGTTGCCGCGTTTATTGCCGGATGCTGGGGCGATCACTCTGAGTTTGCAGCCGGGTTGGCGACGGCACGAATTGGCCTTGGCGGACGCCTTATTGCTAAGTCGTGAACGTGACCAAACCTTGGGTTACACCAGTCTTGGCCCGCACCGCGCCGATTTGAAGCTGCAATTGCGTGATTTGCCGGGACGCGAAAGCTTGTCGCGGGGACAAACCAAGCAGTTGGCGCTATGCCTGTTACTGGCGCAAGCAACACATTTGGCGCAGGCACTGGGGCATTGGCCGGTCTTGCAGTTGGACGACTTGGGCTCAGAGCTGGATCGCCGGCATCAGGCCTGTGTTTTGGATGTCTTGGCGCAAACCGACGCGCAGGTGGTGATTACCGGCACTGAGCCGTTATCGGCACTTCCCAGCAGTCCGTTACCGGTGTCGTTGTTTCACGTGGAACATGGCGTATTGCGGCAACAGGACTAAGCCCCCCCCTTGCTATACTGGGTGCCCATCCGCACCACGTGTTTTGGCCCGCTTCATGGCGTGCCACGGGAGTTGATCACGTCGATGTCGCAAAACCAGCACACCCCGGGCGACGCGCCCGAAACCGCCGTTCCCAATTCTGGCAACTATGACGCCAACAGCATTACCGCGCTGGAAGGCCTAGAAGCCGTCCGCAAGCGCCCGGGCATGTATATCGGCAACGTCAACGACGGTTCCGGCCTGCACCACATGGTGTTTGAGGTCGTCGATAACGGCGTGGACGAAGCCTTGGCCGGTCATGCCGATGCCGTGCGGGTGACCATCCACGGGGACGGGTCGGTTTCGGTGTGGGACAACGGCCGCGGCATCCCGGTGGGCCGGCACGCCAAAGAAAGCGAAAAGCAGGGCCGCGACATTTCCGCCGCCGAAGTGGTGATGACCGTCCTGCACGCGGGCGGCAAATTCGATGACAACAGTTACAAAGTCTCCGGCGGCCTGCATGGCGTGGGCGTTAGCGTGGTCAACGCGCTGTCCGAGAAGCTGTTGCTGGATATCTGGCGCGACGGCTACCACTTCCAGCAGGAATACCGCCACGGCGAGCCGGTGTACCCGCTCAAGCAATTGGAAGCGTCAAGCAAACGCGGCACCGAAGTGCGCTTCTGGCCGTCGGTGGTGGCGTTCAACGATAACGTCGAATTCCATTACGACATCCTTGCCCGCCGCCTGCGCGAACTGTCCTTCCTGAACTCCGGCGTCAAGATCGAGTTGATCGACGAGCGTCTGGACGGCAGGCACGACATTTTTCAGTACGAAGGCGGCATTCGCAGCTTCGTCGAGCACCTAGCCCAGCTGAAAACCCCACTGCATCCCAATGTGATTTCGATCAGTGGCGAGCAGGACGGCATCGTGGTCGATTGTGCGGTGCAGTGGAGCGATTCCTATCAGGAAACGATGTACTGCTTCACCAACAATATCCCCCAAAAAGACGGCGGGACCCACCTCACCGGTTTTCGCGCCGCGCTGACCCGCACCCTGACCCGCTATATCGAAAGCAGCGGCATCGCCAAGCAGGCCAAGGTCTCGCTGTCGGGCGATGATATGCGCGAAGGCATGATCGCGGTACTGTCGGTGAAGGTGCCAGATCCCGGGTTTTCCTCGCAAACCAAAGAAAAACTGGTAACAGAGCCGGTACGTGCGGTCGTCGATTCTGTCTTCGCCGCGAAGTTCGAGGAATTCCTGCAAGAGCACCCGAACGAAGCCAAGGCCATTGCCGGCAAGATTGTGGATGCCGCCCGTGCCCGCGAGGCGGCGCGCAAAGCCCGCGACCTAACCCGCCGCAAAGGCGCGCTGGATATCGCCGGCCTGCCTGGCAAGCTGGCCGATTGCTCGGAAAAAGACCCGGCATTGTCGGAATTGTTCATCGTCGAGGGTGACTCGGCGGGCGGCAGCGCCAAGCAGGGCCGCAACCGCAA
>NZ_DAOOUM010000055.1:0-14959 GCF_035369645.1 Thermomonas sp. | reverse complement strand
CATGGCGCGGCACCGCCACGCTGCGCTCGGACGCCGGCGGCCTGCGCAACCGGCCGCGTGCGCGCCGGGATGTGCTCAGCTATCGCGCACTGACCTTGCAAGCCACGTTTGACCCGCATCGTGTGGAAGCCACGCTGAGCACCGGGGTCAATGGCAGCGGCCAACTGGATGCCCATATCGTCACCGGTTTTGATGCTTACGCGCCGTTGTCGGGGGATTTGAAACTGGATACCGATGCGCTGACCTGGGTCGAACTGCTCTCGCCCGATATCGTGTCGCCCACCGGCAATCTGCATGTGGATGTGCAGCTGGCCGGCACCCGCGCGCAACCACTGCTGGGCGGGCAGGCGCGTTTGCAAAAATTTTCCACCGAACTTCCTGCGCTGGGCATCAGCCTGCACGATGGCGACGTGCAATTGCTTGCGCAAGCCGATGGCAGCGCCCGCATCCATGGCCAAGTGGGTGCAGGAACCGGCGTGTTGCAGCTCGATGGCCAATTGGATTGGCGCAGCGATGACACGCCCTTGCAATTGCAACTGCGCGGCAACAATCTGTTACTGGCCGATACCCGCCAACTGCGCGCCATCGCCAGCCCCGACTTGAGTTTGCGTTATCGCGCCGGGCAGCCTTTGCAGATACGCGGCAGCGTCAATGTGGCCGAAGCCGACATCCACCTGGAGCGGTTGGACATGGGGGTGTCGCCCTCGCCGGATGTGGTGGTACTGGACCCCGCCGACCCCACCCCGGTAGCCGTCGCCACCGCATTGGACATGGATCTGAATTTGATCATGGGCCAAGCCGTGCAACTGGAGGGCTATGGCCTGAAAGGCACGCTGGGCGGCAGTCTGCGCGTGCGTGCCACGCCCGAGCGCGACATGCTGGGCAGCGGCGCACTCGACATCGCTGGCCGCTACCGCGCCTACGGGCAAAACTTGCAGATCACCCGTGGCCGTCTGCGCTGGTCGAACACGCCGGTGGATGACCCGCTGCTGGACATCCGCGCCGAACGCCAAGTGGGTGATGTCACCGCCGGCATCCGCGTGGAAGGCCGCGCCAGTGCGCCGCAGGCCAGCGTGTATTCCGACCCCGCCAAAAGTGAGTCCGAAGCGCTGGCCTACCTGACCTTGGGCCGTCCGTTGTCCACCCTGACCGGCGATGAAGCGCGCCAGTTGGGCGCGGCCAAATCGGCGCTGAGCGCAGGCAGTGGCCTGCTGGCTGCCGAGCTGGGTGCCCGCATCGGTTTGGATGACGCTGGCGTCAACACCTCGCGCGCGCTGGGCGGTGACGTGCTCAGCGTGGGCAAATACCTGTCACCCAAACTCTATGTGGGCTATGGCGTGTCGCTACTGGGCACCGGCCAGGTGATGACCTTGAAATATCTATTGCGGCGCGGCTTCGACATCCAAATCGAATCGAGCACCGTGGAGAACCGCGCATCGTTGAATTGGCGCAAAGAAAAGTAAGCAAGATGCACGCAATGGCAAGGGGTGCGACACTGCCAGCAGGGGCTGGATGTTGAACGTAGCGGGGCAGGATGATGGCAGTCACAGAGGACGCGCGGGTGACCCAATTGCTGGCGCGCGCACGCGCCGGTGATGCGGCCGCGATGGGGGCAGCGTATGCGGCCGTGTATGAAGAACTCAAACGCGCCGCACGCGTGCAATTGCGGCGCATGCGCGATGCGTTTCAGACCACCGCCTTGGTCAACGAGGCCTACCTGAAACTGGCCGCAGGTGCCGACCTCAAAGCGGTGGACCGCAATCACTTGCTGGCGCTATCGGCGCGCGCCATGCGCCAAGTGCTGGTGGACGATGCCCGCGCACGCAAGGCCGACAAGCGTGGTGGCGGGCAAGAGGCGCTGACCCTGACCGCATCGCTGGGCAATGGCGATGCGGCGGCCGTGGAGGTATTGGCGCTGGATGAATTACTGACCAGCTTGCATCAGCTGGATGCGCGCGCCGCGCAGATCGTCGAGCTGCGGTATTTTGGCGGTTACGAAGAGGCCGAGATTGGCGACATGCTGGGCATCAGCGAGCGCACGGTGCGCCGCGACTGGCGCAAAGCGCGGGCATTTTTGCTGGCAGAAATGCGCGCATGACCATGCAAGATCGCCGCCGGCAAGCCACACCGCAAGGCAACCACCTCAGCGTGCCACCCGTGCGCCCTTCAAATGCGCCACGCCGCCAATGACATCGGTCCATGCCAACCATGCACCGCCGGCATCCACCGCCAATTTGGGATAGCCGCTGGCCATCCCGCGCGCGCCAAGCGTCGCCACGGTGACTTGTTGCAAGCGTTTTGATAAATCGGGCGTATAGCGCGCCAGCAGCAAGGTTTGCCCGTGCGCATCTTCGCGCAGCCACAGCGCCCACACGTGCTGCGCATCAACACCTATCGCCGCGCGCCCCAACACGGCCGTGCCGGTGTCCAACACCACCGGCTCGGCAAATGTGCTGCCGGCATCCACGCTGCGCGCCATGCGCAATGTTGGTGTGCCACCGGCTTCGCTGTACCACAGCACCACCGCTGTTTTGCCTTGCGCGGCCAGTGCCGGGCCGGCCACCGGGCAGGCCTCGATTTTCCAACCATCGGCATGCACCAGTTTGGGCGGGGTCCACGCGCCGTTTTCGAAACGGGCAACGGCGATATCGCGAATATCCGCGTCGCTGCGGTCACGCCATGCCAGCAGCGGGCCTTGCTCGGTCATTGCCGCAGCGGTTTGGCAGCAATCGCAGCTGCGTGCATCCACCACCGCATCCTCACCGCGCTGCAAATCCAAGTTGAAGATGTTGCTACGCAACTGCATGGCACCCATGGCGTGTTGCGCATGGTCGTGCGCAGGTATCGGTTGCGCGGCCTGCGCACGGCCATCCAGCCACGCCATGCCCAACCCATTGGTTCCGTGTGGCCATAACGCGGCAAAACCGTGTTCGGCGGCTTGACCATCGTTATTGACGCGGGTGATTTGCGTCCAGCTCATGCCGCCGTCTTTGGAGCGTGCCAACACGGTGTCATAGCCTGATGGATTATCGGGCTGGGTTTGCAGCCATTGCGACCACAGTGCGCCGTCGGCCGTGGCCAACAGGTGCGGGGTATCGGCAGCATTGGCCAACAGCGAATTGCCCACCGCAATCGTGCGTGGCTGGCTCTGCCAGCCCGCTGCTTCGGTATAGGCGGCAAATTGCAAGGCGTTGCGACGGCCTTGGCTGCGGTTGATCCAGCTGAGCAACACCCGCCCGCCCGGCGCGGTGACCAGATCCGGGGCCATCGAGCCGGGCTCGGATGGCAGCACCCACGTTTGCACGGCAAAGCTGGCAGGGGCAGGCGGCGTGGCGGGGGTGTCGCGTTTGCAGGCGACGAGGGTGGTGATGACGATCAGGCTGGCGACGGCAATGCGCATGTTCATGCGGAAAGGATACGCCAGTGCGAAAGCGCCCTTTCATCCGCCCGTCGGGCACATTTCCCGCACGCGGGAGAAGGGTGCGTCAGGCAGCCGCGTTGCGCCGCTGGCGTTCCAGGTGCACCAACAACAATGAAATCGCCGCCGGTGTCACCCCCGGGACGCGCTGCGCCTGCCCCACGGTTTGCGGTTGCACGCGGCTGAGTTTTTGCAGCACTTCGGCTGACAGCCCGCGCACCTGAGCATAGTCAAAATCGGTGGGGATGGCAGTGGCTTCGTTGCGTTGCTGGCGCGCGATGTCGTCGCGCTGGCGGCCCAGATAGCCGGCGTATTTGGTGGCAATTTCCACCTGCTCGGCCACCTTGGCATCGTCCACCGCCGGGCCCATCTCGGGCACTTGCAGCAGGCGGGCGTAGTTCAACTCGGGGCGGCGCAGCAAGTCCAGCGCGTTGTTTTCACGGCTGACTTCAATACCAAGATCACGCGCCAATGCTGCGCCCAGCGCGTTGTTGGGCGCCGCCCACAGGCCTGCAAGCCGTGCGGTTTCGGCGGCTACCGCATCACGCTTGCGTGCAAATGCCTGCCAACGCAGATCATCCACCAAGCCCAGCTCTCGCCCAATCGGGGTCAGGCGTGCATCGGCATTGTCTTCGCGCAGTTGCAGGCGGTATTCGGCGCGACTGGTGAACATCCGGTACGGCTCGCTGGTGCCGTGGGTGATCAAGTCATCCACCAGCACGCCCAGATAGGCTTGGTCACGGCGCAGGGTGCAGGGGTCTTGCTGTTGCACAAAGCGCGCCGCATTTACGCCGGCCAGCAGGCCTTGCGCGGCGGCTTCTTCGTAGCCGGTGGTGCCGTTGATTTGGCCAGCAAAAAACAGCCCGGCCACCGCTTTGGTTTCCAGTGAATTTTTCAGCCCGCGCGGGTCAAAAAAATCGTATTCGATGGCATAACCGGGGCGGGTGATATGCGCCTGCTCAAACCCGCGAATGCTACGCACCAAGTCCAATTGCACATCAAACGGCAGCGATGTGCTGATGCCATTGGGATAGATTTCGGTGACCGACAAGCCTTCGGGTTCAACAAAAATCTGATGGCTGGCCTTCTCGGCAAAACGCACCACTTTGTCTTCGATGCTGGGGCAATAGCGCGGGCCGATGCCTTCTATTTGCCCCGAATACAACGGGCTGCGATGCAATGCGTCGCGGATGATTTGGTGGGTGCGCTCGCAGGTGTCGGTGATCCAGCAACTGACCTGCGCCGGCTGGTCGGCATGGCTGCCCATGAACGACATCACCGGGCGCGGGTTGTCGCCGGCTTGTTCGGTCATCACCGAATAATCCAGCGTGCGGCCATCGATGCGCGGCGGCGTGCCGGTCTTCAGCCGGTCCACCACAAAGCGGCCTTCGCGCAGTTTGTGTGCCAGCGCGGTGGCCGGCGCGTCGCCCATGCGCCCGGCGGCATATTGGGTTTCACCGATATGAATTTTCCCGGCAAGGAAGGTGCCCGCGGTCAGCACCACCGCCGGGGCTGCAAACGTCAAGCCGGTTTGGGTGATGGCACCGCGCACAGCATCGTGGTCGATGAGCAGATCATCCACCGCCGCTTGGAACACGGTGAGGTTGTCCTGCATTTCCACCGCGCGGCGGATAAACGCGCGATACAGGCTGCGATCGGCCTGGCAGCGGGTGGCGCGCACCGCAGGGCCTTTGCTGGCATTGAGCACGCGCCACTGGATGCCGGCGGCGTCGGCGGCTTTGCCCATGATGCCGCCCAGCGCGTCGATCTCTTTCACCAGATGGCCCTTGCCGATGCCGCCAATGGCCGGGTTGCAGCTCATCGCGCCCACGGTTTCGATGTTGTGGGTCAGCAGCAAGGTGCGCGCACCCGCGCGGGCGGCGGCAAGGGCGGCTTCGGTGCCGGCGTGGCCGCCACCGATGACGATGACATCGAAACGATAAAAGGTCTGGCTCATGGCGAAATTATCGCGCGCAAATGCAAGGTGGGGCGGTTTTATAAGTTGGCACGGTTCGTGCTTTACACCTAGCAGCACTCGACGTGGCACGCCGCAAGGCGACAATCGGACTGAACAGGGGCCGATTTCTGCGCATAGCGAGGACGCTACGGGGGCTGGGTGTCGGGGGACATCCAGCCCTCATTTTTTGTCTGAAATCTGCCTGATAACCGCCGGGCAAGGTGCGCCGGTGGTAGCGACAGCAATGAAAAAAGAAGTGTCGGTGCCCGCAGGACGGGCGGAACAGGGGGGATCCGGGATGTCCTGTCAGGCACCGACACGACTAGAGTAGCGCGATCTGGCGCGATGTGACGCTGGAAGTCACTCCTAGGACAATCTTCGATTCAGCTTGTGCAGAGGGTCACGGTTTAGCACTTTTCCGTACGAATAGCTTGAAAACCGCATGGAACTTTGCTCTCCGCCCATGCCTTCGCGGTGTCGGCAATCGGCATATGCCGCGCTAGCATGGTGCGATGATGAATGCAGACAGCGCCCCGCCCACCCTTGCCGACCTGTTTGACGCTGCCGCGCGCATCGCCCCGTATGCGCATGCCACCCCGGTGCTGACCTCACGCGCACTGAATGCCGACACCGGTGCGCAGCTGTATTTCAAAGCCGAGCACCTCCAGCGCGTGGGTGCGTTCAAGTTTCGTGGCGCTTGCAATGCGGTGTTCGGGTTGGATGACCACAGCGCCGCGCGCGGGGTGGTCACGCATTCGTCCGGCAATCATGGTGCGGCCTTGGCTTTAGCCGCGCAGTTGCGTGGCATCCCCTGTCATGTGGTGGTGCCGGATGGAGCAGTGCGTGCCAAGCTGGCGGCGATCGCGCATTACGGCGCGGTGTTGCATCACTGCGCCCCCACGATCGCCGCGCGCGAGGCGATGTGCGCGCAGGTGCAGGCTGACACCGGCGGCCGCAGCGTGCACCCCTACACCGACCCCGCCGTGATCGCCGGGCAAGGCACCGCCGCATTGGAGCTACTCAGCGCGCAGCCGGATCTGGATGCGCTGGTGGTGCCGCTGGGTGGCGGTGGGCTGGCAGCCGGCACCGCATTGGCCATGCAAGCACTGGCACCAAGTTGCCGGCTGTATCTGGCCGAACCGTCAGGTGCTGCCGATGGTGCGCGTTCGTTTGCGCGTGGCGTGCTGGATCACGAGGTTGTCCCCAATACTATTTGCGATGGCTTGCGCGGCACACTGGGCGCGATCAATTTCGATATGTTGCGTGCAGCGGATGCACAAGTATTGACGGTGGACGATGCGCAAACCCTCGCCGCATTGCGCTTGCTATGGACGCGCAGCAAACAACTGATCGAGCCGTCATCGGCCACCGTATTGGCGGCGGTGCAGCAGAACCGCGCGCTATTCGAAGGCCGCAAGGTGGGCGTGATTTTGTCTGGCGGCAATGTGGATTTGGATACGTTGCCAGCACTATTGGCGTCGCCGGCTTAACTCCCGCCGCCGGCTTTCTGGTCTTTTTGATGCGGAAGTCTAGAATGGCCATAGCAACCATGCTCAGAAGGTCTGCCATGTCGGCCCAGACACTACGCCAGCAAGTGCATCACATCGCGGATGAATTGCCACCCGAAGCGACTTGGGAGGATGTGATGTATCAGGTTGAGTTGCACGCATCCGTTGCGCGCGGCTTAGCGCAGGCAAAGGCGGGCAACACGATCCCAGCCGAAGAACTGCTGGCGCAGTTGCAAGCCGAGCGACACACCGCGCAATGAGGGTTCACTGGTCACCCGAGGCGCAGCAACGCCTGCGCGAGATCACTGCGTTCATTGCCAAGGACTCGCCACGGGCAGCGCTCAAGGAGTCAATCCGACTGGTCGAACGTTCGATGCAGTTGAGCGAGCCGCCGTTGCTGGGTCATCGAATGCACGAATACCCAAACGATGACATTCGGGAATTGTTGGAGCGTCCCTATCGCCTGATCTATCTAGACAAAGGCGATACCGTCGTGATCATCGCGGTGATGCACTATCGGCAACGGTTGCCCAAAAAACTGGCTGATCTGCTGTGTAATAAAGGCTAAAAGAGGCGAAGCAGAAGACCTTAAGTCGGCTTAACTTTCGCCGCCGGCTTTCTGGTCGCGGGCCACCACCCACGCGCTGGCTGGCATTGAGCGCGATGCCGCGTGTTTCCAGATGCAACAGCAGGCCGCGATTACCCAAGGGGTAGGCAAACGCCGCCACCGCCACGCAGGCCAGTGCGGCCCAACCCTGCGCACCCAATGTCCCATGCGCGACGTGACGGCTTCATCCACGTCGCCGGATCGGGATTTTCGACACCGGTACCGCCACCAAATCGGCACCGCCTTCGCGAATTGGGGCACCGGGTTCTGGTGCCCATGCCATCGCGCTGACGATCTCCCAAGTGGCCGGTAGGCCGGCTGCTGCGCGATGGGTTTCGTAGGCGGTGCTGGCGGCCGCAAACCGGCTGCGCCCGGTCAGGGTGGTGCGGCGGGAACGCAGGGCATTGGTGGCACCGAGTGCGCGCAGTTCGTGCATCAATGCGGGCAAATTTGGATAGTGGGTGACCTCTTCTTCGCGATCCACCACCGGCTGAAAAAAACCGGCATTGACCAAGGCATCACCGATGCCGGCGATGTCCACAAACGGGCTGACATGGGGGGCCGCATCCGCGTGTGCAAATGCGCTGCGCAGCTCCCACAAGGTTTCTGGGCCAAACGTGGAAAACAGCAGCAAACCCTGTGGCTTGAGCGCGCGCCGAAAGCCATTGAGCACCGCGCCTAAATCTTCCACCCATTGCAGGCACAGGTTGGAAAAAATCACATCCACCGACCCCTCTGCCAACGGCAGCGCGCGGGCATCGGCACACACCGGTTGCGGCACTTGCGCAAACGGGTTCCAGCGCTTGCTGGCAGTGCGGGCGTGGTGCAGCATCGGCAGCGCCAAATCCATCGACACGATCTGCGCTTTTGGCCAGCGTTTTTGCAGCGCCACACTGGCCGCACCGGTGCCGCAACCCAAATCCAAAACACGTTGCGGCGGGGGGCGTGCCAGCGCGGGGTCGTCCAGAAAATCCAGCGATTCCAGCAGGCGTGCTTGCGCATTGCGCTGCACATGCGCCACTGCGTCATAGGTGGTCGCCGCGCGCGAAAACGCACGGCGCACGTGCTTGGCATCAAACAGTTCGGGGCTCATGCGGCATGCTCGGCAAGAAAGGCCAACAGTGCCGTGGCCACCGCATCGGCATGGGTCAAAAAGGGCGCATGCCCGGCGTGCTCGATTTGCACAGTGCGCGCATCTGTCGCCATCGCGGCGCTGGCCTGCATGGCTGTGGGGTTCACAAGGCGGTCGCGGCGGCCGCTGATCCAAACACTGGGTACCGTCATTGCTGGCAACGCATCGCGCAAGTCGCTGGTTTCCAAGGTGGCAAGCCCTTCCGCCAAAATGCGTGGTGACGGCTCGCCACGCGCCAGCACGGCGTCGCGCAAGAGCTGCAATTCTTCGCGCATATGGTCAGAGCCAAAGGCTTCCAGCGTGATGAAGCGGTCAATGGTGGCGCGCCAATCGCTGCGCAGGCCGGCGGCAAACCCGGTGAACACCTCACGCGCCATGCCGTGTGGCCAATCTTCACGCACGACAAATTTGGGTGAAGCGCAGATCATCGCCAGTGCTGGCACCCGTTGTGGGTGTTGGGTGGCCGCGTGCAGTGCGATCAACCCACCCAGCGACCAACCGCACCACGGCGCTGTGGGTACCGTGTCCAGCACGGCATCGGCGCAAGCGTCCAGTGTCAACGGCAGGCCACAAGCGCGGCTGTGACCGTGGCCGGGCAAATCGACCACATACAAGGTGCGGTGTTCACGCAGTGCTTCTACCAAGGGCGCAAAAATACCGCCGTGCATCGCCCAGCCATGCAGCAGTACCAAGGGCGGGCCGTGGCCGCTGATGTCAACGTGCAGTGTGCTCATCAATCATGCGCCAAACCGGCGCGGTTGCGTGGGGCCGCACATTATCGCGCGAAGCTCACGTCACTCGCCGTATCGTGTGCGGGTCGTGTTCATTTCCGGAGGATGGATGATGGGTTCTCACGCTGAGGGGCTAGGCCTGAACGATGCCGGTTTGTTGCGCCAGCACGCATTGATTGGCGGGCAATGGTGTGATGCCGATGCGGGTGGGCGTTGCGAGGTGCGCAATCCGGCCAATGCGGCACTGCTGGGAACGGTGCCGGAGATGGCCGCAGCGGAAACCCGGCGCGCCATCGATGCGGCGCATGCGGCGTTTCCGGCATGGGCTGGCAAGACCGCCGATGCGCGCGCGCAAGTGCTGCGCGACCTGCATGCGCTGATGCTGGAACATCAAGAAGATTTGGCGCGCTTGTTGACCGCCGAGCAAGGCAAGCCGCTGGCCGAAGCACGCGGCGAGATTACTTATAGCGCCGGCTATCTGCAGTGGTTTGCCGAACAAGCGCGGCGCATGGATGGCGAGGTGATCCAGTCGCATGCGGCTGACAAACGGTTGCTGACGCTGCGCCAGCCGGTGGGGGTGGTGGGCATGATTACGCCGTGGAATTTTCCTTCGGCGATGCTGGGCCGCAAGCTGGCCCCGGCCTTGGCTGCCGGTTGTACGGTGGTGTGCAAACCGGCGCTGCAAACACCGTTTTCGGCCTTGGCGCTGGGCGAATTGGCGCAGCGTGCGGGGGTTCCGCCGGGCGTGATCAATATCGTCACCGGCCACGATGCCGCCGCAATCGGCGCAGAAATGACCGGCAACCCCAAGCTGCGCAAACTCAGTTTTACCGGCTCTACCGCAGTGGGCAAAACGCTGATGGCGCAATCTGCGCCGGATCTCAAAAGATTGTCGTTGGAGCTGGGCGGCAATGCGCCTTTCATCGTGTTTGACGATGCCGATTTAGATGCCGCCGTGGCCGGTGTGATCGCCAGTAAATTTCGCAATACCGGGCAAACCTGCGTCTGCGCCAACCGCATTTTTGTGCAGGCCAGCGTGTATGCCGCGTTTGCGGAAAAATTGGTTGCAGCGGTGCGCCAGTTGCGCGTGGGCGATGGCCTGCAAGGCGAGACCGAGCAAGGCCCATTGATCGATGCCAAGGCCTTGGCAAAAGTGGAAGCGCATGTGGCCGATGCACTGGCCAACGGCGCGCGCCTGGCCATCGGCGGCCAGCGGCATGCCTTGGGCGGCACCTTCTACACGCCCACGGTCTTGCTGGATGCCGATGCACGCATGCAATTGGCGCAGGAAGAAACCTTCGGCCCGGTGGCACCGCTGTTTTGTTTCACCACCGAAGCAGACGTGATTGCGCAGGCCAATGCCACCCCCTTCGGTTTGGCCGGGTATTTCTACACGCGCGATCTGGCCCGCAGTTGGCGCGTGTCGGAAGCCTTGCAATGCGGCATCGTGGGCATCAATACCGGGCTGATTTCCACCGAGGTGGCACCGTTTGGCGGCATCAAACATTCCGGCTTTGGCCGCGAAGGCGGCAAGGACGGGCTGCACGATTACACCGAGCTCAAATACGTGTGCGTGGGAGGTTTGTGAGGGCTTCCAGCAAGCCGTCGATATGCTGCGCGGTGTGCAGGGCGCTCAAGGTGATGCGCAACCGTGCGCTGCCGGCGGGCACGGTGGGTGGGCGGATGGCGGCGGCCCAATAGCCGCGCGTTTCCAGGTGTTGCGATAACGCCAGCGCATCGGCATCGGCACCCACCAGCAAGGGTTGAATCGCAGTCTGCGATGGCAGTAACGGCAAACCCAATTGCGCCGCGCCCAAACGAAAGCGCGTGATATTGGCGTGCAAGTTTGCGCGCAAGGCGTCGCCGGCATCGGCTTGCACGAGGGCCAGTGCCGCGCGCGTCACTGCAGCCTGTGCGGCAGGTAAGGCGGTGGTGTAGATGCCGGGGCGCGCGGTTTGCCGCAGGTGCTCGATCACATCCGCCGCGCCCACCACCGCCGCACCCACACTGCCTAAGGCTTTGCCGAAGGTGATCAGCCGCAACGGTGCATCGGCGATGGTCAGGCCTGCCGCCGCCAGACTGCCGCGCCCGCCATCCCCGAGCACGCCTGCGCCATGTGCATCGTCGATATACAACGTCGCCTCGTGCGCGCGGGCGGCCTCGGCCAACGCAGGCAATGGCGCGATGTCGCCATCCATCGAAAACACGCCATCACTGACCAGCAGCGCAGCCCCATCGGGGTGTGCGGCTAACTGCCGCGCCGCGCCGGCGGCATCGGCATGTGGATAGCGTCTGTTTTGGCAGCCCGCCAGCCGCGCACCGTCGAGCAAACTGGCGTGGTTGAGCTTGTCTTGCACGCACACATCCCCCGCGCCCAGCAGGCTTTGGAGCACCGCCAGATTGGCCATGTAGCCGCTGCCAAACAGCAGTGCGCGTGGCGCGTGTTGCCAGGCGGCCAGTTCGGCCTCCAGCGCGGCGTGTTGCGCGGTGTGCCCACACACCAGATGCGAGGCGGTGCCGCCGGCGCTGCTGGCCGCATGCAAGGCGGCGATCAGCTGCGGGTGTTGCGATAGGCCCAGATAATCATTGCTGCAAAAATTCAGCAGCGTGCGGCCATCCACGGTGCAGTGCACCCCCGCGCGCTGGGTGATGGTGCGAATCACGCGATGCCGGTGGGTGGCATCGCGTTGCGCGCTGGCGGCAGCGACGCGGGTGCTTAGCCGTTCGCGCATGCGCAGTGGCCACCGCAGCCGCCGCTGGCTTCGGCGGCAGGGGCTTCGGCCGCATCCACGTGCATCGGACGCAGGCCCAGCCGGTCGAATAGCGCAAGGTCGCGCTCGGTGTCGGGGTTGCCGGTGGTCAGCAATTTTTCGCCATAAAAAATCGAGTTGGCACCGGCGCAAAAACACAGCGCCTGCAACTCGTCGCTCATCTCGGCGCGGCCGGCCGACAGGCGCACCATCGAGCGCGGCATCATGATGCGTGCGGTGGCAATGGTGCGCACAAATTCAAACGGATCCAGTGCCTTGGTGTCGGCCAAGGGCGTGCCTTCCACCGCCACCAAGCGGTTGATCGGCACCGAATCCGGATGGCTGGGTAAATTGGCCAAGGTCATCAGCAAACCGGCACGCTGACGGCGTGATTCGCCCATCCCCACAATGCCGCCACAGCAGGTCTTCAAGCCGGCATCACGCACATGCGCCAGCGTGTCAAAACGGTCTTGCATGTCGCGGGTGTGGATGATGTCGCCGTAAAACTCGGGGTCGGTGTCCAGGTTGTGGTTGTAGTAATCCAGGCCCGCATCTTTCAGCGCCGTGGCCTGGCTGCCGCTGAGCATGCCCAAGGTGGCGCAGGTTTCCAGCCCCAGCGCTTTGACCTCGCGGATCATGGCCGCCACTTTGGGGATGTCGCGGTCTTTGGGCGAACGCCAGGCCGCGCCCATGCAGAACCGCGAGGCACCGGCGGCCTTGGCTTGGCGTGCCTTGGCCACCACGTCCTCGGTTTCCATCAGCTTGGTGGCTTCCACCCCGGTGTGGTAGCGCGCCGCCTGCGGGCAGTAGCTGCAATCTTCCGGACAGCCACCGGTTTTGACCGACAGCAAGGTGGACACCTGCACCTCGGTGGGGTCGAAATGCAGCCGGTGCGCGCTGGCGGCGCGGTGCAGTAGGTCCGGCAGCGGCAGCGCGAGGAGGGCTTCGACTTCACTGCGCGACCAGTCGTGGCGAACGGGGAAAGCACTGACGATCTGCATGGGGGTTTTCCGACAGACAAACAAAGGATTGGCGCGCAGTCTGGAATGCATGACCGCCACCGTCAACCAAATCCCATTCACAAAAGTTGACGGATGCCTGCCTGCGCCGCTGTGCTGGCTGTTGCCGCCACGTTGTGTGGTGTGTGGCGATGCCGGGATGCCGGGGCGCGATGTGTGCGCGGCCTGTCATGCCGAGCTGCCGTGGCAAGGCCATGCCTGCCCGCGCTGTGCGCTGCCCTTGCCCGTGGCGCAGGACTGCGGGCATTGCTTGCAACACCCTTCCCCGCTGGATGCAGTGCACGCCGTGTTTGACTACGCCTTCCCGCTGGACCGGTTGCTGCCACGGTTCAAATTTCATCAGGATTTCGCTGCGGGGCGGGTGCTGGCGCAGTGCATGGCCGAACGTTTTGCCGCGCTGCCACGGCCTGCGGCCATCCTTCCGGTTCCGTTGCACCCAAGCCGGCTGCGCCGACGCGGCTACGACCAAGCATTGGAGTTGGCGCGGCCATTGGCACGGGCGCTGAAACTGCCACTGAGCACCGGGCTGTTGCAGCGGCGGCGCGCAACGTCGGCGCAATCACGGCTGGATGCCGCTGCCCGCCAGCGCAACCTGCACGGGGCGTTTCAGCTGACGGCAGCGGCCGCCGTGCCCGCCCATGTGGTGCTGTTGGATGATGTGATGACCACCGGCGCAACCTTGCACGCGGCTGCGCAGGCCTTGCGGTGTGCGGGTGCGCAGCGGGTGGAGGCGTGGGTATGCGCGCGGGTAGCTTAGGCCGCCGTCACCTTGGCGCGCAGGGCGTAATCCAGCGCGATGCCGGCAAACACCACCATGCCCACCCAGTTGTTGTGCAAGAACGCGCGGAAGCAGGCCGCGCGCTCGCGCCCACGCGCCAGCCCAAATTGATACACCACCAACACGCAGGCCAGCCCCAGCCCCAACCAAAAATACAGGCCCATGCCGGCGTCGCGGCCCACCAGTGCCAGCGCTGCGAACATGCAGCTATACAGCACGGCTTGCGCGGCCAGGTCCATGTCGCCAAACAAGATCGCGGTGGATTTGGCACCCATGCGGAGATCGTCGTCGCGGTCCACCATGGCATACCAAGTGTCATACGCAGTGGCCCAGAAGATATTGGCCACATACAGCACCCATGCCAGTTTTGGCACGCCGCCGGTCAGCGCCGCAAACCCCATCGGGATGCCCCAGCCAAACGCCATCCCCAAATACACCTGCGGCAAGTAGGTGTGGCGCTTCAAATACGGATAACTGGCCGCTAAAAGCACGCCGACCACGCTCATGTAAATGGTCAGCCGGTTCATTGTCAGCACCAGCGCAAACGCCAGCAACATCAGCACCGCAAACAAGACCAGCGCCTCGCGCCCGGACACCGCACCGGTGACCAATGGCCGCTGTTGGGTGCGCGCCACACTGCCATCCAGCCAGCGATCCGCATAGTCATTGATCACGCAACCGGCGGCGCGGGTCAGCCACACCCCCAGGGTGAACACCAGCAACGGCCACACCGGCGGCAAGCCCTTGGCCGCCAGCCACAACCCCCACCATGTCGGCCACAACAGCAGCAGCCAACCAATCGGGCGATCGGCGCGGGTCAATTGTGCGTAGTGGCGCAAACGCGTGCGCCAACGCGGCTCGGGAGCCTCAACAGGGGAAGAAGATGCCATCCCATTAGCCTACCAGCGGCACATTTTGGCGCAATCATGCGAGAATGCGCGTCCGCGATGCACCGCCATCGCCCGCAACGCGCCTGTAGCTCAGCCGGATAGAGTAGTGGCTTCCGAAGCCATTGGTCGGGGGTTCGAATCCCTCCAGGCGCGCCATCTTGCAGATGGC
>NZ_DAOOUM010000054.1:6639-15288 GCF_035369645.1 Thermomonas sp. | reverse complement strand
ACGTGGCCTTTGTCATTCTTCGAAAACAGCCCGCCGCGTTCCAGCAATTGCATGCGCTGCGGGGAGCTGCCAAGCGCATCGCGCAGCGCATTGAAGCCATCCGGTGCATAGCCAATCGCGTAGCGTTCAAGGATGTCGGCGGCGATACCGCGCTGGGCAACATAGGTCCGCGCTTTGTCGCTGCGCGCCAGTTGCTGGCGGAAAAAATCGGCAGCGTCTGCCATCGCGCCGTAGAGGTCACGGGTGTCCGGATTGGCATTGCGCTGGGCGGTATCGCGCGGCACCTCCATGCCCACGCGCGTGGCTAATTCTTCGACGGCGTCAAGAAATTCAAGGCGGTCATATTGCATCAAGAACGACAGCGCGGTGCCGTGTGCACCACAGCCGAAGCAGTGATAAAACTGCTTGGTTTGCGAGACGGTGAAGCTGGCGCTGCGCTCGTCGTGGAAGGGGCAACGCGCCGCGTATTCCTTGCCTTGGCGCTTCAGCGGGACGCGCGCACCGACGATCTCGACGATATCCGAGCGCGCCAGTAAATCATCGATGAAAGCGTCAGGGATGCGGGCCATGCGCTTGCAGTATGCGGCTTATAGCTCGTCGTGCGCGGCCAGTGCGCGCAAGGCATCGCCTTCCAAGCGCTGCACCGTCCATTCCTGCATGCCCACCGCGCCGATGCTGCGATAGAAGGCAATGGCGGGTGTATTCCAGTCCAGCACGCTCCACTCAAAGCGCCCGCAATCACGCTGCACCGCCAGCCGCGCCAGCGCGGCCATCAAGTGCTTGCCTAACCCTGCACCACGAAACTGCGGGCGCACGAACAGGTCTTCCAGATACAGGCCGCGCTTGCCCAGAAATGTGCTGAAGTTGTGGAAGAACAAGGCAAAACCCGCCGCTGCGCCATCCACTTCGCCAATCAAGACTTCCGCCGCCGGCTGCGCACCAAATAACGCCGCACGCAGATCGTCATCGGTGGCCACGGCAGCATCCGCCAAGCGTTCGTAGTCGGCCAATTCGGCAATGAATTGGCGGATCAACGGCACGTCGTCGGCATTGGCGGGGCGGATAACGATGAGGTGATCAGTCATGGCGGGATTCGCGGATCAAGACAGTTTTTGCTTCACCAGCTTGCTGACCAAGCCCATGTCGGCTTGCCCGGCCAGCGCCGGCTTCAGCACGCCCATCAGCTTGCCCATGTCGGCGGCAGACGCTGCGCCGGTGGCGGCAATGGCCTTGTCGATTTCAGCCACAATCGCGGCCTCGTCCATCTTCGCCGGCAGATAAGCTTCGATCACGCCCAGCTCATAGCGCTCGATCGCGGCTAAATCTTCGCGTGCGGCGGCTTCGAACTGGGTGATCGAGTCTTTGCGCTGCTTGACCATTTTTTCCAGCACGGCCAAAACCAGCGGGTCTGTCATGTCGATGCGTTCGTCGACTTCTTTTTGCTTGATCGCGGCATTGATCAGGCGAATCACCGCCAGCCGGTCTTTTTCGCCGGACTTCATCGCGGTTTTCATATCGTCGGTGAGTTGCTGCTTCAGGCTCATGGTGGCCTCCATTTCAATAATCAAATTGCAGAAACGCGAAAAGCCGGCCACGCTTGCACGTGCCGGCTTTCGCAGACCCCAACCGCGCTTAGTACATGCGTTGGCGCTTGGTGACGTCACGCGAGCTGCGGCGCGCCTGACGCTTCACGGCGGCAGCGGCTTTACGCTTGCGCTCTTGGGTCGGCTTTTCGTAGAACTCACGCTTGCGGGTTTCAGCCAGCACGCCGGCCTTTTCGCAGGTGCGCTTGAAGCGACGCAGGGCAAATTCAAAAGGTTCGTTTTCGCGGACTTTGACGCTTGGCATCGGGAAATCTCAATTCTGGGAAATCGCCCGTCGGGTGGGGCGAGCCGCGCATGATAGCAGCCAAACCAAATCGGGTGCAAGATACCGGGATGAAAGTTCTTGGTATTGAGTCCTCTTGCGACGAAACCGGCGTTGCCGTGTACGACACCACCCAAACGGGCGCGGCGGGCCTGCGCGCGCATGCGGTGTACAGCCAGATCGCCCTGCACGCCGAATACGGCGGGGTGGTGCCGGAGCTGGCCAGCCGCGACCATGTGCGCAAATTGCTGCCGCTGATCCGGCAAACCTTGGCCGAGGCGGGCTTGGGGATGGGCGATATTGACGGTGTGGCCTACACCGCCGGCCCCGGGCTGGTGGGGGCATTGCTGGTGGGCGCCGGGGTGGCGCGTTCACTGGCGTGGGCGCTGGACGTGCCGGCCATCGGCGTGCACCACATGGAAGGGCATTTGCTGGCCCCGTTGATGGAAGATGACGCCCCGCAGCCGCCATTCGTGGCCTTGCTGGTGTCCGGTGGGCACACCCAATTGGTGGCGGTGGACGCCATCGGCCAGTACCGCTTGCTCGGCGAAACCTTGGACGATGCCGCCGGCGAGGCCTTCGACAAAACCGCCAAAATGATGGGCCTGCCGTATCCGGGCGGGCCGCAACTGGCCAAATTGGCCGAATCCGGCACGCCGGGGGTATTCAAGTTTTCGCGGCCCATGACCGACCGCCCGGGGCTGGATTTCAGCTTCAGCGGGCTAAAAACCCAAGTGCTGCTGGCATGGCAGGCGTCCGATCAGTCGGAACAGACCCGCGCCGACATCGCCCGTGGGTTTGAAGATGCGGTGGTGGACACCTTGGCGATCAAATGCCAGCGCGCGCTGGATGCGGCCGGTTGCGACACCTTGATTGTGGCCGGCGGGGTGGGGGCCAACAAGCGCCTGCGCGAAAAACTCAACGCGATGTGCAGCAAACGTGGTGGCCGCGCCTGCTTCCCGCGACCGGCGCTGTGTACCGATAATGGCGCGATGATCGCGTTTGCTGGCGCACTGCGTTTGGCCGCTGGGCAGCACGATGATGCGGTGATCCGTGCGGTGCCGCGCTGGGATATGGCCACGTTGACCGCAGTGTGATGCTGCGGCGTACGAGTGCGATGCGGTAGGCACCGCCCGACGGTTGTGCGGGTATCCTGTTGGCATGAACGACATCGTCTTTATCGAAGGCCTGCGCATCGACGCCCTGATTGGGGTGCACGACCGCGAACGCCATACGCCGCAGCCGCTGGTATTCGACATCCAAATGCGCTTTGACAACCGCATCGCGGCCACTAGTGACACGCTGGCCGATGCGTTGGATTACGAAGCGGTGAGTGCGCGGTTGGCTGGCTACATCGCGCAGACCGATTTCATGCTGGTGGAAACGCTGGCCGAATGCTGCGCCGATTTGATCCTGACCGAGTTCGGGGCCAAGGGTGTGCGCCTGAAACTTGCCAAGCCCGATGCGCTGGCCAATGCGGCGGCGGTGGGCGTGCAGATCGAGCGCGGGAGTTTTTCGTGAGCGTGGTGCTGGTCACCGGCGCGTCGCGCGGGATTGGTCGCGCCATGGTGGCGCGCTTCGCACGCGAAGGCTGCACGGTGATTGCCTGCGCACGCGGGGAAGCCGGCTTGGCGGCATTGCGCGTGGACGTTGCCGGCATTGAAACGCATGCCTGCGATATGCGCGATGCGGCATCGGTCGATGCGTTGGCGAAAGCCGTGTTGGCCCGGCATGGCGCGGTGGATTTGCTGGTCAACAATGCCGGCGCATATCGGCCGGGGCAGATCAGCAATGAAGACGACGATGCCTTGCTGGACATGTTGCAAGCCAATCTGTTTGGCGCGTATCGGCTGAGCAAACGACTGTTGCCGGCGATGATCGAACGGCGCCGCGGAATGGTGTTGAACGTGTGCAGTACCGCGTCGATTGCGGCGTATCCCAATGGAGGTGCCTACAGCATTGCCAAGCACGCGTTGTATGGGTTTTCGCGCAATCTGCGTGAAGAAATGAAGCCGCATGGCGTGCGCGTGGTGGCGCTGTTGCCGGGTGCCACCTTGACCGATTCCTGGGCGGGGGTGCCACTGCCGGACGCGCGTCTGATGCCGGCAGATGATGTCGCTGAGGCGGCGTGGATGGCGTGGGTGATGTCCGCGCGCACGGTGATCGAGGACATCGTGATGCGTCCGCAGTTGGGTGATATCAGCGACAAGGATTTTGCATGAACGAGACGGTGACCATTCGCCTTGCCAAGCAGGCGATGAAATTTTCGGCCGCGCACTTCACCATTTTTTCTGCCAGCGAGCGTGAGCGCCTGCACGGCCACAATTTCCGCGTGGAAGTGGACATCGAAGCGCACATGCTGGGCAATGGCATGTGCTTTGATTATGGCATCTACAAAGACACCGTGATTGCGCTGTGCCGTGAATTGAACGAATGGATGATCCTGCCCACACGCTCGCCATACCTGCAGATTGAGGAGCAGGGCGAGCATGTGATCGCGGTGTTCAATGGCCAGCGCATTCCGTTTTTGCGCGCCGATGTACTGCTGTTGCCGATCGAGAATGTCACGTTGGAAGAATTTGCCGCACATTTTTTGACGCGGCTGACGGCCGATCGCGACGAGCTGCGCCAGCACCGCATTCGTGCGATTGAAGTGCGGGTGTTTTCCGGCCCCGGGCAAAGCGCGGGCCGTCGCCTGCGGGTAGACCCATGAGTCCGCTGGGCGCGCCTTCTGCCGATGCGCAAGCACATAGCGCGCATCTGCGCGAGGTGATCCAGGAGCAGATCATCGCCGCCGGCGGCAGCATCCCATTCTGGAAGTACATGGAGCTGGCGTTGTACACGCCGGGTTTGGGCTATTACAGCGCCGGGGCACATAAATTCGGCAAGGGCGGGGACTTCATTACCGCGCCGGAGCGCTCGCCTTTGTTTTCGGCTGGCGTGGCCACCGCGATTGCCCCTGCCTTGCGGCAGGCAGGCAAAGGCGCGGTGTTCATGGAGTTGGGCGGCGGTAGCGGTGCGTTTGCCGAAAGTTGCCTGCTGGCCTTGCAGGACATCGGCGTGCTGCCAGCGCGCTATGCGATGTTGGAACCCAGCGCCGACCTGCGCCAGCGCCAGCGCGAGCGCTTGCAGGCGCAGCTTCCTGCTGAATTGTTTGCGCGTGTGGAATGGTTGGATGGGCCGATTGCAGAGATTTGGAATGGCGTGTTGTTTGCCAATGAAGTCATAGACGCACTGCCGGTGCCGCGCTTTGTGATTCGCGCGGGCGAGGTCATGGAAGAACACGTCGCGCTGGATGGCGAAGGGCGCTTTGTGCGTACTGAAAAACCCGCCGATGCAATGTTGATTGGCGCGGTGCGCAATATCGAACGCCGCTTGCCAGAACCTCTGCCAGAAGGCTATCGCAGCGAAGCCTTGGCGCAATTGCCGTACTGGATGCAGGCGGTGGTGGGGGGGCTGCAAAACGGCGCGCTGCTGTTGATCGACTACGGTTATGCACGCAGCGAGTTCTACCAGCCCGAACGCAGTGATGGCACCTTGCGCGCCTTCCGCCAGCAGCATGTGACCAACGACGTATTCGCATGGCCGGGCCTGCAGGACATCACCGCGTCGGTGGATTTCACTGCGGTGGCGGAAGCTTGCGTGGGGGCGGGCTTCGAGTTCAGTGGCTATTGCTCGCAATCCAGTTTCTTGCTGGGCAATGGCCTGGAGCGACATCTGCAGGCGGCAGAAGCGCAGGCCGCCGATGAGGTGGCGCGCCACAATCTGCGTCAGCAGGTCAAACACCTGACCTTGCCCAGTGAAATGGGCGAGCGCTTCCAGGCGATTGGCTTCCAGCGCGGTGTGGAGCTGGATGCGGCGTTCTTGCTGGGTGACTTGAGCCACCACTTATGACAACACCGCCGCGCCACTTTGGGCGCTCACTCAAGCCTTTCCATTACCCACGTGCATGGATGGTGCTGTGGATATTGGCCATCGCGATTGTGGTTGCCGGTGAGTTGTTGCCGGGCAAGGATTTGCCGTCGCTGTCGATGAGCGACAAAAGCGAGCACTTCATTGCGTATGCCTTGCTGTCGGCCACTGCGGTGCAGTTATTTGCTCGGCGCTTGTCGTGGGCATTTGTGTGCTTGCTGCTCGTGTTGATGGGCATTGCGCTGGAGTTTTTGCAGGGGGCCATGGGGTTGGGCCGCAGCATGGATCGCTATGACGCACTGGCCAATACCATCGGGGTGTTGATCGGTCTTGCTACCGCATTCACGCCGCTGCGGGATCTGTTGCTGTGGGTGGATCGACGCTTGTCATCCAGGAACTGAAAGGAAAGCATCACGATGCAGATAGTGGCCAACACCGCGCCACGGCGTTTTGTTTCGGTGGATGTGCTGCGCGGCTGGGCGGTGGTGGCGATGCTGTTGGTCAACTATCCCGGAAGTTGGGATCATGTCTTTGCACCGCTGGAGCATTCCGAATGGAATGGCTTCACACCCACCGATTTGATCTTTCCCCATTTTCTGTTTGTGGTGGGCGTCTCGATTGCGCTGGGCCTGCGCCCGGGGGGATCGCTATCCAAGCTGTGGTTGCGCGCATTGCGGTTGGTGGTAGTGGGCATGGGTCTGTATCTGGTGGCCATGTGGGGCTACGACAAAGCGCACTTCCGCGTCTGGGGTGTCTTGCAGCGCATCGGCCTGTGCTACGGCGTGGCCGCTACGCTGGCGTTGACGCTGCACCCACGCATGCAATGGGCGGTTATCGGCGGCATTCTGCTGGGCTATTGGGTGCTGCTCGCATGCAATGGCGGCTATGTGCCGTGGGACAACCTGGCCAGCCGCATCGACACTTGGTTGGCGGGCGTGCACAACTATCAATTCGATGCCGCCACCGGCAAAGCGCATGACCCCGAAGGCCTGCTGAGTACCTTGCCGGCGATTGCCACCACCCTGCTTGGCGTGCGCGCAGGTAGCTGGTTGCGTGAGTATGGCGGCAGCCGTTTGTTGCTTGCCGGCGTCGTGGCGTTGGCCATCGGCTGGCTGTGGCATCTGCTGATGCCGATCAACAAGAATCTCTGGACTTCGTCATATGTGGTGTACGCCGCCGGCTGGTCGCTATTGCTGCTGGCACTGTTTCATTGGTTGTTTGATCTGCGCGGCGCGTACCCCTTGGGGCGCAGTATGGGCATCAATGCCATCACCGCGTATGCCGGTTCGTGGTTGATGGCCTGTGTCTTCGAAAAGCTGGGCGTATTTGCAGCGGCCTATGCGCAGGCTGCGGCGTTGCTGGATGCAGGCAAACTCGCGTCATTGACCGTGGCGGTGGTGTTCGTCGCGTTTTGGTGGCTGTTGATGTGGGCGATGGAAAAGAAAGGTTGGCGGATCACGATTTAGCCGCCGCAATCGCGGCGCTACGCGCCTTGCGCAACGCCTCGCCAAATGCGGGGCCGCGGATGCCTTGTGCTGCGATGGCATCACTGCGTACCGCCAGCGCCGCCGCATGCAACCGACGCAAGGTGTTGGCCTGCGGGTACGCGGTTTCAGCATGACCCAACCGCCCACGCGCATCGGCTTCGCACACCGTGGCCAGCTGGTCGATGCGAGCCGGTTTGCGAAAGCCATCGCAACGGGCGATCAAGTCGTGCACGGTGCTGGGTTTGAGTTCGTCGATGCGATGCACATTGAGGTGCTCGCGGCAGCACAGCATCGCCAGCTCGCGATATTCGGCGGGCACTTTCAAGCGCTCACTCAAGGCCTGTGCGGGCGCGACGCCGCGATGCTCGTGCAGCAAATGACGTGGCCATTCTGCGGCCGGTGTCAGGGCTTTGCCCAAGTCATGGCAGAGCGCGGCGTAGCCAATGGCATCCTCGCCCGGAGCCAGCTGCGCAGCCATGTCGCAAACCAGTTCCAGATGCGTGCCGGTATCCACTTCCGGGTGATAGTCCACGCGCTGCGGTACGCCGTAGAGGGCGTCCACTTCAGGCAGCACCGCATGCAGGGCATTGACTTGCCGCAGCGTGTGCAAAAATGCCGAAGGCTTGGTGCTGCGCAGGGCTTTGCCCAATTCTTGCCATACGCGCTCCGGCACCAGTGCGTCTAATTCGCCGCTCGCGGCCATTTGCTGCATCAGCGCCAAGGTTTCGGGGGCGATGGTGAAGCCCAGCGACGCAAACCGCGCCAGCAACCGTGCCGCACGCAGGATCCGCAATGGGTCTTCGGTGAACGCTTCGCTGACATGGCGCAACACCCGCGCCTGCACGTCGGCCACACCGCCAAATGGATCCACCAAATGGCCATCATCGGCACGCGCAATTGCGTTGATGGTGAAATCACGGCGACGTAAATCGTCATCCAAACACACCGATGGGTCGGCATGCACCACAAACCCGGTATAGCCGCGCCCGGATTTGCGCTCGGTGCGCGCCAGCGCGTGTTCCTCGCCGGTGTCGGGGTGCAAAAACACCGGGAAATCCCGGCCCACCTGCTTGAAGCCGGCATCCAACATCTGCTGCGCGGTTGCGCCCACCACCACATAGTCGCGGTCGCCAGGCGTCAGCCCCAACAAGGCATCGCGCACGGCGCCGCCGACGAGATAGGTTTGGGTGGTGGCTGGAAGTGGCGTGGGCATGTGGGTTTATCGGCGCTTTTGCGGTTTGTTGGCAGGTGGCGCTACTGTAGGCGGCGCTGCGGTTTTTATTGCCTCGGGCGCTGGGCATTCAAAGCCCTTGCGCGGGCCGGTGGTGATGCCCAAAAGGCGGTCGGACAGGCGCAGGGCATCGCCGTTGAGACGCCAGTCGTA
>NZ_DAOOUM010000054.1:0-6539 GCF_035369645.1 Thermomonas sp. | reverse complement strand
ATGCTGGCCTCGTGATGCAGCGGAAAACGCAGCTGATACAGGCGTTGTTCGTCCGGATAGCGTTTACCGCCCACATTGACCAGCGCGAACACGCCACGGTCGAACCAGCCATTGTCCTGCGCCACTTCCACTGCCAACCGGCGCTGCTCATCGGTAAAGCCGGACAGCGCGTCGTTCCATTCGCGCACTGCCCAGCCTTTACGGTCCAGCATGTACAACTGCAAGGCGCGCACCATGGCCGGACTGCGTGCCACGATGGCTTTGGCGGCGGCGCTGGCATCCAGCTGCCACGGGCAAAGGGCATAGGGCTGGTTCAAACGGTCGGCGGCCAGAAAGCCGTAAAAATCGGTCTTGCGTGCCGCTTGCGCATACAACGCCTTTGCGCTTGCGCTATCACCACCGAGTTCGCTGGTGCGGGCGGCAAAATACAGCCAGCGTGAATCGTTGCGCTGGGCATCGGGCATCTTGCGGATGGCGGCCAAGGCGGCAGGCCAATCGCTGCGGGTCAGTGCCTCACGCACGCGCCATTCGCGCAGGTTGTCATCGAAGGCCGATTCCGGCACCGCGGCCAGCCGACGTGCGGACTCCGGCAGATACGAGGCCACTGTCCATAGCGCGATTTGCGCCAGCACGCGGCCATTATCCGGCTCGCCAAACGCCAATGTTTTTGCGGCCGATGGCAGCAACGCTTCGGCGCGATCCGGCGCACTTTTGGCAAGGCGTGCCAACGCCATGGAGGCCACCAAGCGGCTGCGCGGTGTTTTTGGCCAAGTGTCCAGCGCGGCATCGGGTTTATCGAAAAACGCCGCATACGCATTGGCCTGCGCGGCATCAGCGGCAGGCAGGCCGCGTGCAATGCTGCGCATCACGGCGGGTTGTGCGTCGCTGACCGCCAAATCAAAACGCTGCCAGCGCAGCGCATCACTCAATTCGCCACGCGCTGCGAGCAGCGCAAACGGGGCATCGCAACTGCCGGGCAGGGATTTGCCGCTACTGCGCCACAGTGCTTGCGCATCATTCGTCCACGTCTTGTCGATGCGGTTGCTGGCGGCCAAGGCGGTGAGGCGCTGGCAACGCAGCCCCACATCTTCGATGCCGGCATCCCATAGATTCAAAAAGGTTGGCCACTCATTGCGTTTGGCCAGCGCGGACAGCCATTCATTGCGAAAGGCATCGCCCACCGCCTCGCCTTTATGCGCGGTCAAAAATGCGTTGCCGCGTACGATGGGCAGGGTGTCCAGTTGTTTGCGCAGTGATGCGTATTCCAGCCAGCCAGCCAACGGCTGACCACGAAAACCGGCCAGGGCCAAATCGCTCAGATTGCCGCGTGAGGTGGCTTCCAACGCCGCTTTCAGTGCGGGATCGGGCGCGGCAATCGTGATTGGCGCACGCTGCAGCAACGGCGTCGGCGGTGAACGGGTTTGCGGGGCTGCGCTGGCGGGAATGGTCAATGCCATCAGCAAAATGGGGAGCTTGTGCATCGCCTGACTATAGCCGAGCATCCATGAATCTCTCAGGCGTTGATGTGGCAAATGACATTTTTGCTGATTTACCTACTGCTGGGTGTTGCGGTGGGGGTGCTGGCGGGCTTACTGGGGATTGGTGGTGGCCTGGTCTTAGTGGGGGCATTGGCGTGGCTATTGCCGATGCAAGGCGTGCCCATGGATGCGGCGATGCATGCGGCCTTGGCTAGCTCGTTGGCCAGTATCGTGCTGACGGCGGCGGCCTCGGCGCGTGCGCATCACCGGCGCGGCAGCGTGTTGTGGCCAACGGTGGCGTGGATGGTGCCGGGGGTTTTGCTGGGCGGTTGGCTGGGCAGCCGTTTTGCGATTGCGCTGGACGATGGTGTGCTGCGTTGGTGTGTGGCGGGCTACTGCTGGGTGATTGCGGCGCAGATGTGGTTATCGAAACCCCCCGCCACTGGCCACGCCGATGTGCTGCCGCGTGGGCCGGGTTACACCGCTGCAGGCGGCGGCATTGGCATCGTGTCGGCGATCATTGGCATTGGCGGCGGCAGTTTGACTGTGCCGCTGCTGGTGTGGCGTGGGGTGGCACCGGTGCGCGCAGTGGGCACGTCGTCGGCCTGCGGGATCTTCATCGGGTTGGGCAGTGCGCTGGGCTATGCGCTGCAAGCCCCGGCAGGCGCGCTGCCGTTGGCCGGATCGGTGGGTTATGTCTATCTGCCTGCGGCCATCGCGGTGGCTGCCACTTCGGTACTCGCCGCGCCGTATGGCACGCGCTTGGCACACGCGCTCAGCGGGCCGGTACTCAAGCGTGTGTTTGCGGTGTTTTTGCTGGTGGTGGGCAGTACGTTTGCGTATAGCGCGCTGCATTAACGCAGTGCTGCATCGGGCACGTCCAATTCGACTGATAGCGCCAGATGATCCGACCGCGCGGCGGGCAGGGCTTGCATCGTAGCAATGGCCAGTGCTGACGTGACCAACATGTGGTCGATGGCGCGCTGCGGCCGCCACGAGGGAAACGTGGGCACGCATTGTGGCGGCGGTTGCAGGCTGGTACGGCGATACAGCGCCTGCATTTCCGGGCGGTCGGGGTCGCAATTGAAGTCACCCATCAGCACCGCATGCGGCAGATCACTGAGTAATTCGGCGATGAAATCCAGTTGATTGCGGCGCGACTGGCTACCCAGTGAAAGGTGCGCAATCGCCACGGTCAACGCATCACGGCCATCGCCAAAGCGTGCGGTGAGTACGCCGCGGCCCTTGACCCGGCCCGGCAGTGGGTGGTCTTCCACCAACCGCGGTTCCAGCCGGCTGAGCAAGCCATTGGCGCTGGAGGCCACGCCGCCCACGTTGCGGTTGGGCTGGTGGCTCCAGTAGGCAAAGCCGGCGCGCTGGGCCAGGTAGTGGGTCTGGTTAGTGAAGCCGGAGCGCAGGCTGCCGGGGTCAGCCTCTTGCAGGCCCACGATGTCGTGGCGGCCGGCAAGTTCGGCGATGGTGTCCAGCGCACCGCGCTTGTTGCCGGCCGGCAGCACATGCGACCAGCTGCGGGTCACATAGTCGCCGTAGCCGCGCGTGCTGGAGCCGGCTTGAATATTGGCGCTGAGCAGGCGCAGCCGGCGGCTGGACATTACGGTTTGGCTGCGGACGACGTCAGTGCGTGCTGGCGCCGGCGGCAGGGGGTTCAGATGCAGTGGTTGCCGCTGCCGGCGCGCCTGCGGCAAGCTTTTTACGCTCGGCCACGACCAGTTGATTGATGATGCGGAACATGTCGTCGATGGTCTTGCCCTTGACCCGGTATTTGCCATCGATCACGAAGGCAGGGGTTCCCATCTGGTCGCCGTTAGCGAATGCCGCAGTCATGTATTGGCGGGCACGGTTGATTTTCGCCGCCACTGCGAAGCTTTGCATGCTGCTGAGGAACTGCCCCGAATCCGCACCATAATTTTTGTAGAACGCGGCAATTTCTTCCGGGGTATCCATGCCACGCTCACCCTTCAATGACTGGTCGACATGGATGGCGCGGAACATCGCTTCATGGGTTTTGTCCAACAAGCCCATCGCCTCTGCGGCGTAAAACGCTTTGGCGTAGTTATCCCAAGGGCCACCAAAGGCCGCCGGGACCGTCACAAAATGCACATCGGCAGGCAACTTGGCGCGCATTGCTGCAACGGTGGGTTCAACCGCCGCACAGAATGGGCACACGTAGCCGAAGAACTCGACAATCTCGATCTTGCCCGGCGCGGTATCAAACGGCTGGCCATTGGGAATGGTTACAAAGTCGGTGCCCTCCACTGGCGGTGGTGCCTTGGCGGCGGCCTCGGCTGCGGCTTTGATCATGGCCTCGGCCTGCGCTGCGCGCTGCGGGTCTTCGGCGCTGGCCGCTTGGGTCTTGACCTCAGCGGTGGCTGCGGCGGTTGCATCCGCCGCCACGGCAGCCGGGGCCTTGTCCTTGCACGCAGCCAAAGGCAGCAGGGCGAGCAGTAGCAGGGTGTAGCGGGTCACGGTCATGATGGTTGGATCCAGAGTCAGGAACGGGGTTTTGCCGGCGCGGCGGTTGCGGGCTTTGCGGCGGGTTTGACCGCAGGTGTTGCCGAAAGTTTTGCCGGCGCGGCGCGCCTTGGTGCCAATGCATTGACCACGGCCAAGGTGTTGGCCAACAAGCCTTCGTAACTATCCCCGCGAATCCGATAACGCCCCGCGACAATGATCGACGGTGTGCCTTGCACTTCGCTACGGGCGGCAAACTCGTAAGCGGCCTTCAATTTGGGCAGCAAGCTGGCGTTATTCAACATCGCCGCCTTGAATGCGGCAGCGTTGACGCCCTGTACCTTGCTGGCAAAGGCGATGATTTGTGCGGTATCGGCGTTGCGTGGCAAGTCGCCGGTTTCGTGGATGGCGGCAAACAAGCGCGGGTGCAGCACGGTCAACGATTTACTGGCCTGCGCAGCAAAAAACGCACGCGACCACGGATCATCACGATCAAACACACCTGGCACGAAGACTAATTTGGCGTGTGCTGGCAATTGTTTGGCCCACGTGTCCAACATCGGCGCGAAATGTGCGCAATGCGGGCAGGTATAAGCAAATATCTCGGCCACTTCCACCATCCCTGGTGGTAGCGACTGATAAGGCTGGCCGGCCTCGATGATGTCGTATTGCACGCCGGCGGTGACCCCCGGCAAGGCCTGTTGGGCGTAGGCAGGAACCCAAACGGCAGTCAGCAGCAGAACAAAGGTCAACAGCAAGGATCGCATCGCATCACACTCCAGCAAACAATACGGCCGGGCAAGCATGCCCGTGGCAAGGCGAACGCATGGTGAAGCGGGTCACTTAGCGGTTGATGCTTTCCTTGGTGGTGCCGGGCGCGCGCGTATGCAGGCCCTGCACATAGCTGGACAGCGACTTGATTTCTTCATCACTCAAGGATTTGGTGACATCCGCCATCAACTTGAAGTGCGCCGGGCTTTGGTAAGTGGTGGCGCCGGTGCGGTATTCCTCTAGGCGGCGAGCCACGTATTCGGCACTCTGACCATGCAAGGCTGGATAGGCGGGGCCGGGGTTGCCTGCACCGGAAGGACCATGGCAGGCCATGCAGGCGGGAATACCACGGCTGGCGTCACCATTGCGGAACAAGGTTTCGCCCAGTTGGTAGAATTTTTTGCCCTGATTGGGGCCGCTGGCGATGAGGGTATCGTCGGCCACGCCAGCACCCGCTGGCTGCTTGGCGAACCATGCGCCAATGTCGCGCATGTCCTGCGCGCTGAGCATACTGGCGAACGGCACCATCACCCCGGCCAAGCCGCTGGTACGTTGGCTGCTTTTGAATAGATGCAGTTGCTCGGCGATATAGCGTTCAGGCATTCCGGCGATGCGCGGCGCGTTTTGCTGCATCGCATTGCCATCCAGCCCATGACAGGCGGCGCACGCGCCGGCCTTGCTTTGACCGACTTGGGCATCACCCCAGGTGGCAGGTTTTTCTTGCAGTGGTGCGGCTTGTACCGGGGCGTTGTCGGGTGCGGCCACCGCTGTGCTCTGGGCATAGGCGACGGCGGCTAGGGCAAGACAGGCAACACCGGCAAGGGCATGGACAGGACGCATGCAAAACTCCACTGGCACGAAAGGGCACAAAAGGGCGCAATCTGGATGATTGCTGAACCGTCAAATTATGGTGGTCGCGCGGGAAGCGGTCAAACTATCCCGGCACCCCCCCTAAGCATGCCATGCTATGCGGATGGCTGCTCCCAATCCGTTTGCACGCGCCCAGTACCTGCTGGCCGCCCATAATTACCGGCAATTGCCCACCGATGGCGGGTTTGAAGTCGCCTTCGCGGGCCGTTCCAACGCCGGTAAATCCTCCGCACTGAACGCGCTGTGCCAGCAAAATGCACTGGCAAGGGTGTCCAAGACCCCGGGGCGCACCCAGCAACTGGTGTTTTTTGGCCTGCCGCCGCACGAAAACAAATATCTGGTCGATCTGCCCGGCTACGGCTACGCCAAGGTGCCGCAGGAGCTGCAAGCACACTGGCAGGCCTTCCTCGATGGCTATTTCGGTAGCCGCGACGCCCTGCGTGGGTTGGTGGTGGTGATGGATGTGCGGCATCCATTGAAAGACTACGACCGTCAGATGCTGGGGTATGCGATGCGCCGCGGCCTGCCCGCGCATGTCATCTTGACCAAGGCCGACAAACTCAGCCGTGGTGCCGGCGGCAATACCTTGCAAGCGGTGCGG
Source organism: Thermomonas sp. (assembly GCF_035369645.1). Taxonomy (GTDB): domain Bacteria; phylum Pseudomonadota; class Gammaproteobacteria; order Xanthomonadales; family Xanthomonadaceae; genus Thermomonas. The sequence continues at coordinate 347 of NZ_DAOOUM010000054.1, read as the reverse complement.
ATGGAGCTGTCGCGCGCGTTTGCTGATTCGGTCAGCGTGCAGCTGTTCTCGGGCGAATCCAAGCAAGGCGTGGACGAATTGCGCAGCGTGGTGGCGGGTTGGTTGGCGCTGTAAGTCAATTGATTGCGTTGACGGAACACTGAAGGTGTGTCGCCCCGGCTTTGTTGCAAGGCTGTGCGGGATTAAGCTTTCGGGACTTTCCGATAGATGACGTCGATGTCCGGACCCAGCAGCGCCAGCGATACCCTCATCACCGACCCACGACAGTTGGCCGAAGTGCTGGCCTCTGGTGAAAAGCCGCGCGTGGATTGGCGCATTGGTACCGAACACGAAAAATTCGGCTTCCG
>NZ_DAOOUM010000053.1:0-15548 GCF_035369645.1 Thermomonas sp. | reverse complement strand
GCCAGCGCGCCGATATCGCCCATGAACACCATTGCCGGATAGGTGTTGAACCACAAGAACCCAAGCCCGGCACCGGCGATCGCCGTGCAGAAAATAATCAACTCACCAGCACCCGGAACCCGCGGGATTTGCAGGTATTGGGCGAAGGTGGCGTTGCCCGAGGCATACGCAAATACACCCAGCGCGCAGGCCACCAGGACGGTCGGCATGATCGCCAAACCATCGAGGCCATCGGTCAAATTGACCGCGTTGGAAAACCCCACGATCCAAAAATATGCAACCGCAACGAACCCCACCCCTGCCATCGGCAATGCAATCGACTTGAACAACGGCACGTAGAACGTGGTCGCCGCCGCCACGTCGGCAAAGGCAAACAAGTAGATGCCCGCAGCCAAACCCAAAACCGACTGGAGTGCGTACTTGGTTCGCGAGCGCATGCCATTGGGGTCGCGTTTGACGATTTTGATCCAGTCATCGGCCCAACCGATGGCACCAAAGCCCAACATCACCACCAGCACCACCCACACATATTTGTTGCGCAGATCGCTCCACAACAGCACGGTGGCGGCGATCGAGGCCAAGATCAGCGCACCGCCCATGGTCGGCGTGCCGGCCTTGGAAAAATGCGACTGCGGGCCATCTTTGCGGATCGGTTGACCGCCTTTGAGGGTGGCCAGATAACGGATCATTCGCGGCCCCCACCACAGCGACAACGCCAACGAGGTCAGCGCCGCCAAAATGGCGCGGAAGGTGAGGTAGTTGAACAGGTTGAAGTGGCCCTGCAACTGCTCCAGCCAACGGGTGAGTTCAAGCAGCATGGGGGTCGGTCTCCTTGCCGCTGGCGGCATCGTGTGCCAACAGCGCTGTCACAATCTTATCCATCGCACTGCCGCGCGACCCTTTCACTAGTACCGTCACATTGGGATGCAGGTCTGCTAGCAGCGCATCGGCCAAGGCCGCGTGGCTGGCAAACTGTTGGGCACCCTCGGCAAAGGCTTGTGCGGCGTGCGCGCTCAATGCGCCCAAGGTGTAAAGCCGGGCAATGCCCGCGGCCTTGGCGTGTTGCCCCACTTGCGCATGCAAGGCGACCTCATCGGCACCCAACTCGCGCATATCACCCAGTACCAACCATGCCGCATTGGCACCGCTGGCAAGGGTGTCGATCGCTGCCGTCACCGAGCCCGGGTTGGCGTTGTAGCTGTCATCCACCAACACCGCGCCACTGTGCAAGCGATGCGTAACCAGTCGCCCAGCGACCGGCTGCACACGCTCCAGCCCGGCCTGCACTTGCGTCAACGTTGCGCCCACCGCCATCGCCATTGCCGCAGCGGCCAGGGCATTACGCACATTGTGGCGGCCCGGCATGGGCAACTGAATGTGGGCTTCACCGGCCTTGCAGGTCAGGACAAATTGCGAGCCGGTGCTGCTGCTATTGATGTTGCGTGCACTGACATCGGCATGCGCATCCAGCCCGAAACGCACCACGCGCTTGCCTTGCACCTGTTCCAAAAAATACAACGCAAACGCATCATCCAGATTGACCACCGCCACTCCATCGGCAGGCAGCGCGGCATAGATCGCGCCCTTGGTTTGCGCCACGCCCAGCAAGCTGCCCATGCGCTCCAAATGCGCCGGTGCGATGTTGTTGACCAGCGCCACGTTGGGGCGCGCGATGGCGGTTAGATACGCGATGTCGCCGGGCTTGCCGGCACCCATTTCATACACCGCAAAACGGGCATCATCGGGTGCTGCCAACACTGCCAGCGGCAATCCAATTTCGTTATTGAAATTACCCGGGTTGGCATAGGCACCGCCCATTTGCGCCAAGATCGACAGCAGCAAGGTTTTGACCGATGTCTTGCCATTGCTGCCGGTCACCGCCAGCACTTGGGTCGCGCGTTCGCGCTGCACCGCCGCCGCCAGTGCCGCCAGCGCATGTGTGCTATCGGCGACAACCACTTGCGCCACTTCGGCATCCACCGCGTGCGCAACCAAGGCCGCCACACAGCCACCAGCAGCCGCCTTGGTTACATGCGCATGGCCATCGAAATGCTCGCCCTTCAGCGCCACGAACAAAGGCGCACCGGTGTGCGGCAGCGCGCGGGTGTCGGTGGCGATGGCATTGATCATGCAGTCATCGCCCACCAGCGTGCCGCCGGTGACCTGCGCAATCCACGACAATGCGCGCGGCTTCATGCATGCCTCCGCAATTGTTCGCGTGCCATTTGTGCATCATCGAACGGATGTTTGATGCCGCCCACGTCTTGATACGGCTCATGACCTTTACCGGCGATCAACACCACATCGCCCGCACCGGCTTGCGTGATGGCCTGCGCGATGGCCTGCGCGCGGTCACGCTGCACAAGGACAAGTGCGGGGTTGTCAAACCCGGCCACGATGTCGGCCACGATGGCATCGCCATTTTCGTGACGCGGGTTGTCATCGGTGACGATCACCACATCGGCCAGCCGCTCGGCAATCGCGGCCATTTGCGGGCGCTTGCCGGTATCACGTTCACCACCACAGCCGAACACGCAGGTCAGGCGACCTTCCACATGCGCACGCAATGAGGTCAGCGCTTGCTCCAATGCATCGGGGGTGTGCGCGTAATCCACCACCACCAATGGCAAGCCACCCTCGCCGCCAAGCCGATTCATGCGGCCATCTACCGGCAGCAATTGCGATAGGGTTTCAGCAATCACCGCCGGTGCCATGTCCAAGGCAAACAAGGTGGTGGCCACGCCCAGCAAATTATCGACATTGAAACGACCCAGCAGCGGCGAGCGCACCGGATGCGCTTGCCCGGCGGCATGCAGCATGAAGCGGATGCCGCTGCCATCCAGCAGTACATCCTCGGCGCGCACACTGGCACCGGCGGCACCGCGCGAAGAGAACCCCAACGCGCGCACTTTGCCATTCACCGCCGCATGCAATTCGCGCCCAAACGGATCATCCAAATTGACCGTGGCCGCACGCAGCCCCGGCCACTCAAATAATTTGCGCTTGGCCGCACCGTAGCTGGCCATGTCGCCGTGGTAGTCCAGATGGTCGCGGGTCAAGTTGGTGAACACCGCGACATCGAAATGCACGCCATCCACGCGGCCTTGATCCAGCGCATGCGATGACACTTCCATCGCCACCGCCGCTGCGCCTTCATCGCGCAATTCGGCCAACAGTGCATGCAAGCGCAGCACCAATGGGGTGGTGAAACCGGTTGGCACGGTTTTCGGCCAGATGCCGGTCCCCAAGGTACCTAGCGTGCCCACTGTTTGCCCGCGCAAAGTCCACGCCTGCGCCAGCAATTGCACGGTGGATGTTTTGCCGTTGGTGCCGGTCACCCCCACGGTGGTCATCTCGGCGCTGGGATGACCATGGAAATGATCAGCCATTGCGCCCATGCGGGCGCGCAACCCCGTGACCGCAATGGCGTCGCCAGGTGCCGGCAAATCGGCCGGTGCCGGCGGCTCAAACAGCACCGCGCTTGCGCCTGCCGCGCGCGCAGCATCGACAAAATTCAAGCCATGCGCGCCAAACCCGGCGATTGCCACAAAGGCATTGCCGGGCTGGACTTCGCGGCTGTCTTGCACCAAGCCGGTCACCGCCAAATCAGCCGACAGACCTTCAAGTTCCGGCAGCAGCTCGCTGAGCAGCAGTGCGCGCGTCATTGCACGCCCCCTTGCACTGCCGGTTTGCTGCCCATGGCGCTGGCGACATTGGCCACGCGCGGCGTGTTGCGGGCTTCGGCCTTGATGCGCTTGGCCTCGGCGGTCTCTTGCGCGGCCAGCCACGCATCCAGATTGTCGGGTGCCACATCCATCAAGCGCAGCGCGCCTTCCATCACATTGCGAAACACCGGTGCCGACACCACGCCGCCGTAATACCCCTTGCGCGAAGGATCCGGGTCATTGACCGCCACCACCATGGCAAATCGCGGGTGATCCACCGGCACCAGACCCGCGAAATAGCCGATATACCGCCGCGAATACCCACCCGCGCTGGCCTTGCGCGAGGTGCCGGTTTTGCCGGCCACGTGATAGCCCAGAATCGCCGCTTGGAGCGCGGTACCGCCGGGCTCGGTGACGGTTTGCATCATCTGCAAGACTTCGCGCGCGATCTTTTCGTCCAGCACCCGTTTGGCCGGGTTGTGCTGGTCTTTCACAAAACTGGGCTGATGCAGCAAGCCACCATTACCCAACGCGGCATACGCCGTGGCGATCTGCAGCGGGGTGACGCTCAGACCGTAGCCATAACTCATGGTTTGTTTGGTGGTGCCGCTCCAGCGGTCGGGCTGCGGAAACAAGCCCGCCGCTTCGCCCGGGAAACCACTATGGGTGGATTTGCCATACCCAAAGCGGCGCAAGAAATCGTTGAACTGCGCATCGGTCAACCGCCTGGCCACCAAGGACGCGCCCACGTTGGAGCTTTTGCGGATGATGCCGGTGGTATCTAGCACCCCGTAGTTGTGGGTGTCCGTGGTCCAGTACTTGCCATTGGCAATCCGACCTGGGCTGGTGTTGAACAGCGTTGTGGGCGTAATCACGCCAGCTTCCAACCCGGCCGCCACGGTAATCGGCTTCATCGTCGAGCCGGGTTCCAGCAAATCGGTGACCGCGCGATTACGGTGCGCATCACGCGGACTGCTGCCCACCGCATTGGGGTTGAAGGTAGGGAAATTGGTCATCGCCAGCACTTCGCCGGTGGCCACATCCAACACCACCGCCGAGCCACTGCTGGCGCCGGTTTCGCTGATCGCATTGCGCAACTCGCGATGGGTCAAATACTGGATGCGACGGTCGATGCTCAGGGTCAACTCGTGGCCGGGTTGCGCTGCGCGCACCAAATCCACGTTTTCGACGATGCGGCCCTTGTTATCGCGAATGACGCGCTTGGCCCCCGGGGTGCCACTCAACCAGTCATCGAAGGCCAGCTCCAAGCCCTCCTGCCCGCGATCGTCAATACTGGTGAAACCCAGCACATGCGCCAGCATTTCCCCTTGCGGATAAAAGCGGCGGTATTCGCGCTGGCTGGCCACGCCGGGGATATCCAACGCCAAGATGCGCGCGGCTTCGTCCGGGTTGATGCGGCGCTTGAGGTACACAAATTCTTTGTCGGCGCGCGTGCTCAGCCGCTGCGCCAACTCGTCTTGCGGCATCCCCAAGGCCTGCGCCAGTGCCGGCAAGCGTGCTGGCGACTTCAGCAATTCTTTGGGGTTGGCCCAGATCGACTCCACCGGTGAAGAAATCGCCAGTGGCTCGCCATTGCGGTCGGTAATCATCCCGCGCGAGGTCGCGATTGGGATCTCGCGCAGGAAGCGTGCATCGCCCTGCTGCCGATAGAAATTATGGTCGATGACCTGCAAGTCCAGCGCACGCGCCAGCAGCCCCGCCGATGCCAAACCCAGAAAGCCGCATACCAGCAACAACCGCTTGCGCAATTCAGACTGGCCAGTGCTTTGTTCGCGGCGCGCGCCCCAGCCAAACCAGCGTTGCCGTTTGTCGATTCGCTTCATCGGCGTAGCACCACGGTGTCTTCGGTGCGCGGCAGCACCATGCCCAATTGCACCCGCGCCACTTGATCGACGCGGCCACTCTCTGCCCACGTCGCTTGCTCCAACTGCAAGCGGCCAAATTCGATATTCAAGGTGTCGCGCGCTTTCTCCAGCCGCGTCAGCGCCACAAATGCCTGCCGGTGCTCATGCCGGTCGCGCACGATCAGCAGCGCACTGGCCACATTGGCCAGCACCAACACCGCCAGCAAGAGGCCGCGGATCATGCCGTCACCGCCATTGGTGCAGCGAGTTTTTCGGCCACCCGCAACACCGCGCTACGCGCTCGCGGATTGGCCGCCAACTCGGTGGTGCCCGCTTTTTGCGCACCACCCAACAGCCGCAACGTGGGCGTAAAGGCAATCTCCACCGGCATCCGCCGGTTAGCTGGCGGCGCCTTGGCATGCTGCGCCATGAAGTGCTTGACGATGCGGTCTTCCAGCGAATGAAAGCTGATCACCGCCAGCCGCCCACCCGGCTTGAGTTGCGCCAATGCGGCATTCAAACCCTCTTCAAGGTCACCCAGTTCGCGATTGATATGGATGCGGATAGCTTGAAAGCTGCGCGTAGCCGGATGAATTTTGGCATCGCCACGCGGCATGACTTGCGCAATCAGCGCGGCCAGTTGCGCGGTGCGCAGCAGTGGTTCGGTTGCACGCTGCGCCACGATGGCGCGCGCAATACGCCGGCTCTGACGTTCTTCACCATGTAACCACAACACATCGGCAATTTCTTTTTCGGATGCCCGCGCCAACCACTGCGCCGCGCTTTCGCCCGATTCGGGATCCATGCGCATGTCCAACGGGCCATCCTTGCCGAACGAAAACCCGCGCTCGGCCACATCCAGCTGCGGCGACGACACGCCCAAATCCAGCAGCACGCCGTCCAACCCTGCATGCGCGGCCGGCCATTGCGCCATGCCCACAAAACTCCCGCGCTGCCAGACCAGGCGCGCATCCGTGCTGGCCAATTGCATGGCCACCGCGATCGCCTCCGGGTCTTTGTCCATCACCAGCAACTGTCCCTGCGGCCCCAGCCGCTGCAACACCCCGCGGGCGTGTCCGCCACGCCCAAACGTGCCATCCAGATAGGTGCCGTCTGCTTTGATCGCCAACCCATCCATGACTTCGGCAAACAACACCGGCAGGTGGGCAGGCATCAGGCCCGCGCCACCGCCGCTCACAAGGTCAAATCCAGTAAGTCATCCCCCAGATCGGCGTCCCCCAGGGTTTGCCGGATCTGTTCGTGATGCGCCAGCTCGCTCCACAACTCAAACTTGTCGCCCATGCCCAACAGCACCGCTTTCTTTTCGATGCCGACCGCGCTGCGCTGACTGGCCGGAATGGAGATGCGCGCATTGCCATCGGGCTCGACCAGCGAGGCCGCGCCGACCAATTTCAATTGCAGGATGCGGCTGGTTTTTTTGGTTTTGGGCAGGGCATTGACCTGATCTCGTACTTTTTCCCACACCGCCTGCGGGTACAGGTACAGGCAGCCGTTTTCAAACGGGTTGTAGGTCAACACCAGACGATTGCCACAGGCAGACGCGACCAGTTCCCGATAGGCGGTAGGAATCGCCAGTCGGCCCTTGTCGTCAATCGTAATGGCGGTTTCGCCCTGGAACATGCCCGTCTTTGGCCCCGTCGTTTGCGGCAGTCAACTCAGAAAAACCACAATTTCCCCGGTTTTCCCACGAAGCGCCACATTAGCAGGCAAATACCCCCTGTCAACACGCTGCAAAAGAGAAATTTCCCAAGCGCGGTCAATCACTTGCAGCAAACTTCAAGAAGTTGTTCAAACTTGATCCACAAGCATTTGTTTCACTTCAAATTTTAGCAATGTGCCAAGCACATCGCATTTCTCCGCTGTCGGCCGCATCCCGCGACAGGTGATGCTGCACCGCAATAAATGAATAGCCAAAGCACAGGCACAATGCGCATATGTGCCTTGCTGCTTTCGCCACACAGTTGCACCCGCGCTGGCGGCTGGTCATGGCCGGCAATCGCGACGAATCCCATGCCCGCCCGACCGCGCCGCTGGCCCTATGGGATGACGCACCGGTATTGGCCGGTCGCGACCTGCAAGCAGGTGGCACCTGGATGGGCTTGGGTCGCGATGGCCGGGTGGCGGTGGTCACCAATGTGCGCAACGGCCCGGCGCTAGCGTTTACTGGCCCCTCACGTGGGGCCTTGCCCAGCGATTTTTTGCGTGGCACGCAGGACGCACTGACGTATGCGCAAACCTTGGCTGATCACGCCCAGCACTACGCCCCGTTCAATTTATTGGTTGCCGATGCCAGCGGCTGCGCGCACGTGGGCAACCCGGGGCAACACCATGCCACCCGCCTCGCCGACGGCGTGCATGGCATCTCCAACGGCCCACTGGACGCGCCCTGGCCTAAAACCCAACGTCTATGCGCCGCGCTGGCGCAATGGGCGCGTGCTGGGCACACCGACCTGCACCCCCTGTGGCAGGCCCTGGCCGACGAAACCCTCGCCGCCGACGCAGAGTTGCCGCAGACCGGCATCGCGCTCGATCTAGAACGCCGCCTGTCTGCCGCTTTTATTCGCGAACACAGCTACGGCACCCGCGCCAGCACGCTGATTTTGGTCGATTACAACGGTCACAGCACCATCATCGAGCGCCGATTTGGCCCAATGGGGGTGTTTGTCGGTGAAACCACGCTGACCCAGGCCCCGGCTTGAATCAGCTGATGTACAAAAGTGGCGGAGCCGGCCGATAAGCCGGGTTCTGTCTGGGACAGTCATTCCTCTAGGCGCATGGTCACCCATACGCTCAAGCAACCTACCCGGAGGCTCTGCGGGTCGCATCAACGCCTCCCTATTTGGTCTTGCTCCCGGTGGGGTTTGCCGTGCCGGTCTGTTGCCAGACTCGCGGTGCGCTCTTACCACACCATTTCACCCTTACCCGCATCTCTTGCGAGACCGCTGGCGGTATCTTTCTGTTGCACTGTCCGTCGGCTTGCGCCGCCCAGGCGTTACCTGGCACCGTACCCTGTGGAGCCCGGACTTTCCTCGGCACCGCCCATTGCTGGGTGATGACGCGACTGTCTGGCCAGCTCCGCCGCGTGCATTGTCGCATGCCGGTGGGTGATCAGCCGCCGTAGAGGTCTTTGCGCGATGCGCCGGACAACTCCGCGGCGAGTTTGGCGGCGGTGGACGGCGGTAAGTGCTCGCTGAGTTTGGCGTACAGGCGGCGGCCTTCGGTGATGCTGGCATCGGCATCCTCACTGGCACCTTGCACCAGCAGCACAAACTCACCTTTGCGCTGGTTGGGGTCGGCGGCCACCTGTGCCTGCACGGCAAGCAAGTCCCCATCCAGCACGGTTTCAAACAGTTTGGTCAGCTCACGCGCCAGCACCACGCGGCGTTCGCCACCAAACGCGGCAACCGCATCGGTCAGGGTGTCTTCGATGCGGTGCGACGACTCATAAAAAATCAACGTGCGTGTTTCCGATGCCAAGCCGGCCAAATGCTCGCGGCGGGCCTTGGGCTTGGCCGGCAAAAAGCCTTCAAACACGAAGCGATCACTGGGCAGGCCGGCCACGCTGAGTGCAGCGATCAAGGCACTGGCACCGGGCACCGGGCTGACCTTGATGCCGGCCTCGCGTGCGGCGCGCACCAACCGGAACCCCGGATCCGACACCAACGGCGTGCCGGCATCGGACACCAAGGCCAAGCTATCGCCGGCCTGCAAGCGCGCCACCAACTGCGCCGATTGCGCCTCTTCGTTGTGGTCATGCAGCGCAATCAAAGGCCGCTCCATGCCGAAATGCGCCAACAACTGCCGGGTATGACGGGTGTCTTCGGCGCAGATTGCCGTCACCGTCTTCAAGGTTTCCAGCGCACGCGGGCTGATATCGCCCAAATTACCGATGGGCGTGGCGACGACATAAAGCGTTCCAAAACCGTGCATAGCTGTCTTTTGCGTGTGCGCAGGTAGAATCGTAACCGGTAACCCAATGAGCACCTAACCCGTGACCCTGATGCGTCCCGTGATTCTTGTTCTGCTGCTGGCCTTGGCGGGCTGCGCCGCTGTGGATACCAAGCCGGTTGTGCATACCGCCGCGTATGCCCCCGCGTTTGTGCAGGCACAAACCTTGGCCGCCGGCCATGCCGCGTTGTCTGGGCAGGCGCGACGCGACAACACCGACGCCATCGAGCGCCTGTTGGCGCAGTTGGACGACAGCACCCTGGCCCGCGATGCCGCCAAATTGCCGGCGGGTGATGCGCTGTACAACTTTGCCGGGCGCGTGTTACTGCGTCGCGGTTTGCCACTGCCGCATCCGTTTGATCGTGGCGATACCAGCTTTGGTGCGGCACACCGCCCAGCCGCCGATACGGACGGCTACCGGCCACCGCTGAAAGTGGCCATCTTGCTGCCGCTGTCCGGCAGTCAGGCCGCCGCAGCAGAAGCGGTGCGTGATGGCTATCTGGCGGGCTATTACAGTGAATCCCGACGCCGCCCCACGCTGCGTTTTTATGACAGTAGCGCCGGGGTGAAGTCGGCGCTGTCACGTGCCGCCAGCGATGGCAACGATTTTGCCGTGGGCCCACTGGGCCGCGACGAAGCCGATGCGGTGTTTGCCGAAGAACCGCCACTGCCGCTGCTGGCCCTCAATCGCGGCAATCGCTCGCCCAGCGCCGGCAGCGCGGCGTTTTCCCTGTCGCCAGAGGATGAAGGCATCAGCTTGGCGCAGGCCTTGATCGAGCGTGGCAGCAAGCACGTGCTGCTGGTTGCCGGCAGCGAAGAAGCCCAGCGCCGCACGGTGGACTCTGCCAAGGCGCAATTGGAACGGCGTGGCGTGCAGGTGGTGGCCAGCTTGGGCTATAGCGCGCAAATGACCGACGCCTTGGCGCAGTTGGCGCAAACCCACCTGCCCGACACCCTGCTGCTGGTGCTGAAAGCGCCACAAGCACGCAGCCTGATTCCACAACTGACGCTGGCCAATCTGGGCCAAGTGCCGCGCTATGCCAGCTCGCAAATCACCTCCGGCACCGGCAACGCGGTGGATGACATGGTGCTGGACGGCACCATCTTCCCCACCGAGCCGTGGCTGATCCGCCCGGTGCAGGGCCTGCCTTCGCAAGCCAGCGCCGCCGCCCGCGTGAACACCGCCAAAGGCCCCGCCGCGCGGCTGTTTGCGTTTGGTGTGGATGCGTGGCGGCTGACCGCATATTTGGAGCGTCTGGCCCTGCAACCCAATACCCGCATCCAAGGTGCCACCGGGCAGCTAAGTTTGGATGGCTTTGGCAATGTGCTGCGGCGGCCGGCGTGGTCGCGCTTTTCGGGTGGCATTGCCGTGCCATTGGCTGACGGTGCCCGCTGAGCCGCTTGATCGACGTGCGCGTGGCGATGCGGTGGAAGCCGCAGCGCTGCATTTCTTGCAAGCCCACGGGCTGCAACTGCTGGCGCGCAATGCGCAAAGCCGCGGCGGTGAGCTGGATTTGGTGATGCGCGATGCCAGCAGCGTGGTGTTTGTGGAAGTGCGCTACCGCGCCAGCGCCGGGTTCGGCGGCAGCGCGATGTCGGTGGATGCCAACAAGCGCCGCAAACTGGTACACGCCGCGCAGGTGTGGCTTTCGCAACATCCTCACTACGCGCAAGCGGCCTGCCGGTTCGATGTCATCGCTGCCAGCGGCGTGCCGACTGCACCGCAACTGGACTGGCTGCGCGATGCGTTTCGCGCCGACGAGTGCTAAATCCGATGGCCCTGCCCGCTGCGCTGATTACCGAACTTGCCGCCCTGCTAGGCGACGGTTGGCATGTGGATGCCGCCACCCGCGATGCCCATGCCAGCGACGACTCCCGTCGCCACGCCCTGCCCGATGCCGTGGCGCTGCCGCAGACGCGCGAGCAGGTGGCCGCCATCGTGCGCGCCTGCCGCGCGCATCGCATCCCCATCGTCGCGCGTGGTGCGGGCACCGGCACCACCGGCGCGGCGGTGCCCACGCAAGGCGGTATCGTGCTGTCACTGATGCGCATGAACCGCATCACCGCACTGCATCCACACGACCGCTGTGCGGTGGTGGAAGCGGGTGTCCTCAATGGTGATTTGCAACAAGCATTGCAACCACACGGCCTGTTCTGGCCGCCCGACCCGTCCAGCGCGGAGATGTGCAGCATTGGCGGCAACCTGGCCACCAATGCCGGCGGCCCGCGTGCGGTAAAATACGGCACCACCCGCGACAACGTGCTGGGGCTGGTGGCGGTGACCGGCAGTGGCGAGATCATCCAAGTGGGCGGCGCGTACACCAAAGATGCCTCCGGCTATGACCTGACCCATCTGCTGATTGGCAGCGAAGGCACGCTGGGTATCATTGTCGAAGCCACGCTCAAGCTCACCCCGCGCCCGCAAGCACAGGCTGGCCTGCGCGTGTTTTATCGTGATGCCAGCGCGGCGGCGGCGGCGGTGTCGCGGCTGATGACGCAGCCGGTGGTGCCGGCCATGCTGGAATTTATGGACCGCCGTAGCCTTGCCCTGCTGCGCCACAACGGCAGCAACGTGCCGGACGCAGGCGCGATGTTATTGATTGAAGCCGACGGCAGTGTCGATGCCTTGCCCGACATGCTCGTCGCACTCGGCGCAGCCGCCGATGGCGACGGCGTGATCGACATGGACGTGGCGCAAGACGGCATCTCCCGCGACACACTGTGGGCCGCGCGACGCGCACTGTCACCCGCGCTGCGCAGTATTGCGCCCGGCAAGATCAACGAGGACGTGGTGGTGCCGGTGTCGCGCATCCCCGATCTTGTTGCAGGTGTTGAAGCCATTGCCGATGCGGCCAACCTGCCCATTGTCTGCTTCGGCCACGCCGGTAACGGCAACCTGCACGTCAACATCCTCTACCACCCGGACGATGCCGACGAGACCGCACGCGCCTACAACGCCTTGCCGCAAATTTTTGAGCTGGCGCTTGCGCTGGGCGGCGCACTGTCCGGCGAGCACGGCATTGGACTGGCCAAGCGCGACTTCATGCCGCAGGCCTTCACGCCCGCCACACTCGCCACCATGTGGGCGATCAAACACGCACTGGATCCGGAGGGCATTTTGAATCCGGGAAAAGTGTTGCCGGATGAAGTTCAAGCGAAGTGCTGATAACCCGCTGCCGCCACGTCCACACCCGCGCAACACACGCCTGTGCCCGTCACGATTTCACCGATGTGGGTGAGCGGCAAATTCAACGTCTGCGACAGCGCATGAAGCATATCCCGCTGCACTGGTGGCGCGGTAAAGCACAGCTCGTAATCGTCGCCACCGCTGGCTTGCAGCACACGGCACGTGGCCACATCGAACGCCTCCCGCAATGCCGCACTGGCGGGTAGCGCATCCACATTGATCTGCGCACCCACGCCGCTGGAATTGCAGATATGCGCAAGGTCGGCCAGCAGGCCATCGGAAATATCGATGCACGCGTGCGCAAGTCCGCGCAGTGCACGGCCCAATGCCACGCGCGGGATAGGCCGGTCGAGGCGTTCGCGCAGCACCGGCGTCATCGCATCCCCTTGCTGCCATTGCCGCAGCGCGCCGGCGGCATCGCCTAGGGTGCCGCTGACCCAAACGTCATCGCCCACTTGCGCACCCGTACGCCGCAGCGCGCTACCGGGTGCGACCAGGCCGTGTGCCGTGACGGAAATCGACAACGGGCCACGGGTGGTATCGCCGCCAATCAGCGCGAAATCATGCTGCTTGGCCAACGTCAGAAAACCATCGGTAAAGCCATCCAAAAATACTGCGTCCGCACCCGGCAGCGACAACGATAAGGTGCACCACGCCGGCTGTGCGCCCATCGCCGCAAGGTCGGACAGGTTCACTGCCAGCGCTTTCCAGCCAATGTCATACGGCACGGTGTCTGCGGGGAAATGTACGCCCACATTGAGCGTATCCATCGTCACTGCCAACTGCATCCCAGCGGGCGGTGCCAGTAGCGCGCAGTCATCGCCAATGCCCAACACCACGTCACCGCGCAGAGCGGCACGCGCGCGGATGCGGGCGATCAGATCGAACTCATGCATGACCGGCGCTGCGGCAAGCGTGCTTATTTCCTGACTTCCACACTGCGCAGCGCCACCGCAGCCTTGTCAAGCACGCCGTTGACATAGGTGTGGCCGTGTTCGGAGCCAAAGCGCTTGGTGGAGTCGATGGCCTCGTTGATGACCACACGATACGGCACGTCCGGGCGATGGCTCAGCTCGTAGGCGGCGATACGCAGCGCGGCGCGCTCGATCGCGTCCACCTCGTCGATGCCGCGATCCAGGTGCGGGGCCAATGCCGAATCCAACGTATCGACATGGCGCAGTACGCCACGCACAAGGTCTTCGAAATACTCCAGATCGGCCACTTCATGCGCTTGCTCGTGCGCGAATTGGGCGATCAAGCCGCGCTCGTCGGCGTGGTTGATTTGCCACGCATAAATGGCCTGCAACGCACGCCGGCGCGAACGCGAACGGGCCACGGGGTCGATGCCATCGGGGCGACGGTGGTGGTGCTTGTTCATGCTTGCTCCTGCAACTTGCGGCGCAGATCCGCCATTTCGATGGCGACCAATGCGCATTCTTCACCTTTGTTGCCATGGCTGCCGCCGGCACGCGCCAACGCATCCTCGAATGTTTCCACTGCCAGCACGCCATTTTGCACCGGCACGCCGGTTTGCAAGGCCACCTGCATCAAGCCGTTGGAAGCGCCATCGGCCACTTGTTCGTAGTGCCGGGTGTCGCCGCGCACCACACAACCTAGTGCCACGATGCCGGCATAACGCCCGCTGTGCGCCAACGTGTGCGCCAAGACCGGTAGCTCCCACGCACCGGGCACGCGCACGATCACCAACTGTGCGGCATCGGCCCCATTGGCGATAAACGTATCCCGCGCCGACGCCACCAGCGCATCGGTGATGCGCGGGTTCCAGCGGCTGGCAATAATTGCAAACCGCGCGTCAGGCTGCACGCGCAGATCGCCTTCGTAATGCGACATAAGGGCCATCGGGCTTGGGGGCTGCGCAGTTTACCGCGCCGGCAGCGCCACGTATTCCACCACCTCCAGCCCGTAGCCGGCCAAACCGACTTGCCGACGCGGGGTGCCCAGCACGCGCAGGTGGCGCGCGCCCAGATCGGCCAGGATTTGCGCACCGGCACCGTTGCGCCGCCACTGCGCCAACGCACCGGCTTTCGAGGCCGCCGCTGCCGGTTGCTGGCGAATGCGCGCCAAGATGGCCTCGGCCTCCGGCACATCGCCCAACAGCACCAACACACCGCGTTCGCTGGCCGCCAGCAGCGCCAGCACATCGCCGGTCAGCGGGCCAAAATCATCGCGCCGCCAATGCAGGGCATCGGCCAACGGGTTTTGCAGTTGCACGCGCACCAGCACCGGCGCATCCCCCGCCACCTCGCCACGCACCAGCGCGTAATGCAACCCGCGACTCAAGCGGTCGCGATAGGTATGCAGGGTGAAGGTGCCGTGGTCAGTGTCAATACTGCGGCTGTCGATGCGCTCCACCGTGTGTTCGGTTTCCAGCCGGTAGCGGATCAGCCCTTCGATGGAGCCAATCTTCAAGCCATGCTCGCGCGCGAACACTTCCAACTGCGGGCGGCGCGCCATGCTGCCATCGGCATTGAGGATTTCCACCAACACGCCAGCCGGTTCAAACCCGGCCAGCAAGGCCAAGTCCGCCGCCGCTTCGGTATGCCCGGCGCGGTTGAGCACGCCGCCGGGCTGCGCCATCAACGGAAAAATATGCCCCGGCTGGTTGAGGTCGGCGGGCTTGGCATCCGGACGCACCGCAGTGCGCACCGTATGCGCACGGTCGTACGCGCTGATGCCGGTGGTGACGCCTTCGGCCGCCTCGATACTGACTGTGAAATTGGTGTGGTGCTGCGAGGTGTTGTCGCGCACCATCGGGTTCAGCCCCAACTGCGCGCAGCGCTCGCGGGTCAGCGACAGACACACCAAGCCGCGTGCGTGGGTCACCATAAAATTGATGTCGGA
>NZ_DAOOUM010000052.1:0-15739 GCF_035369645.1 Thermomonas sp. | reverse complement strand
GCCGACCGCCAGCGCGTGCTGGGCGCACTGGCTTATTTCGCCGACCCCAATGACATCATCCCCGACAATGTTGCGGTGCTGGGCTTCCTTGACGATGCGGTGATGATCGAATTGTCGGTGCGTGAGCTGGCCCACGAACTCGACGCCTATGATGATTTTTGCGATTACCGTGCACGCGAAGCCAAGCAGCGCGGCGTTGATCCGGCCAGCTTAGGTCGTACCGATTGGCTGGATGGCCGCCGCGAGGAGCTGGTCGAGCGTATGCACGTGCGCCGCGAGCGTGAAGCCGGTTTTGGCTATGGCCGCAGCAGCGGTTACGGCGGCCGCGGCAATGACTCCTATGTCCGTAGCTGGCGTCCCAGCGCGTTCCGGGTCGGCTGAGCCACACATTGTCCAGTGTCGCCACGCAATGGCCGGAAGGCGTCACCCTAGACCTTCTGAATGCCCGCTCCGCCAACACCATGATGGCGGCGCTGGGCATTGTCTTCACCGAATTAGGCGATGGCTATCTGCGCGCCAGCATGCCGGTGGACGCGCGCACCCATCAGCCTTATGGCTTGTTGCACGGTGGTGCATCGGTGGCACTCGCAGAAACCCTAGGCAGCAGCGCCGGCATGTTACTGGCTGGCGGCAATGCGGTGGTGGGCCTGGAAATCAACGCCAATCACCTGCGCGCGGTGCGCAACGGCAGCGTGATCGGGACTGCGCGACCCATCCACATTGGTCGCAGCACGCAGGTGTGGGAAATTCGCATCGAAGACCAAGATGGCCTGCCGGTGTGCATCAGCCGAATTACCTTGGCGGTGTTGCCGCAGCCACCCGCAGCTGGCGGATAATACTGCCCGTGGTTCCCGCCGCCGCTTTGAACGCCATTTCCCGCATGACCAACCACCTCTCTACCAACGCACGCCTATGGCGCGTGCTGCGCTATGGCTTGCGCAGCCCCTTGCTGCTTTGGCATGCGCTGATCGATCTGCCCATTGTGCTGGTACTGATTGCCTTGGGCGGTGGCGGCTGGCTGTCACACACAGCGGTGCGCTGGTACGCACGCAGCTTGCTGTGGATCTTTGGCATGCGTTTGCACCGCGAAGGCACACCCCTAGCAGGTGGCACGTTGTTCGTGGCCAATCACGTCAGCTGGATCGACATCATGGTGCTGCATTCGCAACACATGATGGGTTTCATTGCCAAATCCGAAATTCGCAGTTGGCCACTGATTGGCTGGGTGGTGGCGCAAGCAGAAACAATTTTCCTGCAACGCGGCAATGGCGATTCGCTAGGATTGGTGATGGCCGAAATGGCGCAGCGCCTACGCGCCGGCCGTGCCGTCGCCGCGTTCCCGGAAGGTGGCACGCGTGATGGCCACACACTGGGGCCGTTCCACGCGCGCATTTTCACCGCGGCGGTAGACGCCACTGCGCCGGTGCAACCAGTTGCCCTGTGCTACGGCGTGCGGTGCAGTGCGCAAGCCATCGTCGCATTTGCTCCGCGTGAGCATTTTGTCGGCAACTTGCTGCGCCTGCTGGGAGAGCCGGTGCGCCCGGTGCGGGTGTGCTTTCTGCCCCCCATCCTGCCCGCCAATCACAGCGGCCGGCGCGGAATGGCGCAGTTGGCACGCGAACAGATCGCACAGGCGATGGCGCAAGCCTGAGTCCCGGTGAGCCTGACCCCCTCCCCTTACGTCTGCCCGCGCTGGCTGCGCAATCCGCATGCGCAGTCGCTGCTGGCATCCAGTCCACTGCGCAGCGCGCGCGGCCGAGTGCGCCTGCGCCAGGCCCGCGCCCAACATCGGCCCATGTTGCTGACATTGCGCAGCAACGTGCGCCTGCAAGGCATTGCCAGCCTGCCCATGCACACCACGCCACGCGCACTGGTTTTACTGTTGCATGGCTGGGAAGGCAGCGCCGAGTCCAGTTATATGCGCCTGACCGCCGCACGTTTGCTTCACGCAGGCTGCGCGGTGTTTCGGCTGAATTTCCGCGACCATGGTGGCAGCCACCACCTCAACCAAGGCTTGTTCCACTCCAACCGCATCGACGAAGTGGTGGATGCCGCCGGCGTCATCGCCCAGCAATGGCCAGACTTGCCGCTGCTGGCGGCGGGCTATTCGCTGGGCGGTAATTTCGCGCTGCGGCTGGCCCTGCGTGCGCCCGCCGCCGGCCTGCCGCTGCGCCATGTGGCAGCGGTGTGCCCGCTGCTGGACCCTGCCGGGGCGATGGAGCAAATGGAAACCGGCCCGGCAATATATCTGCACTATTTCGAGCGCAAATGGCGGCAGTCGCTGGCACGCAAGCGTGCGCTGTTTCCGCAGGCGCACCGTTTTGGCAACGATGTCCTGCAATTGCCGATGCGTGCACTGACCGACTGGATGGTGCGCAACAACACCGACTTTGCGGATTTGGAGGCGTATTTCGATGGCTATTCGATCGCCTGCGGGCGCTTGCAAGACTTGCAGTTGCCCGCCGATGTGTTGATGGCCGCCGATGACCCGGTGATCCCGCTGGCCGAATTTCATCGCATCGCCGCCTATTCGCAGGTGACACTTGAACTGGCCAACCATGGCGGCCATTGTGGCTTTATCGAAAGCGCATCCCTCGATGGTTATGCCGAACGCTGGGTGGCACAAACATTGTTGGCCGCCTTGGCTTGATGCCCGCAACAACCACGCCCACACTGCACGCATCGTCCACACGGAGACGCGCATGCACATCCACAGCAACAGTTTTGAACACCGGCATACACTCGCCGCCGAATTCGCCCTAGGTGCCGAACACGGCAATGGGTTTGGCGGCAACTGCAACCCGCATCTGGCGTGGGGTGACGTGCCGGCGGGCACGCAATCGTTTGCCTTGTTGTGCACCGACACCGATGCGCCCACCGATGGCGCGCTGGTGGCCAATGCGGCAACGCCGATTCCGGTGGCGCATCCACGCGGAGATTTTGTGCATTGGGTGGTGGCCAATATTCCTGCAGATGTGCGCGAAATCGCGGCGGGCAGTTGCAGCCACGGCCTGACCGCCAAGGGCAAACCACAGGGTCATGATGCCGGCGGCCTCACCGGCTTGAACGATTACACCGGCTGGTTTGCCGGCGATGCGGCGATGGCTGGGCAGTATTTTGGCTACGACGGCCCGTATCCACCGCCACACGATCTGCGCACGCATCGGTATTTTTTCCGCGTGTTTGCGCTGGATGTGGCCACACTGCCGTTGCCAGCGGCATTTACCGCCGGCGATTTACTACGTGCGATGCACGGGCATGTGCTGGCAGAGGCCGCGATCTACGGCACGTATAGTTTGCACGTTTGATGGAATAAGCCACGGTGTCGGCCAACGCCGGCACCGTGCGTGGTCACAGAATGTAGCGGCTCAAATCCGGGTCTTGCGCCAGCTCGCCTAAATGCGCGTCTACATACGCACGGTCGATGGTGACGCTGCCGCCCTTGTCGGGGGCTTCAAAACTCAAGGTTTCCAACAGGCGTTCCAGCACCGTGTGCAAGCGGCGCGCGCCGATGTTTTCTTGGCGCTCGTTTACATGTGCGGCGATCTCGGCCAGCCGTGCAACCGCCTCGTCGGCAAAAGTGAGTTGCACGCCTTCGGTGCCCATCAACTCCACATATTGCTTGGTTAGGGCGGCCTTGGGCTCGGTCAGGATGCGCACAAAATCGTCTTTGCCCAACGCGCCCAGTTCCACCCGAATCGGGAAGCGGCCTTGCATCTCTGGGATCAAATCCGAGGGCTTGGCCAAGTGGAATGCGCCGCTGGCAATAAACAAGATATGGTCGGTTCGCACCGCGCCGTATTTGGTGCTCACGGTGCTGCCTTCCACCAGCGGCAACAAGTCGCGCTGCACACCTTCGCGGGAGACATCCGCGCCGTAGCCTTCACTGCGCTTGGCCACTTTGTCGATCTCGTCGATAAACACGATGCCGTGCTGCTCGCAGGCATCGATCGCGGCCTCGCGCACCTCGTCTTCGTTGATCAATTTGCCCGCTTCTTCTTCAATCAACATCGGCCGTGCGGCCTTGATGGTCAAGGCTTTTTTGTGGGTTTTGCTGCCTGCTACTTGGCCAAACATCTGTCGCAATTGCTGGCCCATCTCTTCCATGCCCGGCGGGGTCATGATGTCCACGCCGATATTCATGGCGATGTCGAACTCCACCTCACGCGCGTCCAATTCACCGGCGCGCAATTGCTTGCGCAGTTTTTGCCGGGTCGCGGACTCCTGCGAGGAAGGTTCGGCACCGATATCAATGGTGGTGGTATTGGCCGCATTGAAGCCAAACCCCGGCGCGCCTTCGCGCTTGGGCAACAGGGCATCCAAGATGCGCTCTTCAGCGCGTTCTTCGGCCTGGGTGCGCACCTTGCTGCGTGCCTGCGCGCGGTACAACTTCACCGCGGTATCGGCCAGGTCACGGATGATCTGTTCCACATCCTTGCCCACATAGCCCACCTCAGTGAAGCGGGTGGCTTCCACTTTCACAAACGGGGCATTGGCCAGTGTGGCCAGCCGCCGCGCGATTTCGGTTTTGCCCACGCCGGTGGGGCCGATCATCAAAATATTTTTCGGCATCACTTCATTGCGCAGCTCGGGGGCTAACTGTGCACGCCGCCAGCGGTTGCGCAAGGCAATCGCCACCGCGCGCTTGGCGGCATGTTGCCCAATGATGTGGCGGTCGAGTTCGGCCACGATTTCACGCGGGGTCATGGAGGAGGAATCGGTGTCGATTTTGTGCATGTCTCTTGCTCGTCATCCCCGTGAAGGCGGGGATCCAGTTTTAGATATCGGCAAACGCTGGATTCCCGCCTTCGCGGAAATGACAGCTTTAAAGGGTTTCCACCACGATGTTTTGGTTGGTGTAAATGCAAATATCGCCGGCAATTTTCAGTGCTTCGGTGGCGATGGCTTGGGCGTCCAGTGCGGTGTGCGCGAGCAACGCACGCGCGGCAGAGAGTGCATACATGCCGCCGGAGCCAATCGCGATCAGGCCATCTTCCGGCTCAATCACATCGCCGGTGCCGCTGATGATCAGCGAGGTGTCCGCATCGGCCACCGCCAGCAAGGCTTCCAACTTGCCGAAGCGGCGCTCGGTGCGCCAATCTTTGGCCATCTCGACGGCGGCGCGGGTCAGCTGGCCGTGCTTTTCCAGCTTGGCTTCAAACAACTCAAACAAGGTAAACGCATCGGCGGCGGCACCGGCAAACCCGGCCAACACGCGGCCATCTTTGCCCAAGCGGCGCACTTTGCGCGCGTTGGCTTTCATCACCGTGTGGCCTAAGGTCACTTGCCCGTCACCGGCAATCACCACCTGGCCGTTGCGGCGCACCGAAACAATCGTGGTGGCATGAAACACCGTGGGGTTTTGGCTGGGATCCATCGTTTTCTCCGTTGAACGGACAATGTGGGGGCGGTGGCCCCGGCTTCAAGCATCCCAATTGCGTCAGAATTCAACGATGACCCCGCCCTTGATCAGCATTGCCGTCCCCATCTACAACACCGCGCACTACTTGCCGGCGGCGTTGGATAGCTTGCTGGCGCAGGACTACCCGCATTGGGAAGCCCTGCTGTGGGACGACGGCAGCGCCGACGGCAGTGCGCAACTCGCCGCCGCCTATGCCGCGCGGGATTCGCGTTTTCGCTTGCTGGGTGATGGCCGCAACCACGGCAATCCCGCCGCATTGGCGCAGACACTGGCGCAGGCGCGGGGCGCATTCGTGGGTGTGCTCGATTCCGATGATCTGCTGGAGCCAATGGCGCTAGCGGCCATGCTGGCCTTCATGCAAGCACAACCGCAGTTGGGGATGGCGTATTCGCAATATGTCGAAATCGACGAAGCCGGCGCACTACTAGGCCCGGGGCGGCGTTTTGCCACGCCGTATTCGGCCCATAAGCTGCTGGTGGAATTTATGACCTATCACTTTCGCCTGATCCGCAGCGAAGCCTATCGCGCAGCCGGTGGCGTGGACGCCAGTATCGACGAATCGGCCGATTACGATTTGTGCCTGCGCTTGTCGGAAACCTGCGCCATCGGCTATCTGCCGCAACCGCTGTATCGCTATCGCATCCGCCAAGGTTCGGTGTCGGTGAGCCAGCGATTGCGGCAAGTGCGCAGCTCGTTTGCGGCCGTTGAGCGCGCCTTGCAGCGGCGCGGCATGGCCGGCAGCCACAGCCTGTCCTTGGGCATTCGCGCGCGGCATGTGCTGAAACCCAAACCGCAATCACCGCTGGTGCCATCGGCATGAGTGCTTGCGATACCAATGCAACGATTTGTGTGCTGGTGCCGGTGCAAGGCGATGGCGCATTTCTGGCGCAGACGCTGACCAGTTTGCAGGCGCAGACCTTCCCGCATTGGCAGGCCCAGTTATGCCCCAGCAACGCCACCGCCGCAGCGCGCGCGCGGGTATTGGCCGCTGATTGGCCGCAGCTGCACGTCAACGCGGTGTGCGTCGATACGATCACCGCCATCACCGCATTGGCCGATGCGGCCAACGCCAGCCCCTGCGAATGGCTATGCGTGCTGGATGGCGCGGATACGCTGGCCCCCACCGCATTGGCCACCTTGCATGCGGCACTGCTGGCCCAGCCCGATGCCGGCATGGCCTATAGCCGGCATGTGTTGATCGACGCACAGGGCCGCGTGCTGGGGCCGGGGCCGCTGTGCGAGCTGCCGTATTCGCCCGATGCGCTGCTTTTGGATTGCATGACCGGACCGCTGCGCTTGCTGCGCCACGCTGCGTATCGCGCTGCTGGCGGTTATCGCAATGACTATCCCGATGCCGCCGATTACGACCTGTGTCTGCGCCTATCGGAAACCACCCACGTCGTGCATGTGCCGCAGCCGCTGTATCAACGTCGCATCCACCCGCAGGCCGCAGAAGTGGCACGCTGGGGTGAACAAATCGAAGATCGTTATCGCGCGTTTGTCGCCGCCGTGCAACGGCGCGGATTGGATGCGCAGTACGACACCGCACTGGAAATCGACAGTTGGCATGTGCTGCAAGCACGCCGCCCGTTTGGCGGGATTCGCGGGCTGCCGTAACCGCGCGTCACCGTTTGCGCCTGGCGCGTGGATGCGCGGCGTCATACACCTTGGCAAGGTGTTGAAAGTCGAGGTGGGTATAGATCTGGGTGGTGGAAATATCCGCATGCCCCAGCAGTTCTTGCACGCCGCGCAGATCGCCCGAGGACTCCAGCACATGGCTGGCAAAACTGTGCCGCAACAAATGGGGATGAATGCGCTTGAGCACGCCTTGGCGGCTGGCTAATTGCTTGATGCGCAGTTGAATGGCGCGCGCCGAAATTTGCTTGCCGGCGCGGCCTGGAAACACGAAGGCGGTTTGCGCTGCATGCGCGGTTTGCTGCCAGTCGCGTAGCGCCGCACGTGCATGCGAACCCACCGGCACGATGCGCTGCTTGCTGCCCTTGCCCAACACGGTCACCAGGCCCTGTGCAATATCCAGATCTTGCCAACGCAGGCCACACACTTCCGACAACCGCAGGCCCGAGGAGTAAAACAATTCCAACAGCGCGCGGTCGCGCAGGCCCAGCGGTGCATCGGTGGGCAACGCGACCAATTGCACCGCTTCGTCCACATCCAGAACCTGCGGTAAATTGCGCGCCGCTTTGGGTGCGCGCACCCCCGCGCAGGGGTCGCTGTGGATATGGCCGTGTTTGAGCTGCCAACGGTACAGACTGCGGCAGGCCGACAATCGGCGCTGCAAGGTTTTGGCCGACAGCTTGCGACGATGTTCGCTGGCGATGAACGCACGCAAGTCATCACCGCACAACGTCAGCAGGTCGCGGTCACCCGCCCACTGCGACAAGGCCGCCAAGTCGCGGCGATAGGCATCCAGCGTGTGCGCAGAGGCTTGCCGCTCAACCGCCAAATGGGTCAGGAAGTCCGCGACCGGGTGGGCCGTGCTCATCTCATGCGTGCGGGAAGCGCGCCAACGCCGCCGCCAAGGCTTCGCCCATCATCCGCAAAAACAAGGTGCCCATGCCAGGGAAGAACCGGTTGCCATCACGGCTGCCCACCGCCACCAGCCCAACCCCCGGCAGCACCAGCAACGCGGTGCTTTGCACGTCTTCGGCACGCACGCCATACAGCAGGGCGTTTTTGTCTGGATGCAGGCGGCCGCAGATCGGCTCGTTGTTACCCAGAATGTCGCGGAAGGTGGCCAGTCGCGGGCTATCGGCGGCGATCACTTGCAGCCAGTCGGCCGCTTCCAAACTTTCGATGGCGTGAAAGACCACCACGCGCACCAAATCGCCATGAAAATCTTCAGCCAATGCCGCCGCCATCGCACGCAGGGTGTCGGCGGCGCTGGCTTGCTTCATCAAGGCCAAGGTCAATTGATGCGCGCGCACCGCCAGCCGCTCGTTGTCTTGCGCGGTGGCAAACAACTCATGCAGGCGTTGGGTTAACTCGCGATTTTTTTCGCGCAAAATTTCCAATTGATAACTGGCCAGCGATGCAGTGGCACCACTCTCACGCGGCACCACCAGACTTTGCGCCAAATCCGGAAATTGCTGCAAAAAATGAGGATGCCGACGCAGCCAAGCAGCGACGTCATGCCCGCCGAGTTTTTCGGTGGTCTCGTTGAAATCCATCGTCACAACCACTCTCCTTCAAACACGAATGTGGCAGGCCCAGCCATCAACACGGTGCCTGTTGCGGTGTTATTGCGAATGCGCAAACTGCCGCCGGGTAGGTCCACTTGCACGTCGGCATCGTGCAGCACGCGTCCGCGCCGTGCCAACACCGCCACCGCCGCACAGGCACCGCTGCCGCAAGCCAAGGTTTCACCCACACCGCGCTCGAACACGCGCAGGCGAATGTGATCCGGAGCGAGCACTTGCGCAAAGCCGACATTGGCCGAATTGGGAAACGCCGCACTGGCCTGCACCGCCGGGCCGATTCGCAGTACTGCGGCAGTGGCCACGTCGTCCACCTCGATGACCGCATGCGGGTTGCCCATCGACACCGCACCCACGTGCAATGTTTCGCCATCAAGATCCAGCGCGTAGCTGCCGCCTTCCACAAACCCCAGCAACGGGATGTCCGCAGGCGCAAAGCGCGGCGCGCCCATGTCGATGACATAGCCGCCGTGGCCATCGTGTTGCACAGCATGACGGCCGGCGGGGCTTTCAATCACAAACCCGGCTTGCGCCGGTGCGGCACCAGCACGCACCAGCCACGCCGCAACACAACGTGCGCCGTTACCACATTGGCCCGAGGCCGAGCCATCGGCATTCCAGATGCGATAACGCGCCACCACATCGGCATCGGTGGCCAATTCGATGGTCAAAATCTGATCGCAACCAACGCCAAAACGGCGATGCGCCAATTGCGCGCACAGCGCCGGCGTGGGTGGCGATGCACCATCGCGCAAATCCAGCATCACAAAATCATTGCCGGCACCGTGCATCTTGGAAAACTGCATCGCCGGTGCGCTCATTCTTGTGAGGTTTGTGCGCCGGGCGTGGGAGTGGCGGGATGGGTGCCAGACGTTGCTGCCGGCACGGGCGCGTCGGCGGGTTTTTTATCGGGTAAGACCAAGGGGCCTTTGTTGCCGCAGGCAGCCAAGGAGCTCAGTAACAGGGCGAGGAAAACGATGCGCTTGATCATCGCCGCAGTGTACCCGCGCCTTGGGCGACTGTCGCGCGTCCTTTGGTGGTACGGCGCACGGCCCTCTCCCGCCCTGCGGGCACCCTCTCCCGCAAGCGGGAGCGGGAACAAGCAAGGGCGTTTGTTTACTGCGGTACACCGAGTTGCTCCAGCATGAAGGCATACATTTCCGCTTGCTCACGGTAGCGGCGGAAGCGGCCGGATTTACCGCCGTGGCCGGCTTCCATATTGGTGCGAAACACGACCGGCGCGGCGGATGTGTTCAGCATGCGCAGGCGCGCCACGTATTTGGCCGGCTCCCAATATTGCACTTGCGAGTCCCACAGCCCGGTGCCCACAAACATCGCCGGATAGGCTTGCGCAGCAAGGTTATCGTAAGGTGAATAGCGCAGAATGTAATCGTAATAGATAGGGTCTTCGGGGTTGCCCCATTCGTCGTATTCGTTGGTGGTCAACGGAATGCTGGGGTCCAGCATGGTTGTCACCACATCCACAAAGGGGACTTGCGAGAGGATCACCCGATATTTTTCAGGTGCCATATTGGCAATCGCCCCCATCAGCAAGCCGCCGGCGCTGCCGCCGTGCGCAGCCACGCGGTGGGGTGCGGCATAGCCTTGCTGCACCAAAAAATCCGTCACATCAATAAAATCAGTGAAGGTGTTTTGCTTGTGCAGTAATTTGCCATCGTCATACCAAGCGCGGCCCATTTCCTGCCCACCGCGAACATGCGCAATTGCATAAGCCATGCCGCGATTTAGCAGGCTGATCACCGCCACCGAAAACCCCGGATCCATCGACAAACCATAACTGCCGTAAGCGTATTGCAACAACGCGGCGGTGCCGTTTTTTTCAAACCCCTTTTTATAGACGATGGACACGGGAACTTGGCTACCATCGCGCGCAGTGGCCCATCGGCGTTCGGTGACATAGTGCGCGGGGTCATAGCCGCCAAGCACCGGCTGGCGCTTGAGCAAACGGCGCTCGCCGGTCACCACGTTCAACGCGTATGTCGTGGCCGGCGTGGTCATCGATGTGTAGCTGTAGCGCAGCCATGGGCTTGCAGGTTCGCTATTGACCTCTAGCCCCATTGAATACGCCGGCTCATCGGCCGCCACGTATTGACTGCTGCCATCGGGCTTGAGGATGCGCAGGCGCTCCAAACCACCGCTGCGTTCGGCGATGGCGGTAAAACCTTCGAACAGTGCAACGTCTTCGATCAACACATCGCTACGGTGCGTCACCCGTGTGTGCCAATGCGTGCGCTCGGTGGCGTCATCGTTGGCGGTGACCACTTTGAAGTTCTGCGCACCATCAGCATTGGTGCGGATTACCCAACGCCCGCCAAAATGATCGGCGTCGTACTCCACATCGCGCGCACGCGCCGCCAGCACTTTGAAGTCACGCGGGTCACGGGCCGACGCATAACGCAACTCATCGGACACCGTGCTGCTTAAACGAATGAGGATGAAGTTGTCATCACGGCTGCGTTCGATCCCCATGTAGAAACTATCATCGGTTTCCTCGTAGACCACCGGGTCGTCTTTGGGGTCGGTGCCGATGACGTGCTTTTTGACCCGCACGGTGAGCAAGGTCTCGGCGTCGTTTTCGATGTAAAA
Organism: Thermomonas sp.; assembly: GCF_035369645.1. Lineage (GTDB taxonomy): Bacteria > Pseudomonadota > Gammaproteobacteria > Xanthomonadales > Xanthomonadaceae > Thermomonas. The sequence goes on along the minus strand of NZ_DAOOUM010000052.1, from coordinate 4,495 downwards.
CAGGGTCTTGTTATCGTCGGCCCAGACCAAGTCGGAAGACGCACCTTCGATGGTTTCAGAAAACGTGCGGGTGCCGTCCATAGCGCGAAAACGAAGGGTGTATTGGCGGCGGCCATTGCTGTCATCGGCGTAGGCCAACACCGCGTTGTCCTGGCTGACCGCGTACGCGCCAACGCTGTAATAGTCTTTGCCGGCGGCCAGTGCGTTGACATCCAGCAGGATATCTTCGCCGACAAAATCGGCGGCCGCATTGGCCGCAAGAATGGATGCCGCATCCACGCCCGGGGCGTCTTTGCGGCGTGCATGGATGGGGTAGTCTTTGCCGGTTTCAAAACGCGCGTAGTACCAATAGCCGCGCTCGCGGAACGGCACGCTGGCATCGTCTTGCTGGATGCGCGCCACGGTCTCGTCATACAGCGCATCTTGCACGTCTTTGCTGTTGGCCAAGAGCACGTCGGCGTAGGTGTTTTCGGCATGCAGATAGGCCAACACGTCGACGGCGGCACGCGCATCATCGCGCAGCCAGTAATACGGGTCTTGCCGCTGCGCACCGTGCGGTGCGGTGACGGTGTGCGGGTGCCGGGCAGCGCGGGGTGGGATGGGAAGCGTCATCGTCAGCGCATCACTTGGTCAATTGCTGCCACAGGAAGGTGTACGCCAACGCACTCATGTGCGCGGCCTGCGCGTTGTTGGCCGCACCACCATGCCCGCCCTCGATGTTCTCGTAATAGCGCACGTTTTTGCCGGCCGCTTCCATCTTTGCCATCAGCTTGCGTGCGTGTGCCGGATGCACGCGGTCATCTTTGGTGGAGGTGGTGAACAAGGTCGGCGGGTAGTCTTTCTTCGCATCAAACAGGTGATACGGCGAGAAGGTTTGGATGAAATCCCAATCGCTGGTGTCGGGGTTGCCGTATTCGGCCATCCACGAGGCGCCGGCCAAGAGATGGTTGTAGCGCTTCATGTCCAGCAACGGTACCTGCACCACAATCGCGCCGAATTTTTCCGGATATTGGGTCAGCATATTGCCCATCAACAAACCGCCATTGCTGCCACCCATGGCGCCCAGATGCTGCGGCGAGGTGATCTTGCGTGCCACCAGGTCATCGGCAATTGCCGCAAAATCTTCATAGGCTTTGTGGCGGCTGGCTTTGAGTGCGGCTTGATGCCAACGCGGGCCGTATTCGCCACCGCCGCGGATATTGGCCAGAACATACACGCCGCCTTTTTCCAACCAACCCTTGCCAATCGCGCCGGAGTAACTGGGGGTCAGCGAGATTTCAAAGCCACCGTAGCCGTACAACAACGTCGGTGTTTTGCCGTCGTATTTCAACGTCTTCGGGCGCACCAAAAAATACGGCACTTGGGTGCCATCTTTCGAGGTGGCAAAGTGCTGCTCGATCACATCCTTGCTGCCATCAAAAAACACCGGGTTGGATTTCAACACTTCGGGTGTTTGCCCCACATCGGCCAGCGACAAGGTGGTGGGCGACAAAAAGTCGGTGCTGGTCAACCACACCGCATTGCTGTCATCGGCATCCACCGCTGCCACACCCACGGTGCCGATGGTGGGCGCACCCACAAAGGTGGTCTTCGCCCAACCATCCTTGCCCGGCGTGAGCACCGACAGCTGATTTTTCACGTCCTCCATCACATTCAAAATCAGATGATCCCGAGTCCAGGTGTACCCAGCCAGCGCGGCGTGGTCGGTGGGTGTAAACAACGCGGTGAAATCACGCTTGCCGGCCATGAATGCATCAAAATTGATAACGATCAGCGCACCCGCCGCATAAGTTTGGCCGCCGGCGCTGTAGGGTTCGCGCAGCTCCAACAACAACCATTCTTTATGCACGCCTTTTTGCGCCGAGTTGGGCGCATCGATCTTGGTCAGCTGCCCGTCTTTGCCGCGCAGGTACAGCTCATCGTTGTAGAAGGCCAAGGTGCGGCTGACAAAATCGCGCGCAAACCCGGGGGTGTCGTCGTGCATCGCCGAGATGTACATGTCATCGGGCTTGCCGGCGTACACGGTCTTGGCCGATGCCAGCGGGGTGCCGCGCGTCCATGTTTTGACGATGCGCGGATAGCCCGAACTGGTCAGCGAATCCTTGCCAAAATCGGTGAACACATAGACGGTGTTGTCATCAATCCAGCCCAGCCCGCCCTTGGCTTCTGGGCGATAAAAGCCATCGGCCACAAACTGCTTGGTGCTTAAATCAAATTCGCGGGTGACATCGGCATCGGAGCCGCCCGGCGAGAGCGCAATCAAGCAACGCTGGTACTTGGGCCGCAGGCAATTGGCACCGTGCCAAACCCACTTCGCGCCTTCTTGCTGGTTCAGCGCATCCAGATCCAGCACGGTTTCCCACGCCGGTTCGGGCTTGCGGTATTCGGCCAGTGTGGTGCGCCGCCACAGGCCGCGCTGGTGCTGGGCGTCTTTCCAGAAGTTGTAGTAGTAATCGCCAATCTTTTCCACGCCCGGAATCTTGGCGGTGGAATCCAAGCTGGCGCGGATTTGCGCTTCCAGTGTTTTGAACTGCACGCTGCCGGCGATTTCTGCTTCGGCCTTGGCGTTGCGCGCCTTCACCCAGTCCAGCGATTTTGCGCCGTTGACATCCTCCAACCATGCATACGGGTCGTCCTGTGGCGGGGTTTGTGCGGCGGCGCTACCGGCAAGGGCAAGACCGGCCGCCACACTCACGATATGACAGGCATTGGACAACTGCGACATGGCACGCTCCATCGGCGTTTGGAAACCCATGACGCTACCACAGCGTGACAGAGATCGGCCTGTGCGCATGCGCCACGCAAGACGCCATGCCAACCAACTATCCACCCAAGGGACTACCCATCGAGCGGACTGCGCACCCCACGCCCACCGCGATTGAGTACATGCGTGTAGATCTGCGTCGTGGCGACATCTTTATGGCCCAGCAATTCTTGGATTGTGCGAATGTCGTAGCCCGCTTCCAATAAATGCGTCGCAAATGAATGGCGCAGCGTGTGACAGGTCACAAGCTTGTCGATACCCGCCTTTTTGCGCGCGGCCTGCACTGCACGCTGCAACACCGCTTCATCCACATGATGCCGGCGCACGACCCCACTGCGAGGATCTTTGGAAATTCTCGCCGCAGGAAACACATAGTGCCAAGCCAAGTCCAAGCCCGCGTTGGGATACTTCCGTTCCAATGCCTGCGGCAGCCACACGCCCGGCACCCCAGCCGCACGATCCTGCGCATGCAACACCCGCACCCGACACAGCGCCTGCTGTAATGCCCCGCGCAAGCGCTGCGGCAGCGGAACCCGTCGATCCTTATTCCCCTTGCCTGCACGCACCGTAATTTCATTGCGATCAAAATCCACGTCTTTGACGCGCAGGCGCAAGCATTCCAGCAGTCGCAAACCAGAGCCGTACAACAGCGAAGCCATCAGCCAAACCTGACCATCCAACATCACCAACAAGCGATCCACCTCTGCCCGCGAAAGCACCACCGGCACCCGCTGCGGCCGCTTCGCCCGCACCACGTCTTCCATCCACGGAAGATCCAAGGCCAACACTTCACGATACAAAAACAGCAACGCCGCCAACGCCTGATTCTGCGTCGATGCTGCCACCTTCCCCACCGTGGCCAACCGGGTGAGAAACACCTCCACCTCCGCCTTCCCCATCGCACGAGGATGCCGCCCATCATTCGCCCGAATAAACCGCCACACCCACGCCACATACGCCTGCTCCGTACGCAAGCTGTAATGCTTCACCCGACAACGCTGGCGAATAGCCTCCAACAACCCCGGCGACTGTACAGGCTGATGCGTTACACCCTGCTTCGATACCCATATCGACAAACTGTCCATGCCACATCTCACTGTTGGCTCTTTATCGTGAGCATGTTGTCGCCAGCGCATCATGCATACCAGAGGCTAACAGCTTGTTTTAAGGTCAGTTTTTCCCGACTAGCATCACCCTTCCGCTCAGTGCATACTTGTCCACATCCCGGCTTTGGGATCAATTAGTTGTTAGGCGGCAGCACAAATTGGGGGAACCGTGACATCTCTCCAGCGAACCGTGGTTGCAATTGGCGCACTCGATCTAGTGTATGTCGCTTGGGTTGCTATGGGCATGCTCGGTGGCTCTGGCCTAGCTAGTCTTTGGCAAAGCACCGTTGCCTTCGGGCTACCGCACCCAGCATTGCAAGTCGCAGGGATCTTGGTCATATATCTCGCTATCTTCGTTTGCGGCCTTGGCCTGCTTTTCCGGCGTGCGGCGCTGGCATGGCTCAACTATGTGCTCTTTCCGTTGCGGGTTTTCTTCGTTTTGCCCACGCTTTTCCTCTTGTTCGCCGGCCTGTCCGCCAGCGGTATGACGCTCCACCCTGGCATTGCCTTCGTGTTTCTAGTGGTCACGGAAACGCTCCGTGTCACCCTTGTTCTCAGGTGGTCGCGAAGCACCTCAGCCACAATCAGGGTTGTGGGCACAGCCGCCTAAAAATTCATTCAAGCC
>NZ_DAOOUM010000051.1:0-16175 GCF_035369645.1 Thermomonas sp. | reverse complement strand
GTCAGCTTCGGCCTTGCGATAACTCTCCTGCAACGCATCCAACTCGGCTTGCAGCCCTTGCGCCCACGCCACCGCCTGCGCGTGTTCGGCGGTCAATTCGCCGTGGCGCTGTTGCAGGGCATGCAATGCCTCATCCAGCTTGCGTCCCCATTGCCCTTGCGTATCCAACTGCCCGCGCATCGCGTCAGCGTCTTGCTGCAAGTGCTGCAGGTTGGCCCTAGTGCTGGCAAGCAAGCCGGCATAGGCATCCACGAGCGCGGCGGCCGGCTGCATCCGTGTTGTAAATGTCTGCTCGATGCGTGCAGCCACAGCAACATCGGGAAGCGTTGTCAGTAATGGCAGCAAGCCCGCCACTGCATCACTTTCTGCACGATCGTCGGACTGATGATGGCGCAGTTGTGGGTCGAGGAAGGCGTCGATTTGCGCAGCTTGCGCGGCACTTGCTTGCAGTTCGATGCCAAGCGCTTGCGCCACTTGTTGCATCTGCCCGCGCCAATCGGCCAACAATGCGTCGTAACGCAGCAAGGTGCGTTGGCAGCCAGTGCTGGCTTGCACCGACTCCAACAAGTAGCGCGCCCACAATAACTCACCAATCGCCGGTGGCAGTGCATCGCGCCGCGCCAGTGAATGCACCACTTCCTGCGGCGAGCGCGACACCAACACAATGCGCGGCGCCACCCCGCACTGCGCCAGTACGCGCCGCCACAAGGGCAGCAGCCGACACAAGCGCGGATCTTTGATCGCCCAGAGTGGTACCCCGGCAAAATCCCGTTGCACCAAGGCCAGCAAAGCCTTCTGTGCCGTTTGCGCGGCGGCCGACGCCAGCCAGCCATCGGGCAATGGGCGCGGGTCATCCCAGCTCCGCTCCAGTGCCGCCAAGAGACGCTCGTGGATGGCCACCACACCCGCATGTTCCCAAAACCCTGCCGGGTTATCCGGGCCGGCCGGCATCAGGTCTTCACCCAAGGCCACCCCATGCAAATTGAGTACCCGCGTCAGCGCCGAGGTGCCGCTGCGGTGCATGCCTAGCACCAGCAACGCCACCGCTGGCGGCGTTGTTGGCGTTGCTGCGTTTGCCTTGGTTTTTACCTTCGCCATGTTGCCTACGCTGGATAGACTCAGTGCGGCTTCACTGCGGGCATCGACGCCGGTGTCACCGGCAACGGGCTTGGCACTGGGGCCTTCGGTGCTGCCGGCAATGACTTGGGATTGCCCGTCGCGGGCGCTAAGTCGAGCAGCTCAAAACGCTGACTCAACGACCGTGTCAACTCTTCTGCCTGGGTGTCGGTTTCAAGAATGTAGGGCACGATCATCAGCACCATCTCGGTGCGGTTATTACCATGCGTCTGTGACTTGAACAAATTGCCCAGTAGCGGCACGTCCTTGAGGAAGGGCACACCACTGTCACCGGCCGTGCGACGTTGCGACATCAAGCCGCCGATCAAAATCGCGCTGCCATCGCGCAAATTCAGGCTGGTCGAAACCGAGCGATTGAAGATGGCCGGGGAATTGACCGATGAATCGGCACCAATTGGCAGCGCCTCGCTGACTTCTTGGCGCAATTCAATATCTACCCGATCATCCGAATACACCACTGGTTTGATGTTGAGCAAAATACCGGTCTTGCGGTACTGAATACTTTGGATGATGCCGGTATTGCCGCCGGTCTGGATGCCCGAAGTGGCCTGTGCACTGATGGTGGGCACCTCAGTGCCGACATCGATACTGGCATCTTCACCACTTTTGACCATCAAGCGCGGCGTGGACAGCACGGTGATGCGGTTCTTACTAGCCAGTGCGGTCAAGGTGGCGCGGGTTTGCCCACCAATATCCAAGAGATAACTCAAACCAGCACCACCACCGGCTGCCGCCAGTTTGCCGGAACTGATATTGCCGTTGAACTTACCAAGATCGGCATTGCGCGCCATCCACGCCACACCAAATTGCTGATCATCGGTCAAGGTGACTTCGGCCACGGTGACTTCAATCATCACCTGCCGTGGTGCTTTGTCCATTTGCTGGATCAACGGCAACAAGCGGCCCCAATCGGTGCCGCTGCCCTGGAAAATCAGCGCATTGCGCGGCTCATCCAAGGTCAATTTACCGCCGGTGAGATCACCACCAGACATGGCACCAGCCGCAGCGCTGGCCGTAGTGGTGACCGCAGGCGTAGCAGTCTGCCCAACTTTGCTGCTATCAATGGCGTCGCGGCCACTGCCCGTATTGCTGCCGGAATTATTGCGAATCCCGGTGATGGTTTTGGCCAATTCCGAGGCGCGGGTATTTTTGACCATGTAATAGAACAGGCCATCGGTGCCGGCAGTGGGATTGGGCTTGTCGATACTGCGTGCCCAGTCGATGGCGTGCTGCAAGACTTTGCGATCGGATGAAAACACCAGCACGGTGTTGGCGGCGTTGACCGGCAGCACCAAAATGGCCGCCCCCGCGCTGGCACCACCTGCGAACACCGAAGCACCATAGCCTTCGGCACTCAGCACATCCACCAGCCGTTTGGATAGCTCATCCGCCGACACAAACGCCGGCTCCAAGCGTGCGCTGGCACGTCCGCGCATGTAAGGCTGATCAAATACCTTGATCGCCTCCAGCGCCTGCCGCACCAATTCCGGCCGACCCATCAGCAAGACCGCATTGCGGTTGCTATCGGGCTGGATATTCAAGGCATCGGATGACTTGAAGGCCACGTTCAACAGATTGGTCACGTCATTGACGCGCACCGACTGCAATTCCACCAGTTGAAATACCGGACGGTGACTGATCGGCACCGCCGGCAGCGCACGGCCACTGACCACCAGCGGCGGCACCACGCCGGCACCCTCCCGCGCACGGCTGAAGAACACCGTGCCGGAACTGTAATCCGTTGCAACCCCATAGTTGCGTAGCACTTGCACCGCCAACCGGTAAAACTCCTTCGGTGATTGCGGGCCTGCGGTGCGCAGGGTCACCAGGTCATTCATCTTCGACACTTGCAGATCCATCTGGAAGCCTGCGCCCAGAATTTGTCCAAAAAATTCGTTGATGAAAGCAGGCACGGGCATGCCTTCGATATTCACGTTGACCGCGCCACCTTTCAGCGGCGGCATCGGTTCACCTTGCAACCCAGAAACACTGGCCGCACCGCTATCGGGAATGGCTGGGGTGTCACCTACGGTCAGCCCCTGTCGGATGGGCTGTGCATTGGTTTGCTCCAGCAAGGTTGCAGCCTCCTGCTGGGTACGCGTCGCCGTGGGCAGGGGTTCGGGCAGCACTAGGCGGGGTGTCGTGCACGCGCCGGCCAATAGCGCAATACCGGTAGCCGCGAGAAGGGGACGAAAAGTATTCATGCCGGTTGCTTGCCTACAAGATTGCGTGAAGAGGGTGATGCGGGTGACGTCGTGCCAGGGGCTGGCACCATGGGTGGAGTACCGCTAGGTGTCGGCTTATCGGGGGTGGGCTTGCCGGGATCTGGCCTCCCCGGCTTGGCGGTGGTCTCCGCCGGTGCCAGCGGTTTGCCATCCGCACCGATGCAGCCCTCGGGATCGGGGTGCAACGGGTTTTGGTAGAGCGACCGCACGTGCTTGCACGCATCCTTGGTAAACCAAATGCGGTCACGGGTCACCGCGTCCAGCACCGCACCATCCGGAAACTTGCCGCCAATCCGCACCCATGTCTGCACCGGTTGGCCTTGCTTGCTTTGTTCGCTGATCGACACCTGCACCAACGGACGCGTCACGATGCTGGTCAACACCCACGCCGTCGCTTTTTTCTCATTGCCGCGCTGGCCGGGCATCTGCAAATCGCCCCAGAACTTGGCACTGCGCACCGCTTGATAGGTGTTGTCACTGAAGCGCTTGAGTGCTTGCGCATTGGGCAGCGACCACGTGGCCTCATCGGCCTTGGGTGGATCGGCCGCACGAATGGGCAAGAACAAACCCACCAAGCTGCCCAGCAGTGCGCCGGCCACGACGGTGGCGGTCATTCGCCTGCGCTGCAAAAGTTCAACCAGCGCCATCGTTCGCTCCCTGCGGCTTGCCAGTGCCCACCCGGTAATACGCCGCCAGCGTCAACGACATATTGGGCAGCCCCTGCACAAAGGTGAATGAAAACTCTTCCACCGTGACCAGCCGATCCGAATCCTCCAGCCGCCGCAAAATTTCCAGCATTTGCGGCTGGCTCAACACGCCACGCAGAGTCACCGGCACCTTCCACACGCCGGGCTGCCCAGTTACCTGCGCAGGCGGCCGTGCTTCGCTGGTCAATTTATTGCCGAATGCCGTCATCAGTTGGCGCACCATGGTTTGCGCCTCTGCCTGCGCTAGCCCAATCGTGGCCGCGTAGGGAATCTCCGCCTGCAATGCTTTTTCGGCGGCTTTGGCGTTCTGCGCCCGTCCCAGCCAATGCTCCTGCCCAGCCAGCGCGCCCATCTTGTAAAGCTGCAAGGTGCGCTGCTGATACTGCGCGTGCAAATCATTGCGCCAGTCCATCAACACCAGGCACACATACAAAAATGCCACCGCTGCCGCCACCATCACGCCCAATCGTAGGCGTGCATTACCGCGCCACTCTTCACGCATCCCGCGCAAACGCGATGCCATTGTCAGGCTGCTCATGGCTGTGGCCCCCGGCTGGATGCGCGCTGGATATGCGCCTTGATCACCACACTATTGGGCTGTTTACCCAATTCGGCGGTGACATCGGTAAACCGCTTCGAGGCTTCCCATGCACTCACGATGGCGCGTGGATCCGGGTTGGTCATGCGGGCGGTCACTTCCAATGTGCGCGCATCGGGCAATTTCCATTCCAGCAATTGCCATTGCCCGCGCATCAAGCCGGACACCACCCCCAGCAACTCCACTTGCCCGGCCGGCGGCCGCAGCGACAGGCGCGCATCGATCGCTGCACGTGCTTGCAGCGCGCTGTCGCGCGCAGTGATGATTTTATCCAGCGCCTGTTCTTGTTCAGCGATTTGTCGATCCACCTGCCAGATCGAAATTTTCAGCGCCAACACGCCAACCAGCAGCGCCATCAGCACCGCCGTGGCAACCCCCGCTGCCGCCAAGGTCAGATAGCCGCGATAGTGACCAAACGCCTCGCGAATGTCAGGGCTGCCCGACGCCACCCACGGTTGCGGCTGCAAGTTGGCGGCGAGGATGTCAGGCACAGCGCTGGCCGGCGACAAGCCTGCGCCGCGCCGAAACTCGTTCCAGTCGTGCAGATCCGGTGCAGCACTCCACCAGCGTGACGCCACCAGCACGTGTTCGCGCCAGACCCGCCCTTCCAAGCCTTCGTCCAGCTGCACCAACTGCTCACCGCTGACCTGCGGGGCATCCCGAAACAACGACTCCGGCAGCATCCGTCGCGGTGATGGCAGGTCAATCGCATCAGGACCGGCCAGCACCCGCGCCCGTGACCATGCCCAGACCATCGCCCGATCGCCCACCCACTCCACATGGGATTGGGTATCGGCAAACGGCGACCAGCGCGCCAATGCCATGTCCACGAAGCCCTTGCGCTTACGCGCGGGCACCGCGGCACCTTCCAGCACCGTATAGGCACACAGATGCCGCGCCAGCAGCCATTCCTGGCCGTTGCCGCCTTCGCTCAGCTGCCGCAGCCCGTTACTGCCGCGCAGCCACCGGCTTGCGGAAAAGCCGCGAGCGAACCGGTTCAGCAACGGCGTCCGTTGCTGGGGCTTGGGATTGGATGAGCTCATAGTCCTCGCGCCAAGGGTGACCCTTGTCCTCAATCGGGGTCATCGACCAATGCATCAATGTCACCTGCCCTCCATGCGAAGGCCACAGCTTCAATGTGCCGGACGCGGCAGGATACACGGCCACCGGGGCTTCCATCGACTTTTCCAGCCCCAGAAACTCGGAAAACGCCAACGCACTCAGGAACGGTTGAACTTTCCGGAACGCAATCGTGCGCGCGGCTTTCTCTGCATCCATGCCGTCCACGGTCAACAATACTGCAGCTGGGGCCGTATTCACATTGACGATGGAGGCAGGTTCCACCGTCAATGTGGCACTGATCTGGGCCGGGCTGAGATAGGACAGCGCTTGCTGCCAACCGATGACCCGCATCAACTCCATCGGCGTGGCCACCGGCAAATTGGTGGGCGGGGCCATGCCGGCAGCACGGTAGCCTTCCGCTTCCATACTATTGAGCCGGTACAGATCGTCGCGGTCTTGGTAGTCCATCAACCGGTTGAACAGCGCGCCCGCCGACACTGGCCGTGGCTGCCCCCCCTGCGCCAATAGTTTTTCCAGCTTGTCGGGGGGGTTCCAGTTCACCCCAAACAGGCCGTAATCGTCTTGCAGGGCAAAACGTGCGCCGCCCAAGCCTTGGTTGGCGCGACCGTCCAACGCCACTTCATTGCCAATCGGCAGCCATGACTCCAAATCGGCATCACTAACCGCCGGACGCACACCGTCCTCGCCCCCGGACACCATATTGTCCACGGTCAGCCCGCCCAAGGTCATGCGCTGGGTGCTGAGCAGATACAACACCGTGGCGCGGGTGCTGTCCATGTCCAGGGCATCTTGCATCGCCTGCGCACGCTGCTGCGACTGCTCCAACAAGCGCGAGGTCACCGCCGCGATGGAACCAGCCAGCAGGCCCAGTACCACCAGCATGGCCAACACCAGCACCAGCACAAATCCAGATTGGTGGCGGGACTGCGTCATTCCATGGTCTGCTCGTTGCCGTACAACCGCTTGGGTGGCTCCAGCGGGCCCAACACCGCAGCCAACTGCGACACCCCATCGTCTGCCCCGTCACGCACCAGCCCCACCAGTGCCGGTAAACCTTCGGGGTTGATCAGGCCAAATTGTGGCGGCCAGCGATCGGTTTGTTTGGATGCGGCATCCACATAAATGAAATGCGCACCACTGGCACCTTGCAGACGCAAACGCCAGCGTTCCTGATTGGCTTCGACATACGCCACCTCGGTACCACCATCGGCGGCCTTGTGTAGCTGCCACGCAAACGTGGTGGGAGTGCCCTCCAAGGCATACAGGGGATTCAGCGTGGTGCCGGAAAATTGCTCGGCACTGCCTTCCATATGCAAATTGGGGGCCGCGTACAAGCCATGCACGCTATCCCGAAACCATGCCTGAAACAGGGTTTGCCGGTCGATCAACCCCGCCTGCGCCTGCACGCGCTCACGCGCAACGCGGTAGCTGCCCAGCATTTGAAACATCAACATGGTGGCGAATGCAATCAGCACCAGCGTCACCAGCATCTCCATCAAGGTGAAGCCATGGGCGACGCTACGGATGCCGCCACGTTGCAATGACGATGCCCGCATCACATGTCCACCGGCGTTGCCATCACTTGCTTCCATCCGACCTGACGCACGCCGAAAGTCTGCAAGATCTGCCCATTGCGCGACACCCGCACACTGACCTGATACAGCCCCACCACAAAAATCCCGGGCCGCCCGGACTGCACCACATTGGGTTTGGCAGGCTCTAGCAACACGCTGGACCAGCTCACCCGCAAGTTCCCCACCTCGCGCTGCCCATCCGGGGTTTCCATGGGGTTGGTGCGGCGCACCAGATCCAATGCCGAGTGCATGGTCAGCTCCATTTGCTGCCGCGCCCGAATTCGGTCCAAGGTGATGATATTGGTGGACAGCCAGCCATACAGGGCCAACGCACCCATGGTGAACACCACCAACGCCACGATGGCCTCCAACAAGGTGAAGCCCGCCTGTGTGCGGCGGATCACGGCACCACCACCGGGTCACAGAACGGCGCGGCGATTTTGATACTGCGCGTCCCGTAGGCATTGCCCACCGTTACTTCCCCGCCGCTGCACACGCCACTACCGGCCACCGTCATCGGCACCGGCGCTGCCAATGTCCAGCCGGCTTCAATCTGCAAAGGCGCTGCTGTCGATGCCAGCGTTTTATCGTCGATCACCACGGTCTTGCCACTGGCACGCGCCACCCCCGGCAAGGCGCGGATTTGATCGAGCAAGCCATCCATCGCCGCCTGCCGTCGCCAACTGTCGATCCCGCGCAACATCGACGGCACCACCATCGCCGTGACCAACCCCAACAGAGCCAGCACCACGATCATTTCCAGCAAGGTAAAACCGGCCTGACGCATGGCGCGCGATTATTGTGGGTTGGTCGCAGTCTGCCCGGGCGTGTAGCCAAGATCGGCATCCTGCCCTTCGCCGCCGGGCTTGCCATCCGCGCCAAACGAATACAGCGTGAACGGGTTATTGCCGCTGGGCTGCGGTGAATACTGATACGGCTTGCCCCACGGATCCATCGGCACCGCTTCGTCCAGATACGGGCCGGCCCAGCCGCGCGCAGCATCGGCATTGGCCGGTTTGGTGGTTAGTAGCTGCAAGCCTTCTTGTTCAGTGGGCCAGCGGCTGATATCCAGGCGCATGGTCTGTAATGCACCACGCAACATTTTCACTTGGGTATTGGCGGTCTGCACCTTGGCTTTGTCGGCCTGCCCAAACAGGCGCGGCCCCACCAAGCCCATGATCAGGCCGATGATGACCAGCACCACGATCATTTCCAGCAAGGTGAAGCCGGCTTGCCTAGGTAAGAATGGGAAGTTGCGCTGTTGCATCGAAAGTCCTGTCTTGATGTTGTCTGGCGACCGTTAAACAGCCAAATCATTGGCACTGGTGATGGCCAGAATCACGCCCAAAATAATCGTGCCAATCACACTGCCGATGACCAGAATGGCAATCGGTTCCAGCAAGATCAATACGCGCTTCATGCGGTTGCGGCCCGCTTCTTCATACAGCTTGGCCAATGAATCCAGCATGGCTGCCAATTTGCCGGAACGCTCGCCCACCCGCACCAAGTTGTAGCCCGTTGCGGTCAGCGCGTCGTGGTCTTCCAGCGCATCGGCCAAGGATGCCCCGCCGCGCACCGCACGCGCCACCTCACCCATGCGCGCACGCCGCTGCGGCAACTGCAACCCCGCCTGCGCCAATTCCAAGGCCCGCATCAGTGGCACTTTATTGCCCAGCAGCGCCCCCAGCACCTTGGCCCAGCGCGCGGTGTCGGCTTCCACCAACCACGGCCCCACCACCGGCCAGCGTGACAGCTTGTCCATCGCCGCTGCACGCAACTCCGGCTTGCGCAACGCCCAGGTGGCACCGGCACCGGCCAGCACCAGCAGCACCAACAACAGCCCAAAGTTGGCCCGCGTCCAGGTGCCGGCGTGCAACACCAGCCACGCCAGCAGCGGCAAGTCCTTGGCGTGTTGCAGCAAGGACGCAAATTTGGGCACCACAAAAATAAACATGATGGCCACCGCCGCCACCCCGGCCAGCACCAGCACCGCCGGGTAGATCAGCGCATTGCGCATTTCGTTGCGCAATTGCTGCTCGTATTCCAACTGGGTGGACGCATCGCGCAGGGCGCGCCCCAATTCACCGGTCAACTCGCCGGCGCGCGCCAGCTGGATCACATATTCTGGCAGTGGCAACCCGCACTTGGCCAAAGTGGCGGAAAACGCCTGCCCGCGCTGTAAATCGCGCGACATGCTGGCGTAGGCAGCCACGATGCGCGGATGGTGCGCACCCAGCGCCTGGCTGCCCACCGCATCGGCAATGCTGACCCCGGAGGTCAGCATGGTGGCCAATTCTTGCAGGGACAAAATCACATCGGCATGCCGCAAGCGGCCTCGCTGCACGCGCCCGCCAGATTCGCCCGAGCGAATTTCGACCACCGACAACCCGCGCCGCTCCAATTGTCGCGCCGCGTCGCGCTCGCTATCGGCACGCAACATGCCTTCCAGGCTGACACCTTGGGCATTCAATACTTGATAGTGAAATCTAGGCATGGGTTAGCGCTTACGTGCCGGCAACACGCAGCACTTCCTCCACCGTAGTGAGGCCTTGCCATGCTTTGAGCAGACCATCGTCGCGCAGGAAGCGGCAACCCTCGTCCCGTGCCAATTTTTTCATCTCATTGACCGATGCGCCGCTCACGATCAAGTGCTGCATCGGCTCACTCACTGGCACCAATTCGTAAATACCCAAACGCCCGCGATAGCCCGTGTGCATGCACTGGTTGCAACCCACCGCACTCATCCAGCGCGGGGCCACGCCGGGCAGCACGCGCTCGGCAAACACCCGCGCCTCGGTTTCAATCTCAGCCGGCACCGGGTGCGGGCGCGCGCACTGCGGGCATAGCCTGCGCACCAAGCGCTGCGCCTGCACCGCGCGCACGGGGGTAGCTACCAAGAACGGCTCCACGCCCATGTCCACCAAGCGCGTGAACGCGCTGATGGCGTCGTTGGTGTGCAAGGTGCTCAGCACCAGATGCCCGGTCAGTGCGGCTTGCACGGCGATCTCGGCGGTTTCCAGGTCGCGGATTTCGCCGATCATGATCACGTCGGGGTCTTGCCGTAAAATCGAGCGCAACGCATTGGCGAAGGTCAGCCCAATCTCTGGATGCGCCTGAATCTGGGTGATGGCCGGTAGCTGAAACTCCACCGGGTCTTCCACCGTGATGATTTTTTTCAGCCCGTCATTGGCCGCCGCCAGCGCCGCATACAAGGTGGTGGATTTGCCCGAGCCGGTGGGGCCGGTGACCAGCACGATGCCATTGGCTTCGGCCGTCCACGCTTTCATCATGGCCAGGTGATCGGCCTCAAAGCCCAGCCGTTCCAACCCCAATTCCTTGCGCTCCTTGGGCAACAGGCGCATCACGATGGATTCGCCATGCACCCCCGGCAAAGCCGACACACGGATGTCCATTTCTTGCCCACCCACGCGGGTGGACATACGTCCGTCCTGCGGCAGGCGGCGCTCGGCAATATCCATGCCGGAGATCAACTTCAAGCGCGACGCCACCGCATCGAAACGGTCACGCGGCAGGCTCAGCCGGCTATGCAGCACGCCGTCGATACGAAAGCGCACGCTGAAGGTGCGTTCTTCCGGCTCTAAGTGAATGTCCGACGCGCGCTGCTCCACCGCCTGCGCCATCAGATTGCTGACCAGCTCCACCACCGGCGCTTCTTCGGCCATCGCACGCAATTGCTGCTCATCGCCACCGCCAAAAAAATCATCGGCGCGCGCGCTGTGCGCCAAGCCATCCAGCATCCGTTCCAAATCTTGTGCGCGGCACAGACACCAATGCACCTTGCGCCCCGGATAGGCATGCTGCATGGCCTCACGCAAGGCCGGCAGCAGCGGGTCGCGCGCGGCGCACAGCAAATCATTGCCTTCGCCCGGCCACACCAGCACTTGCTGATCCAGCAACCAGTCGATGCCGGTGGCCGCCTGTCCGGCGGTCAGCCGCAACATGTCTTCGTCGGGCAGCGGCAGCTCGGCCCCCATCAGCGGCAAGCCCAATTGCCGGCCCAGCACTTGCAGCAGGTTGTCTTCGCTGACCGCCCCAATGCGCATCAGCACGCTGCCAATACGGCCACCGATTTTTTCTTGCAGGGCCAGCCCGCGCTCAAGGTCGGCCTCGCCCAACAGGTTGGCTTCCAGCAGCAACTCGCCCAACAGGCGGTCGCGCGGCGCGGCGCGCAGTGCAACATCAGAGGACATCGGCGAATCCTTTCTTGAACCGGGTAAACGCCCACAAGCCAAACAGGTACACGGCCACGGACACCACAGAATACTGTGCCAGAACCCACCCGTCTGGCCACTGACTGTCAAACAGCACACGCCGAATTTGCTCCACCGGGATGGTAATCGGGTTCAACGCCAGCCACGGCTGCGCCAATGCGGGCATGGCTTGGCGTGGATAAAACACCGGCCCCAAAAACATGCACACCATGACCAACGGGCCCACCAATTGGTTCAAATCGCGCAGATACACCCCCAACGCCGCCAGCAACCAACACAGCCCCAGCAGCAACAGTGCAAACGGCAACAAGATCAGCGGCAGCGCCAGTAGCGTGGGTGACAAGCCCGTGCCCAGCACGGCATTGAGCACCACCAGCACCAGCACCCCCATCACCATATGAAACATGGCCGTCAACAATGCCACCCAAGCCAATGTTTCCAAAGGGAATACCACTTTGGTGACATAGTTGGGCTGCGCGGTTACCAAGCTTGGCGCGCGTTGCAGCAACTCCGCCAGCAGGCCGTGTACCAGCATCCCGGCCAGCAGCCGCAGTGCAAACATGCCCATGCCCTGCGCTTCCGCACCCGGCCAGCGGGTGGGGGCTACCACCCCAAACACAAAGGTAAACACCGCCAGCATCAGCAGCGGCGTCAACAACGCCCACAGCCCGCCCAACAGCGAGCCACGGTAACGGCCACTGATATCGCGCCAGGTCAAAATCCGAATCAACCCGGCGTACTGCCACGGGTGCACAAACGCAGTGGGCAAGATCAACACTCCAAGGCAAACGCCGCGCAATCGGCGCACAGTCGCAATAGCTTACAGAGGGATGCCGCGATAGATGCCGAACCGGGCTTGCCTTGATGCGCCACCCGGCGATTGACCTAGGTCACAAAGTCTAACGGGTATCGCATTCAGGAATGCATTTACCCTACCCCCCCTAGCTGCGGGAGTTGACGCACCCTGAACATTGGGTTAGCGTCCGCACTGCAACTTGATCAACTAGGGGAGCAGGGGGGATTTGCGTCTGGTCATTGCCGGGGCAATTTCGTCAAAAAGATTCACCAGAATTCAGCAAGCCTAGAAGAAACCGGATGCCAAGGGCACAGCCTCCTGGTACCGGGCGTGGGCCGTGCAGCCGGAGCAAGTTGCAATCATCCGTTTTATCAACTGACAGGAGTTAGTTAGACATGTCTAGCATGAAGAAGAACGTCCTCGCCGTTGCCCTCGTGGCCGGTCTGGGCTTGGCCGGCGCCGCTGCGGCCTACACCTATGGCACCTTGAACCAGGCTGCCCCGAACGTTGATCCGCAGTCCAGCCCGGCCAATGCCGCCGACCTGGCCGCTGCTGAAAACGTGGCTTACCAGCTGTTGCTGGCACCCAACTTCAACTACACCATGACTGAAGATTTGGTGTTCGACATCAACCCGCCGGATAACGCGGTGCAGGTGTCCACCGGCTTCACCGTTCGCGTGAAGTTGAACCGCAACAACTGCGTGCCGTCCGGCCTGCCCTACCCGCAGCCCGACACCAGCTGCTCGGACACCACCGACGGCGCACTGTTCGCCGGTATCGCTCCGACCGCTCCTGAAATGATCCTTGAGCCCTCGCTGGCTGGCGCTGGCTGGACCGTGCAGTTCGATGCCTTCTACGACGGCAACCGCACCGCTTCGTTCCGCATCATCCCGCCGGCAGGCAACACCCTGAACCCCAGCGCCGGCATCCTGCTGCGTTGGCGGAATGCCAAGCTGACCAGCTTGAACGAATTCGCCATCGGTGCTGCCGGCGGCGGTACCGACAAGGTGGACGCTGAATTCTGGATGGTCAACGCCACCAACGACAGCCGTTACCAGGGTTCCACCGTCAGCCGTCAGATTCTGAAGCGCGTCAGCGGCGTCACCGCGTGTGCCGACTCCACCCGTTCGGAAGTGGACAAGTACATCGACGTGGCGGACGACTATACTGAAGATCAGCTGCCGAAGACCCTGTTCAGCTTCGACGGCAAGCTGGGCTCGGCCAATGACAACAGCTTGGGCGGCAACGTGCAGGCTCCGGCGGACTACAACTCGCAGGTCATCAACCTGGGTGACGTCACCATCAACAACACCGGTGCCGGCAACTTTGTGTTCATGGGTTCGGACACCTTCAACACCACCATCACCGGCAACGGTGGCGATGACTGGAACGCCTTTGACGATGCCGGTATCAATGACCGCGTCTATCTGATGTACGGCGGCACCGACTGCACCAATGGCACCCTGGTCACCCTGACCAATGGTGGCACCGGCGGTACCGTGTCCGGCAACCAGGTCAGCTTCACCTACACTGCCGCCAATGCCGGCCTGAACATGGCCACCGGCGTGTTCACCAACCGTCTGCGCGTGTGTGCGTTCCAGAACACCAACCGCGTGATCGACGACCATCCGAACCACGTCAACACCACGTTCACCCGCGCCGGTGCAATCGCCACCCCGCCGTTCAACGACGACCATGCCAACAAGGTGTGCGACGTGCTGCCGCTGCGTTACAACGGCTCCACGATGGAAATCTTCACCATCAACCCGGGCAGCAACACCACCCAGCGTAGCTTCATCCGCCTGACCAACCGTAGCGCCACCGACGGTTACGTCTCGCTGGAAGGTATCGACAACAACGGTATGCACGGTGCATCGCAAGTGCGCGTGTGGGTGCCGGCCGGTGCCTCGGTGCAGTTGAACTCCTCTGATCTGGAAGCGGGCACCAACGGCGCGATCGGCGCTTGGGGTGTTCCGAGCGCCGGTAAGTGGCGTGCGGTTGTCACCGCTGAGTTCCCGGGTCTGGTTGCGTCCAGCCTGGTGAACAGCTCGCTGCCGAACGTGTTGACCAACGTCACCGACAGCGACACCCGTGGCGAGCAGTACCTGCGTGACTACGAAGAAGGCAACTTCTCCGTGCAGCCGGGTCAGCGTCCGTCCGACTTCAACCAAGAGTGGACCCCGGACTTCCACGGTAACGGTGGCTCCACCGGCACGCCGGGCGGCCCGAACGGCGGTCAGGCTCCGGATGGCGGCCCGAGCGGCGGCCAGACCACGCCGGACGGCAACCCGGGTCTGTAATCGGGTACCGTGCTTTACCGGTAGTAGTACAAGACGGGCGGCCTTCGGGCCGCCCGTTTTTTTGCGCACAATTTAGGTTTCCAGCAGTGCCCGCCACAGCCGCTACAATGCCGACTGGATTCAGACTGCGGCCGCCATCACTTTGGTTCATCAAGACAGCAATCCGCCAATGGACGATGTGCAGCACAGCGATGGCGATACCCGCCCAGTCATCGTGGTGCGCGATGTCTGCAAAACCTTTCGGATCTGGGCTTCACCGGCGCAACGGCTGATCGCCCCTGCCCTGCATCGCAGCGGCAGCAGCCTGGCCCCCATCGCACCGGCACTGGCGGGCCGCCTGCAGCAGGCCGCGCAAAAACGCCTGCATGTGCATGAAGCCCTGCATGGCATCAGCTTTACCCTGCACCGTGGCCAGGCGATGGGCATCATCGGCCTGAACGGCAGTGGCAAAAGCACCTTGCTGCAAATCATCGCCGGAGTACTGCCCGCGACCTCCGGCACAGTGCACACGCATGGCCGGGTGGCAGCGCTGCTGGAGTTGGGTTCGGGCTTCAACCCGGAGCTGACCGGGCGCGAAAATATCTACATCAATGGTGCAATTTTGGGGCTTGCCACGGCCCGCATCGACGCGTTACTGGGCGCCATCATCGCGTTTGCCGATATCGGTGACTACATCGACCAGCCGGTCAAAACATATAGCTCGGGGATGGCGGTGCGGCTGGCGTTTTCGGTGCAGGTGCATGTGGATCCCGACATCCTGATCGTGGACGAAGCCTTGGCAGTGGGTGATGCCGCGTTCCAAGCCAAGGCCATGACCCGCATCCAAGAAATTTTGGCGCGCGGCACCAGTCTGCTGTTTGTGGGCCATGACCTCAATGCGGTGCGCACGTTCTGCCAGCACGCGCTATTGCTGGAACAGGGGCAGATGGCCATGCTGGGCAGCCCACAGGACGTCATCGAAGAATATTTGTATCGGGTGCATCTCAAGGCACAAGCACAAACCCTGCCACCACCGGTACGCACGCCCGAGGGGTTTCGCAGCGCCGACGGTGGCGTGCGTACATTGGCATTTGCCGAAGGTGGCAGCCACTTGGCGCTGCGTTATGGTGACAGCATTACCGTCTGCGCCGAGCTGGAGCTGGATCCCGCACTGACCGATGCCGCGTGCATCGTGGACATCCTCGACGAGCACGGCGTGCCCCTGAGTGGCCGCCGCATCCGCTTGCCCACCCGCGCGCCGCAGCAACGCCAGGTCAATATCCACATCCGCTTTCAAGCGCAATTGGCGCACGGTATTTACCGCATCCGCGCACGCTTGGTGCAGGCACCGGATTTGCATCAACACCATCGGCGCGTGCTGTGCCGGCATGAAGCAGACCTGTCATTTGAGGTGATCGACAACTCCATCGAACACTTCAACGGGCTGTTCCCGCTGCCGGCCGAGGTCAACGTGCAGGTTTTGGCGACAGGTGACCCGCATGACCCCGCCCGCGCCTGAGCCACGTATTCAATTTTTGATCGGC
>NZ_DAOOUM010000050.1:1841-16563 GCF_035369645.1 Thermomonas sp. | reverse complement strand
GAGACCGAGAAAATCTTGCAGCCGCCGTTGTTGGGCTTGCCCAAACTCATGAACCATTCGGCGCCATTGCGCACGATGGCCGGCACCGAGGCATAGGTCTCGGTGTTGTTGATGGTGGTGGGCTTGCCGTACAGGCCAAAATTGGCCGGGAACGGCGGCTTGTAGCGCGGCTGGCCTTTCTTGCCTTCCAGCGATTCCATCAGCGCGGTTTCTTCACCGCAGATGTAAGCGCCCGCGCCCAGCGCGTTGTAGATGTCGATGTCGATGCCGCTGCCAAGGATGTCCTTGCCCAACCAACCGTGCTTGTAGGCTTCGGCCAGTGCTTCTTCGATATGCTCGAAGGGCTCGTGATGGAATTCGCCGCGCATGTAGTTGTACGCCGCCTTGGTATTGGTGGCGTAGCAAGCAATCGCCAAGCCTTCCAGCACTGCGTGCGGGTTGTAGCGCAGGATGTCGCGGTCTTTGCAAGTGCCCGGCTCGGACTCATCCGAGTTGCACAGAATGTATTTTTCGCCCTCGTGCTTGGGCATGAAGCTCCACTTGAGGCCAGTGGGGAAGCCCGCGCCGCCGCGCCCGCGCAGACCGGATGCCTTGACCAGCTCGATGATATCGGCCGGCGGGATCTTTTCGGTCAGGATTTTACGCAGCGCCTGGTAACCGCCGGTCTTGAGGTAATTTTCATACGACCACGGCTTGTCGAAATGCAGCGTGGTGTACACGGCCTGGTGCTCCTTCGGTGCAGGACCGACGGGGCCGTAGCCTTCCGAATAATGCGAATGTCCGCCCATCACTTCAGCCCGTCCAGCAGTGCATCGACTTTGGCCGCATCCAGCTTCTCGTGGTAATGGCCGTTGATGACCACCACCGGCGCGCCGCAGCACGCGGCGACGCATTCTTCTTCGCGCTTCAGGTACACGCGGCCATCGGCAGTGGATTCACCCAATTTGATGCCCAGCTTGTTTTCGGCATGCGCCAACAACTCTTGTGCACCATTGAGCCAGCAACTGATATTGGTACAAAACGCCACATTATTGCGGCCAACTTTCTTGGTCTCGAACATCGAGTAGAACGTAGCCACTTCATACGCCCACACCGGCGGCAAGTCCAAATACTTGGCCACCGCGGCGATGAGCTCGTCGCTTAGCCAACCCTGGTTTTGCTCTTGCGCGGCATACAAGCCTTGCAACACCGCAGAGCGCTTGCGCTCCGGCGGGAACTTGGTCAGCCAATGGTCGATATGCGCGCGGGTGGCATCCGACAGCACCACCATCGGATCCACATTGCGGCACGCTTCAAAATTGCCGGTTACTTTCATCGATCAACCTCGCCGAACACGATGTCGTAAGTGCCGATCATGGCCACGACGTCGGACAGCATGTGTCCCTTGGTGATGGCATCCATCGACGACAAATGCGCAAACCCCGGTGCACGCAGATGCACGCGGAACGGTTTGTTGGCACCGTCGGACACCAAATAACAGCCAAACTCGCCCTTGGGTGCTTCCACCGCGGCATAGGTCTCGCCGGCCGGCACGCAATAGCCTTCCGAGAACAGCTTGAAATGGTGAATCAGCGCTTCCATGCTGTGTTTCATTTCGCCACGGCTGGGCGGTGACACCTTGTAATTGTTCAGCATCACCGGGCCGGGGTTGGCCTTCAACCACTGCACGCACTGCGCGATGATGCGGTTGGACTGGCGCATTTCAGCAATGCGCACCAGATAACGGTCGTAGCAATCGCCGTTGACACCCACCGGGATATCAAAATCCACCTCGGCATATTTGGCGTAGGGCTGCTTTTTGCGCAGATCCCACTCGATGCCAGAACCACGCAGCATCGCCCCGCTCATGCCCCAGGCCTTGGCCTGCTCGGGCGTGACGACACCGATGCCGACGGTACGCTGCTTCCAGATGCGGTTCTCGGTCAGCAGGGTTTCGTATTCATCCACCCGGCTCGGGAAGTCCTTGGTGAACTGCTCCAAATAATCCAGCAGCGAACCTTCGCGCGCTTCATTGAAACGCTTGAGCTTTTGCCCTTTGCGCCAAGGCGATTCTTTGTACTTGGGCATCACCTCGGGCAGGTCGCGGTACACGCCGCCCGGACGGTAATACGCCGCGTGCATGCGCGCGCCCGACACCGCTTCATAGGTGTCCATCAATTCTTCGCGTTCGCGGAAGGCGTACAAAAACACCGCCATCGCGCCCAGATCAAGGCCGTTGGAACCCACCCACATCAAGTGATTCAGGATGCGGGTAATCTCGTCGAACATGGTGCGGATCCACTGCGCACGCTCTGGCGCTTGGATACCCAGCAGATTTTCAATCGCCAGCACATAGGCGTGCTCGTTGCACATCATCGAGCAGTAATCCAAGCGATCCATGTACGGGATCGATTGGTTGAACGGCTTGGATTCGGCCAGTTTTTCGGTGCCGCGATGCAGCAGCCCGATATGCGGGTCGCAACGGCGCACCACTTCGCCGTCCATTTCCAGAATCAAGCGCAACACACCATGCGCAGCCGGGTGCTGCGGGCCGAAGTTCAGTGTGTAGTTGCGAATTTCCTGCGCAGCTTCCGCAGGATTACTGGCGAACGTATCGCTATTGGGGGTCAGCACATCGTTCATCGACGTGCCTCCCGCTGCAAGATACGGCTATTGCTTTCCGCTTGCGCGGTGGCAAGACCGGCATCGTCGCGAATTACGCGGGCCACGCCCACGCGCGGCTCGACGCTGGTGACGGGCGCATACACCACGCGCTTTTTCTCCTCGTCGTAATGCACTTCCACATTGCCGATCAGCGGGAAATCCTTGCGGAACGGATGCCCCACAAAACCATAGTCCGTGAGGATGCGGCGCAAATCTGGATGACCTTCAAAAATGATGCCGTACAGGTCAAATGCCTCGCGCTCAAACCAGTCGGCACCCGGCCACACCCCAGTGACCGAGGCCACCACTGGCAACCCCTCGTCGGGGCTAAAGCAGCGCAAGCGCACACGCTGGTTATGGCGAATCGAAAGCAGGTGCAACACCACACCAAAACGTTTGCTGGCACGCTGATCCAGCGCAACCGCAGCTGCCCCATCGACCTGATGGCTTGGTGCTTCGCCCCAGGCAAAACGCCCGGTTGCACTGCCTTCCACACCACGGCTGAACCCTTCCGAGGACACGCCGACGGTATCCCACTCGTCGTTGCCGTAGCCCAGATAATCGATGCCGCACAGGTCGATAAAAGTATCGAAACCCAATTCGTCACGCACCGCCTTGCAGGTGGCCAGCCATGCACTGGCCGTCACTTCCAGGGTGACTTCACCCCGTGGCTGCGCCACGTGCACGGCATCGGCACCAAAGCGGGCGATGAGTTGCTCGGACAGTTGCGTGCTCATGCGCGCGCACCCTCCGGCTTGGCCGTCTTCGAGAACGGGTTTTGTTCCAGCCGGCGAATTTTTTTCTGTAACTGCAAAATGCCGTACACCAGCGCCTCGGCGGTGGGCGGACAACCGGGCACGTACACATCCACCGGCACCACGCGATCGCAACCGCGTACGACCGAATACGAGTAGTGATAGTAGCCGCCGCCGTTGGCGCAGCTACCCATCGAGATCACCCACTTCGGGTCGGGCATCTGATCATAGACCTTGCGCAGCGCCGGGGCCATTTTGTTGACCAAGGTGCCGGCCACGATCATCACGTCGGACTGGCGCGGCGATGGGCGAAACACCACGCCATAACGGTCCAAGTCCAGCCGTGCTGCGCCGGCGTGCATCATTTCCACCGCACAACAGGCCAAGCCAAAGGTCATCGGCCACATCGAACCGGTGCGCGCCCAATTCCATAGCGCGTCCATGCTGGTGGTGACAAACCCGTTTTGTAGCAGCGGATTGTCGCCATCGGGGCGCAGGATGTCGTCCAACCGACCCTCGGGCAGTGGATTGCTGGCGGCCTCTAATACTGTTTGAACGATATTGCTCATTCCCACTCCAGCGCGCCGCGCTTCCACACGTACACGAAGCCGATCACCAGCAGCGCCAGAAACACGCCCATTTCGATCAAGCCAAACACACCAAGCTCGCGGAATACCACGGCCCACGGAAATACAAAGGCGATTTCCAAGTCGAACACGATGAACAAAATCGCGACCAAGTAGTAGCGCACGTCGAACGGCATGCGCGCGTTCTCGAATGCACCAAAGCCGCACTCATAGGGCGACAGCTTCTCGGCGGACGGCCGCTTGGGGCCAATCACGTTGCCAATCACGATCAGCGCAATGCCGATCCCGGTGGCAACGATCAAAAACAGCAGAGTGGGCAAATATTCGGCCAGCACGCGTGCCTCGGTCTTCTGTGGGGGCAAGTGGATTTCAATCCCACTCGCTACAGCCGCGCATTCTAACCGGCGATGCGTGGTGGCGGCCAGACCTTGCAGCCCTTGATTCGTGTGAAATGTAGCGATTCTTGTGCATTTTGATCGTTGCCAAGAATCGTTCGCATTCGCCAGCACGATTATTGGGAGCGTCACGCACGAAATACCCGGAGAAATTCTCGCCCGCCACAATTTATTGAGCGCCGGCTCAGCCTTGGGCGCGTACACTATGCACCCATTACTTTTCGGCGATCACGCCCAAAGGCACCATGAGCGCCGACACTGTGACCCTTTCCTTTACCGACCTTGGCCTGCCGCAGACGCTGCTGTCTGCACTGCGCGAAGTTGGCTACGAAACCCCCTCGCCAATTCAAGCCGCCACCATCCCAGCACTGCTGGCAGGCCGCGACATGATTGGCCAAGCGCAAACCGGCACCGGCAAGACCGCCGCGTTCGCGCTGCCCGCGCTGGCCCTGCTGGAAGCCGCTGCCAGCAAGCCGCAAGTGCTGGTACTGGCGCCCACCCGTGAGCTGGCCATCCAGGTCGCCGAGGCGTTCCAGAAATACGCGCACCACATCCCCGGCTTCCAAGTGTTGCCCATCTACGGCGGCCAAAGCTATATGCCGCAGCTATCCGCGCTAAAACGCGGCGTGCATGTCGTGGTGGGCACCCCAGGCCGGGTGATCGATCATTTGGAACGCGGCTCGCTGGATCTGTCGCAACTGCGCATGCTGGTGCTGGATGAGGCCGATGAAATGCTGCGGATGGGCTTTATCGACGATGTCGAGGCGGTGCTGAAAAAGACCCCAGCAACGCGCCAAGTGGCGCTGTTCTCGGCCACCATGCCGGCGCAAATCAAACGCATCGCACAGACCTATCTGAAGGATCCGGCGGAGATCGCGATCAAGTCGCAGACCTCCACTGCCGAGAACATCCGCCAGCGGTTCTGGATGGTCAGTGGCATCAATAAATTGGATGCACTGACCCGGATCAT
Organism: Thermomonas sp.; assembly: GCF_035369645.1. GTDB lineage: Bacteria > Pseudomonadota > Gammaproteobacteria > Xanthomonadales > Xanthomonadaceae > Thermomonas. Next base: position 11,213 of record NZ_DAOOUM010000050.1, on the reverse strand, counting down.
GGAGGCCGAGCCGTTCGACGCGATGATCATCTTCGCGCGCACCAAGCTGGGCACCGACGAACTGGCGGAAAAGCTGGCCGCGCGCGGTTTTTCCGCCGCCGCCATCAATGGCGACGTGGAACAAAAGACCCGAGAGCGCACCATCCAGCGCTTGAAGGATGGCCAGCTTGACGTGCTGGTGGCCACCGACGTGGCCGCGCGCGGGCTGGATGTGGATCGTATCAGTCACGTGCTGAACTACGACATCCCTTACGACACTGAAAGCTATGTGCACCGCATCGGCCGCACCGGCCGCGCCGGGCGCAAGGGCGAGGCAATTTTGTTTGTGGCTCCGCGTGAGCGCGGCATGCTGGGCGCAATCGAGCGCGCCACCCGGCAAAAAATCGAGCAAATGAACCTGCCCAGCGTGGATGCCGTCAACGAGCGCCGCGTGGCCAAATTCCTCGACAAGATCGAAGCCGCATTGGCTAGCGATGACCTGTCAATTTTCCGCGAATTGGTGGAGCGCTACGAGCGCGAAAAGAACGTGCCGGCAGTAGAAATCGCGGCGGCGCTGGCAAAATTGGTACAAGGCAAGACACCATTACTGCTACCCAAGCCGGCGGTACCGGAGCGCGCATTTGAAGCCCGCGATGCCCGCCCCACCCGCGACCGCAGCGAACGCCCGCAACGCGAACGCACACATGAATCGCGTGAGCGTGCACCGCGCGAACACGGTGCCCCCGAGGCCGGCATGCGCACCTATCGTATTGAAGTGGGCCACCAGCATGGCGCGCAGCCGGGCCATATCGTTGGCGCGATAGCTAACGAGGCGGATCTGGAAAGCCGCTATATCGGCCGGATTGATATTCGCGACGATTTCACCTTGGTGGACCTGCCCGACGGCATGCCACCGGAACTGCTGGAGCACATGCAAAACGTGCGAGTGGCCAGCAAGCCGCTGCGGATGAAACTCGCCAGCGATGCCGATATCGACGCACCCAAGCGCAAGCGGAGTTTTGGCCCGCCGCGTGGCGACGACCGCCCCGGTGGCCCGCGCAAGCCCGGTGGGTTCAAACCCGGTGGGTTCAAACCCGGCGGCTTCAAGCCCGGTAGCAAGCCCGGCAGCAAACCCGGCGGGTTTAAACCGCGCGGCCCGCGATAAGGACATAAGCATCCGGGATTGGCACGGCGGTCGTTGGCTTTGGCATAGTCACCACAACCGTCCGTCCCACCTGTCCCATGTCCCGCCTCCTCGTCTTCCAACACGTTGCTGCTGAACCACTCGGCACGCTTGACCCGCTGATTCGTCGGCGCGGCCATCGCATTCGTTTCAAAAATTTCGAACGCCATCCCGACGCCCAACTCAATGTGGACCGCTATCGTGGGCTGGTGGTGCTGGGTGGGCCGATGAATGTGGACGAACACCCGCAGCGCGCGCATTTGCGCAACGAGATGCGCGCCATCGAAACCATGCTGGAACAAGGCAAACCCGTACTAGGTATCTGTCTGGGTGCGCAACTGCTGGCGCATGTGCTGGGCGCGCAAGTCCCGCGCAACCCGGTGCCGGAAATTGGTTGGTACCCTCTGCAAAAAACAGCAGCAGGTTTGGATGACCCGGTGCTAGCGCCCCTGCAGGCACAAACCCCGGTGTTCCAGTGGCATAGCTGCCGCTTTGATATCCCAGCATCTGCCGTGCATCTGGCCAGCAGTGCAGATTGCGCGCAGCAGGCGTTTCGCTATGGCGACAACGCCTACGGCTTCCAGTTTCATTTGGAAATGGATCAGCCATTGATTGAACGCTGGCTGGCCAACCCTGCTTATCGTGAAGAACTTACGGCCTCGGGTTTGGCCCATGACGCAGCATCCATTCGCGCGCAAACCCTGCTTCATATCGCCGCCATGCAGCAGCAAGCCGACGCCGTGTTCAACAACTTCCTTGACCTCGTAGGCCGCCCGCAACGCCGCCACACCCTGCCATCGCGTGAGTGGGTGTGAGCCATAGCTTCGACGTCATCATCATCGGTGCCGGCGCTGCTGGGCTGATGTGCGCGCGCACCGCAGGCCTGCGCGGCTTGCGGGTGCTGGTGTTGGACCATGCCAATAAAGTGGGCAAGAAAATTTTGATGTCGGGCGGTGGCCGCTGCAATTTCACCAATACCGGCACCACCCCGGCCAACTATCTGTCGGCCAACAAACACTTCTGCAAATCTGCATTGGCGCGCTACACGCCGTGGCATTTCATCGAGCTGGTGGAGCGCCACGGCATTGCCTATCACGAAAAAGAGCTGGGGCAATTGTTTTGCGATGACTCGTCCAAACAGATCGTGGCGATGCTGCTGGCCGAATGCGCGAATGCCGGCGTGGAGATTCGCACGCATTGCACGATTGAACGTGTCGAACACACCGATGCCGGCCACTATCGCCTGCACACGCCACAAGGCCATTTTGCAAGCGCCGCACTGGTGGTGGCCAGTGGTGGCTTGTCGATCCCCAGCATGGGTGCGTCGGGGTTTGGCTACCAACTGGCCAAGCAATGGGGTCACGCTGTGCTGCCCACCCGCGCCGGCTTGGTGCCATTGACCTTGAGCGGCAAGCACGCCGAGCGATTGCAGGATTTGGCGGGGGTGTCGTTGCCCATCGAGGCGCATTGCAATGGTGCGAGTTTTCGCAACTTCATGCTGATCACCCATCGCGGCATCAGCGGGCCCGCAATCTTGCAAATTTCCAGTTTCTGGCAGCCCGGTGATGACCTGCGGCTGGATCTGTTGCCCGGCATTGATAGTGCGCAGCAGCTTGCCGATTGGCAACGCACACGGCGCGATACGGAGCTGAAAACGCTGCTGGGCGAGGTGCTACCCAAGCGCTTTGCACAGCGCCTGTGCGAACACTGGATCAACAACAAACCATTGCGCCAATACACACCCGCAGAACTGCGCAGCATTACCGAACTACTATCTGCCTGGCCACTGACCGCCAGCGGCAGCGAAGGCTATCGCACTGCTGAGGTGACCTTGGGCGGTGTGGATACCGACGGACTGTCTTCCACCACAATGATGTCCAAGCATGTGCCGGGGCTGTACTTCATCGGTGAAGTGGTGGACGTCACCGGCTGGCTGGGCGGCTACAACTTTCAATGGGCGTGGGCATCAGGCCACGCTGCGGGCAGCGCGCTGGGACATTGAACACGCGCCATCAAAACAGCTGCGGCCAATGCATGATCGGCGCGACAAACCAGTAGATTCCCGCCAAAGCCACGCCCCAGAACACCAGTTTCAGCAACGCACCGGCCACTTTGATCGCCACCCAAACACCGACGATGATCATCCCAATCGCAAGCAAACTCACGCCTGCACAGCCTGCATCGGGCGCAGCGTCGAATCCAAGGCGATGCGTTCGTCAAACACGAAGCAGCCACCGTCATAACCAACGCCGCCGACCTGTTCGAAATACCCCAAAATGCCATCGTCCAGTTGCAGCAGGTTGTCCCAACCGTCTTGTTGCAGCCACAGCGCGGCTTTTTCGCAGCGCACACCACCGGTACAAAAACTGACCACGGTGGTATCGCGCAAACGGTCGCGGTGCGGGGCCAATGCAGCCGGCAAGTCGGTGAATTTGTCGATGGGCAAGGTCAGTGCGCCGGTAAATGTGCCGTACGCGACCTCTTGCTGATTGCGCGTGTCCAGCATCACCACCTGCTTGCCGGCATCGTCATGGCCCTGCGCAAGCCAGCGCGCCAAGGTCTGCGGCGCCACCGTGGGTGCACGCTGCCCCACCTCCAGTGGTGAAGCGTGCTCACGCCGAAAGCTGATGATCTCGGCCTTGCGCTTGACCTTGAGCCGCGCAAATGGCACCGCCTCGCTCCAGCTTTCTTTGGCATGCAAACCGGCAAAGCGCGCATCGGTGCGCAGCCACGCCAAAAAGTCGCGTACAGGGGCTTCTGTTGCCGCTAGAAATAAATTCAAGCCTTCCGGCGTCACCAATATGCTGCCGCGCAGACCATCGGCCTCTGCGCGTTCGCGCAGGCGCGGTGCGAGGGCATCGGCATCGTCGATGGGCACAAAAATATAAGCGGCGATATTCAAGATCATCCGCCTATTGTAATCGCGCCTCCCCACGCATGGGATCATAGGCGGATGTCGAATCCTTCCCCTTACCGCTTGGCCGTGATCGGCGGCGGCCCTGCCGGTTTGATGGCCGCCGAAGCCGCGTGCGGCACCGGCCTCCCAGTGCATCTATTCGAAGCCAAGGGATCGGTTGGCCGCAAATTCCTGATCGCCGGCAGAGGTGGCCTGAATCTCACCCATTCCGAGCCGCGTCCGAACTTTGATGGCCGCTACCGTGAGCGCGCCAATGACATCGCAACATGGCTGGACAGCTTCGATGCCGATGCTTTGCGCGCATGGGCGCGCGGGCTGGGCATCGACACCTTCGTGGGCAGTTCGGGCCGGGTGTTCCCCACCGATCGCAAGGCCGCGCCGTTGCTGCGCGGCTGGGTGCACCGCCTGAAAGTTGCCGGCGTGCAGTTCCATGTGCAGCACCGCTGGTTGGGCTGGGACGCCAACGGCGCGCTACGCTTTGCAACGCCCAGTGGTGAGGCCAGTTTCACTGCCGACGCCACCGTGCTGGCACTGGGCGGCGGCAGTTGGCCGCAGCTAGGCTCGGATGGCGCATGGGTAGAGGCACTGACGGCACGCGGCATCGACATTGCACCCTTGCAGCCGGCCAACTGCGGATTCGACATTGGGTGGAGCGATTTCATTGCGAACAAATTTGCTGGCGCGCCGCTCAAACCCGTCATTGCCCATTGGCCTGATATCGACAACACCACACACGCCTTGCAAGGTGAGTGCGTACTGACCGAACACGGCATCGAAGGCAGCTTGATTTATGCGATCAGTGCCGAACTGCGCGACTGCATTGCCCGCAACGGCGAAGCGACGCTGCATCTGGACCTGGTGCCAGGACGCACGCTGGAACGCCTGCAAAACGATCTTGCAAAACCACGCAACGGCCGCAGTTTGGGTGAACATTTGCGCCGGCAAACCGGCATCGACGCTGCCAAGGCCGCGCTGGTATTTGAAGTGCTGGGCAAACCCGCACAGCAGGATATGGCGCAAGTGGCGGCCGCACTGAAATCACTGCCGCTGCGCTTGTTGCGCCCGCGTCCGCTGGCCGAAACCATTTCCACCGCCGGTGGCGTGCGCCTGCACGCACTGGATGATGCGCTGATGGTGAAGCAACACCCCGGGCTGTTCTGCGCCGGGGAAATGCTGGACTGGGAAGCCCCGACCGGCGGCTATCTGCTCACCGCTTGCTTTGCCAGTGGCCTGCGTGCTGGGCGCGGCGCGGCAAAATGGCTGCAAACTTCGAATCAGGTGCGCGGTAAAGTCACACCCGTCTGCCCCTGATATTTTCCGCCGCGATCCTTGTACGAGGTTTCGCAGACATCATCGGCATCAGACTGGAAGAACAACATCTGGGCCACACCTTCCCCTGCATAAATGCGCGCAGGCAACGGCGTGGTGTTGGAGAACTCCAAAGTCACATGCCCTTCCCACTCCGGCTCCAGCGGGGTCACATTGACGATGATCCCGCAGCGCGCATAGGTGCTCTTGCCCAAGCACACGACTAAGGTGTCGCGCGGAATGCGGAAGTACTCCACGGTGCGCGCCAACGCGAAGGAATTGGGCGGGATGATGCACTCATCGCCGACCACATCGACAAAACTTTTGGGGTCAAAGTGCTTGGGATCGACTATTGTCGAATTGATATTGGTAAACACCTTGAACTCGCGCGCGCAACGCACGTCATAGCCATAACTGGATGTGCCATAGCTGACGATACGCTGACCACCGGCGCCGCTCTTGTCGGCAAACTTCACCTGACCCGGCTCATACGGCTCAATCATGGCATGCTGTTCAGCCATGCGGCGGATCCAACGGTCACTCTTGATGCTCATGCAGGTTGTTTTCTGGCGTCGGTCAAGCCCGCAAGTGTAAGGAATGTTGCCACATCTGCCCAGCGCTGCGCTCAATCAGCGAGTGCATTGGGGGCAGCCTGATCCCGTGCATCTTCGAGCATGTGCCGGCATTGACCGATATCCGCAAGCGCCGCCAACATCACCCCCGCCAGTGCTGCGGTAGTGCTCATCAAACTGAGCGTGCGCAAGGGATAGTCTGCCCACGAATGCGCCATTACTGCGGCAACCGCCACCCAAGCCGATGCCGCCAATATCACCTGCGAGCGACGTCGCCGCTGTTGCAGCAAGCGTTTGACGGCTACCGCCAGTACCGCCAGCACGCCAACCAGCAGCAGCATGCCCAGCCAGCCGGTTTCCAGCCACCACTGCGCGTATTCGTTATGCGCATGATTGACGTAATACGCCTCTTGCATCTGCAGTGGGCTGGCGGCAGCAAACAACGGCACGAAACTGCCAACGCCACTGCCCAGCGGCGCATGCGCCAACCCCAACTGGAATGTGATTTCAGCGAATACATGGCGTTGTTCTTCGGCAAGATCAATCGCCATCCAACCCAACGCCGCCTGCATTCCAAGCAGCATCAATAACACCATGCCCGCTGCCATCCCCAGTGTCGCTTTATTGCGCTTCATCCTGCGCAATGGCACCGCTCCGCTCAGCACCAAAGTCAACACCAAGGCTGGCAACGCAATGGACATGCCTGCACGCGAGGTACTCAATGGAATGGCCAACAAAAACACACCCGCCAGCAGGAAGTACCCCCACGCGGCATGCGGGTGAGCTCCTTCACGTAGCGCTCGAAAGCGCGCCTCCGCACCCAAACCGGTCGCCAGCACCATGCCGGTGATGCAGGCAGTTGCCTGATGGTTGGTATTGGCAAACAGCCCGCCAAACCCCGCATCAAAATCATAGAGCCGCAACTCGCTGTCCAACGGCAACCCGGCCTGGAAAAATGCGAACAGGACATTGAAGGCTGCCAGTGCAATCACAACCTGTAACACGCGTCGCCGCTGGGACTTATCCAGGGTTATTGCCGCAAAGAAGCAGGCCAAGGCAGGCAATAGCGCCCACAACCCCTGTTCGGTGGCGGCCGGCGCAAGGCTCCAATGGCGACGCAAGGTATCCACCCCTGCCTGTTGCAAGTCCTGCGTCAGTGCGCCACGGGCCGCGGGCAGGTTCCAGACCGATGCCGGGAGCGGCAACAATTGCAAGGCCAACAGCAGAATGAGAGCGACCGCCAACCCGATACCACAGCGAGACAGCCGATCCGCGGGAAACTCGACCAACAAGACCCGCACCGACATCCACAGCACAGGCAGTGCCAGCAGTTGCAACCACTCGTCCATCGACGTGCTGTCTTGGGTCACCCCACCCCCCAGCCACAGCGCCGCCAGCAGCACTGACAGCGCGGGCAGCAGCCACCTGCGCACGACATCGCTTGACACTTACGAACTCCTTGCCAGGCCAATACTGCAGGGCAATGTAATCCCATGTCCCCTAAACGCATCAAGGCAAGCTGGATAGCTTGCCTTGATGCTCGTCAACCGATGTTGCAGGCTTGCGCCCTCAGCGCCTCCCGGTACTGATCGGCGTATTTTTTTCCGAACCAATCAAAGCCGCCCCGACAAGCGCAGCCCCGGCAATGATGCCAACATTGGCACCGCTGACGCCAGAGGATGCAGTCCAAGCAGCGGCGATTTTGCAACTGGCATCCACCACATAGGTGTTGGCTTGGTCGTAATCGCGCACGCACTTGTGGATCACGCGGCCTTTGTCATCCAATTTGTAATACACCAGCTTGGCACCCGGCTGCGCGCCGGAGAGCATCATGTATTGACCCACTGTCAACTGATCACCAATCGTCGCCGAACGGTAATCACCGCCAGTGCTGGTCATCACACTGCCCTTGGCTTGTTCCAACACAATCTTGTCCCAATCATTATTGGATTGTGATTGCGCCATAGCAGGTAGTGCACTCAGTGCTGCTACCACCGCGATTGCAATAGAGAACTTGCGCATAGTCGTAAAGACTCCAGCCACTTCAGTTAAATCTAGATGGGTGGAAACTAAAGCATCGCGGCGAAAATTGCAATCCACCGCGCATTACCGTGCTGCAGATTCAGCCGCCAATCAAGGATGCCATGATACCGGTGCGCACCTTGGGGCGCTGGGCCAGTCGTTCCAGCAGTGCGCGGGCGGTGGCGCGGTAGGCCTGTGCTGCAGCTGAATCCGGCTGAGCGACCACGATCGGTACCCCCGCATCCCCGTGTTCACGAATACCGATCTCCAGCGGCAAGGTGCCCAATACCGGCACCCCGTACTGCTCGGACATCCACTGCGCCCCGCCACTGCCAAAGATGTGTTCGGAATGGCCGCATTGGCTGCACACATGCACCGCCATATTCTCCACCAAACCCAGCACCGGAATTTCAACTTTCTCAAACATTTTCAATGCCTTGCGCGCATCCATCGTGGCTACTTCCTGCGGCGTGGTCACCACCACCGCACCGGCCACCGGGATCTTTTGCGCCATGGTCAACTGGATATCGCCTGTCCCTGGCGGCAAATCCACTACCAATACATCGAGATCCCCCCAGCGGGTGTCATTGAGCAGCTGGGTCAAGGCTTGGGTGGCCATCGGCCCTCGCCAGATCATCGGAGTGTCGCTACCCACCAGCAGGCCAATCGACATCGCCTCGATTCCGTGCGCGCGCATCGGCGTGATGCTCTTGCCATCCGGACTATCGGGCTTGCCGGATAGTCCCAGCATGGTGGGAATACTGGGCCCATAAACATCCGCATCCAGCATCCCTACCGCCAAGCCTTCCGCCGCCAGTGCCAACGCTAGGTTGACCGCCGTGGTGGACTTCCCCACGCCCCCCTTACCAGAGCCGACAGCGATGATATTGCGGGCTTTCGCCAACGGCTTGAGCTCGCCTTGAACGGCATGGGAGGGCAGACGTGACATGGGCCGACGGCCTCGGTTAATGAAGCGACGATTTTAGCCGAGTTCCCGAGTTCGTCATTTATATTCCATTTATGTTCGCGCAATGGACAGATGCTCAGCATCTACTCTCGAATATCTCCAAGGCTGCCGTCAAACCGCCTGATACCTACCGCGCATTCGCAAAGCGGCAATCTGGCGAAAGCCCCACCATACGGCACACAAGTATTACGTATTCAGGCAAAACATGTTAAATGAATGTTACCCTTTTGGCCCGACTGGTTCCGATGCCTCATCGATCACCTCAGTTGGTTCTGTTTAACCGTTTCCAAAAAGAAGGAATTCCCATGGCTCTTCGCCACCGCAATACTATTGTCCGCAGCCAGCTGACGCTGGCGCTTGCCGCAGCATTGATGCTGCCTGCCGCTGCCTTCGCCCAGGATCAGGCTGCCGCCAAGACCGACAC
>NZ_DAOOUM010000050.1:0-1741 GCF_035369645.1 Thermomonas sp. | reverse complement strand
CGCATTGAAATCCTGCCCGGTGGCCAGTCCTCGCTGTATGGCTCGGACGCCATCGCCGGCGTGGTCAACATCATCCTGAAGAAGAACATGGAAGGCAGCGTGATCAGCACCCGTTTGGGTGGTTACGCCGAAGGTGGTGGCCGCAGCGGTCGTTTCAGCGCCGCGACCAGCCTGCACAGTGCCGACAACCGCTGGAACACCCTGCTCGGCTTGCAGGCAGAAATCACCAATCCGGTGTGGGCTGCAGACCGCGACTTGACCAGCCATTTCAATACCCAAGGCACCACTTGGGTTGCCAATAACGCAACCAAGACCTACGACCGCGTTGCTTCACCGGCGCTGGCCAGCCGCGATTGGCTGGTGTACAGCCCGTTCACCAGCTACAAGTTCCTTGACCCCGCCAACTGCGCCAATGTGACGGCTGGTTTCGGTGGTACGGCAGGCTTGCAGACGCGCCCGGGCTTTGGCGATGCCAAGTACTGCGGCTCGATGTCCACCCCCGGCTATCGCACCTTGAAGAACGGCAAGGAAAGCGTGCAGTTCTATGCGCACTCCACCTACGACTTCAATGACAATGCACAGTTGTATGCTGACGTGCTGTTGAGCCACGAAAAGGTCAAGTACCACGTCGGCTCCAACTACACCTGGTGGGGCACCAGTCAGAAGTGGGGTTACTTCTTCGACCCACGCATCGGTACCGGTGTGGCTGATGCCTTAGGCCCAGATATCTGTGGCACTGACCCAGCCTGCCTCGCGTCTTTGCCAGCTGGCGACTTGCTGAACCTGCAACGCGCCTTCACCCCGGAAGATATGGGTGACTGGAAGCAGACCATGGGCCGCAATGTCAGTTCCTCGTATGCGGTCACCTTGGGTGTCAACGGCACCTTGGGCGAAGGCTCGAACTGGGATTACGACGTCGGCTTTACCCGTACCGAGTACAAGCTCACCGAAACCGATTTGGCTCGCTTGAGCGACCCAATCGACAACTATTTCCAGACCCATGTGCTGGGCCAGCAGCAAGGCTTGGACCCATATTTCGGTGCTTATCCGGTGTTCACGCCGGACTACGCCGCGTTCTACAAATTGTTGTCGCCCACCGATTTCTACAGCTTCATGGGCCAAACCAATTCGCGTAGCCGCACCTATGACAACATGCTGCGCGCGCAGCTGACCAATGGATCGCTGTTCTCGCTGCCCGGCGGTGACGCGGGCTTCGCGTTGGCAGTGGAAGCCGGCAGCCAAGGCTGGCGCTATGATCCGGATCCGTTGCTGCTGAACGGCAAGATTTGGGGCACCACCGCAGTCAGCGGGAATGGCAGCCGTACCCGTTATGCGGTCACCAGCGAATTGCGCCTGCCGCTGTGGGAACCGCTGACGGTCACCGCATCTGCCCGTTATGACGCCTTCCGCTCCGCCGGCAAGACCGTCGACAAGCCCACCTATGCACTGGGTATGGAGTTCCGTCCGTTTGAATCCTTGCTGTTCCGCGGCAAGTACGGCACTGCATTCAAGGCACCAACCTTGGCTGACCAGTTCCAAGGCCAAAGTGGCTTTTATAGCACCACGGTGGACTACTACAACTGCGCCAAGCTGGGCTTCGACCCGGGCAATATCGTCAGCTGCCCGACCACGTTCTCCAATGCTCAGTACAAAGGCGAGCAGTCCGGCAACGTCAACCTGAAACCCATCAATGCCAAGGTGTGGAGCTACGGTGTGGTGTGGGCACCCACCGCCAAGCTCT
>NZ_DAOOUM010000049.1:0-16691 GCF_035369645.1 Thermomonas sp. | reverse complement strand
GTGCGGCAGCAGCGCGCATACCAACGCAGCAAGCCGCGTGGCCCCAGCGACATGCAGGCCAATTGATCCAGCCCCTGGGTGAAGTGCAGGCCATCCGGCGCCATCGCCACGATGTCGCTGCCGCCCGCAGCATCCAGCAACCCATCCCCACCCAACCAGCGCGCAAACGCCCGGCAATCGGCGCAATAGCAAGTGGCACGGATGTAGCTGCGGACAGGACTACATTCCCCCTGCACCTGTCCGCAACGGCATGACAGTTTCATTGAGCGCTCCGGTATCGCCAGTGGTGTTGACCCACGATACCCGATGCGGGCGGACAAAACGTCGCGCCCGCACCGCATCCGGTTCACCAAATACGCACGCGCTGTTCCGGTGGCAGGTACATCGCATCACCAGGCTTCACATCAAACGCCTTGTACCACGCATCGATATTGCGCAGGGGGCCATTGGCGCGGTACATCGATGGTGAATGTGGGTTGGTTTTGATCAGGTTGAGCAGGGCCTCATCGCGGTACTTGCCGCGCCACACTTGCGCCCACGACAAATAGAAGCGTTGGTCACCAGTGAGGCCGTCGACCACCGGCGCGGGCTTGCCCTTCAAGCTCAATTGATAGGCCGTGTAGGCCATCGACAAGCCGCCCAAATCGCCCAGATTTTCACCCATAGTCAGGCCGCCATTGACGCACTGGCCGGGTAGCGGGCAATAGCTGTTGTACTGCGCACCCAGCGCTTTGGTACGCGCGTCGAAACGGGCGCGGTCTTCGTCGGTCCACCAATTACGCTGGATGCCATCGGCATCGGATTTGCTGCCTTGGTCGTCGAAGCCGTGGCCCATTTCGTGGCCGATGACTGCACCGATGCCACCGTAGTTCACCGCAGGGTCGGCATGCACATCGAAGAACGGGGGCTGCAGAATGGCGGCCGGGAACACGATTTCGTTGAACGCCGAGTTGTAATAGGCGTTCACCGTCTGCGGCGTCATCCCCCACTCTTCGCGGTCGGTTTTTTTACCGACGCGGCGGTTTTGATCATCGCGGTTGAACTTGCGCAACGCCACTGCATTGGCGAACAGGTCACTGGCGGAAATAGTGACGCTGGAATAATCCTTCCACTTCGAGGGATAGCCAATTTTGGGGCGGAAGGTGGACAGTTTGCGGAAGGCTTCGGCCTTGGTGGTATCGCCCATCCAATCCAGTTGTTCGATGTTCTTGCGCAAGGCGGCGCGCAGGTTTTCGACCAGTTGATCCATCGCCACTTTGGCTTCTGGCTTGAAGTAGCGCGCCACGTACAACTCGCCCAGGGCTTCACCCAACCCATTGCTGGCACCCACCCGCGCCAGCGCGCGCTTCCAGTCTTCGCGCTGCGCCTTTTGCCCGCCTAGCACTTTGCCATTGAATTCGAATGCGGCGGCATCGATTTGGCTGCTGAGCAAGTCCGCATTGCCGTCGATGGCGTGGAAGCTGAGGTAATCGCGCCAGGTTGCCAGCGGAGTGGCGTTGAGGATGTCGATCACCGGCTGGATCACATCCGGCGTGCTGATATTCAATTTATCCGGTTGCGGTAAGCCCTGCGCGCGCAACTGCGCGGCCCAATCGTAGCCGGGGTATTTTTGCTGCAAGTCGGCAAAGGTGACCACGTTGTAGGTCTTGTCGCGGTCACGCAACTTCACCCTATCCCACTGCGGTTTGGCCAGCGCGGTTTCCAGCGCCAAGATCGCATCGGCGCGCGCTTTGGCATCGGCACCGCTCACCCCAGCAAAGCCCAGCATGCGCTGGATATGGGCCACGTAGGCTTCGCGAATTTTGACGAAACGCGGATCTGGGTTGAGGTAATAGTCGCGGTCGGGCAGGCCCAGCCCGCCCACACCCAGCCCCACTTGGTAGCTGTTTGGGTCTTTGCGATCGATGCCCAGATACAAGCCAAACGGTGCAGCACTGCCATCGATACCGGCGTTGCCAAACGCGGCGATCAGCTTGTCTTTGGAATCAATTGCGGCAATCTTGTTCAACACCGGTTGCAGCGGCTTGATCCCGGCCGCATCGCGCGCCGCACGATCCATGTAGCTGGCGTAATAGTCGCGCAGCTTGCGGCCATTGCTGCCTGCGGGCAAATCTTTGCGTGCCAGCAATGCTTGCATCAGAGTGCGGGTTTGTTCTTCCGCGCGGTCACGCAGCGCATTGAACGAGCCATAGCTGGTCTCGTAATCCTTCAACTGATAGGTATCGATCCAATGCCCGCTGGCATAGCGATTGAAGTCATCGCCCGGTTTCACCGAAGTGTCACGCGAAGTCAAATCCACCCCGAAGCTGCCCAGCTGCGGCTTGGACGCCGGCCCTGCGGCCAGAGCGGCCATGCTGGTGATGGACAACGCGGCAGCAATGCCGAAACTCAACAGTAAACGCTTCATGCAACCCATCCGGTAACGAAGAATCTTCAAGCCTAGCCACTGCACGCCGCGCATGCCTGTGCCGTTGGTCGTCCTTGCCCGCCTTCCGGCACTGTTTGGGTGCAGCCAAGTTCCATAATGTGACCGATTCGTCAGCCTCTGGAACCCCACCATGCGCCACACCCTGCTTGCCCTGTCGATCACCACCCTGTTGGCTGGCTGCACCGGCCCAGCGGCCACAGATGCGCCGGCCACAACCGCCGCAGCCACCGCCGGCGATAGCGCCGTCAATGCCAAGTTTGATGCGTTGTCGAAGAAAGCGGTGGACACGTGGATGCGGCATTCCCCGGTAAGCGCCACCCAGACCGGCGACCACCGGTTTGATAGCGAACTGGATGATTTGAGCGCTGCCGGCCGCAAGGCCACGCTGGATGCCAACAAAGCCTTGCTGGTGGAACTGGACGCCATTGATACCCGCAAGCTGGCGCGCCAAAATCAAGTGGATGCCGCGCTTTTACGCAGTCAATTGCAATCGGGCATCTGGGATGCCGAGGTGATGCAAAGCTGGGCGTGGGATCCGCAGGTGTATGGCGGCTTGGCCGGTAGCGCCATCTACGGCCTGATGGCACGCGAGTTTGCCCCGCTGCCCGTGCGCATCCAAGCGGCCACCGCGCGCATGGAAAAACTGCCAGCCCTGTTTGCGCAAGCGCGTGAAAACCTTGACCCCGCGCGCGTGCCCAAGGTGCATGCCGAAACCGTGGCCAAGCAAAATGCCGGCATCCTCTCCATCGTCGACACCTTCATCACCCCGCATCTGGGCGAGCTACCCAAAGCACAGGCCGACCGCACCCGCGCCGCCATCGACACATTGAAAAAAGCCGTGGCCGAACAGCAAACATGGCTGGATAAAACTTTGGTGCCCAATGCCAAGGGCGACTTCCGCATTGGTGCAGAAAAATACGACCAGAAACTGAAATTTGCGCTGTCGTCATCGCTCTCGCGTGCCGACATCAAACAACGTGCGGAAGGTGAAATGCAGCGCGTGCGCGGGGTGATGTACGGCATCGCGCAGAGCGTGCTCAAAGACAAACCGGGCGCGCCGGCTCTGCCCGACAAGCCCACCGACGCACAACAGCAAACAGCCATCGAAGCCGCACTGGCATTGGCCTATGCAGATCACCCCGCACGCAACAAGGTGGTGGACGATGCCAAAGCCTCGCTGAAATCCGCCACCGACTTTGTGCGCGAAAAAGACCTGGTCACCCTGCCCGACTCGCCGGTGGATGTGATCTTGATGCCCGAGTTCCAACGCGGCGTGGCGGTGGCCTATTGCGACTCACCTGGCCCGTTGGACAAAAACCTGAAGACCTTCTACGCGATCTCACCGATCCCCGACGACTGGTCGCAGGCGCAGTCTGACTCGTTCTTACGCGAATACAACGGCAAGATGATCCACCTGCTATCGATCCATGAAGGCATCCCCGGCCACTATCTGGAAGGCTGGCACTCGGCCAAATACCCATCGGTACTGCGCGGCGTGCTGCGCTCGGGCCTGTTTGCCGAAGGCTGGGCGGTGTACACCGAACGCATGATGCAAGAGCAGGGCTATCTGAATAACGACCCGCTATTCCATCTGGTGCAGCTCAAGTTCTACCTGCGCACCATCGCCAATGCCCTGCTCGATCAAGGCGTGCATGTGGATAATTGGAGCCGCGAGCAGGCCATGCATTTGATGACCCACGATGCCTTCCAGCAAGAAAGCGAAGCCGCCGGAAAATGGACCCGCGCGCAATTGTCATCGGCGCAACTGCCCACCTATTTTGTGGGCGCGCAAGAGCAGTTTGATTTGCGTGATGCGGTGAAGAAGCAACAGGGCGCGAAGTTCAACCTGAAGGCGTACCACGACCAAGTGCTGTCCTATGGCGCGCCACCGGTGCGCTATGTGCGGGAGTTGATGTTGAACGAGCCGATTCACTGAGCCCTCTCCCGCCCTGCGGGTACCCTCTCCCGCACGCGGGAGAGGGAAGTGCGTCACGGCTCCTGTGTATTTTTTACACCGCCGCCGTCACCACGATTTCCACCTTCCATGCCGGGTTGGCCAGTTTGGCTTCCACCGTGGCGCGTGCCGGTGCATTGCCCGCCACCACCCACGCATCCCAAGCGCGGTTCATCCCTGCAAAATCGTTGATATCGGCCAAGAAAATCTGCGCACGCAGGATTTTGGTTTTATCACTGCCCGCACGCGCCAGCAGATCATCGATCGCCGCCAATACTTCAGCGGTTTGCACCTCGATATCGGCATCTAGCGTTTCCGGGATCTGCCCGGCCAGATACACGATGCCCGCGTGGATGCTGGCTTCCGACATGCGCGCGCCGGGGTCAAGACGTTGGATCATGGGGGTACTCCGTGGTGGGAAGTTGCACCTTACGGAGATTTTCAAATATGAACCAGCGGACTCTGCTCAGTCCTCGTCCATATCCCCCACAGCGTCCAGGTCGGCAGCATCGGCCAGATAGCCCAGCAGCTCGCCCGGGCTGCATTCCAGCACTGCGCAGAACTTGGCCAAGGTGCGGAAGCGAATCCCCTTGACCTTGCCGCCGCGAAACAGTGAGAGCTGGGTTTCGCTGATGCCCACGCGCGCGGCCAGCTCCCGCGCCTTCATCCCACGACGGGTCAGCACCGCGTCCAAGGTCACCTGGATCGGCATCAGAGGATCTCGTCCAATTCGGCCTGCAGGTCACGCGCCTGGTCCACCACGCTGGCCAGCAAGAGCAGTGCGGCCCCCACCACGCCCAACACGATGCCCGACAAATCAAAATAGGCGTAGCCGCCATGCCCGCCTACGATCCAGCGCGACAGATTGGTGATGGCAAACACGTTGAGCAGCGCCCCCAGCAACACGCCTGCGCCCATGTGGCGCATCGCGGTGGCAATGGTGGGATGAAACATTTGCCCCGCTGCCAGCCCCGCCAGCGCCCGTTGCACCGCCCACAGCGCCCACAGATAGCCCAGCGCCGGCAGCAAGCGCACCAGCGACAACAGCATCGTGTCGGGCGCAGCCACGCCCTGCATCCATGGCAACCCGCCCAGGCCCAACCCCAGTACCAGGCACAGGCCGATGAGCACGCTCAGGGTGGCCATGCGCAGCAGGCGGCAATCACGGCGAAATCGATGTTGGTGCAGCATCATGAAATTCCAATTTTTAAGTTTGACTTAAAGTTTTTTCTATCCTATAACTTTATCCCAGACTTAAAGTTTCAGGAAGCATCCGCATGCTCCGCACGCATCCAACCCTTGCCATCGAGACCCAAGGCCTGACCCGCCGCTTCGGCCAACAACTGGCCGTGGACGGCATCAGCATGCACGTCCCCGCACGCAGCATCTACGGGTTTTTGGGCCGCAATGGCGCCGGTAAAACCACCACCATCAAGCTGCTGCTGGGCCTGTTGCAAGCCGATGCTGGTTGCGCATGGGTGGCCGGGATCGACATCGCCCAACACCGGCAGGCCGCCGCACGCAAGATCGGTGCGCTGCTGGAGGCACATGGCTTTTACGGCAACCTCAGTGGCCGCGAGAACCTCGACCTGTGCCGGCGGCTGTTGGGCCTGCCCACCAGCGAGATCGACCGTGTGCTGGACGTCACCGACATGGCTGCTCATGCCCGCAAGCGGGTGGCGGATTTTTCGCTGGGGATGCGGCAACGACTGGGACTGGCGCGGGCGATGCTGGGCGCACCGCCAATCCTGATGTTGGATGAGCCCACCAACGGGCTGGACCCGGACGGGATTGCCGATATGCGCACGTTGTTGCGGGCATTGCCCGAGCGCGCAGGCACCACCGTGCTGGTGTCCAGCCATTTGCTGGGCGAAGTGGAACAGATCGCCACCCATATCGGCATCCTCAACCAAGGACGCTTGGTGCTGGAAGGCGCGTTGGCTGCGCTCAAGGCCGAGGTCGGGCACGAGGTTGCGTTGGCCGTGGGCGATCCCGAGCGTGCCTGCGCGCTCGCCCATGCCAAAGGCTTTGCGGTCAGCCGCGATGCCGATGCGCTGATCGCACGCTTTGCCGCAAGCGAAAACCCGCGCGACGCCACCGCCGCACTCACCCGGCTGCTGTGCCTGGAAGGCGTTGACATCCACGCCGTCACCCCGCGCCAGCACTCGCTGGAAGCCCTCTACCACCGCAATGCACACCCCGCGCAATAAGGCCGACGCCGATGACGACGCTCCCCACCCCAGCATTCACCACGGCCCTCGCGGTGGAGGCCTGCAAACTGCGGCGCTCGCTGGCATTGCTGTTGGCCGGCGTGGCACCGCTGTTGATTGCGGTGTTCGTGTTCTTCAACCTGCTGCAAATGCGCAAGCCGATGCCGTGGACCATGGCGCTGCAATCAGCGGTTGGCATCTGGGCGTTTTTCATGCTGCCGATGAGCGTGACCGCGCTCACCGCACTGATAGCGCATACCGAGCATGGCCCACGCAGTTGGGACTACCTGCGCGCACTGCCGCTGCCGCGCTGGCATGTGTATGCCGCCAAAGTGGTGTGTGCCTTGGCCATTGTGGCCGGGATGAGCCTGTTGCTGGCGCTGCTGGCACCGCTGTCGGTGCAATTGGCGGGCGGATGGGCGCCGGCACTGGCCGCCACGGGGCCACGCGATATCGCACCCTTTTTGCTACTGCTGGGCCGCGTGTTTGTGGCGGCGTGGCTGTTGATCGCCATGCAGCTGTGGGTCGCGCTGCGCCATGCCAGTTTCGTGCCTGCCTTGGCCGTCGGCATCGGTGGCACCTTCTTCGCGGTGGTCGCCACCTCGGCCAAAATCGGCATGTTGCTGCCGTGGCAACTCCCGGTGAATCAGCTTGCCAGCGACCCGCAACGCGCGCAGCTCACCCTGCTGCTGGGCGCACTGGGCGGCGTGACGGTGTTTGTGTTGATGTTGTGGCGGATGGGGCGGCGTGAGGTCATCAACTAAATGGTTAAATGCGCCAACGCAAATGTCAGCGCCGCGTTCACTGCTACGGCTTGCGCCAGATTGCATTGCGCGGGGCTGGCGCGGGGGCTGTCGGGGTAGACCTCGGTGGTGGTGGTGTAGCGCGCGCCGGTGATGCCGGCACACAGGCCCAGTTTGACCAGTGGGTATTCGATGACGCCGGGGGCCACCACCGTTGAACCGATGATGGTGCCGTCGGGGTCGGCGGGGGCGATGTGGGTCACCTTGGCCACGTCGGCATTGATGGCGTGTTGGAAGGCCGGCTGCGGGTTTTCGCTGTCATCGACCAGATAGAAGCCATCCGGAATCGTGCCCGGTTCATATGGTTTACCGTCGCGTGCGGCCAGTGCCGGGCGGAATTCGGCTTCATCGGTATCGGTGGTTTCGTGCAAATCAATATGCACGATGCACTTGCCGCGCAAGGGTTGAATCAAGTCCCACAGCGCCTTGGATTCTCCGCATGGGCTGTTGGCCACAAAGTTGCGGTTGGGGTCCAGCGCATGCGGGTTCCAGCGATGGATGCGCTCGTATGCCCACGGCGACACGCAGGGTGCAATCAATAAATTTAATTGGCCTTCAAATGCATCCGCATAGTCCCGCGCGAATAACAGCGCGCCGTGTACGCCGCTGGTTTCGTAACCATGCACGCCGCCCGTCACCAAAGCGACCGGCAGCGCATCGTCCCAATATTTGCCACGCAAGGCATACAGCGGATAGCGGCCATCCTCGCCGTAGTCCAATTCGCCGTATTGCAAGACTTTGAACGTTTCCAAGAGCGCCTGAATTGGCCTTACCACTTCATCGGCATAACTGCGCTGTTTGGATTGCCGTGCGCGCCACTGGTTTTTTTCGGCATCGCCCCAAGGCACGCCGGGGGTGCCAAGGGGCTGGAAAGTCTGCGTAATCATGGCAAGTCCGTAGCGACATTTGCCATCACTCTAGCACTGCCGAAGTGGCTTACGAGCGCAGCGGTAGCAAGCGGATTTCGACGCGGCGATTGCGTGCGCGACCTTGCTCGGTGGCGTTATCGGCAATCGGGAAGCGTTTACCCATGCCGACGGTTTCGAGACGCTCGCGCTGCACACCTTGCGCCATCAAATAACTGGCCACCGCATTGGCGCGCTGTTCGGAAATACGTTGGTTGACCGCATCGCTACCCACATCGTCGGTATGCCCACTGACCTCGACAACGGTTTGGTTATATTCGCGCAGCGTATTGGCCACGGTATTGAGCGATGGGTAGAACTGCGGCTTGATATCGGTACGGTTGAAGTCGAAGGACACGCCATCGGGCAGGTTGAGTTTGATCACGTCCCCATCGCGACTGACGTCGATGCCGGTGCCGGCGGTTTCTCGGCGCAGCTCGGCTTCTTGCTTGTCTTGATAGTTGCCCACCGCGCCACCGGCCAGTGCGCCGATGCCTGCACCGACCATCGCATGTTGCCGGCGCTCCACCGCGCTGTCACCACTCAATAAACCCGCGGCCACACCGATGGCGGCACCGATCAAGGCACCGCGTTTGGCGCGTTGGTGCTGATCCACATCACTGCCTTGCGCGTCATAGGTTGCGCAGCCGGTGGCAAACGCGGCAAGACAAACGCCCAAGATAGCGATTTTGAACGGTTGGGTACGCATGCGTAGCTCCTTGCAGGGATGGGGAGTGAATGCTGCAAGGCTAGGCAAACGCAGGTGGCCGTAAGATGAATGGCAACGATGCGGTTAAGCCACGGTTGCATCTTGCAGTAGCGCCTGCGCCGCATCGGCGTCCAAGGGTGCATCCCAGCGCCCCATCATCGCCAGATACAACAGCTTGTCGAATTCTTCACCAAAGCGCCGAATCACCGCATCCGGGTCCGGGATCAGGCGGGCATCGGCGATCAAGCCAAAATGCACTTGCCCGCTATAACTGAGGATGGACAGGCCCAGCCCGATCGAACCGGTTTGCGGCACCCAGAACATCAAATCACGCAATGCGCAGCCCGCCATATACAAGGCCTGCTGCGGCCCCGGCACATTGGTGGCCACTGCGCTGGCTTTGCGGCTGAACATCTCCAGCGCCAATTCTTGCAGCGGTGGCGGGGCGATCCCCAGCGCGGCCAGCAGGCCATAGGCAACGATGGCTTGCCGCGATTGTTTGAGTTGGTTCATGCAATCGGCAACGCGCTCCAGCCTGCGCAGCGGATTGTCCTCGCCCACCGGCAGCTCTAAAAACACCAGACCAAAGTGGTTGCCTAATTTTTTGGCGTGCTCCAACGGGCGCAAGTTGACCGGCACGGTGGCGCGCAGGGTCATGCCGCTCACGTCTTCGCCGCGTTCCAGCATGTAGCCGCGCAGGGCACCGGCGGCGGCGGCCATCAGCACATCATTGACGGTGCAACCGCAGGCGCGGCCCACCGCTTTGACTTCTTCCAGATTCAGTGGCTCGGCCCAGGCCACCCGTTTGCTGACACCCAACCGCCCGCGCAGCAGCGACGGCGGGTCATCCGGCAGAGCCAGTGCATGCACCAATTCTTTGGCGATATCGCCGCCCTCTTTGGCCAGCAAACTGGCCAAGGACGGGTCTTGCATCATCGCCATGCCCTGCCCCAGCATCTTGCCGCCCAGCTTCATGTAGCGATCCATCGCGCCCACACGACGCGCCACCGGGGCGGCTTCGTGCTTCAGCCATGCTTTGTCCAACCGCGCCGATGCCACCGGCGCACGGCTGGTATCGGTCAAGGACAACAGCACTTGCACCAAGGCGATGCCATCGGCATAGCAATGATGGATGCGCGCAACCACGGCGCAGCCGCCTTGGTAGCGTTCGACCAAATGGAACTGCCAAAGTGGTTTGGTGGGGTCTAGCGGGCTGGAGGCCAGATTGCTGACGAAGCGTTCCAACGCACGCTTTTCGGAGGCCTTGCCGGGGCGGCCCGGCAAGCCCGACAGACGCACATGCCAATCCAGATCGAAGTCGGTGTCGTCCAGCCATTGCGCGCCAGTCGCGCTGTCCACTGGTTTTTGTCGGAACCGCGCGTAACTCAAAAAACGCTGCTGGATGACCTTTTTCAACTGCTGCAGCGACATCGCGTCTGCAAACATCAGCACGCCGGTGATCATCATCGGGTTGGTGGGCCGCTCCATCCGCAACCAAGCCGTATCCACCCGTGACATCGCCTCACGCTTGGGGCGTGGCGCGCTGTCGCCGGGATTTGTGCGCTTCAGACGCGGCTTTGCGGCGGTTGCTGCAAGTGTGGTTGCGGATGTTGCTGTGGGCTTCGCTGCGGCCATCCAAATTCTCCCCTTCGTGCTGGCGAGTGAATCACGCGCACCCCGCAGGGTCAACGCAGGCTGGGATCAACGCAAATTAGGGCCGCCGATATATTCGCGCGGAATACGCTCGTTGAAACGGGTCAAGATTTCATAGCCAATCGTCTGCGCCCACGCCGCCACATCTTCCACGGTGAGGCTTGCAGCGCCTTGCTGGCCGATCAACACCACATCGTCTTCGATATAAGCACTGCCCTGCGGCCCCAGATCCACCATGAACTGATCCATGCACAGGCGGCCCACGATGGGATGGCGCTGGCCGCGAATCAAGACCTCGCCACAGTTGGACAACGCCCGTGGATAGCCATCGCCATAGCCAATCGGCACGGTGACGATGTGGGTGTCTTGCTGCGGTGCCCACGTTGCCCCGTAACTGACCGTGCTGCCCGCCTTGACCACTTTGAAGTACACCACCTGCGACAGTAGCGACAATGCCGGCCGGATAGCCACGCTGCGCCGCGCCTGCGGGTCTGGCAGCACGCCGTACAGCATGATCCCGGGGCGCACCATATCCAGCCACGTCTGCGGAAAATGCAGTACGCCGCCGGAATTGGCCAAATGGCGAATGGGCATCGGCGCACCGATCCGTTCGAAATGCGCGCACGCCTGCTGGAAGCGTTCCAGCTGCTGCAAGGTCATCGGCGAATCCGGATCATCGGCACAGGCCAGATGCGAATACACACCCTTCAGCACGCACCACTGCGATGCCACGGCAGCCTCGATAAACGGTGCGCACGAATAACTATGCACGCCGATGCGCTCCATCCCGGTGTCGATCTTGAGATGGATCACCGCCTTGCGGCCCAGCCGCGCTGCGGCAGCTTCAACCTTGCGTAGTTTGTCCAGCGAAGACACCGTGATTTCCAGATCGTGCTGGATCAACTGGCTGACTTGTCGCCCCAAAATGCCGCCCAGCACCAACACCGGCACGGTGATGCCGGCGCGCCGCAGGGTCAGGGCTTCTTCGGCAAATGCCACCCCCAACTGCTTGATACCCTGCGCTTGCAAATGGTGCGCCACCGGCACCAATCCGTGGCCGTAGGCATTGGCCTTGACGATGGCCATCACCGGCACCCCCACGTGTGCGCGGATGGCGTGCAGGTTATGGCTCAGCGCATCCAGATCCACCACGATGCGGGTGGGGCGCTGGCTCATGGTTTCGCTCATGGCTGATCCTGCTTATTCGTAATGACCCACGGTATCGTGCGCCAGATTGTCAAAGCGGGTGTACTCGCCAAAGAATTTCAGCTTGAAGCTGCCAGTGGGGCCATTACGCTGCTTGCCAATGATGATTTCGGCCAGCCCTTTATCGGGTGAATTTTCCTTGTTGTAGTAGTCGTCGCGATAAATGAACACGATCATGTCGGCGTCTTGCTCGATCGCACCCGACTCGCGCAGGTCGGCCATCACCGGGCGTTTGTCGGTACGGGTTTCCAACGACCGGTTGAGCTGCGAGAGCGCGATCACCGGCACGTTCAATTCTTTGGCCAAGCCTTTCAATGCACGGCTAATTTCCGAAATTTCGGTGGCGCGGTTTTCGTTATTGCCAGGCACCGCCATCAGCTGTAAATAGTCGATCACGATCAAGCCCAAATCATGCTCGCGCTTGAGCCGACGCGCCTTGGCACGTAACACATCGGGCGACAGGCCTGGGGTATCGTCGATGAAAATCTTGATCCCGTTCATCTGCGTGATCGCGCCGGTGACGCGGCTCCAATCTTCCTCTTCCAGATCGCCAGTGCGCAGGCGGGTGGCATTGACCCGGCCCAAGGATGAGATCAGTCGCAGTGCCAATTGCGAGGCCGACATTTCCATCGAAAACACGGCCACCGCTTTTTTGGATTTGATTGCTCCAAATTCGGCAATGTTCAACGCGAAGGTGGTTTTACCCATCGCCGGGCGCGCAGCCAAGATGACCAAATCGGTGGGCTGTAACCCGGCGGTCATCTGGTCAAACTCGACATAGCCAGTTGGCAGGCCAGTCACCCCGCTGCCGTTTTCGGCACGCTTTTGCAACACATCAAACGCCTCGTTCAAGGCCCGTTTGATGGGTACAAAATCCTGCCGCCCGCGTGAGTGGCTTTCGGCGATTGCAAATACATCTTGTTCGGCCTTGGCCAGCAGTTCAGCCGAGTCGCGTCCTTCCGGCTGAAAGCCGTCGTTGACAATCGCGGTACCGACTTCGATCAATCGGCGTTGCACCGCCTTGTCGCGGACGATTTCAGCGTAAGCCTTGATATTGGCGGCGCTGGGCGTGCTGGCGGCCAGCTCGACCAGATACGCGCCACCGGCCACTTGCTCGGCGATGCCTTGCGAATCAAACCATTCGCCCACCGTCACCGCATCGCAAGGGCGGTTTTTTTCGACCAATTCGCGGATCGCGCGATAGATTAGATGGTGATCGCGCCGATAAAAATCCTCTGCGTTGAGCTGGTCGGCCACGCGGTCGAACGCGGACGGATCCAGCATCAAGCCCCCCAGCACCGCCTGCTCGGCATCCACCGATTGTGGCGGCACCCGCAGCTGCTCGACTCGCTGTTCGTTACGGGTCTGAAAACTGGCATCGGACCGAAACCCTGATTTACCGCTCATCGACGCATCGGCTCCTTTGGTTGATGTTTCAGGCCCGCCATTGGCACTGCCCAATACACAGTGTGCAAGCCTGTCATCGTAGGCCGAATTGGGAGATATGCGTTGCAGACAAGTCGGTGGATATCGTGTGGATAACCTGTCTCAACGATTGCGACACTGCCCGCTTTCGCACACCTACGCACGTGCAGGCTGCGGCACAAACGAAACGAGCGCCTTGCGGCGCCCGTCTCAAACCGCCACCAGCATGGCAGGTTTAGGCGGCTTCCGGCACCACCACCACTTTGACCGTGGTGTTGACGTCGGCATGCAGATGCACATGCACTTCGAACTCGCCGGTGTGGCGCAGCGGACCTTCACCCATCACCACTTCGGCCTTGTTCACGTCCACGCCCAGCTGCTTGGTCAGGGCTTCGGCGATTTCGCGCGGGCCCACCGAGCCGTACAGTTTGCCTTCGGTAGAGGCATTGGCGGCCACGGTCACGCTGGCATCGGCCAACTTGGCTTGACGGCTGTTGGCGGCATCCAAGGAAGCGGCAGCCTTGGCTTCGTAATCGGCGCGCTTGGCTTCAAACTCAGCCAAATTTGCAGCGGTGGCCGGCACGGCCTTGCCCTGCGGCACCAAGAAGTTGCGCCCGTAACCCGGCTTCACGTCCACCTTGTCACCTAGGTTGCCTAGGTTGGTGACTTTTTGCAGAAGAATCAATTGCATGGTCTTGCTCCGTATTCGTTAGCGATGCCTGAGCACCGCAACGGTTGCTGTCCGAATGGATCGGGATTGAAAAGCCTTCCCCTTGCCGGGGAAGTAAAAGCGCATCAGACGTTGTGATTGTCCGTGTACGGGATCAGCGCCAAAAAACGTGCGCGCTTGACCGCAGCTTGCAGCTGACGCTGATAACGGGACTTGGTGCCGGTGATGCGGCTGGGTACGATCTTGCCGGTTTCGGTCAGGTACTGGCGCAGGGTATTGAGATCCTTGTAGTCGATCTCGGTCACGCCTTCGGCGGTGAATTTGCAGAACTTACGGCGACGGAAGAACTTGGACATGGGTGTGCTCCTTGAATGCGGGCTTAAACGGCTTCAACCGAATCGGAATCGCCAGTGCCCACGGCACTGTCGCTTTCGTCGTCACGGCGACGACGCTCGCCACGCTCGGGCTTGTCACCCTTCTCGTCCTTGTTCTTCATGATCAGCGACTGCTCGGTCACAGCGTCATCGCGACGCATCACCAAATGCCGCAGGATGGCATCATTGAAGCGGAAGCCATCAACCATTTCGTCCAACACGGCCTGTTCGGCTTCGATGTTGAGCAGCACGTAATGGGCCTTGACCAGGTTCTGGATTGGGTAGGCCAATTGGCGGCGGCCCCAGTCTTCCAAACGGTGAATTTTGCCGTTGCCCGCTTCGATCGCGCTCTTGTAGCGTTCGATCATTGCCGGGACTTGCTCGCTCTGATCCGGATGGACCAGAAACACGATTTCGTAATGACGCATAGTGATTTCCTCGTGGATGTCGCCGGCGGGATGCCGGTCGATTAGCCCTCGGCCACCGGTCGCGAAGATCCTGACTGGCGCGTTCGGGCGAGCTCCCAACGGGTGGGAGCCGGCCATTATGCGCAATCTGCAAGACAATCGCAAATTCAATGGCTTGTAATGCAAGACCCCCTGACGCCCGGCGAGCGACAACGGTAAGCTGTGCGCATGCAACGCTTCGGACATGTCATCGGCCCAACCTGTGGCAATGCCAGCAGCACACGCTGGCTGCCGGTGTTTGACCCCGCCACCGCGCAACCCGTTGCCGAAGTCGCCGCCGGCGATGCCAGCACAGTGACCACCGCCATTGCCGCCGCCAGCGCCGCCGCCCCGGCGTGGGCTGCGCTGCGGCACAGCGAACGTGCGCGCCACTTGGAGCGCTTGGCCGATGCACTAGAAGCACGCCTCGACGCCTTCGCCCATGCCGAAGCCGTCGATGCCGGCAAGCCCTTGGGATTGGCGCGTGATATCGAAATCCCGCGTGCGGTCAGCAATCTGCGCTTTTTCGCGCATGCCGCCACCCAGTTTTCCAGCGAATCACACCATGGCGAGGCCGGACTGAACTACACCTTGCGCCAGCCGCTGGGCGTGGTGGCCTGCATCAGCCCGTGGAATCTGCCGCTGTATTTGTTCACCTGGAAAATCGCGCCCGCACTGGCCGCCGGCAACACGGTGGTGGCCAAGCCATCGGAAATCACCCCCGCCACCGCCACCCTGCTAGGTGAGCTGGCACTGGAGATCGGCCTGCCGCCGGGCGTGCTCAACATCGTGCATGGCCTTGGCCCGGAAGTGGGCGAACCCTTGGTCAGCCACGCGCAGGTCAAGGCAGTGTCGTTTACCGGCAGCACCACCGTGGGTCGGCGCATTGCCGGGATAACCGGCCCGTTGCTGAAAAAAGTCTCACTGGAACTGGGCGGTAAAAACGCGACCTTGGTGTTTGCCGATAGCGACTGGCGCGCACAACTCGACACGCTGGTGCGCAGCGCTTTCCAGAACAGCGGGCAAATTTGCCTGTGCGGCTCGCGGGTCTTGGTCGAGCGCAGTCTCTACGCCGAGTTTCGCGATGCCTTCGTCGAACGCGCGCGCGCATTGCGCCTTGGTGCGCCGCTGGACGCCGGTACGCAGCTTGGGCCGATGGTGTCGCAGGCACATTTCAACAAGGTGATGGCCGCCATCGACCGTGCCCGCACCGAAGGCGGTCGCGTGCTGTGCGGCGGCGAAGCAGTGGATCGCCCCGGCTGGTTCATCGCACCCACCGTGCTCGAAGGCCTCGGCCCGGACTGCGCGACCAATCGCGAGGAAATTTTCGGCCCGGTGGTCACCTTGCAAGCATTCGACGATGACAACGACGCACTGACATTGGCCAACGCCTCCGACTACGGCCTTGTCGCCAGCGTATGGACACGCGACCTGACCCGCGCCCACCGCCTCGCCGCACAACTGCGCACCGGCATCGTCTGGATCAACACCTGGCTGATGCGCGACCTGCGCACCCCATTCGGCGGCACCAATGCCTCCGGGCTAGGCCGCGAAGGCGGGCTGGAGGCGATGCGGTTTTTCAGCGAAACCCGCAATGTCTGTATCGCCCTGCCCCCACAGATTTTTCAAGCTTGAGTAAGGTTCCCATGAAAAAAACACTTGAAGCCCTCCTGCGCAACAACCAGGACTGGGCGGCGCGGGTCACGTTGGAAGACCCCACATTTTTTGAACGTCTATCCAAGCAGCAAGCCCCGCAATATCTGTGGATTGGTTGCTCGGATTCGCGGGTGCCGGCCAACCAGATCATGGGATTGGCGCCGGGTGAAGTGTTCGTGCATCGCAATATCGCCAATGTGATGGTGCATACCGACCTCAACTGCATGTC
Organism: Thermomonas sp.; assembly: GCF_035369645.1. Classification (GTDB taxonomy): domain Bacteria; phylum Pseudomonadota; class Gammaproteobacteria; order Xanthomonadales; family Xanthomonadaceae; genus Thermomonas. Next base: position 23 of record NZ_DAOOUM010000049.1, on the reverse strand, counting down.
CACGATTCAATTTGCGGTGGATG
>NZ_DAOOUM010000048.1:1672-16871 GCF_035369645.1 Thermomonas sp. | reverse complement strand
GTGGCCTTGACGGCATTGGCGAGCACGTTCACGCCGCGCACCATCTTGGAGCGCGCGTCTTCGCCGAAACGAATGTCTTTTGCAGCCATTGGAGTGTTACCTCAATCAGTATTCAGTGGATGTAAGGGTGGGAAGCGCTGCGCAATCAGCCGAGGATCGCGAACAGGTCGTCTTCCTTCACCACCAGCAGCTCAACGCCGTCCAGCTTCACTTCGGTGCCGCTGTACTTGCCAAACAGCACCGTGTCGCCCACCTTGACCTGCGGTGCGCGCACTTGGCCGTTGTCCAGCACCTTGCCGGTGCCGACCGCGATGACTTGGCCCTTGATCGGCTTTTCGGTGGCCGAATCCGGAATCACGATGCCACCGGCAGACAACTTCTCTTCTTCCATACGCTTGATGACCACACGGTCGTGAAGCGGCTTGATATTGGACATGACAACCTCGGTAAATGGTTGATTATTGGGAAAAAACCCGGCGATTTTAGCAGTCGCACGGCGCGCATGCCAAACTGCGGAACGCGCGTGCGCCGCAACCGGATGCAGCTAAGATGGGGCGCCCGTGCGGGCTTTCAAGGGCCGCGATGAGGAAATCGGGCAAGCTGCCCGCGGGCGCCCTGCGTGCCGGCCGCTGACTGGCGCGTGACCCAACACGTCGCCGGCAGCCTATGCCACAATCGACGCGACTCCACCCCTTCAACCCCGTGCCACACCACCGCCAGCGCCGTGATGGCCGTGCGCGTGGCGGCTGCGCGGCTCACCAACCCCGACGCGGAACCCCTGACGTGGCGACGACCGATACATCGCAGCCCCAGGCCGCCCTTGGAAAACGCCTTCGCCAGGTTGCCGGCGAACGCTTCAACCTGCGCGACGACAAGGCCGACGACGAGGAAATCGAGGCGCGCATCCGCGACGCGGTCGAACTGCGCGGGGCGACGCCGTGGATCCTGGTGTTCGCCATCCTGGTGGCGTCGGTGGGCCTGAACGTCAATTCCACCGCCGTCATCATCGGCGCGATGCTGATCTCGCCACTGATGGCACCGATCATGGGCGCCGGTTTCGGCGTTGCGGTGTACGACTTCGCGCTGGTCAAGCGCTCGCTGACCAACCTGCTGATCGCCACGCTGATCAGCCTGGTCGTGTCGTGGACGTATTTCTCGCTGACCCCGCTGCACCAGGCGCAGTCGGAGCTGCTGGCGCGCACCAGCCCCACCTTGTGGGACGTGCTGATCGCCCTGTTTGGCGGGCTTGCCGGCATCATCGGCATGACCCGCAAGGAGAAGTCCAACGTCATCCCCGGCGTGGCCATCGCCACCGCGCTGATGCCGCCGGTGTGCACGGCAGGCTACGGGCTTGCCACCGGGCAATGGAGCTTTTTTGGCGGCGCGCTGTACCTGTACACGATCAACTGCGTGTTCATTACGCTGGCCACGATCCTGGGCATCCGCGCGCTACGGCTCAAACGGCACGGTTTCGCCAGCCCGGCCATCGCCAGGCGGGTCAAGATCGCGCTGTGGACGCTGGCCTTGGCCACCGCATTGCCCAGCATTTACCTGGCCATCAACCTGGTGCGCCAGGAGGTGTACCGGGCCACGGCGCGCGAGTTCGTGAATCGCGAGTTCGTGTTCCGCAACAGCCAGGTCGTGGATGCCAAGATCGACCCGGCCAAACGCACCATCGACATTTCCCTGATCGGCGAGCCGCTCAGCACGGACATGCAAGAAACCATCAAGGCCCATCTGGCCATCGCCAACCTGGCCGGCACCCAGATCTTCCTGCACCAGAGCGGCGACCACCAGATTGACGTGACCGCGCTCAAATCAACGCTGCTGTCTGATCTCTTGAGAGAAAGCCAGGACACCGTCAAGCAGCGCGAATCGCAGCTGCAGAAGCTCAGGGCGGAGCTGGCGAAGCGCAACGCACTGCTGAACCAGACCGGCGACATTTCCAGCGAGCTGCGCCAGCTGTACCCGAGCCTGGACCAGATCACGGTGGGCGACGGGGTGACGATTGCCGAAGACGGCAGCCGCCAACAGGTGGTGTATCTCAATGCCACCATCCGTTCCGACCTGTCTGCGGCCGAACAGCAACGGATCGCGGACTGGTTCAAGATCCGCACCAAGGCCGATGCCGTGGTCTTCAACATCCAGACGCCGGAGGTGGCGGCACCCGCCAAAGCCAGCGGCAAGCGCAAGCGCTGACCATGGCCGGGGCGATCCTGCTCTGCCTTGCCACCTGCCCGGACGCAACCTGCGCCGAGCGCATCGCCACGGCGCTGGTCGAGGAACGCCTGGCCGCCTGCGTCAACATCGTTCCCGGCCTGCACTCGGTATATCGCTGGCAGGGCGCGGTGGAACACGCAGGGGAAGTGCTGCTGCTGATCAAGACCACGCGGGCGCGCTACCCGGCCCTGCAGGCAAGGCTGCCGCAATTGCATCCGCATGAACTGCCGGAGCTGGTCGCGGTCGAATCCAATGACGGCCTGCCTGCGTATCTACGCTGGGTGGCCGACATGACCCGTCCAGTAGAATGATCCGATGACCCGACTGTCTTTTCGCCCGTGCCGCTGGCTGGCCGCACTGGCCCTGGCGGCGGCCCTGCCGGCCGCTGCCACCGCCGATGTTGATCTGCCGCCGGTGGATCAGGTGTTCGTGCTGTCGGCCAAGGCCAGCGCACGCGACCGCATCGAGGTACGCTGGCAAATTGCCGCAGGCTATTACCTGTACCGGCACCGCACCTCGGTCAAGGCCGACGGGTTTGGTGATGCCACATTGGCGCTGCCGGAGGGCGCCAAACACCACGACGAATTTTTTGGCGATGTGCAGACCTATCGCAAGCAGCTGATCGGGGTTGTCAGTGGCCGTGCCGATGCCAGCGCCAATGCCGTCAAACTGACCGTGAAATATCAAGGCTGTGCCGATGCCGGGGTGTGCTACCCGCCGCAAACGCGCACGCTGACGGTGGCCTTGCCGGCTGCCGATGACGCTGCACCCGGTTTGGGTTTTGCCAAGAAGTCCGGCGGCTTGTTCGGGCTGGGCGATCCTGCCGGCGCAGTGGACGCCGCGCCGCTGCCGCCGGAACAGGCGTTCACCAGCGAAGTGATTGCGTTGGATGGCAATCACCTGTTGTTACGGCTGACCCCGGCCAAGGGCTATTACCTGTATCGCGACAAGCTGTCGGTGCGCTTGCAGGCCGGCAACGGGCTGTCCACTGCGCTGCCGTCTGCGGCCGCGCTACCCGCCGCCAGTCCGTATAAAGACGAACACTTCGGCAAGGTGGCGGTGTATTTCGATCAGGTCGAAATCAAGCTCCCGGTGCTGCGCACGCAGCCGCAGGCCGCCACAGGCACGCTGCACGTGGGCCTGCAAGGCTGCCAAATCGATGGTATTTGCTACCCGCCGATGACCCGCATGCTGGATGTGGCGCTGCCGGCGGGCACGGTGACACCGGCACCTGCCACCGCGCAGCCACAAGGCAACACCAGCCCCATTCCAGCCCCGCCCTTGCCGGCGCACGCAGCGGATGCCACGGCGTCGATACCCGCAACGACACGTGCAGGCTTCGGCGAAGATCGCGATGCCGCGACCCGCAAGACGCCGCAATTCGTACGCGAAACGCCGCCAACGCAACAAACCCTCAGCCTGCTCGCCGCGCTGCTGCTGGCCTTGCTCGGCGGCTTGATCCTCAATCTGATGCCCTGCGTGCTGCCGGTGCTGTCGCTGAAGGCGTTGTCTTTGCTGCAAGGCAGCGAAAGCCCACACCAACCACGCCAGCATGTGCTGGCCTACACCGCCGGCGTTTTACTGTCGATGCTGGCGCTGGGTGGCTTGGTACTGGCACTACGACAGGCCGGGCTGGCGCTGGGCTGGGGCTTTCAGTTGCAGCAACCCCTCGTCTTGGCCGTGCTGGCGTTGGTGATGCTGGCGCTGGGGTTATCGCTGTCGGGGATGTGGCAGGCCACGATCGCACTAGGCAGCCGCAGCAGCACACTAGTACAGGGCAGCGGTCTGCGCGCCGACTTTTTCACCGGCGTGTTAGCGGTGGTGCTGGCCACGCCCTGCACCGCGCCGTTCATGGGCCCGGCCTTGGCCTACGCCTTCGCTGGTCCGCTGCTGGGCGGCCTCTTGGTGTTTGTGATGTTGGGGCTGGGGCTGGCCTTACCGTTCCTTGCCATCGGCTTTATGCCGGCGCTGGCGCGCCTGTTACCCAAGCCGGGTGCGTGGATGGACACCTTCAAGCAAATGCTGGCGTTTCCGCTGTACGCCACCGCGGCATGGCTCGTCTGGGTGCTGACCCAGTTGCGCGGTGCCGATGCCACTGGGCTGTGGCTGACTGCCGCCATCACCCTTGCGTTTGCACTGTGGGCGTGGACAAAGGCACGCACCACGGCGCACCGCGGCTGGTGGCTGGTGGCAGCCCTTGCCGCGCTGACCCTGAGCTGGCCATTGCACACCCTGCACCGCCTGCCTAAGCCACAGGCCAGCCACACGGCCACCACCGCCAATGCGCCAATGCCATGGTCCGAGGCCACCTTGGCCCTGCTGCGTGCGCAGCACCGCGTGGTGTTTGTGGATATGACCGCCGACTGGTGTATCACCTGCAAGGTCAATGAAAAGGCGGTGTTCTCGCAACCACGTTTTCAACAAACGCTGGCCGACACCCATGCGGTGTATATGGTGGGCGACTACACCGATGTTGACCCGGCCATGAGTGCCTATCTGCAACGCTACCGCGCGGTCGGCGTGCCCTTGTATGTGGTGTACCCGCGCAATGGTGGCGAAGGCCGCGTGCTACCCACCTTACTGACCCCCGCCATCGCCGAAACCGCCCTGCGCGAGGCGGCACGCTGATGCCTTCACACAAAGCCGTGATTGCTGCCGCCCTGCTGGCCGCCATCGCCGGTGGTGTGGCCAGCCTGTCTTTTGAACCCACCATTACCACCAAACTGGCCGGCACCGAACTTGGCCAGCGCGCACTGGGCCATCTGCTGGCCGCCAAGGCGCCAGCGCCACCTGCCGGGCTGAACATCGCCGAGCGTGGCGGCATCGTGCCGGCAATGACCTTGCACACGCTGGATGGCCACACCCTCGACATCCCCCGTGCTTGGGCCGGCAAGCCCACCTTGGTCAATCTCTGGGCCAGTTGGTGCCGTCCTTGCCTGCAAGAAATGCCCGATCTGCAAGCCTATGCCGCACAACAAGGCAGCAACGGCGTGCACGTGGTGGGTATTGCGCTGGATGACCCCAACGACGCACGCAGTCTGTTGGCGCAGTTGCAAATCACCTATCCCAACTTGGTCGATACCCCCGGCCCTGCCGATGCCGGCGTGCGGCTGGGCAACCCGGCGGGCGTACTGCCGTATTCGCTACTGATTTCTGCCGATGGCCACATCCTCAACACCCGGATTGGGCCGTTTGCAAATCTGGCCGCCATTGCTGACTGGGCGCGCTTTTAGAGCCATCACTCCAACATCCGCTTAAAATTGCGTTATCTGGCAAAAGTTCGCCGAACTGGACAGCATTGCTCATCTGCGCGACACTGCACGCCGTTTTTTGAAGGATTGTCATGGCCAAGCTGCTGCTCCTGCACGGCCCCAACCTCAACCTGCTCGGCACCCGCGAGCCGGAGGTCTATGGGCGCACCACGCTGGCCGATATCAACACCGACCTCATCGCCCGTGCTGCGGCGGCCGGCCACGTGCTGGACGCCCTGCAGTCCAATGCCGAGCACACCTTGGTGGATCGCGTGCAGGCCGCCCGGCTGGACGGCACCGCCTTCATCTTGATCAACCCGGCTGCGTTTACCCACACATCGGTGGCGCTGCGCGATGCGCTGGCCGCTGTGGCCATTCCCTTTATCGAAATTCACCTGTCCAACCCGCACCGCCGCGAACCCTTCCGCCAGCACAGCTATTTCAGCGATAAAGCCGTGGGCGTGATTTGCGGCTTCGGGGCCGACTCCTACCGCTATGCGCTGGATGCTGCGCTCCAGCGGCTACCCGTTTAACTCCACAAGGACCCAGTTCCATGGACCTTCGCAAGATCAAAAAACTCATCGACCTGTTGGAAGAGTCGAACCTCGCCGAAATCGAAATCAAAGAAGGCGAAGAATCCGTGCGCTTGGCGCGTGTGCCCAAGGGCAGCCTGATGGCCGCGCCGGCCCCCATCATCCAGCATGTCGCTGCGCCCGCTGCGCCAGCCATGCCGATGAGCTCGCCGGTACAAGCCGCCACTGGCGGCAGCCCCAAACCAGCTAGCCCGGACTTGCCGGCCGGCCACGTGGTGCGTGCGCCGATGGTCGGTACGTTCTACACCAGCCCCGCCCCCGACAAGCCGGCGTTCGTCAGCGTGGGGCAGGCGGTCAAGGCCGGCGACACGCTGGGCATTATCGAAGCGATGAAAATGTTCAACCCGATCGAGGCCGATGTCTCCGGTACCGTGCTCGCCATCCAGTGCGACAGCGGCCAGCCGGTGGAATTTGACCAGCCGCTGTTTGTGATTGGGTGAGCAAGGGATTCGAGCGCCGCAGGCACTCGCCTGCGAACGCCCACCGGCATGCAAGCCGGCGGGCCGGACGGACTGGAAACTGAGACAACGACCATGCTCGAAAAAGTAGTCATCGCCAACCGTGGCGAAATCGCGCTGCGCATCCTGCGCGCCTGTCATGCACTGGGCATCCGCACCGTGGCCGTGCATTCCACCGCCGATCGCAACCTCAAGCACGTGGCGATGGCCGATGAGTCGGTGTGCATCGGCCCGGCACCGTCGGCGGACAGCTACCTCAATATGCCGGCGATCATTGCCGCCGCCGAGGTCACCGACGCCCAAGCCATCCACCCCGGCTACGGCTTTCTCTCCGAAAACGCCAATTTTGCCGAACGTGTAGAGCAATCCGGTTTCATCTTCATTGGCCCCAAGGCCGACACCATTCGCCTGATGGGCGACAAGGTGGAAGCCATCCGCGCGATGAAAGCCGCCGGCGTGCCCTGCGTGCCCGGCAGCGGCGGCCCACTGGGCGACGATGCCGCCACCAACGTGAAAATTGCGGCCGAGATCGGCTATCCGGTGATCGTCAAAGCCGCCGGCGGCGGCGGCGGTCGTGGCATGCGCGTGGTGCACACCGAAGCCGCACTGGTGAACGCCATCGCCACCACTAAGCAAGAGGCCAAGGCCGCGTTCGGCAACGACATGGTCTATATGGAAAAATTCCTGGAAAACCCGCGCCATGTGGAAATCCAGGTGCTGGCCGATGGTCAAGGTAACGCCATCCACCTGGGCGAACGCGATTGTTCGATGCAGCGCCGCCACCAGAAAGTGGTGGAAGAAGCCCCCGCTCCCGGCATCACCGACGCGCAGCGCGCCGAGATCGGCAAGGTCTGTGTGGAGGCCTGCATCCGCATCGGCTATCGCGGCGCGGGCACGTTTGAATTCCTGTTCGAAAACGGGCGCTTTTATTTCATCGAAATGAACACCCGCATCCAGGTCGAACATCCGGTGACAGAGCTTGTCACCGGGATTGATCTGGTGCGCGAACAATTGCTGATCGCGGCTGGGCATAAGCTGTCGATCCAGCAGTCGGATGTGGTGCTGCGCGGCCATGCCATCGAATGCCGCATCAATGCCGAAGACCCGGACACCTTCTTCCCCAGCCCCGGCTTGATCCAGCACTTCCACGCTCCCGGTGGCCCCGGCGTGCGGGTGGATTCGCACATCTACGAGGGCTACCGGGTGCCGCCGAATTACGATTCGATGATCGGCAAACTCATCGTGCATGGCGCGACCCGCGAACAAGCGATTGCGCGAATGCGGGTGGCGCTGAGCGAGATGGTGGTGGACGGCATCAAGACCAATATCCCGCTACAGCAGCGCATCCTGGCCGATGGCGGCTTCTGCCAAGGTGGGCAGAACATCCACTATCTCGAAAAGAAACTGGCCGAACGCAAAGAAAAAGCGCTGTCGATTTTGTAACCCAGTGTGGCCGGTTACGGGGCTGATTTGCGCTTATACAAGGCATCAGCCCCCGGATTGGAGCCCGCCATGCGTCGTCGCCACGCCCTGTACCTTGCCCTGTCTGCCACCTTGTTGGCACTCCCTGCGGCCAGCCAGCAAGGCAAAACCCCGCCGACCAATCTGTTTATCGACGTGGCCACCCACAACATGGCCGGGATGCCAGACATGGGCGGGATGCTGGGCGGCCTAGGCGGCTTCATGGCGCGCCGCATGGGTGGGGCCGATACCAGCAAGCCCACCTACCCCACCGCGCGACATGCTGGCCTAACCGGCCAATACCTCGATATCGCCCTGCACAACACACTGAAACCGGGGGTGGAAGCGCAGGACCTGATTCCATCCGGCCTGAATCTCGGCAAATCGCTGACCTTGATTCCAGTCGAACCCAGCCACTCTGAAAAGGGCGAAAGCACCCCCGGCAAAGTGCCCGATATCGAAGTCAAAATTTCCGAATACTGGGGGTGCGGCGCCACGGTGCGCCCGGGCCAACCCAAGGTGGCCACCTTCAAGGTCAAAGGCGGCAACCGCACCATCGACCCGCGCAACGGCATGAAAGGCATGCAGGGCATCGACTTCCAGAGCAGCGGCAGCCTGTCCAAAGGCCTGTATGTGCCCGATCGCGACATCGACCTGCAACCCGGCTATGTCTATTGGCCCAACCGCCAATACGGCAAACAGGTACCCAACGGCGCGCACTTGGCCGGTGACCATCAAATCACCGGCGACGGCATTCCGGCGTCGATGAAATTTCAAGTGCAGCAAGCGGCGGACTTCATGCCCAAACTCATGCTGCGCTCGCAAGGCGAACTGACCGACGCCATCGACCTGAGCTGGCCCTCAGTGGATCGCGCACGCGGCTATTTCATCACCGGCATGCACACCGACATGAAGAGCGAAAACTCCATCGAAATGGTGATCTGGAGTAGCGCCGATGTGCCCGGTGCCGGCAGTGAATTGCATGCCTATCTCAGCGGCAGCCAAATCGAAAAATGGCAGAAACAAAAAATCCTGCTTTCGGCAGCGGCCACCCAATGCACCGTCCCCAAAGGCATCTTTGCCAGTCAAAGCCAGCAAGGTGGCATGCCCATTCCCGGCATTTTGATGATGACCGCCTACGGCCCAGAAAACTGGATCACCTATCCGCCCAAACCCGCCGACCCCAAGCAGCCGTGGAACCCCGAATGGAGCGTGCGCCTACGCGCCAAGTCCACCGCGTTTTCGATGTTGGGGATGAATTTTGGCGGCATGCAGCAAATGCAAGACGGCAATCAAGGCAATGACGGCCAACAACAGCAGCCACAAAAGAGGCCCGGCATGAAGGGTTTGTTGAAAGGTATTTTGGGCGGCTGAGCACGCACCGCCTTGAAACTGCGAGAATGACGCCGCCCCCGCTGCGTCATTCCCCGCATGCCTTATCTCCAACTCAGCCTACCTTGCACCGAAGCCCGTCACCCGCGCGTGGAACGCGCGCTGGAAGACGTGGGCGCACTGGCGGTAACCTTGCAAGACGCGCATCTGGACGCCGCTGACGAGCAGGCCATTTTCGAACCCGGCGTGGGCGAGCTGCCGCTGTGGGACGAAATGACCCTGACCGCGTTGTTTGATGCCAACACCGACCCACTGCTGCTGCTGGCCGCGCTGGAGTCGTTTGATCCCGAACTGGACTGGTCGCAGACGCGCTTTGAGACGGTGGCCGATCAAGATTGGGAACGCGCATGGCTGGACACGTTTCAGCCGATGCGGTTTGGCGCACGCACCTTCATCGTGCCGTGGAATCATGATTTGCCGGAAGGCGCGGATGCGCCCGATGCCGCAGTCATTCGCCTTGATCCCGGCTTGGCATTTGGCTCTGGCACGCACCCCACCACCGCGCTGTGTTTGCGCTGGCTGGATGCACTTGCCGCGCAGGGCGGGCTGACCGGCCGCAACGTGCTCGATTTTGGCTGCGGCAGCGGCATCTTGGCACTGGCCGCATTGAAGCTGGGGGCCGCATGTGCAGTGGGCGTGGACAATGACCCGCAAGCCATCCTCGCCACCGCTGACAATGCCCAGCGCAATGGCGTTGGCATCGCCACATATCTGCCGCAAGATGAACCCCTCGCCACCTATCCGGTGGTGGTCGCCAATATCCTGGCCACCGCACTGGATGCCCTCGCCGAAACCCTGGCGGCGCGCGTGGCAAGCGGTGGCCACATCGCAATGTCCGGCATCTTGGCTGGGCAAGAAGACGACTTACTGCTACGGTTTGCACCGTGGTTTGAACGCCTACAGGTCACCCGCGACGACGATTGGATCCGCATCGACGGCTTGCGCAACGCAGTGGCGGTACGCGCATGAGCCGCGCACCCAGTTTCGCGCTGGAACCCAGCACACCGACTGCGGACCGGTCGCGCGGCGAATGGCTACTGCTCTGCATGTTGTCGTTGGGCCTGCTGGCACAACTGACATGGCAGCAGCGGCACGCACTTGCCGCCAATCCCGTCTTGCGGCCCGCGCTTGAAGCAACCTGCGCCGCCCTCCATTGCAATTTGCCCGCATGGCAAGAACCGACCGCCTTCACCATGCTCTCGCGCGACGTCATCGCCCCACCTGACCACCCCGGCGTGCTGCGCGTGCAGGCCAGCTTTCGCAACGATGCCCGTTGGCCACAGGCGTGGCCGGCCTTGGTGCTCAGCCTGACCGACATCAACGGCCACAGCTTGGGTACACGCCGCTTTCAGCCAGAAGACTATCTGGGCCGCACCCCGCATGCCGCGCAACTTGCACCCAATCAAGCCACCCAAATCGCCTTCGATATCGTCGAGCCTGCGCCCAATGTGGTGGCGTTCGACTTTCGGTTTGAATGATCGGCTTGAATGATCGGTTTGAATGCCTCGCAACCGGCATTGCACGCGGTATTGACGCAAATCAACAATGTTTGACTGAATACGCACACGACCTGCCGCCCACCTGCGCATCGCGCTAGACTCTTCATCCGCCGCATCGGCGATCGGGTACTGATGCGCGCCGCAGCGAGGGACTTTCATTGAATCTTCACGACAACCGCCAGGACACCGGCCGCGCACCCTTGCGCGAGCATGTCGCCACCTCGGTGCGCCGTTATCTGCGTGACTTAGATGGTTGCGACACCGATGATTTGTACAGCACGGCCCTGCGCGAGCTGGAGATCCCGTTGTTCGCTGAAGTGCTGAAGCATTGCGACGGCAATCAAAGCCGCGCCGCCGCCATGCTGGGCCTGCATCGCGCCACCTTGCGTAAAAAGCTGCGCGACTACGGTCTATCGGTCTGAGGTTTTGTGCAGCGGCCAACCCCATCGGGCTGGCCGGTATAATTCCCGCTTCCCCACCGCTCTGCCCTCGCCATGACTGCCCCCCAATTCGACGGCCCGGCCGTGACCGTGCGCCGCGCCCTGCTGTCTGTTTCCGATAAAACTGGCCTGCTGGAACTGGCCCATGCACTGGCCGCCCATGGTGTTGAACTACTTTCCACCGGCGGCACCGCCAAGGCCATCCGCGATGCCGGGCTTGCGGTGCAAGACGTCAGCGAGGTAACTGGTTTTCCGGAAATGATGGATGGCCGCGTCAAAACCCTGCACCCGCTGGTGCATGGCGGCTTGCTGGGCCGCGCCGGGTTGGATGATGCGGTGATGGCCGCACACGGGATCGGCAAAATCGACTTGCTGGTGCTGAATTTATATCCGTTTGAGGCGGTGACCGCGCGCGCCGATTGCAGCTTGGCCGACGCGGTGGAAAACATCGACATCGGTGGTCCGGCGATGCTGCGCAGCGCTGCCAAGAATTTTGCCCGCGTGGCGGTGGTCACCGATCCTTCGCAATACCCGACGTTGCTGGCTGAATTGGACGAACACACCGGCGCAGTGTCCGCGCAGACGCGCTTTGCGTGGTCGGTGGCCGCATTCAACCGCGTGGCGCAATACGACGCGGCGATCAGCAATTATCTGTCCGCGATTACCGATGCCACGCCGGCGGTGCCCACGCGCAGCGCATTCTCGGCGCAAGCCAATGGCAGCTTCATCAAAGTGATGGATCTGCGCTACGGCGAAAACCCGCACCAACAAGCGGCGTTTTATCGCGACCTGTATCCCGCGCCCGGCTCGCTGGCCACCTTCACCCAGTTGCAGGGCAAGGAACTTTCTTACAACAACATTGCCGATAGCGATGCGGCGTGGGAATGTGTGCGTCAGTTCGATGCGCCGGCCTGCGTCATCGTCAAGCACGCCAACCCCTGTGGCGTGGCAGTGGGCAACGGTTGCGCCGACAGCTACGAAGCGGCCTATGCCACCGACCCCACCAGCGCGTTTGGCGGCATCCTCGCCTTCAACACCAAACTCGACGGTGCGACGTGCAAGGCCATTCTCGATCGCCAGTTCGTCGAAGTGCTGATCGCGCCGGACTACGACGCCGAGGCCTTGGCCTACGCGACAAAGAAAGCCAATGTGCGCGTGCTGCGCATCCCGCTGGCACCGCCGTCACCCGGCTTTATCGACAGCAAGCGGGTGAACTCCGGCATGTTGCTGCAAACCGCCGATGCCCGCGTGGTGACCCGCGACGAACTGAAGGTGGTGACGAAGCTGGCCCCGACCGACGCGCAGTTCACCGACCTGCTGTTCGCATGGAAGGTGGCCAAATTCGTCAAATCCAACGCCATCGTCTATGCCAAAGACAGCCGCACCATTGGCGTCGGCGCGGGGCAGATGAGCCGCGTGTATTCGGCGCGCATCGCCGGCATCAAGGCGGTGGATGCGGGGCTGGTGGTGCCCGGGTCGGTGATGGCGTCCGATGCCTTCTTCCCGTTCCGCGACGGCATCGACGCGGCGGCTGAGGCCGGCATCCAGGCAGTGATCCAGCCCGGCGGCTCGATGCGCGATGCGGAAGTGATCGAAGCCGCCAACGAACACGGCATCGCGATGGTGTTCACCGGCGTGCGGCATTTCCGGCATTGATGTCTCTCCCTTCTCCCACCGGGAGAAGGTGGCGCGTAGCGCCGGATGAGGGCTCGGTGAAACACCTGCATCGGGGTGCTCCGAACCCTCACCCCAACCCCTCTCCCAGCAGGAGAGGGGCTTTCCCAACAGGAGCCTTCTCGCATGAAAATTCTCGTCATCGGTTCCGGCGGCCGCGAACACGCCTTGGCATGGAAGTTGGCGCAATCACCGCGCGTCACCGAAGTCTTGGTGGCACCCGGCAATGCCGGCACCGCAACGGAGCACAAATGCCGCAACGTGGCGGTGAAGGTCACCGATATTGACGGCCTGTTTGCGCTGGCGCAGGACGAAGCCGTGGCGCTGACCGTGGTCGGCCCGGAAGTGCCGCTGGTGGCAGGCGTGGTGGATCGCTTCCGCGCTGCATCCTTGCGCATCTTCGGCCCCACCGCTGCCGCTGCGCAGCTGGAAGGCAGCAAGGCTTACGCCAAGGATTTCCTCGCCCGTCACGGCATCCCCACCGCGTACTACGAAGTCCACGCCGACATCGACACCGCACTCGACTACATCCGCGCCAAAGGCGCGCCCATCGTCATCAAGGCCGATGGCCTGGCCGCAGGCAAAGGCGTGATTGTGGCGATGACCTTGGCCGAGGCCGAAGCCGCCGTGCGCGACATGCTGGAAGGCAATGCGTTTGGCGATGCCGGCGCACGGGTAGTGATTGAAGAATTTCTGGATGGCGAAGAAGCCAGCTTTATCTCAATGGTGGACGGCACCACCGCGCTGCCGATGGCGACATCGCAAGACCACAAGCGCGTGTTCGATGGCGACACCGGACCCAACACCGGCGGCATGGGCGCGTACTCGCCTGCGCCGGTGGTGACGCCCGAGGTGCATGCGCGGGTGATGCGCGAAGTGGTCAACCCCACCGTGCAAGGCATGCTGGAAGATGGCATTCCATTCACCGGATTTCTGTACGCCGGGCTGATGATTGATGCCAGCGGCGCGCCCAAAGTCATCGAATTCAATGTGCGTTTTGGTGACCCGGAAACGCAGCCGGTGATGCTGCGGCTGGAGTCGGATTTACTGGACCTGCTCGACGCCGCCATCGACGGCAAACTGGATGGCGCACACGCGCAATGGAACCCGCAACCGGCCTTGGGGGTGGTGATGGCAGCCAAACCGTATCCCGAAACCCCGATCACCGGCGATGTGATTACCGGCCTTGGCAACGTCCCGGCATCGGCCAAAGTGTTCCACGCCGGCACCGCGCAAGATGCCGCCGGCAACGTGGTCAGCGCGGGTGGCCGCGTGCTCTGCGTGTGCGCGTTGGGTGATACCGTGCACGCCGCGCAACGTGCCGCTTACGCAGGCGTTGCCGCGATCCACTGGGCCAACGAATTCCACCGCAACGACATCGGCTGGCGGGCGATTGCACGCGAGGTGTAATCCTGCCTACACCGCATACGCGGTCATCGACAACGCACCATAGGTGTAGCCATCCACCAGCACGTGCGGCTTGCTGTTGGCGGCCGCAGCCAGACCTGCGATATACAGCAGCGGCAGGAAGTGGTCGGGCGTGGGCACCGCCATGCGGTAGTCGCGATGGCTGGCCAGCGTGGGGCTGTCCTCCGGGCGCGTTTGCAGCAACGCCATCGCATCGGCATTGAACCGCTGCGCCCAATCGAACGCGCCATCGGGGTTGTGCCAATCGACCGCGCGCAAGTTGTGCACCACATTGCCGCTGCCCACGATCAACACGCCACGCTCGCGCAGCGCGGCCAGTTTCGCGCCCAACGCCAGATGCCAGTCCAATGGCTTGCGCGCATCCAGCGACAGTTGCACCACCGGGATATCGGCCTTGGGAAAGGCATGCACCAACACCGACCAGGTGCCGTGATCCAGCCCCCAACTTGCATGGTCGGCAGCCGCTACAAAGTCCGGTGCCACCAGATCGGCCACTTCTTCGGCCAGCGCCGGCAACCCCGGCGCGGGGTATTGCACATCGAACAAGGCCTGCGGAAATCCACCGAAATCATGGATCGTGCGCGGCTGCGGCATCGCCGTCAGCGCCAACCCATCCACATACCAATGCGCCGACACCGCCAGGATTGCACGCGGCGCGGGCACCGCTTCCCCGAACGCCCGCCACGCTTCGGTATAGCGGTTGTGTTGCAACGCGTTCATCGGGCTGCCGTGGCCCAAAAATACGGCGGGCATCAGTGCGGGCTTGGCCATGTTGGAACACCT
>NZ_DAOOUM010000048.1:0-1572 GCF_035369645.1 Thermomonas sp. | reverse complement strand
GCGAACGGCAACTGGTAGCCCGGCCCCACGGCGATCTTCTGGGCCGGATGCAGGCCGCCGCTGGAGACGTGGATGAAGTGGCAGCCGTGGGCCTCCAGCGCACGCGCCAGCGCGATGCTCTGCGGCAGGTCCCAGCCGCCGTCCACCCAGTCGGTGGCGGAGATGCGCACGCCCACCGCCATCGTGGCCGGCACCGCCGCGCGGACCGCGTCGAACACCTCCAGCAGCAGCCGCATGCGGTGCGCCAGCGGACCGCCGTAACCGTCTTCGCGGCGGTTGCTGAGCGGCGACAGGAACTGGTGCAGCAGGTAGCCGTGCGCGGCGTGGAGCTCGATCGCATCCAAGCCCAGCCGGGCGGCACGCCGCGCCGCGTCAACGAACGCCTGCACCACGCGGGCGATGCCCGCGGCGTCCAGCGCCGCCGGCAGCGGGTCGTGCTCCGCATAGGGCAGCGCGGACGGCGCCACCACCTGCCAGCCGTGCGTCGCCCCCGGCGCGATCGCGCCGCCACCGTGCTCCCACGGCCGATGGGTGGAGGCCTTGCGCCCGGCGTGCGCCAGCTGCACGCCCACCGGCATCGGCGACCAGCGCCGCACGCTGGCCAGCGCCTGCGCGAACGCGGCTTCGCAGGCATCGTCATAGAGACCGAGGTCGGCCCAGCTGATGCGGCCCTCCGGTACCACGGCCGTGGCCTCGGTCAGCAGCAGGCCGGCCCCCGACTGGGACAGCGTGCCCCAGTGCTGCACGTGCCAGTCGTTGGCCCGGCCCTCGCTGCTGGCGTACTGGCACATGGGCGCGACCACGATGCGGTTGGCCAGCGTGAGCGGCCCGAACGAAACAGGGGTGAACAACCGCGCCATGGCAGATCTCCAACAGACAATCGCCGACTATGTATTGCACGGCGGCGATGCATCAAGCACACCCGCAGAACACAGCCTTGCGGGTACCGCTCAGGCGGCGGGTGCCTTGTGCAGCGCGATCAACAGCACCCCGGCGGCCACCAGCGCGATGCCCAGCCATTCCTGCACCGCCGGCCGCTCGCCCAGCAGCGCATACGCGAAGACCGCCACCAGCACCACGCTCAGCTTGTCGATGGGTGCCACCTGCGACGCATGCCCAAGCTGCAGCGCGCGGAAGTAGCACACCCACGACGCGCCCGTGGCCAGCGCCGACAGCGCCAGGAACAGCACCGTTTTGGCGGACAGCGACAGCGGATTGGTCCACTTCCCGGTCAACCACACGAACGGCGCCAGCACCCCCAGGATGAACACCGTCCGGAGCAGCGTGGCGAAGTCCGAATCCACGCCGCGGATGCCCACCTTGGCGAAGATCGCGGTCAATGCCGCGAAGCACGCCGACAGCAGCGCCCACAGCAACCAGCCCGATGGAGCCGTCATGGGAAGCCCTCCTGTTCCTCGCCCGTCCAGGCCCTAGCGTAGCGCTGCACGGCGCCCGTTGGCTGCGGCCCCAGCCGGGTCAGCCGCGCTTGCGCGCCGCCCGCTTCGGCTTCGCCGCCGGCAGCAGGCTGGTCAGCGCCTGGTAGCGCTGGAACAGGAAGGCCACGCGCTCGGC
>NZ_DAOOUM010000047.1:0-17227 GCF_035369645.1 Thermomonas sp. | reverse complement strand
ATTATGCAGCCTTTTTTGCCGCCGTCAATACCCTCTTGCGGGGGCGTTGATGGCCACCTGATTCGTTCGTACCAGCCTGTCGGCTAATCGGTGGAAGCAGGGGGACGAAATTATGCAGCATCTTTTACTGTTTTGGAAGCCTTCCCACCAATGTTCACATCCACTCGCCTCGCACCAACCGCACCCGCGCGAAGTTGCGCTTGCCCACTGCCAATACACCTTCGAAACCGGGCGTAAACACTCGCGCCGCATCTTCGAAGACCTCGCCATCCACGCGCACGGCGCGTTCTTTCAGCTTGCGGTTGGCCTCGCCATTGGACGGGGTGATGCCTGCGGCGGTCAGTAGCGCGGCAATGCGCAAGCCTTCGGCCGGCACCACGACATCGTGCAGCGGCAGTTGCGATAAATCGCCCTCTCCGCGCACGGCCGCATGCCAGCCGGCAATGGCCAGCTCGGCAGCGGCGGCATCGTGGAAGCGCGCGGCCAGCTCGCGCGCTAAACGCAACTTGATGTCACGCGGATTTAGACCCGCCGCCACGTCGTCACGCAGCGCCTTGGCTTCTGCAATGCCGATTTCAAAACTGAGCAGGTCGACCCAGCGCCACATCAAGTCATCACCGATCTTCATCGTCTTGGTGACGATGTCGATGGCCGGCTCATTGATGCCAATGTAATTGCCCAACGACTTGCTCATCTTGTTGACGCCATCCAGTCCTTCCAGCAGCGGCATGGTCAGGACAATCTGCGGCGGCTGGCCGTGGTGTTCTTGCAGGCCGCGCCCCATCAGCAGGTTGAACTTCTGGTCGGTACCGCCAAGCTCGACATCGGCCTTGAGTGCCACCGAGTCATAACCCTGCACTAATGGATACAAGAACTCGTGGATGGCGATGGACTGCTGCGCGGCATAGCGTTTGGCGAAATCGTCGCGCTCCAGCATGCGCGCCACGGTATGCTGCGCAGCGAGCTTGATCATGTCGGCGGCACTCATTTGGCCGAACCACTCGCTATTGAAACGCACCTCGGTGCGCTCACGATCAAGCACCTTGAAGACTTGCTCGGCATACGTTTGCGCATTGGCCAGCACATCCTCGCGAGTCAGCGGCTTGCGGGTGATGTTCTTGCCGGTGGGGTCACCGATCATGCCGGTGAAGTCGCCAATCAAGAAGATGACCTGATGCCCCAGATCCTGGAACTGGCGCATTTTGTTGAGCAGCACGGTGTGGCCAAGGTGCAAATCGGGCGCAGTGGGGTCAAAGCCAGCCTTGACCCGCAGCGGCCGGCCGCCGTCTTTCATGGACGCGGCCAGACGCGCCTCGAGCTCTTCGCGCTTGAGGATTTCGTCACTACCACGGGCAATCAACTCGACAGCTTGCTGCAACTGGGACACTGGCATTCTCGATGGGATGTGATTTTCGGCGGCGCAGCGGGGCGCCACGTATTCAGGAGGAAGTTAAGGACACGTTAACCGAAAAGTCTGAAATTACCAACAGATTCAACGGGTTGACGCACGCGCCTCATGTGTCTATGGTACCGCGTCGGCAATTTCACCACACGCGGGGAGCCACACATGGCGGATACGAATCACGACGCCGTACGTCGCGAGAACCTCGAACGCGCCCGAGTCAACGCAGACCGCCCCGCCAGTCTTGCCCTTCCGCACCCGTTTCGTGGCCGCTGGACCCGTCGTCATTGGGCGCATGTCAGCGTCTTGACCACGATGGGTATGCTGCTTGCCACCATCGTGCCCGGTTTTTCCAGCGTGCTCGATCCACATCTGACCGCACGTGCGCAGCGGATGACGATGGCGCTATCGCTGCCCAAATTGAACAAACATGCTGGCAAAGCCACCGATGATCGCTGGCAATCGGTGACACTCAAACCCGGGCAAACCTTGAGTGGCGTGTTCGAGGAGTTGGGCATTCCGTATGACCAATTGGCGCGTGTGATGCAGCACCCCACCATCAAACCCACCCTGCGCAAACTACGTCCCGGCACACAGCTGAGCTTCAATCTACCCGCCGACGGCAGCGTGCGCGCGATGCGTTTGGAAGCTGGCCCCGGCATCGGTGATACTCCGATCGAGCTGGAATTCAATGGCGATGCGTTGCGTGAACACGCCGTGCCGGTTGAAATCACCACCCGCACCGTGGTCTTGACCGGTGAGGTAGGCAAATCACTGTTTGCATCGGCACGTGCGCTGGGGCTGGGTAGTTCGCAGTTGGAGCAGCTCACCGATGAAATGTTCAAGTACGACATCGACTTTGACTCGGATCTGAGCGAAGACGACCGCTTCAGCGTGGTGGTCGATCAAACCTGGAAAAACGGCCAGCTGGTGAATACCGGGCCGGTGCAAGCGGCCACCTTCACCGTGGATGGGCAGCTGAAAAGTGCGTTCCGGTTCATGCGCGACGGCAAACCCGAATACTTCACCCCCGATGGTCGCTCGCTCAAGCGTCCGTTCATTCGTATGCCGATTCCGTATGCGCGCCTGACCTCTGGCTTTGGTGGCCGCAATCACCCGATTTTAGGCACCTTCCGCATGCACAAGGGCGTGGATTACGCCGCCAGCACCGGCACCCCCATCCAGGCAGCCGGTGATGCCAAGGTGGAATTTGTGGGACAAAAGAGTGGCTACGGCAACGTGGTCATTCTCAATCATGGTGCCGGCAAGAGCACGCTCTATGGCCACATGTCGCGCTTTGCCGGCATCCACACCGGCCAACGCGTGGCGCAAGGCACAGTCATTGGCTATGTGGGCAGCACCGGCATGGCCACCGGCCCGCATTTGCATTACGAATTCCGTGTCAATGGCACGCAGGTCAACCCGCTAAAGATGACCCTGCCGCCACCCGCACCGCTGGCGGGCAATGATTTGATGGCATTCAAGAGTGAAACCCACCATGCGCTGGAGAAAATCCGCGAAGTAGAGGACGTGGTGTTTCAGCTGGATGATGGCAGCCGCGTGGCCAGTGCCACGCCCGCCCCTAAGGCCAGTAAACGCGGGAACCGGCGCAAGGGGTAAACAGCATGCTGGATGCGCGGCAATGCGATACTGCCGCGCATGTCCGACATCGCACTTACACCTCTCTTTCTTGGCCTGATCTCCGGCACCAGTGCCGACGGCATTGATGCCGCGCTGGTGCGCTTCGATAGCGACTCTGCGCACGCCCGGCCCACGTTGCTGGCCGGACAAGTGCTGCCGTGGCAGCCTGCACTACGCGAACAACTGGTGGCCTTGGGCCAGCACGCGCAAGCACTCACGCTGGATACGGTGGGCATGCTGGATGTGCACATTGGGCGGGCATTTGCCGATGCCGCCAATACCTTGATCGACGCTGCCGGTGTGGATCGCAGCCTGATCACCGCAATTGGCTCGCACGGGCAAACCCTGCGCCACCGCCCACAAGGCGAGGTGCCCTTCACCCTGCAATTGGGCGACCCGTCCAGCATTGCCGAGCGCTGCAAGCTGCCGGTGGTGGCCGATTTCCGCCGCCGTGATGTGGCCGCCGGCGGTCACGGCGCACCGCTGGTACCGGCGTTTCATGCCGCGGTGCTGCACGATGCAAATGAAGACCGCGCCGTGTTGAATCTGGGCGGGATTGCCAATGTCACCCTGCTGCCGACGCAAGGGGTCGTGCGTGGTTTTGATACCGGCCCGGCCAATGGCCTGATGGATGCATGGTGCCAGCGCCATGTGGGCCAGCCATACGACGCCGGTGGCGCATTTGCGGCACAAGGCCGCGTGGATACCGGCTTGCTGGCACGCCTACTGGCGGAGCCGTGGTTTGCCGCGCCGCCCCCCAAATCCACCGGCCGTGACCAATTCCATCTGGCGTGGGTGGAGGCCGCACTTGTCGGCCACGAATCACCTGCCGATGTGCAGGCCACGCTACTGGCCTTGACCGTGCGCACCGTCGTCGCCGCGCTGCAGGCGCAGCAGCCGCAGACGCGGCGGGTCATTGTGTGTGGCGGGGGCGTACACAACCCACGATTGCTGGCGGCATTGGCCGATGCGCTGCCGCACGCCGTGGTGGAGTCCAGCGCCGCGCAGGGACTGGACCCCGATTATGTGGAAGCCATGGCATTTGCATGGCTGGCGCGCGAACACTTGGCCGGCCGCCCCGGCAACCTGCCCGCCGTCACCGATGCCGCAGGGCTGCGTGTGTTGGGCGCGCTTTATCCGGCCTGAGTGCCTGTTTCGACAAAGACTCGCTGCCGCAGCGGCGGCGTCAGCCAGACATACAGCAAGGCCGCAGGAATCAGCGCCAACACGGTGATGACGAAATACATGCCGTAGCCGGTGGCCATCACAATGCCGCCGGCGAAGAAACCAAGGACTTTTCCAGGTAGATTGACCAGCGAACTGAGCAACGCGTATTGCGTGGCGGTGTGCTCCTTGTTGACCAGCGCCGAGAGGAACGCAACGGTGGGTGGGCCCAACATCCCCAGGGTGAAGTTTTCTGCCGAGATCACCGCCGTGAGCACCCACACATCGCCCTTGTGCAGCATCAGCAGCAGGTACAGCAAATTACAGCTGCCGCACACCAGCATCATCAACCCCAGCGACTTCCACGCGCCCATCCGGGTCACCAATGCGCCGCCGCAGAACACCCCAAGGATGCCCACCCACACGCCCCAGAGTTTGGTGATCGAACCAATCTGGGTTTTGCTGAAGCCTTGGTCCACGTAGAACGGGCTCATGATGCCGCCGATGGTGGCTTGCTCTGGCACTTTGAACAACAGGATGTACGCCAGCACCGTGAGCGCCAGCGCCGCTCCGTAACGGCGGAAGAAATCGGCAAACGGATCGACCACCGCGTTCACCATCGCATCGCCCCAGCCCAAATGCGGCTTGGGTGCCAGCTGCGGCTCACGCGCCAGCAAATTGGCCAGCAAGGGGATCAACATCGCCGCCGCCATCAACACATACACCAGACTCCAGGCGATGTGGTCAGCCAAGATTGCGGCCAATGCGCCGGCCAAAATCAGGCCGATGCGATAACCCAGCGAGTAGGTGGCTACCAACGCGCCTTGTGCGTCCACCGGTGCAATTTCAATCCGGTAGGCATCCACTGCAATGTCTTGGGTGGCCCCGAAAAATGCCACGCCCAGCGTGGCCGCAATGAACAGACCCAGTTGGGCCGGCGTGGTGGCCGCCATCAACAGCAAACTGGCGATGACCCCCAACTGCGCCGCCAGCAACCAACCGCGCCGCCGTCCCAAGCGCTGGAACCCCGGCAACTGCCAATGGTCCAGCAGCGGTGCCCACACAAATTTGAAGGCATACAGCATGCCGGCGCTGGCGATCATGGTGATGTCTTTCAGCACGATGCCGACATCCTTCAGCCAAAACGCCAAGGTGCCGGCCACCAACAAAAACGGCAGGCCCGAGGAGAAGCCGAAAAAGAACATGGTGCCCGCCGCCGGTTGCGCAAACGATTGCCAGACCGAAGGTTTTTTGGGCTTCACGGGAGTGCTCATTCGGCGTATTCCACCAGTAGCGGCGCGTGGTCGGAAAATTTAGGCTCGGGGAAAATTTCGGCGCTGCGGATACCCGCTGCAATGCCCGGCGTGGCGATCTGGTAATCAATGCGCCAACCGACGTTATTGGCGCGCGCACCGCCGCGCTGCGACCACCACGAGTATTCCACCGCATCGGGTTTGGCGACACGAAAGGCATCCTTCCAGCCATGTGCAGGCGGTGTGATCAAGCCGTCGTGGCAGGCATCGGCCATCAGGCCACTCAGCCACGCGCGTTCGTGCGGCAGGCAGCCGGAATTTTTCTGATTGCCGGTCCAGTTTTTGATGTCGTTTTTCGCCCGCACGATGTTCCAATCACCGCACAACACATACTCACGGCCGCTTTCCAGCCATTGCGTCATGATCGGCTTCAGCCAAGCCATCACCTCTTCCTTGAAGCCTTGGCGCTCCGCGCCGGAGCTGCCCGAGGGAATGTAGAAACTCACCACACTCAGATTACCGAAGCGAGCTTCGATATAACGCCCCTCGTCATCGAATGGGGCCCAGCCCAGCGCGGTGCGGATGTCGTCGGGCTCGCGCCGGCTGTAGATGGCGACACCGCTATAGCCTTTTTTCTGCGCATCTTTGAACCAACGTTGATAGCCCTCGGGGCGCAATGCTGCATCGTCGAGTTGGTGTTCTTGCGCCTTGGTTTCCTGCACGCAGAGCACGTCGATGTCTTGCTGCTTGAACCACTCAAAAAAGCCCTTGCTGGTGGCCGACCGCAGGCCATTGGCGTTGAAGCTGAGAATGCGCATGCCGTTCAAATCAAGAAAGGATCGCCAAGCCTAACCGATCCCCCGCAAGCTTCCGCCAACTTGCCCGGCAACATGGGACAATGACGCCATGAACACTGCCATTGATACCCACCGTTCCCGTTTCCTGCAATTGGCCTTGCGCGCCGATGCGCTGCGCTTTGGCGAGTTCACCTTGAAATCCGGCCGCATCAGTCCGTATTTTTTCAATGCCGGGCAATTCAATTCCGGTGCAACCCTGGCCGCGCTGGCGGCGTGCTATGCCGATGCCATCGAGGCCGCCGGGCTGGAATTTGACCTGCTGTTTGGCCCAGCCTACAAAGGCATTCCGCTGGCTACCGCATTGGCCTGCGAATTTGCCCGTCGCGGCCGTGATTTGCCGGTGGCGTTCAACCGCAAAGAAGCCAAGACCCACGGCGAAGGCGGCAGCTTGATTGGTGCGCCGCTGGCAGGACGCAAGGTGTTGATCGTGGACGATGTAATCACCGCCGGCACCGCCATCCGCGAAGCGCTGACCATTATCAGCGCCGCTGGTGGCAACACCGCCGGCATTGTGATTGCACTGGATCGCCAGGAGCGCGTGCGCGAGGATGCCAACGCCTCGGCGGCACAGGCGGTGGCGCGCGAACACGCCATCCCGGTGGTGGCGGTGGCCGGTTTGGGTGACTTGCTTGCGTTTGTTGGCGAAACTGGCACGCTTGCCATGCATCGCGATGCCCTGCTCGCCTACCGCGCGCGCTACGGGATCGCCTGACCCGCTCATCGACTGCCACAGGGGGCCGTCATGCCACTGCATCGACACATCGCCATCACCACACTCGCCTTGGCGCTATTGAGTGCCACCACGGCGACGTCCGCACAAACCAAGCCCGCCACCGAGAAAAAAATCTATTGCTGGAATGACGCTGGCCGCAAGGTCTGCGGTGATGCCCTGCCTGCCTCTGCGGTGGATAGCGCCCGCACCGAGTTTTCGATCAAAAGCGGCATGGCCACCGCCCATGTGGACCGCAGCCTGAATCAAGAGGAGCGCAGTGCCGCCGCACAAGCCGCCGATCTTGCCCGCCAACAGGCAGAAGCCGAAGCCATGCAAAAGCGCCGTGATTTGGCCATGGTCGAGTCCTACATGACTGAAAGCGATCTGCGCCGCGCCTATGGCGAGCGCACCACCTTGCTGGATGAGGCCATCAAGTCCAGTCGCTTGACGGTCTCCACCCTGCGCCTGAGCCTGATTAGCTTGCTGCGCCAAGCCGGCAACAAAGAGCTGTCCGGCGAACCGGTGCCCAAGCCACTGACCAATGCCATCCAGGCCCAGCACGCCGATTTGCTGCGGCAGGGCCAAATCTTAGTGGCGCAGCAACAAGACCGGGCCGAATTAGGGAGTGAGCTTGACGACTCGCTACGCCGCTACCGGCTGATGAAGCCCAACAAGGATGCCGCACCGGCATCCGCATCACCCGCTCCAGCCGCGCCTGCCGCAAAACCCTCGGCAGGCTGAATCCAGACGGCACAATCCAGCGGCCACCACTCGCTGGGGCCGTGCCTCCGATGCAATCCGGGTTTTAGAACGGCAGCCGTAGATTTGGCTCCAGCCGTAGCAGATGCTCGCGGAAAACGTGCTGGATGCGCGCCATCGCCGCATTGCTGTCGGCATCAAAGCGCATCACCAGGACGGGGGTGGTATTGGAAGCACGCACCAATCCCCAGCCGTCCGACCAATCCACGCGCAGACCATCAATGGTGGTCAGCCGGCCGCCCTCGAAACTGGCCGACATCCGGAACCGATCGACAAACTCGTGCGGGTCGCCAGCTTCTGGCAGTTCGACTTTGATCTCGGCGGTGGAAACGCCATCGGGCAACGCGGCAAACACGTCCTCGGGGGCCTCACCACGGGTGTCCAAAATTTCCAGCAGGCGCGCGGCGGCATAGATGCCATCGTCGAACCCAAACCAGCGTTCGGCAAAGAAGAAATGCCCGCTCATTTCACCGGCCAAGGCGGCATCGACTTCACGCATCTTGCTCTTGATCAGCGAGTGCCCGGTCTTCCACATCAATGGGCTGCCGCCGTGACGCAGGATTTGCATCGGCAAACGGCCGGTACACTTGACGTCATACACGATCACCGCGCCCGGGTTGCGTTCCAGCACATCGGCGGCAAACAGCATCAGCAAGCGATCCGGGAAGATATTTTTGCCGGCCTTGGTGACCACGCCCAAACGGTCGCCATCGCCATCGAAAGCGATACCAAGATCGGCATCCAAACGCTGCACCATCTGCACCAGTGCTTCCAGATTGTGTGGCTCGCTGGGGTCCGGGTGATGGTTAGGGAAGGTGCCGTCGATATCGCAGAACAGCGGCGTGACCTCGGCACCGATGGCCTCCAGCACACGCGGCCCCAGCACGCCGGCGACGCCGTTGCCGGCATCCACCACCACCTTCAACCGCTGGCCAATCTGGATGTCGCCGGCGATACGCTGCACGTAGTCATCGCCGATGTCGCGCTCGTCCAGGCCACCGGGGCTGTCGGCTTCCAGCAGGCGGTCTTCGGCGATGCGCGCATGCAAATCTTTGATCGCCGCACCGGAAAGCGTTTCACCACCCACCACGATTTTGAAGCCGTTGTAGTCGGGTGGGTTGTGGCTGCCGGTAATGGCCACGCCACAGCCGGTTCGCAGGTGATAGCAGCCGAAATACACCACCGGGGTGGGGGCCATGCCAATGTCGATAACGTTGCGACCGGCCTTGCGCAGGCCACGGATCAGGCCGTCAGACAAGTCTGGGCCAGAGAGGCGGCCATCGCGGCCGACGACAATACTGTCCAAGCCTTGGTCGGCCATCACCGAGCCGATCGACTGGCCGATCAATTCGGCCACGCCGGCATCCAGTGACATCCCGATCACGCCGCGAATGTCGTAGGCGCGGAAGATGCGGTGGTCGATGACCACCGGCACGGCTTTTTCTGCGGCGGGGTGGTCTTGTTCGCGCGGCTTGGCGCGGGTGACCACCTCGGCAACCGGCAGTTCTTGCTGCAAATCGGACAGGGTGGGGCCGGCTTCCACCTCTTCCAGACCGGCCATCGCCAGCAAACGCGGCCGCAGCACAAACCACAGCGCCGCTGCCACCAGTAGCAGGACTAACCCCAAGCCCATCGAACTCCATCCGCCTAAGCCAAAGGGTGTCTCCGCAAGATCAGGACTGGCCGCGGCGATCCGCAAGTCGCTCTCTGGCACTTTGACCGCCAACGCCTCTGCTGCACCCGATAGCCCACTATCGCCACGTTCAAACACGCTGCTAGAGCCCTGCCGCAACGCCAGATAGCTGCCGTCCGGCAAGTTTGGACTTTCCACGCTGGCCTGCATGCGCGCCATGGGCAGTTCGGCATACGCCACCTTGCCCATAACCGGCGCGGCCAGCGCCAGCCATTGCCTGCCCGCAGTACGCACCAAGCGTGCCTGCACCTTGCCACTGTGCAGCGCATCCTCGGCCACCGCCAAAGTGCCAAACCCACTGCGCGGTAAACCGATGTACAGGTGCTCCAGATCCCCGGCCCAGACTTCGACCCGCTTGGCATCCGCCCAACCCTGCTTGATCGCAGCACTGGCCGCCTGCGTGTTGCCGGCCGCCAGCGCGGTAGTGAATGGCTTACTTGCCAGTTGTGCGGCGAAGGTTTGACGCGCGCCATCCAAGGTGCGTTGCACGGCCATGTTCACGTCATCGCGGCTGGCCTCCAGCGCATGTTGGCGTGATTCGCCCAATTGCCGCAGCCCGCCGGCCACCAGACTCCATATCGCCAACAGCGCCAGCAATACCAGCAGCCATGGCAACGCACGCACGGCCATCAGCGGATCAAACTTCAGGGTACTTGCGCCGCCCCCTGCGTCATCCGTCTTCTCTTTGTTCGCGCCCAAACCAAATACAGCCATGCAATTCCCCTGTCAGCGCACGCCGGTATGGCCAAATCCACCCTCACCGCGTGCACTTTCTTCGAAAGTATCCACTACCTGCAACACTGCGCGCACTACTGGCAGCAACACAAGCTGCGCAACGCGGTCGCCAGGCTCTAGCTTGAACTCGCTCGCAGAGCGATTCCATAGGCTGATCATCAGCGGGCCTTGGTAGTCGGCGTCGATCAAACCCGTGCCATTGCCCAGCACGATGCCATGTTTATGGCCCAAACCCGAACGCGGCAACAACACCGCGCACATGCCCGGATCCCCCACGTGAATCGCCAAACCTGACGGCACCAGTGCAGTTTGCCCGGCCGCCAGTTGCAGTGGGGCGGCCAGCGCGGCGCGCAAATCCATCCCGGCAGAATGGGCGGTGGCGTATTCGGGCAAGGGCCATTCCGCGCCAAAACGCGCATCCAAAACTTTGACCTGCAATACGTGTTCCATCACCCCAGCCGCTCCGCAATCAAATCCAGTAATTGTCCTGCCAGTGCGCACTTGGGTGCAGGGCCCAAGGCCCGCTCGCCATCGGCGTCGATCACCAGCAGCGCATTATCGTCACTTTCAAAACCGCTGCCGACCACGCCCACTTGGTTGGCGCAAATCAGATCCAATCGCTTGCGTTGCAGCTTGCCACGGGCATACCCGGCCACATTGTCGGTCTCTGCGGCAAACCCCACCACCAAGCGCGGCCGCTGCGCGTGCGCGGCAACGTCGGCCAAGATGTCGCGGGTCTGCACCAATTCCAGTAGCAGGGTGTCTTGCCCCGGCTGTTTTTTGATCTTGCCGGTCGCGCAGCTGCGCGGGGTGAAATCCGCCACCGCTGCCGCACCGATGTAAATATCGCAAGGCAGCCCCGCCAGCACCGCCGCATGCATCTGCGCCGCGCTGCGCACATCGACGCGCTGCACATGGTTGGGGGTGGGTTGCTGCACCGGGCCTGCTACCAGTAACACCTGCGCGCCGCGCTGCGCGGCTTCGGCGGCGATGGCAAACCCCATTTTACCGCTGCTGCGATTACCCAAAAAGCGCGCCGGATCGATGTCTTCATACGTCGGGCCGGCGCTGACCAAAACCCGCAGACCTGCCAATGCCACGGCCGTCATGCCAATGTCTCCAATGCGCTGACAATCTGTGCCGGTTCGGCCATCCGTCCGGGGCCGGATTCGCCTTCGGCAAGCGGGCCGTCGTTGGGGCCCACCATACGCACCCCGCGTGCCAGCAGGATGGCCAAATTGGACTGCGTGGCGGGGTGCTTCCACATCACGTGGTTCATTGCCGGCGCGATCAAGATGGGGGCCTCGGTCGCCAAACACAGGGTGGTGACCAGATCATCGGCCACGCCCTGCGCCAACTTGGCCAGCGTGTTGGCGGTGGCCGGCGCGATCACCACCTGCTGCGCCCAACGCGCCAACTCTAGATGCCCCATCGCCGCTTCAGCCTGCGCATCCCACAGCGACGTGCGCACCGGCTGATGCGACAGTGCCTGGAAGGTTTGCGTACCCACAAAGCGCTGCGCGGCATCGGTCATTGCCACCTGCACCTGCGCACCAGCATCGCGTAGACGGCGCACCAGTTCGGCCGATTTATACGCAGCAATGCCACCACACACGCACAGCAGCACGCGGTAATCGGTATTCGGAAAACACGTCACCGGCATCGGGCCTTTCCCTGACCTCTACACAAGGCGGCAGCTTACCCGAAGCTGAGGCATCTGCCGCTACCCAGCGCAGATCGCGCCCTGCATGCTGACCCCATGCATATCCGTGACTGGCCCGAACAAGAACGCCCCCGCGAAAAGCTGCTGGCCCGTGGCCCCGGCAGCCTGTCCGACGCCGAATTACTGGCGATCTTCCTTGGCTCGGGCACCGCCGGACAAGACGCAGTGGCCAGTGCGCGCGTGCTGCTGGCGGCCAACGGCAGCCTGCGCCAACTGCTGGACCGCGCGCCTACGGCGCTGACCCGCCTGCGTGGCATCGGCCCGGCCCGCGCCTGCGCACTGGCCGCCGCACTGGAGTTGGGGCATCGCCATTTGGCGGCGCAACTGGAGCGTGGCGAAGCATTGGGTGACCCCAGTGCTGCCGGCCGCTATTTCACCCAGCGCTTGCGCGGATTGAAGCACGAGGTGTTTGCGGTGCTGTATCTGGACACCCGCCTGCGCGCCTTGGCCTTTGAGGAGCTGTTTCGCGGCAGTATCGACGGTGCCGAAGTGCACCCACGCACGGTGGTCGAACGCGCACTGGCGCACTCGGCGGCGGCGGTGATCGTCGGCCACAACCACCCCAGCGGCAATCCCGAACCCAGCGCCGCCGACCGCGCCGTCACCGTTCGCATCAAACAAGCACTGGGTTTGGTGGATATTCGCCTGCTCGATCACGTCATCGTCGGCGACGGCGCAGCCACCTCGATGGCGCGTCTGGGGATGGTGTGACTTCACATACCTATCCGCCCGCGTTGTCCACGCTGCTATCATCGCAAGATCGAAGGAGTTCGCCATGACCGCTCCCCAAACCACCGTCACCACCCAGAAAATCGAAGCGGAAATCGCCAAACTCATTGCGGAAACCGCCAAGATCAATGCGGAGTCCAAGTGGTACCCATTCGTGGTGTTGGCGGGCGTCTTTGGTGCGGCACTGGCCGTGGTCAAACTGTTTTTGCATTGATCCGTGTGCCCCCCCACTGCCATACCATCACCGCCACGCCATCACTGCCGCGCAATCCTTGACCGATCCGGCGGTTCACCCGGCCTCGCGTACAATGGCCGGTCATTGATTTGCTGCCAATTGATTCCGTGAAAACCCAGCTTCGTGCCTTGATTGAAGAAGGCCTCTCTCATTTGCGCGCTGCCGGCACCCTGCCGGCCGGCTTGACCCTGCCCGAGTTTGTGATCGAGCGCCCCAAAGAACGCGCGCACGGTGACTTTTCCACCAACATCGCCATGTTGCTGGCAAAGCAAGCCAGCACCAATCCGCGCGCACTGGCGCAGCAGTTGCTGGCGGCGTTACCGGCGTCGGATGCCATCGCCAAGGTCGAGATCGCCGGCCCCGGCTTCATCAATTTCCACCTGACCCCCGCCGCGTGGCAGCAGCAGGTGCGCGACATCCACGCCGCTGGCGCAGCGTTTGGCCGCAACACCCGCGGCGGTGGCAAAACCGTGGGCGTGGAATATGTCTCCGCCAACCCCACCGGCCCGCTGCATGTGGGCCACGGTCGCGCCGGGGTGATCGGTGATTGCATCGCCCGCGTCATGGCCGCCAACGGCTGGAATGTGAAGCGCGAGTTCTACTACAACGACGCCGGCGTGCAGATCAATAACTTGGCCATTTCCACCCAAGCGCGCGCCAAAGGCTGCAAACCCGGTGATGTGCAATGGCCGGCCGATGCCTACAACGGCGACTACATCGCCGATGTGGCGCAAAGCTATCTGCGCGGTGACAGCGTGGAGGTGGAAGGCCATACCATCACTGGCAAAAACGATACAGACGACCTCGATGCCATTCGTGCGTTTGCCGTGGCCTATCTGCGCCGCGAACAAAATACCGACTTGGCTGCATTCGGGGTTAGCTTTGATCGCTATTTTCTGGAGTCGTCGCTGTATGCCGACGGCAAAGTGGAAGAAACCGTGCGTGAACTCATCGCACACGGCCACACCTATGAAGAAGGCGGCGCGTTGTGGTTGCGCAGCACCACCTTTGGTGACGACAAAGACCGGGTGATGCGCAAGTCCGACGGCACCTACACCTATTTTGTGCCGGACGTGGCCTACCACCTGAGCAAGTGGCAACGCGGTTATCAGCGCGCCATCACCGAGCTGGGCGCCGACCACCACGGCTCACTGGCGCGGGTGAAAGCTGGCCTGCAAGCGCTGGATTGCGGCATCCCCGCCGGCTATCCCGACTACGTGCTGCACCAAATGGTGACGGTGATGCGCGGCGGCGAAGAAGTGAAATTGTCCAAGCGTGCCGGCAGTTATTTGACCCTGCGCGATTTGATCGAAGAAACCAGCGCCGATGCGGTACGCTGGTTCTTGATTGCGCGCAAACCCGACTCGCAGCTCACCTTCGACATCGACCTGGCGCGTTCGCAGTCCAACGACAACCCGGTGTTCTACGTGCAGTACGCGCACGCCCGCGTGTGCAGCTTGCTGCGCCAAGCCGGCGAGAAGGGCTATGCGTTTGATGCCGACAACGGGCAGGCGTCGCTGCATCGGCTGGACGATGCGCCGGCGCAGGACCTGCTGCGTGAACTGTCACGGTTTGCCGACGTGGTGGACGCCGCTGGCACCACACTGGAGCCGCACCTCATCGCACAATATTTGCGTGAACTGGCCAACGCCTTCCACGGTTGGTATCACGCCTCGCCGGTTTTGGTCGAGGACGCCGCCCTACGTGATGCACGCTTGAGTTTGGCGCTGGCCACCCGGCAAGTACTGGCCAATGGTCTTGACCTGCTGGGCGTATCCGCCCCGGAGAGCATGTAATGGCAGCGCGTCGCGGAAAATCTCAGGCCAAGCGCACTGGCAGCAGCGGGCTACCTGGGTGGGCGTGGCTGGTCATCGGCATCTTGGTGACCTTGTTGGCGGTGCTGTTGCTGCCACGCCTGCTCAAGTCCGGCGGTGACAACGATTTCTTGCGGATCGGCCCCAAACCCAACCCGGATGCGTTGCCGGCGGCAGTCAGTGAGGACAACACGGCCATCGCCCCGGATGTTGCCACGCAAGCCCCTGCCCAACCCAGCAAGCCCAAATCGCCGCAATACGACTTCTACACACTGCTGCCCGGCGAGGGCGTGCAGATGAGTGATGCCGAACTGGCCGCCAGCGCCAAGGCCGAAGCCGACGCGCATGCGCGTGCACAGAAATTGGCCGCAGCGGCAAGCACCGACACCGCTGCCGCAGCGTTGCCTGCTCCGGTCAATGACGCACCCGGCAGCGCACCAAAAACTGACGCCAAAACCGATACCAAGCCCGACATCAACGCCAGCACCGCCAAGTCGGATGCTGCCACCAAGCCAAGCCGCAGCGATGCCGATGCCGCCAAGACCAGCACCACGCAAGTCAATTACCTGCTGCAAGCGGGGGCGTTTGGTGCTTCCGGCGACGCCGAAACCGTGAAGGCCAAAATCGCCATGCTGGGTTTGAACGCACGGGTAGAGTCGGCACAGATTGGCGATAAAACCGTCTATCGCGTGCGCATGGGCCCGTATGGTAGCGCCTCGGAGTTGGCCGATGCCAAGGCCAAACTGGCAGGCGGCGGCTTGCAGGCAATGGCCGTCAAGACCCACTGACCCGGTATTGCCAGCTGCATCCACCTGTCACCCACGGCAGGTGTGATGTGTCACTTCAGCACACATCGGCATCGCGTTAGGCTGCGTCCATCAAAGCCTAGGTGCGCGCAAATGACCGTTCTGAACACCCTTTACACTGCCCTCGTCGTGGTTTGGGGCGGCAGCGAACTCTGGCTGGGCTGGTATCGGCGTTCAGGCGATCGCAACCGTAGCCAAGACCACGGCACCCTGCGCCTGCTGCAATGGACGATCTACCTTTGCATTTTCCTAGGGGTTTGGTTTTCCTACGCCCATTTTTGGCCGGTGCCCGCAACCACCCAGCACCTGCTAACACCCATTGGCCTGCTGTTGATGGTGCTGGGCTTGGACTTTCGCTGGCGGGCCATTCGGGTCTTGGGCCGCCACTTCACCGTGGATGTCACCATCGGCGAAGACCACCAAATCGTTCGCAGTGGCCCCTATCGTTGGCTGCGCCACCCCTCTTACACCGGCGCATTGGCCACTTTTCTGGGCTTTGCACTCTGCCAAGGCGATGGGATCTCGCTCCTGATCATCCTGATCCCCGTGTTTGCGGTGTTCTTGCGCCGCATCCATATTGAAGAAGCCGCGCTGGCGCAAGCCTTCCCCATCGAATACCCGGCCTACGCCCGCCAAACCCGCCGCCTCCTGCCCGGCATCTGGTAAACCCCTCGGTCAACGCGCCGCCGTAGAATGTGCGCATGAAAACACCATCCCCCCGCACCGTTTTGATCACCGGTGCCACCGCCGGTTTTGGCCGCGCCGCTGCGCGCAAATTCATCGACAACGGCTGGCAAGTGATTGCCACCGGCCGCCGCGCCGACCGGCTTGAGGCACTGCGTGCTGAACTGGGCGATGCCGTGCACACCGCCTGCTTCGATATTCGCGACGAAGCAGCGATGCGCGCCGCGCTGGACGCGCTGCCGCAACGCTTTGCCGGCATCGACCTGCTGGTCAACAATGCCGGCCTCGCGCAGGGGACGAAGCCGGCGCAAAACGCGCTGCTGTCGGACTGGAAAACCATGATCGACACCAATATCACCGCCTTGGTGACCTTGACCCATGCCCTGCTGCCCACGCTGATCGCGCGCAAGGGCGCGATCATCAATATCAGCTCCACCGCCGCCATCTACCCGTACACCGGCGGCAATGCCTACGGCGGCAGCAAGGCGTTTGTCAGCCAGTTTTCGTTGGGCCTGCGCGCGGACCTGCACGGCACCGGTGTGCGTGTGACCACCATTGAGCCGGGCATGGCCGAAACCGAATTCACCCTGGTGCGCACCCACGGCGATCAAACTGCCTCCGATACGCTGTACACCGGGGCCAACCCGATGACCGCCGACGACATCGCCGAGACGATTTATTGGGTGGCCAGCCAACCGGCGCATCTGAATATCAACCGCATTGAATTAATGCCCACCTCGCAGTCGTTTGCCGGCTTCCAAGTGCATCGCGGCGGTTAATCTAAATTGGCCAAATTGGCCAAATTAGCCATTCAGGCAATTTTCCCCTAAAAGGGTATATTGACCTTATCGTCCACTGGAGATCGGCCATGAACGCGGTGCTATCGCTCACGTCACTGGACGCTCTGCCCAAAACCCCTGCCTCCGATGTCAAAAAACTCGGCTGGCGCGGCGTAATGGACGCCGTGCACCGCGAAGGCAAGGTGCTGGTGACCAATCATGGGCGGCCGGAGGCCGTTGT
>NZ_DAOOUM010000046.1:0-18054 GCF_035369645.1 Thermomonas sp. | reverse complement strand
CTACACCGACGGCGACGGCAAGAAGCAGAAAGCCACGGCGTTCAGCTGGAAAAAGACCGACAAGGCAGAAACCCTGAAAAAGGCCGCCAAGCTGAAGTCATTCGCTTCACTGCACTTGCACGCGGGTAAACGCCGGGGCTGCGCGCAAGAACAGCCATGCCACCAGCACAAACGGCAGGGTCAGTGCGGGCATCCCGAGGGGTGCCAGTGCGGCGGTGGTGGCCGCCGCCACGAAGGGGGTGATGCCTGCCGCCAACAAGGCATAGGCATACCCCGCCGGGCTGCGGCGCAAAAACACGCAGGCCAGCGCCAATGCCACCAAGGCACTGTTGTAGCCATACATCCCGGCGCGGATGGCGGGCTCTGCTGCACCCATTGCCCATGCCACCAGTAGCCCCAGCAGGGAGCCGGTCAGCGCCATCACTGCTGCGCGTGGCGAGGCCACCAAGAGTGCGGCAACAAACAGCAGGCCACTGCAAATACTGTTTTGAAAAAACACCTGCCCCACCCCGGTAAATACCCCGTGGATCAGCGTTGTCAGTGTCACCACACCTTCCACCGTGGCAGTTTGCGGCAACTCGGCGGTGGGTAGCAGGCCGCTGGGTTCAAGCCGGCCCAGCCGCGCTGCCGCCAGAAACACGCACAACGTGGTGATGACGAACGGGGCGGTTAGCGCGGGCAAGCGTGGTTGATGGACCAATAGGGCCGCCATCAAAATGCTGGCGCACGCAGCCGCCAGCAGTGCACACGCCCACGTCAATGCACTTGGGGTCAAGAACACCAACACGGCCAAGGCCACTAATGCGCCATTGAAGCCAAACATGCCGCTACGCAAGAGGTCACGCTTGGCCCCCAGCCATGCGGCCACCAAGGTCCCTGCGCCCGCGCCCAATACCACCGCCAAGGCCAGTACCCAAGAATTGCAGGCAATGCCTGCAACAAACAACACGCCGGTATAGCTGTTGTTCTGAAACATCACCTGGCCAACGCCGCGCAGCAGATTGTCCAACAGGTTCAATGGCAGTGCCAACACACCATCAGAACCAGCGTCCAAACCATCGCGTGTCCATCGCAGTGTCATCGTGCGCAGGCCTCGCCCACGGCGCATGCCGCAGACGCATCCACATCGGCAGTCACGCCCTCGCCCAGCAACAACGCCACCTGCGCGCCCAGTGCCATGTCGTCCACTTGTCCAAAATGTTGATGGCGCAAGCGGCCGGCGCGGTCAATCAGCAATAGGGTGGGTGTGCCGCGCATGCCGTAGGCGGCCATGGTGCGGGGGATGGGGCCGTCGGTGGCTGGGGTGTCCACGCCCACCGGAAACTGGATGCGGTATTCGTGCAGAAAGGCTTGCAGCGATACCGGCGGCATCGCGCTGTGGTGTTCAAACACGGTATGCAGGCCCAGCACGGTGACGTGCTCTTGCGGAAAAATCTGTCGCAATTTTTGCACCTGCGGCAGGCCATGCGACACACAGCCGGGGCAGAGCATCTGGAAGGCTTCGATCACCACGACCTTGCCGCGCAGCGCGGCCAAGGTGACGGGGGCATCGGTGTTGAACCACTGCGTGCATTGCAGCTCGGGTGCCTGTGGCGCGGTTGTCATCTGTCCTCCACCTCTGCCAGTTACGTCGCCATTGTGCGACAGCATCGTAAACTACGCAGATGCCTCTACTTCAATTTCAAAACGTCGACTACAGCGTCGGCGGCCCGCTGCTGCTTGAGCAAGTCACGCTGAGCATCGAACCTAACGAACGTGTCTGCATCGTGGGCCGCAATGGCGCGGGCAAATCCACCCTGATGCGCTTGATTGCCGGCGATATCACGCCCGACGATGGCGAGATTCGCGTGCAGGGCGGCGTGGTCATCGCGCGCATGGCGCAGGAAGTGCCGCAGGACACCCACGGCAGCGTGTTTGACGTGGTGGCGCAGGGGCTGGGCGATCTGGGCGCGCTGCTGGCGCGCTATCACCACGCGGTGCACGACGGCGACATGGACGCGATGGCCGATGCGCAGACGCAAATCGAGGCGCAGCACGGTTGGGATCTGGACCGCCGCGTGTCGCAGGTGTTGGAGAAATTGGAATTGCCGGAAGACGTGGATTTTTCCTCGCTATCCGGCGGCATGAAGCGGCGCGTGTTGCTGGCGCAAGCCCTGGTGCGCAACCCGGATGTGCTGTTGCTGGATGAGCCCACCAATCATCTGGACATCGAGGCCATCGACTGGCTGGAAGGCTTTTTGAAGTCGTTCAACGGCAGTTTGGTATTTGTCACCCACGACCGTAGTTTTTTGCGCGCGCTGGCCACCCGCATCGTCGAAATCG
Source organism: Thermomonas sp. (assembly GCF_035369645.1). Classification (GTDB taxonomy): domain Bacteria; phylum Pseudomonadota; class Gammaproteobacteria; order Xanthomonadales; family Xanthomonadaceae; genus Thermomonas. The sequence continues at coordinate 15,732 of NZ_DAOOUM010000046.1, read as the reverse complement.
ATCGTGGTCAGGTGACGAGTTGGCCCGGCGATTACGACAACTACCTGCGTCGCCGCGAAGAACGCCTGCACGCACAAGCGCAAGAAAACGCCCGCTTCGACAAACTGCTGGCGCAAGAAGAAGTGTGGATCCGCCAAGGCATCAAGGCCCGCCGCACCCGCAACGAAGGCCGCGTGCGCGCCTTGAAGGCGATGCGCAATGAGCGCGCCGCACGCCGCGAACTGACCGGTAAGGTGAAGATGGAAGCCGCAGGTGCCAAGGCATCGGGCAAAAAAGTGATCGAGATGGCCGGCGTGTCGCAGGCGTTCGGCAGTAAGGTCATTTTGCGTGATGCCAGTACCACCATCCTGCGCGGCGACCGCATCGGCATCATCGGCCCGAATGGCTCGGGCAAGTCCACTTTGCTGAAAATTCTATTGGGCGAATTGACGCCCGATGCCGGCAGCATCGAACAAGGCACGCAGTTGCAGATTGCCTATTTCGACCAGCATCGCAGTCAACTGGACGAAACCCGCAACGCGATTGAAAACGTCGCCGGCGGCGCGGATTTTGTGGAGATCAACGGCAGCCGCAAACACATCATCGGCTACCTGCAGGATTTTTTGTTTTCGCCGGAACGTGCGCGTGCGCCGATCACCCGGCTGTCCGGTGGTGAACGCAATCGCCTGCTGCTGGCGCGGCTGTTCGCACAGCCGTCGAACTTATTGGTGATGGACGAACCCACCAATGACCTCGACGTGGAAACACTGGAATTATTGGAAGAATTATTGCTGGACTACAAAGGCAGCTTGCTGCTGGTCAGCCACGACCGCGATTTTCTGGACAACGTGGTCACCAGCACGCTGGCGCTGGAAGGCGAAGGCCGGCTGGGCGACTACGTGGGTGGCTATAGCGATTGGCTGCGACAACGGCCTAGCGCGGCCGCGGCAGCCGCCACACTCCAACCAGCACCGGCACCTGCCACCACGCCAGCACCTGTGCCGGTAGCCAGCAAGCGCAAACTCAGCTTCAAAGAGCAGCGCGAATTGGAGCTGCTGCCTGCGCGCATCGAACAACTGGAAACCGACATCGCCAGCCGTACCGCCAGCATGCAAGACGCCGCGTTTTATCGCCAAGATGCTGCCGCGCAACTACGTGCCAATACCGAATTGGCAGCACTGCAAGCTGAGTTGGACACCTGTTTTGCGCGCTGGGAAGCGCTGGACGGGTGATCTTTGGGTTATTCACCAATCACGAACTTCGCAGCCTCACCTCCGCGCACCGCGCTGGTGATGAGTTTTTTGTCGAAGGTGGCGAGCTTGCCGCCGTGCTGCACTGCCAACGCCAGCAGGTAGGTATCGGTCACTTGTTCGGATGCTAGCAAACGCGACTGATTGATGATGGGCGAATCCAGCAAGCTCAACCCTGACGGCCAATACACATGCCCGGGTTGCGCGCACAAATCGCCCAGCAATTCCGCCGCAAGCGCGACGGTGGCAACCGCGTTGCCATAGCGTGGGTGCGCCATGATCCGCAACGCGCCATTTTGGGTGATGGCGCAACTGGCCCACGACGCGCGGGCATCGACAAACCACGCATGCGCCAATGCGTGATGGGTATGCACGGGGTCTAGCAGCGCAAGCAAGACATTGACATCCAATAACCACGTGGTGGGTGGAGACCGCCATTGCGCACTGGCATCGGCAATCCGTGACCGCGTGTTTTGTTTCACGGTGCCCACGGCAAGTCATCGCGCAATTGATGGATGACGTCCAACCCGGTGGGTTTGGCATCGCCGCGTACCGGCATCAAGCGAATGCCGTTGCGGGTTTTGGGTGCGGCCGCAGGCGTCAGCCCTTTGCGTGCCAATGCCGACACCACTTCCCCCAGCGTGCGGCCCTGCTGCGCCGCCAGCGCACGCGCGGCAGACAAAATGTCTTCGTCCAATTGCAAGGTTGTTCGCATCCGGAATACCTCGGTATGTTGCTGATGCAAAGCATCACGCATCACGCATCTTGCGTCAACATCCTCAACCTCCTCAATTTCCCAAATCTCAAACTCGCACTCGCCACCACTTATAATGGCCGGCTACACCGAGGGGCGCTGCGACCGTGTCGCTGCATTGACAGCACGGCCAGGCTTGGTGAGGTTTCCTGCAACAACGGCGCCCGTGACCGCAACCATTGCACTCACGGAGTTTTGCCATGCATGCACACACCCAAACCTTCTCGACTGAAGGTGACTACAAAGTCGCCGATATCGCCCTAGCCAACTGGGGCCGCAAAGAATTGGACATCGCCGAGCACGAAATGCCGGGCTTGATGTCAATCCGCAAAAAGCACGCCAGCACCAAGCCGCTGCAAGGCGTGCGCGTCACCGGCAGCCTGCACATGACCATCCAGACCGCCGTCCTCATCGAAACCTTGAAAGACATCGGCGCCGATGTGCGCTGGGCGTCTTGCAATATTTTTTCCACCCAAGACCACGCTGCTGCTGCGATTGCCGCCACCGGCACACCGGTGTTTGCGTGGAAGGGCGAAACCTTGGAGGAATATTGGGATTGCACGCTGGATGCACTGACCTTCACCCTGCCCGATGGCACCCTCACCGGCCCCGAATTGGTGGTGGATGACGGCGGCGATGTCACCTTGCTGATCCACAAAGGCTATGAACTGGAACAGGGCGATAGCAGTTGGGTGAATTCCGCCTCGGGCAGCCACGAAGAGCAAGTCATCAAGAATCTGCTCAAGCGCGTCGCCACCGAGCGCCCCGGCTACTGGACCCGCGTCGTTGCCGACTGGAAGGGCGTGTCCGAAGAAACCACCACCGGCGTACATCGTCTGTATCAGCTGGCCGAGGCCGGCACATTGTTGGTGCCGGCCATCAACGTCAATGACTCGGTGACCAAATCCAAGTTTGATAATTTGTACGGCTGCCGCGAATCACTGGCCGATGGCCTGAAGCGCGCGATGGACGTGATGCTGGCCGGCAAGGTGGCGGTGGTGTGTGGCTATGGCGATGTAGGCAAGGGCTCGGCGGCCTCGCTACGCGCGTATGGTGCCCGCGTCATTGTCACCGAGATCGACCCGATCTGCGCCTTGCAAGCGGCGATGGAAGGCTATGAAGTCACCACCCTCGAAAACACGCTGGGCCGCGCCGATATTTATGTCACCACCACCGGCAACAAGGACATCATCCGCGTCGAGCATATGCAGGCGATGAAGGATCAAGCCATCGTCTGCAACATCGGCCACTTCGACAACGAAATCCAAGTGGACGCGCTGAAAGCCTTGCCGGGTCTGATCCATACCAACATCAAGCCGCAGGTGGACAAGTACACGCTGGCCAATGGCAACAGCATCTTCCTGCTGGCCGAAGGCCGCTTGGTGAATTTGGGCTGCGCCACCGGCCACCCCAGTTTTGTGATGAGCAATTCGTTTGCCAACCAGACCTTGGCGCAGATCGACTTGTGGGCTAACAAAGACAGCTACACCACCAAGGTGTACATCCTGCCGAAGAAGCTGGACGAGGAAGTGGCGCGCCTGCATCTGGAAAAAATTGGCGTGAAGCTAACCACGCTGACTCAAGAACAAGCCGACTACCTCGGCGTGGCCGTGGATGGACCGTTCAAGCCGGAGCATTACCGGTATTGATTTGATCGCGGCACGATGGTCTGGGTTGCGGGCGCGATAAATCGCGCCCCTACCCGAAAGATTGCATCTGTTTGCCGTAGGTTTTACGCGCTTGCAAGAACACATCGAACGGGAATTTGATCGGCACGCCCTCCAGTGCTGCGGCCAGCATTTCCAAATGCCCTTCAAACCCTGCGCAGGCTTTGGCCAAATCCTCATTGGCCGGCACCTTCACGCAAAGCCGCAACTGCGTGCCGCCTGCGGCTTCGCTTAATTCCCAACGCAATGGCCGTTGCGGTTGCGTGCCGCTACTCCACGAATACTCCAACAGCCGGCCGAATTCGAACGCGGACACACAGCTATCGATCACGCTACCGCTGTCGGCAAAATCAATCCGGACACTGCCGCCTAGGCGCTGTTCGATACTGCCTGGGGCTAGCCACTGCGCCATTTCGGAAGACTCGGTCAGCATCGCCCATACCGCCGCTGGCGACTGCGCGAACACGCGCTGCAAGTGACCTTCAAGGCCATCACCGGCGCGCAGGATGCGGCCAATAGTTACTCCGTCGTCATTCATAGGGAACCGCCAATATGGGATGCCCCATGAAACGACAACCACCCTGCGACTGCCTTGATATTGGTCAGTCTGTCGTGGTTTCAGTGTTTATTGGTGTGCTGCTGATGCTTTCGGTTTTGCTTGCACGTTTGCGGCTGCGTGTGCGCGCGGGCTTGCGTGCTGGCAATCCTGTCGCCGGCGCAACGGCAGCTTCGCCAACCAATGCAGCCATGCCCGCCAAGACGTCGAGATACGCCAAAAATTGCTCCAGATATGCCGGCGATACCGCGCGCATTGCCTCCAATGTGCGTGCCACCAAGCGGCTGGAATTGAGCGGGCCTGCATCTTCCGCCGGCTGCGCCAAGGCCTGCCGAAGCTGCGTTTGCGCACGCAGATCACGCCATGTGGCGCGTGCGGTGTCCAACAGGTGCTCGACCGAAGGCGCCGATGCCATCCCCGGCGCGGCCATGTCGGCAGCATCCATTGATGCATGTTTTTGCGACAGCAAACGCAGGACTTCCGCAAATGCGTGACTTACTTGCGCAGGTGCCGCTTTTGCAGCCCGTGGTGACGCAGCACAGCTAGCCTCGCAGGCATCCAGTAATGTCCGCACACGCACGCGCAACGCCGCTTGCACGCTGGCATCTTGCGCGGGCAATCGCTGCAACAGCGCTTCGATGCGATACAGGGCCACGCGGCTCGCGCGGCCATTTTGCCGCTGGCGCAGTGCATCCAAGCGCAGTTGCAAGGCGAGTACGCCCTCCGTCACCGCATCCTCAATCACCACGCTTACTCGTGGTTTGCTGCGGGCGCGGCATCGGGGCGATTTCCACCCGTCGGTTGCGGGCGCGGCCGGTTGCATCACGATTGGATGCCAAGGGTTGTTGCGCACCAAACGCGGCGGCAAACACGGCACTGGCAGGTACCCCGGCATCCACCAATGCGCGCGTCACCGTCAACGCGCGTTGTGCGGATAGTTCTAAGTTATCGGCAAAATGTCGGTTATCGGCATGCACGGGTTGGTCATCGGTAAACCCGCTGACCATCAAGACTTCGCTGCGTGCGCGCAAGTAGTCTGCCAACGGGCCAGCCAGACCGTTCAAGACGGTGCGGCCCTGCGGCTGCAACTGATCAGAATTATTCGCGAACAACACGCTGCCACGTATCCCAATGCGCCCATCGACCAAACTGATGCGGCCCTCGGCCAACGGGGCAGCCAAGGCTTGCTCCAGCGCATGCCGACGCTGCTCGGCCAGTTCACGCTGGCGGACTTCTTCGTGCAGCTTTCCTTCCAAATGCAATTGCACGCCGATCACGCCCACCAAAATCAGCACGAACACGCCCAGCAGCACCGCCATCAAATCGCCAAACGCGGCCCAGATGGGCGCGCCTTGCTCCAAGCTGTCGTCGTCTTCTAGCTCCAAGCTCATGTCGTTGCCATCGTCGTAGCGGTGCGTGATGCCGATAGTGTTTGCAGGTCGGCCACGATCTGGCGTTGCGATAGCAAACTGAGGTCCACCACCTCGCGGGCTTGGGCAATGTAATAAGCCAACTGCTCATCACTGCGTGCCAGCGATTTTTCCAACGCGCCTTCCAAGCACTCCAGTCGCTCGGACAATTGCACAGTGACCTGCCCAAACGTCGCCACGGCCACGGCAAATGCATCGCCCACGCTGGCCACTTCCACCGCACCGGCAGCGGCGCGAGTGGCGGCGGCATCCAAGCGTTGCGTATCGACATCAACACGAGCATCAAAGCGACTGCCGGTGCGTTCCAGCAAATCGGAGGCACCCGTTACCAGTGCGTCGATCGCGGCTTTTTGTTCGTGCGAGGCATGGTTGATAGCCGCCAACAACTGCCCCAGCGTGGTCAGCAGTTGGTTGCGCTCGTCCAGCATTTCGGTGTCGCGGCGCAGGCTGTCGGACAACGATTGACGCAACTCGGCCACCACCTCCGCCGCCGCGCGCGGTGCTTCGGCGGCGGTTTGTAGCAACTTGGCGATCTCATCGAGGGTGGCACTGGCTTGCTGTTGCGCATGCTCGGCAATACCGTTGGCGGTGTGTTGCATGGCCTCGCACAGCGCGTGTTGCTGTTGTTGCGCACCGGCATGCAAAGCCGCTTGTCGCTGCTGCTCGGATGCCTGCCATTCCGACTGCCGCTGTGTTTCACGCAGTTCCCATTGCGCAAGCGTGGCCTGCTGCTGCGTGTCCATTTGTTGCAACAGCGCCTGTGCTTGCAGCCCCACATCTGCAACGATTTGTGCCAGCGAATTTTGCTGTGTCGTCACCCATTCGGCAACAACCGTTTGCTGTTTGGCGGCATGCGCTACCTGCATCTCCTGCTGCGCTGCCGCCCACGCGGCATGCGTCGTTTGCTGCTGCGTCAGCAGGGCCGCATGCGTTGTTTGCTGCTGCGTCATGGCCTGCGCCCAAGCGGCGGCATGGGCTTGCGTTGCGGTTTGCAATTGCGTGGTGACATTTTCAAGCAATGCCTGCGCCCGCGTTGCCATGCTTGCATCCCACTGTTGCAACGCATTGCGCACATCGCCCAACAGCGCCGCTTGGGTTTGCTGCTGGGTTGCCTGCGCCTGCTGCAACAGATCGGCAATGGTGGTGGTTGCCGCCTGCCACAACGCGCTGTTGTGGTGCGATTGCGTTTGCAGGCTTTGCGACAACTCACTGTGCACCGCGCGCGTGCTGGTGGTGATGGCCTCCATCGTGGCCTGTGCTACTGGCTGCAAGGCGCGGCTACTGGCTTCGGCCGCTTGGCTGATGCTGGCCTGCAAGGCCTGCTGCACGCCTGCCACCAATTGCGTGTATGCCGCCTCGGTACGGGCATGGAAGCTATCTTGCCGCGCTTGCTGCTGTTGGATATTGGTGTGGTCGCGTTGCTCAATGGTGTCGGCCAGCGCTTGCAGACGCGCCACCAGCGCCGGCATCGCCTCGGTCTGTTGGCGCAACAACTGCCAACTGTCTTGTTGCCGATGATCGCGGGTGTAGATCTGCAACGGGCCGGCGATGGCCGCATCCAAATCACGCGCCACTTGCAACCGCTCGCGCCGGCACAGCGCGGTCAGCAAGCCCAGCACCGCCGAGGTGGCGATGCCCGCAATCGATGTACCAAACGCATAACCCAAGCCGCGCACAGGTGCCGCCAGCGAGTCGCGCACCGCCTGCAAATCGCTGGCGGTATCCAGCGCCATGCCGGTGCCTTGCAAGGCCGCCATCATGCCCAACAAGGTACCCAGCATGCCCAACAAAACCAATACCCCTGACAAATACGCTGGCAAGCTGGGCGCGGGCAACGCAACACGCTCACCCAAAATGCGCAACCGCACCGCAGTGCGCAACGAGCCATCCTGCTGTTGCAGCCAGTCCTCCAAACCTTGCGCTGGCGGCAATGTCTGTAATGCACGTTGCACACTGGCAGTGGCCTTGCGATAGCGCAGCAAGCCGATGCCGCCCACCGCATACACCAGCGCAATCAGCAGGCAGACCAGCAAAATCCAAGGGCTTGCACTTGCATGCATCACCGCCACCCAGCCCACCACCAGCAAGCCAAGTGCAAACAACAGCCATAACAAAGGTTGACGCATTGAACTCATTCCTAGGGCCGCAATGCAGCCTGCAACGCATGTAAAGGGAGGAAGCGCAGCTCCAATTCGGCCAGCAACACGCAACGCATATCGGTACGAAAACTGTGCTGCCAACTCTCCGCTGGCGATGCGGGTGCCTGCGCGTGCAACTGGGCATAACGCTGACCCAGCAACTCCGGGATGGCACCCAGCAAGCTGTGCTCGCGCGGGCTGAGCAGGGCATCCATGTGTGCGTCCAACGCAGCCAGTCGGGCGCGCTGCGGCTCCGCTTGACTCAATTGATCGCGCAGCTGCCCACGCAAGCGCCCACTTGCGGCCTGTAATTTGCGTTGCAAGGCAACGTAATGCTGACGCAAAGGTGCATACGCTTGCTCGGCGGTATCCCCGGTCTGCGTGGCCAGCGCGCGCCACGATGCATCGTCATCAATCGCATCACGCAACTGTTGCTGGGTTTGGATGAGCGCATCGCTGCCAACACCCGCACCGTGGTCGTCATCGCGCAGCGGCAACGCCAGCGGCGCATCCAACACTCTGGATAAGGCCACCGCGCGCGTCCAATCCAACCACTGCGCCAGATAATCCAACAAACGCTCGCCCGCTGGGCTGGGTGACAGCGTGGTGACACGCGCCAATAGCCGAATGAACGTTGGCGCAGGCGGCGGTGCCAGCGGGTCGTGATCCATCATCGCAAGGGTGAAAACCGCCTATTTTACAGGGGAGATGGCAGCAAAACCCCAAGCGCGCATGACACACGGCTGTTGCTAGGGTTTGGCTGATGACGACATCTAATATATCGCTTTATCGCGAACAAGCGATATATACTTGCCACATCTTCTCCATCGACCGATCCCGATGTTGCCGATCAGCTTCGAGTTTTATCCACCCAAGACCGACGAACAGCGCGAGCAGCTCGACCGCAGCGTGCGCAAGCTCAAGACCTATGCCCCGCAATTCATGTCGGTGACGTTTGGTGCCGGCGGCTCCACGCTCAGCCACACCCCAGAAACCGTGCAGCATTTGCGTGGCGACCATGGCGTGATGGGGGTTCCACATTTGACCTGCGTGGGCGGCAGCCGCGAAGAAATCCGCCATTTGCTCAAGCTGTACCGCGCGTTGGGATGCGAGCGCATTGTCGCCTTGCGTGGTGATTTGCCCTCGGGCATGGCACGCAGCGGTGACCTGCGTTATGCCAGTGAATTGGTGGCATTGATCCGGCAGGAACATGGCGATTATTTTCACATCGAAGTGGCAGCCTACCCGGAAACCCACCCGCAAGCCGAACACGCGCAGGCCGATTTGCGCCACTTCAAAATCAAGGCCGATGCCGGTGCCAACAGCGCAATCACGCAGTATTTCTACAACACCGATGCGTATTTCCGCTTTGTCGATGACGTGCGCGCCTTGGGTGTGGATATTCCCATCATCCCCGGCATCATGCCGATTGCCAATTTCAGCCAGTTGCGCCGGTTTTCGGACGCCTGCGGTGCCGAGATTCCACGCTGGGTCGTGCAGCGCATGAAAGCATTTGGCGATGATGCCGGCGCAATCCGCGAATTTGCCGCCGACGTGGTGGCCCAGCTGTGCCAACGCTTGATTGCCGGCGGCGCACCCGGGCTGCATTTTTATACGTTGAACCTGGCAAAACCCACGCAGGCGATTTTGCAGCGCCTAGAGTAATGCGTGATGCGTAGCGGGTGACGCTGCGGCACTGGGCTTCCCACCATGCAGGCCAGCACGTACCCTGCACCGATGCGAACTTTTCTCGGCCTTGCGTGCCTGCTGCTTGGATTGCTATGGATGCCCTTGGCGCAGGCACAGGTCAAGCACTGCACCTTGCCCGATGGCAGCATGATTTACACCGATCGCCAGTGCGAGGACATCGGTGCGCGTGAACGCTTGGCGCCTCCCCCACCCAGTGCTGGCGGCGCGTCTTTGCGGCGCACCGTTTGTGCACGTAACCCGCAAGAATTAGGCGACGCCCTTGCGGCGGCAATTCAGTCTGGCGATGCCAACCGCATTGCCGCCTTGTATGACTGGGCCGGCAGCGGCACCAGCATCGCCAATGCCACCATGGACCGCCTGCAAGCCATCGCCGACCGTTCTTTAGTGGATGTGCAAGTGGTGCGCTCCAACCCTAGCGAGCAGACAGATGCCCCGCTGCGGTTTGACGAGACGACAGGCGCACTACTGAAGCCTGCCGCAGCCCCAGCGCGTGTCCTTGGCTTGCTGGCAACGCAGGTATTGAAAAACAGCGCCACCCCGAGCAATACGCGCTTCGGTCTGCGTCGCCGCATGGACTGCTGGTGGGTGCATCTGTAACACGCGTACGCCCCGCCCAAGCGCTGCGCTTGTAGTGCGTATGCCCGTGGCACACGGAACACGTACCAGCATTCCCGCGAAGGCGGGAATGCTGAGCAACAGCAGCGTGTTTCGCGTTGACTTAGGCCAGTTTGACCAACCAGCCATGACGATCCGGCAGGCGGCCGTACTGAATATCGGTCAATTCTTTGCGGATCGACATGGTCACTTCACCGGCAGGCGCGTTGATATCACCCACGGCAAAACCCTTGCCTTTCAGTTCACCAATCGGGGTCACCACGGCAGCGGTGCCGCAGGCGAAAACTTCGCTGATTGCACCCGACGCCACGCCTGTCTTCCACTCATCAATGGTGACTTTGCGTTCTTCCACCGTCAGGCCACGATCGCGCGCCAATTGCAGGATGCTGGAACGGGTGATGCCTTCCAGAATGCTGCCGGACAGTTCTGGGGTGACGATACGGCCATCTTGGTACACCAAGAACACATTCATGCCGCCGAGTTCCTCCAGATACTTGCCTTCGACCGGGTCGAGGAACAGCACCTGCGAGCAGCCCTGCGCATAGGCTTCTTGCTGTGGCAACAGCGATGCTGCGTAATTGCCACCGCACTTGGCCGCACCGGTACCGCCCTTGGCCGCGCGCGCATAGTCTTCCGACAGCCAGATCGACACAGGGGCCACACCCTTGGCGAAGTACGCACCGGCCGGGCTGGCGATGATGTAATACCCCGCCGCCTGCGCCGCACGCACCCCCAAAAAGGCTTCCGTGGCAATCATGAACGGGCGGAAATACAAACTGCTTTCCGGTGCCGACGGCACCCAAGCGTGATCGACCGCGACCAACTGGCGCAGCGATTCGGTGAACTCGGCCACCGGCAACTGCGGCAAGGCCAAACGCGCAGCAGAGCGCTGCAAACGCGCGCCATTGGCTTCGGGGCGGAAGGTCCAAATGGAGCCATCGGCATGCCGATACGCCTTGATACCTTCAAAAATTTCTTGCCCGTAATGCAGCACGGACGCCGCCGGGTCCAGCGACAGCGGGCCGTATGCACGCACTTGCGCATCGTGCCAACCCTGCGCTTTGTCCCATTGGATGGCCACCATATGGTCGGTGAAATATTTGCCAAACCCCAGCTCACCCGCAAGGATATCCGCGCGCTGCGCATCGCTACGGGCGTGATCGGACAGGGTGACGCGGTAGGTCAACGGTGCAGCTGTGGGGGTGTTCATGCGGGCATCCTTAGAAAACATGCTGCACATTATGCCGCGAGTTAAGCAAACCTCAGCGTGGCCACCACGCCGTTGACCTCACCGGGGCGCACCTGCACATCCCAGCCATACAAGGTGCACAGGCGGCGCACGATCGACAAACCGATGCCACCGCCCTGTGAATGTCCGGCATGGGTGCCGCGATAGCCACGGGTGAACAGCTTCGCGGCGTCCTCGGCACTCAGACCCGGGCCAGAGTCGATCACCTCCACCGCGGCGGGAAGCACCCGCACCACCACTTCACCACTGGGCGTGTATTTCACCGCATTGCCAATCAGGTTGCCCAATGCCACCGCCAGCGCCGAATCGGGCACGTCTAGTAATAGGCTGGGTTCCCCTTCCAACCGTAATTCCACTGGCTTACCGGCCAACTGCGCACGATGGCTGTCCAATTGCTGCTGCGCCACCTTGGCCACATTGCACTGACCAACCGCGCGCTCGTTGCGTGACAGCAGCAGCAAGGCGCTGATCAAGTCGGTGCATTGCTGCTCGGCACGTTGGATGCGCGCCAGCCGGGTGCGCGTGCGTTCGTCCAGCTCGGGCCGGGTCAACAACAACTCCACCGCGCCACGAATCACTGCCAGCGGCGTGCGCAGCTCGTGGCTGACATCGGCATTGAATTCACGATCGCGCTGCACCACCTCGGTCAAGCGCGCGGCGTAATCATCCAGCGCCTTGGCCAGCTCGCCCACTTCGTCGTCGGGGAAATTGGGGGCCAGTGCTTCCGGTGCCGAGCTATTCCCCGAACGTCGCAGACGCTGCGCCAAATCCGACACTGGGGCCATCACCTTGGATGCCGACCACCACCCCAAAATCAATGCGAACAGGCTGAATGCCAACACCGCACCCAGCAACCAACGCGTCAGCAAGTCCGAGGTGGCCGCCGCATCGGTGACGTTGTAGCGCACCAAACTGGTGAAGGGCTTGCCAGTTTGCTGGCTCAAACCACGCCGCACCGCCACTTTGTACACCTGCATCACGCCCGTGGCGTCATGCTCGCGTACTTCATGCAGACCTGGCTTGAGGTCACGGTACAGCGGGTTGATTTTGAAGGCATTGTCATCGCTGAACGTGCGTGCATCGAACATCAAAAAATACGGCTGCCGCTCTGGATGGGTTTCCACTTGCTGCACCAAGCTGACCACCTCGCGCTGCAAGGTTTTTTCGATCAATTGGTTTTCCAGCCGATTGCGCAGATGCAGCATCGCCACTGCGAACAATGCCGTCAGGCCAAAGCCCAATAACGCGAACGAGACGATGATGCGGGTACGCAGCCGCCGCCGACCAGGCGTGGGCACTCGTGATGCGGGCACTTCAGCCATCGGCTTCCGCTGCGGCAATGCGATAGCCAATGCCATGCCGGGTCTGGATCATGGCGCTGGTAAAAGGCTTGTCCACCAGTGCGCGCAGGCCGTGGATATGCACGCGCAGGGAGTCGGAGTCGGGCAATTCTTCGCCCCACACACGGGCTTCCAGATCTTGGCGGGTGACCACTGCCGGCGCGGCTTCCATCAGGGCCTGCAAGATTTTCAACGCGGTCGGGTTGAGTTGGATCGGCTTGCCCTGCCGGTGCACTTCCAAGGTTTCCAGATTGAACTCCAGATCGCCCACGTTCAACACCCGCACCGGCAGGCCGCGCCCACGGCGCGCCAGTGCATTCAAGCGCACGTTCACCTCTTGCAACGCGAACGGTTTGATCAAGTAATCATCGGCACCGGAATCAAAGCCGGCCAATTTGTTGTCCAGCGAATCGCGGGCGGTCAGCATCAGCACGGGGGTCTGCTTGCGTGCCTCGTTGCGCAGCTTGCGGCAGACTTCCAGCCCATCCATGCCGGGCAGGTTCAAGTCCAGCACGATGGCGTCAAAGTCGTGGACGATGGCCAAGTGCAAGCCGGTGATGCCATCGGCGGCAAAGTCCACGGTATGCCCGCACTCTTCTAGATAATCGCCAAGATTGGCGGCAATATCGGAATTGTCCTCGATGACCAAAATGCGCATGCTTGATTTCCAAAATGGACGGTTTGATGGACTCAGACCGCCGCATCCAGCGCCGGTTCCGTGATTCTTGCACAGCTGATGGGCATTGCAGGCAAGCGCACATAAACAAAGACCCGGACGTGGGAGCGTCCGGGCCGAAACGTCACTTATGCCCTGCATGACCGCTGGGGGGAAGTTCAGCGGCGTGGCTATCTTGGAAGAACGGCAATTAAGAATCTGTCAATTCGATGTTGCAAGCTTGTTGTGCTTGCGCTCTGTGTGCGATGTGTTCGATCACCACGCCGGCCACGTCGATCCCGGTGGCGTCTTCAATCCCCTCCAGCCCCGGTGAAGAATTCACTTCCAGCACCAACGGGCCGCGCGTGCTGCGGATCAGATCCACACCCGCCACCCCCAGACCCAAGATTTTTGCGGCATGCACGGCCGTGGCCACCTCGGCCTTGGTGGCCCGCACTGGCTTGGCGGTACCGCCGCGATGCAAGTTGGAACGAAAATCGCCCGGCGGTGCCACCCGCCGCATGGCCGCCACCACTTGGTCACCCACCACGAAACAGCGCAGGTCAGCGCCCTTGGCTTCGGCAATGAATTCTTGCACCAGAAAATTGGCGTACAGCCCGCGCAGGGTTTCGATGGTGGCGCGCGAGGCCGAGGGTTTTTCAGTCAACATCACCCCCGCGCCTTGGGTACCTTCGTTGAGCTTGATCACATGCGGCGGCGGCCCCAGCAGCGCCAGCAAGTCGCCGGTGTCGTCGGGGTTATCGCCAAACACGGTGACCGGCAGCCCGATACCTCGCGCAGCCAATACCTGATGGCAGCGCAATTTGTCGCGCGCGCGCGCGATGGCCGATGCACTGTTGGGCGAGTAACTGCCCATCAATTCAAACTGGCGCAGCACCGCGCAGCCATAGCGCGTGATCGATGCACCGATGCGCGGCACCACCGCATCGTATCCGGCCACCGGTTTGCCTTTGTAGCGCATATCAAACCCTGCACTGCTGATCCGCATGTAGCAGCGCAAGGGGTCTAACACGCGCACACTGTGACCGCGCGTGCGTGCGGCTTCCACTAAGCGTCGGGTCGAATACAGCTTGCTGTTGCGCGACAAAATGGCGAGCTTCATTGCGATCCATCCGTGTGATTGCCAAAACCGGTCGGCGCTATCTTCCAACAGAAAGGGCGACACCCGAAAGGATGCCGCCCTGTTGGCAATGTGACACACGCATGTGCAAACACTATCTGGAGCGGGTGATGGGAATCGAACCCACGCTAGCAGCTTGGGAAGCTGCAGTTCTACCATTGAACTACACCCGCGCGGGTCGCCAGTCTAAGACCTTGGCCACCAAGGATGCAACGCGCGCGGCTGCGCACGCTGCATCGCCACTCAGATTGTCACTCAGAACGAACCGCCCACGGTCAGGAAGAACGTGGTGTCGTGGCCGCCCTTCTGGTTGATGCTCAGATTACTGCCGGCGGTGACATCCATCCCCATCAGCTGACTGCGCAAACCAACGGCCAAGGTGCCATAGCTATCGTCAAACGCCACGCCGGGCACGGCATACGGCAGTGAGCCGGTCAACGATTGCGATTGCGCCCACACTTGCGCCGGGGCTTTTTTGTATTCGTGGTTCCAGCTCACCCGTGCAAACGGTTGCAGGTGTTCGTTGATGCTATAGCTGGTCTGCCAACCGGCACTACCCACCAAGGAATCGCCGTCTTGCTTGGCAAATGCCAGTGCGCTGGACTGGGTGCTGTTTTCGGCATAGCCATCCACGCGGATGTTTTGCCATACCAACGACAACACCGGGCCGGTCTGCCAGTTGCCGTGTTTGAAGTTCCAACCGGTGCTGACCCCAGCGCTGAGATTGGTGCCATCGGGTGAGCCACTGTGGATGCGCACGGCCTTGCCCAGTTCAACCTGGCGATCCACCTTGTAGCTCAACTTGGTCCAGCTCAGCTGACCATTGGCCCACAGGCCGCTGTCGCCCGCCCAGCCAACAAAGCCACCGATGCTGGCATCGGTTTGACGGAAGTCGCCGCGATCGAACCCAAAGTCGATTTTCTGGCGACCGTAACCGGCAAATGCGCCATACACCACATTGCCCGCGTGCCAACCCAGGCCAAACGAACCGGTGCCGCCCATGCCATCAAACCCGGCAGACTGGTTGAAGCGTTGTTGGTCGCCGCGCACATCGGCCCACCACTGCATGCCCTCCGCTTTGGACATCGCCATGCTGCTGACTTGGCTATCCACCATGCTGGCGCGCGAACGTCCCACCATCGCCGCCGAATGCGGCAGCACCGCAATCTGGCGCGGGCCGTCGATCATCGACACGGCCAAGTCGGCCAACGCCTTGTGCGCGCCCGAGGTGGGGTGCACGCCATCGGC
>NZ_DAOOUM010000045.1:10467-20678 GCF_035369645.1 Thermomonas sp. | reverse complement strand
TACACGATGGAATATTTGAAGGTACGCATCGCAAAAAACTCATCCGGTGGATCCAGCAATTTCCACGCATACCACAAGAACACCGCGCCCAGCACCAGCGCGCCACCCAGATAAAACAGGCCGCTCATGCGTGCCGCCCACGGCAGCACCGTCACCACCACCAACAGCACGGTGTACAGCAGGATCTGCCAGCGTGTGTAGGTGACGCCATGCGTGACCGGCAACATCGGCACCAGCGCACGCGCATAGTCGGCGCGGCGGAAAATGGCCAAGGCCCAGAAATGCGGCGGCGTCCACACGAAGATGATCAGCACCAATAGCAGCGCGTATTCCCAGTCGTGCGCTTGCTGCATGCCGGTGACAGCCGACCAGCCCAACAGCGGCGGTGCGGCGCCGGCCAAGCCACCAATCACGATGTTCTGCGGGGTGGCACGCTTGAGAAAACCGGTATAGACGATGGCGTAGCCAATCAGCGAGGCAAACGTCAGCGCCGCGCACACCACATCGACCCACAGCAGCAGGATGCTCATGGAGGCGACGCCCAGCACGATGGCGAACACCAGCACCTGCATGGGTGTCAGCGCGCCGGTGGCCAACGGGCGCTCGGCGGTACGCGCCATCACCTTGTCGATGCGTTGATCCAGCAGATGATTGATGGCCGCCGCACTGGCCGCCGCCAGCCAAATCCCGAACGTTCCCGCCAGCAGGCGCGGCCACGGCCACACATCGCCGGGCCCGATCGCCAGCAGCATGCCGATGATCGCGGTGAACACGATCAGCGCCACCACGCGCGGCTTGGTCAACGTCCAATATTGCGATGCCAGCGAACCACGCATGCTCAAGCCTCCGGTGGACGCAGGCGCGCCAGCAAGGTCACCAGCACGAACAGCAATGCGGTTGCGCCAGCGTTGTGCAATACCGCGATGTGCAATGGCAGCGACAACATCACATTGGCAATACCAAGCCCCACCTGCGTGCACAGCAGCAGCCCCAGCAACACGCCCCAGCCGCGCAAACCGGGACTGCGCAGCAGGCGCGCCGCGACGGCCAGCAAATGACCGAACACCAACACCGCCATCAGCCGATGCGCCAACTGGATCGCCACCCGCGCAGTGTTGTCCAGCACCCCGCCTTCATAATCCACGCCAATCCCGCGCCACAGCACAAAGCCTTCGGCGAAATCATGTTGCGGCCACCACGCGCCGGCACATTTGGGAAATTCAGCACCACAGGCCAATGCTGCGTAATTGGCCGATGTCCAGCCGCCCAGTGCGATTTGCACAATCAGCAATCCCAGCCCGATCAACAGCAAGCGCCGCAGCTTGCACGCGTCGCCGCTGATCAGCGGGATGTCGGTGGCGCGCCATGCCATCCAACTGAGCAGAGCAAAGGTGGTCAGGCCGCCCAATAGATGCCCCATCACCACAATGGGCTTGAGCAGCCAGGTGACCGTCCACATTCCCAGCAACGCCTGGAAGATGATGACGGCCAGCGTCAGTGTGGCCGAGCGCGCCAGATCCACATTCGACCAGCGCACCACGCCCAGCAACAGCAACGCTTCGCCCAACACCGCAAGGGCCGAGGCCGCGCCATGTTGCCCGCGCATATACAACGGAATCGCCAGCGCGACCGCCAACGCGGCACCGATCACGTGCTGCCAGCCCTGCGGGCGCTTGCGCGTGGCCAGCAACGCCAATACCAGCACCAGCACCCCCAGCGAGCCTGCAATCATGCGATGGAACTGCTCGCGCCACGCCTTGTGCGGCACCACCGGGCGGATCGCGGTGGCGGCGTGGTCGGTCACTTGCGCAGCATTGGTGGGCCATGCCACCTGGCCGTAGCAGGTCGGCCAATCGGGGCAGCTCAGGCCGGCATTGGACAGCCGCACAAACGCGCCAAACACGATGACACACGCCGCCAGTGCCACCGCCAGCCAGGCGATGCGGTGGAAATGGCGATACAGCACGGAACGCGGGGAGGAAGACATCAGCATCATCTTTTTGTTTTAGGCAAGCGCTTCAATTGATTTTAAGCAAGCGCGCCAGATCGGTGCGCAAATCCCCGGGGTCGAAGCCGGGTGCATAGCGCAGCACCACAAATCCGTTGGGATCTACCAGCCACACCGGGTCGCTATCGCCAGTGGCCACGTCTGCCTGCGTCAGGCCTGCGCGCAGGCCGGCATCGGCACGCAGCAGATACACCTCGCGCAGCCCATCCAGCGGCACTGGAGCCGCGCCGGCCCACAGCACATGCACGCGGTCAGCCTCGCGCCCCATCAACCGCCACACCTTGTCCAGATTTTCCAGCAGGTGTTGGCAGGCAGCGCGACGGGCACCCTCGCAATCACGCGGCATCGTCACCATGCGCCACGTGCGCGGGCTGTCTTGCCAGCGGTAGGACTTGCCATCGGCCAAGGTCGGCGAATAACTGCGCAGATCGCCATAGGGTTGCAGCATCTCGCCTTTGTTCTTCATTCCGTGCGGCCGCCAGCCGGCAAAGCGCAGTGCGCCGGCGGTCAACATGACGCCAAAAAACAGCAACAGCACAATCAGCAAGGTCTTGCGATTGTGGCGTAGTGCCGACGTTGCGGGAGTTGCGTCACTCATGATGTCTTCTTTCGTTTGAACGTCAGCACCAAGGCCACCACCAACACCGTGATCGCCAGCCCGAACCATTGCACTGCATAGCCTAAATGACGCTCGGGGGTCAGGGTGTTGGGCAGGATGTCCAGATCACGCTCGCCCGGTGCCAACATCACGCCGGCATCGCCGTGCGCACGTGCAGGATCCAGTCGCAGGACGCGGGGTGCAATGCCGGTGGGCAGGTGCAATGCCCTGGCCAGCGCAGGCACATCCATGCGCGCCGCCAACCAGCGATGTTCACCCAAGCTGGCCAGCGCTTGACCATACTGCAAGCCTTCGGCCGGCGGCGCGGCCAATAGACCACGCACCGCTTGCTCCGCGTGGGCCGGGCAGCCAAACACAGGCAGCGTGCGTGTGCCATTCAGTGGCCACCAACCGGCATCCAGCAACACCGCTTGACTGCCGATATCGGGCAGCAATACGCAATACATGCGCACACCTGCGCGCCCTGCGTGCTGCTGGTTGTCCAGCCACACGGTGACGTTGGCAATCCGCCCCTGTCCGCTTGACCAGTCGTAATTGGAGGCGCGTTTCGAATCCGATGCCAGCAGCAGCGGCTGCGGATGGCTGTGATCCAAGGCTTGTTGCGCCTGCGCCAGCATTGTCTGTTTTTCGTGCATGCGCGCCAGTTGCCAGCGCCCCAACCACGCAAACCCGGCCGCCAGCAGCAGTGCCAGCCACCACCACACCAACAATCGCCGCGTGATTGCGCTCATTGCACCGTATCATCCACCGCATCAATGCGGCTTGCCCGCGGCTGCCCGGCTTTGGAGAGAGATGTGAACGAGTCGCTGAAAATTCTGCTCATCGTGGGTTTCTTGATCCTCATCCTGTGGAACTTGGGTGCTGGCCTGTATTACATGCTGGTGGATAAAGGCCAGACCAAGCGCACGGTCAATTCGCTGACCAAACGGATTGCCCTGAGTATCGGTTTGATCCTGTTTGTGGTGTTGGCCATCAAACTGGGCTGGATCACCCCACATGGCGTGGGCCGTGCGCCGGGCTGAACCCTGATACCACTTGACGCACAAAGGCCGGCATCGCCGGCCTCTTTTTGTGCCGCCCTCTCCCCGCGTCGCGGAGAGCAGGAAGATCACAGCACGTAAACGAACAGGAACAGGCCAAGCCAGACCACGTCGACGAAGTGCCAATACCAGGCCACCGCTTCAAACGCAAAGTGGTTGTCCTTGCTGAAATGACCCTTGGCACAGCGCAGCCACATCACTGCCAACATGATCGTGCCCAAGGTCACGTGCGCGCCGTGGAAACCGGTGAGCATGAAGAACGTGGATCCGTAGATCCCCG
This sequence comes from Thermomonas sp., assembly GCF_035369645.1. Lineage (GTDB taxonomy): Bacteria > Pseudomonadota > Gammaproteobacteria > Xanthomonadales > Xanthomonadaceae > Thermomonas. The sequence continues at coordinate 16,731 of NZ_DAOOUM010000045.1, read as the reverse complement.
AGCCCAAGGTCAAGTTCAGGGTGTGATAGGCGTGGATGTATTCGGTGGCCTGGAAGTACAGGAACAGGCAACCCAGCAGCACGGTCAGCCCCAGGAACAACATCAATGCGCCGCGCTTGGCTTCTTTCAGTGCATGGTGGGCAATCGTCACCGTCACGCCGGATGTCAGCAGGATCAGCGTGTTCAGCAGCGGCAAGCCCCACGCCGGCACGGTCTGGTAAGCCCCGCCGATATCGGCCGGGCCGTTGCTGGGCCAACCGGCGGAAAAGCCCGGCCACAGCAGTTCATGGGTGACAACCCCGTGACCTTCGCCATTGAGCCACGGCATCGCAAACTGACGTGCGTAGAACAACGCGCCGAAGAAGGCTGCAAAGAACATCACTTCCGAAAAGATGAACCACACCATCCCCATCCGGAATGAGACATCCACCTGCTTGTTGTAATGCCCGGCCAGTGATTCACGAATCACGTCGCCAAACCACTTGAACAAAATCGCCAACAGACTGGCAATGCCGATGAAGAACACCGTGCGGCCCCAGCTGACTTCGTTCAACCAGCACGCAAAACCGACCATGGTGGTGAACAACGCCACCGAGGCAAACACCGGCCATTTGCTGCCGTGCGGAACGAAGTAGATGTCCTGGTCGTGGCTGCCGTGCGCGGCGTGTGCATTGGCCATGGTGGTTTTCCGAAAGTTCAAAAAGGGTCAGGGCGCGGCGCGAACCGCTCCGGTTTGGCCATGTGCCGATGCAAGTGCAGCGGTCATCGCCTCGTTTTTATAGAAGGTGTACGACAAGGTGATGGTTTTCACGCCAGCCGGCAACGATGGATCCACGATAAAGCGTACTGGCATGTCGCGCGATTCACCGGCCGCCAAGGTCTGCGCGGTAAAGCAGAAACACTCGGTCTTGTTGAAATAACCCGATGCCCGCGCCGGCGCCACGGATGGCACCGCGCTGCCGACAATGGCGCGATCGGCTGCGTTCCTGGCAAAGTACAGAGCTTGGTACTGCCGCCCCACTTGCACCTGCATCGAACGCTGCTCGGGAGCAAATTTCCACGGCAGCTTGGAGTTCACGCCGCCATCGAACTGCACCGTCACCCACCGTGCATGGGGGTCGGCCTGATCACGGGTGGCGGCCACCGGCCCTTGCTCCAGCCGGATGCCAAACACTTTTTCGCAGGCGATGCGGTACAGCGGCACCAGCGAGAAGGTGAAGCCGAAGGCGAGCAGCACGACGCCGATCATCTTCCACACCCCCAACTCGCGGATGCCCGCCATGCTCAGCGCCCCATCCCGGTCAGCACGATGAAGCCGACATACACCAGCAGTGCAATCCCGCCCAGCAGCAACGCGGTGCGCTTGGCGCGCTTGCGGCGCGCCTCGATGACGGGGTCGGCTGCGGCAGATTCGCGTGACATCAGACTGGCCGTCTCAGTGGTGGACATCGCCATGCGCCAGATCGCCGTCGCGGATCACCGGCGGCTTTTCAAAGGTGTGATGCGGGGCCGGCGACGGCACCGTCCATTCCAGGCCCTTGGCACCTTCCCACGCACGCGCTTCAGCCTTGGCACCATGCTTCTTCGAATGCAGCAGCAGGAAGGCCATGAAGAACGGGGTGACGAACATGCCAAACGCACCGATCGAGCTGACCAGGTTCCAATCCGCAAACACCACGTTGTAATCCGGGATGCGGCGCGGCATGCCGGCCAGGCCCAGGAAGTGCTGCGGGAAGAACAGCACATTGACGAACACCATGGTCCACCAGAAATGGATCTTGCCAAGCGTTTCGCTGTACATGCGGCCAGTCCACTTCGGCCACCAGTAATAGATCGCGGCGATGATCGCAAACAGCGCGCCGGTGACGAGCACGTAGTGGAAATGCGCCACCACGAAATAGGTGTCGTGGTACTGGAAGTCGGCCGGCACGATGGCCAGCATCAAGCCGGAAAAACCACCAATCGTGAATAGCACCACGAAGGAAATCGCCCACAACATCGGGGTTTCGAAGGTGAGTGAACCGCGCCACATGGTGGTGACCCAGTTGAATACCTTCACCCCGGTGGGGATCGAGATCAGCATGGTGGCGAACATGAAGTACAACTCGCCACCCAGCGGCATACCTACCACGAACATGTGGTGCGCCCACACGATGAACGACAGGAAGGCAATCGCTGCGGTGGCATACACCATCGCCTGATAACCAAACAGCGGCTTGCGGCTGAAGGTGGGGATGATTTCACTGACGATGCCGAACGCCGGCAAAATCATGATGTACACCTCGGGATGCCCGAAGAACCAGAAGATGTGCTGGTACATCACCGGGTCACCGCCACCGGCGGCATTGAAGAAGCTGGTGGCAAAGAAGCGATCGGTCAGCAGCATGGTGACCGCACCTGCCAGCACCGGCATCACGGCGATCAACAGGAACGCGGTGATCAGCCAGGTCCAGCAGAAGATCGGCATTTTCAACAAATCCATGCCGGGTGCGCGCATGTTGAGCACGGTGGCGATGATGTTGATCGCGCCCATGATCGAGCTGATGCCCATCATGTGGATGGCGAAGATCGCAAACGCCAGGTTGCTGCCGCCCTGCAGCGACAGCGGCGGGTACATGGTCCAGCCGCCGCCGGGCGCGCCGCCCGGGAGGAAGAAGGTCAGCAGCAGCAGCGCGAACGCGAACGGCATGATCCAGAACGACCAGTTGTTCATGCGCGGCAACGCCATGTCCGGCGCGCCGATCTGCAACGGGATCATCCAGTTCGCCAAGCCCACGAAGGCCGGCATGATCGCGCCGAAAATCATCACCAGCGCGTGCATGGTGGTCAACTGGTTGAAGAACTCCGGTTTGACGAACTGCAGGCCCGGCTGCATCAGCTCGGTACGAATGCCCACTGACAGCGCGGCCCCCACAATCACCATCACGAAGGCGAACACCAAGTACAAGGTGCCGATGTCTTTGTGGTTGGTGGAGAACAACCAGCGTTCAATGAAGCCCTGCTGGTGACCGTGTGCGTCGTGGTGATCGACGGCGTCGTGTTGCGTAGCAGACATGGATTTGACCTTCGTGAATGCGGACGTGGATCAACCGGCCTGCGCAGCAGTGGCTGCGTCAGGCGGGGTGGTCTGCGAAGTGGTGGCCGAAGTGGCCTCGGCGGGCTTGGCTTCCGCCGCAGGCGCGGCTTCCGTCGGTGCGGGTGCGGGTGCGACTGCAGGTGCGTGCTTGGCTTTTTCTGTGGCTAGCCAGCTGACGAATTCATCCTTGCTCACCGCTTTGACCACAATCGGCATAAAGCCATGATCCTTGCCGCACAACTCGGCGCACTGGCCACGATAAATACCCGGCTTGTCGATCTGCGCCCATGCTTCGTTGACGACACCGGGCACCGCGTCTTGCTTCCAGCCCAAGTCCGGCACCCACCACGAGTGGATCACGTCATCGGCGGTCAGCACGAAGCGAATTTTGGTTCCCACTGGCAGCACCAACACATTGTCCACGTCCAGCAAATAATGTGGCGCATCGGCGGCGGTCACCACTTTGCCGCTTTGCCGCAACTCGTCGTGCTGGCGATTCAGGCGGCTGGTGAAGGACACGTCTTCGCCCAAATAGTCGTATTTCCACATCCATTGATAACCGGTCACTTTGACCGTCATCGCCGCATCACGCACGTCGTACATGCGCAGCAGGCCACTGGTGGCGGGGAACGCCAAACCGATCAGGATCAACACCGGAATCGCTGTCCAGATCGCCTCCAACTTGGTGCTATGCACAAAGCTGGTATCCGGCACCGCGCCCTTGGATTTGCGGAACTTGAAAATGGCCACCGCCATCGCGCCGAACACCAGCACGCCGATGATCACGCAAATCCATAGCACGATCATGTGGGCGTCGTAGGCGGCATGTGCGGTCGGGGTCACCCCTTCGCGCATATTCAACTGCCATGGGTGCGGATCGGCCGATCCGGCGAAATGAGTATGCGCAGCTGCCAGCAGCGGTAGGCAGGTCAGCGCCAAGGCCGCCAATGCCCGCTGTTTGAAACGACCGAATGTCATCACTATTGCGCCCCGTTGCCTGAATGACGGTGCGGCCCCCAGATCGTCAATTGACCCAAGTCAACCTCACCTAACCGATACGATGGTAATGGCGCAGCCCGCAGGCGGCAACCGTGGACATGCAAAAAACCGCCACAACGCCCGGTTTATCTGGATGCCGGCGCTGCCCGCAGGCACTAAACTAGGCGGCTTACCCCTCAGGAATGCCGGTTTTCCCGCGCAATGAATACCCCTGCCAGCCCCTCTGCCTCGCCCGTGCCGATTCTGGCACCGGAGCTGAACCCGCCCGCGTCTGCCCCACGCGCCGCCATTACCGCCGGCTGGATCCGCGACGAAGCCGCACATGTGCGCGAATTGTTGGTGCAGGCCACCCTGCCCGACGCCGACCGCAATGCCGCACAAGCCGTGGCCGCCGATCTGGTGCGCCGGGTCCGCGTGCGTGCCAACAATCAAGGCGTGGTTGAAGCCTTCATGCGCCAGTACGACCTCGGCAGTGAGGAAGGCGTGCTGCTGATGTGCGTGGCCGAAGCGCTGCTGCGCATTCCCGACCAAGCCACCGCCGACGCGCTGATTCGCGACAAATTGGCCGATGCCAACTGGAAGAAACATCTGGGCCAGTCCGATTCGGTGCTGGTCAATGCCTCTACCTGGGGCTTGATGCTGACCGGCAAACTGGTTGATCTGGCCGATGACACCAAGCGCGATGTGCATGGCGCGTTCCAGCGCTTGGTGGGACGCGCCGGTGAGCCCATGATCCGGCTGGCGGTGCGCCAGGCGATGAAGATCATGGGCCATCAATTCGTGCTGGGCCGCACGATTGACGAGGCCTTGGCGCGTTCGCGCAAGGGCGACTTCGCCAATTACCGCTATTCCTTCGACATGCTCGGCGAAGGCGCACTGACCACGCAAGATGCGCTGCGCTATCAGCAGGCATACCTGTCCGCCATCCACGCCATCGGCCAGACCGGCCCCAATGGCAGTTTTGCCGGCAGCGATGTGTTTGCCGCGCCCAGCATCTCGGTCAAACTCTCCGCCCTGCATCCGCGCTACGAGCACGCCAAGCGCGCACGCGTACTCGACGAGCTGGGTGGCCGCCTGCTGGAGCTGACGCAATTGGCGCGCCGCTACGGCATCGGTCTGACCATCGATGCCGAAGAAACCGACCGGCTGGAGCTCTCGCTGGACTTGATTTTTCAGGTCATGGCCGAGCGTTCGCTGAGCGGCTGGAACGGCTTTGGCATCGTGGTGCAGGCCTATCAGAAGCGCGCCCCGTTCGTCATCGACTACATCGCGCAGATGGCCGCGCAATTGAACCGGCGCATCCCCGTGCGGCTGGTCAAAGGCGCGTATTGGGATGCCGAAATCAAGCGCGCGCAGATGGATGGGCAAGCCGGCTACCCTCTGTTCACTCGCAAGCAAAATACCGACGTGTCGTATCTGGCCAATGCGCGGCGCTTGCTCGACCACGGCAACGCGATCTACCCGATGTTTGCCACCCACAATGCGCAAACGATTGCCAGCGTGCACCGGATGGCGCGGGCGATGCGCAGCCGCCGCGATTTTGAATTCCAAAAACTGCATGGCATGGGCGATGACCTGTATGCCGAAGTGATCCCGGAAAACCGCCTCGACGTGCCTTGCCGGGTGTACGCGCCGGTGGGCAGCCACGAAGACCTGCTGCCGTATCTGGTGCGCCGCCTGCTGGAAAACGGTGCCAATTCCAGCTTCGTCAACCGCATCACTGACGAAAGCATTCCGGTCGAAGAGTTGATCCGCGACCCGGTGGAGTTCGTGTCCTCGCTTGAACACATCCAGCATCCCCGCATCCCGCTGCCGGTCGATCTGTACCGCAGCCAACACCAGGACCGAGACAATTCCATGGGTATCAATCTCGCCAACGACGACCAGCTGCGTGACCTTGCCGCTGCCCTCAATACCGCCGGTGCCGGCAGCTGGACCGCTACGCCACTGGTGCCGGGCGCACCGGCCACGGGCGAAAAAATCGCGGTCACAAATCCAGCCGACCGCCGTGAAGTGGTGGGCCACTGGCAGGCCAGCGATGCCGCCACCGTCGAAAAGGCGCTGGCCAATGCGGTGGCCGCACAGCCCGCCTGGGATGCCACCCCGGCCGCCTCCCGAGCGGCCCTGCTGGAACATGCCGCCAGCCTGCTGGAAGCGCGCATGCCCGCCTACATGGCGATGTGCACCAA
>NZ_DAOOUM010000045.1:0-10367 GCF_035369645.1 Thermomonas sp. | reverse complement strand
CCATCGGCGACCCCGGCCTGCCCTCCACCGATGTGGGCCCGGTGATCGACGAGGACGCCAAGGCCATTTTGGTCGAACACGCCAAACGCATGGACGCGGAAGCCAAACCCATCGCCAAAGCCACGTTGGGCGCGGGCTGCGAGCACGGCACCTTCTTTGCACCGGCGGCATGGGAACTGCATTCCATCGCCCAACTCGACCGTGAAAAATTTGGCCCGGCCCTGCATGTGGTGCGCTGGAAAGCCGACGAACTCGATACCGTGATCGACACCATCAACGCCACCGGCTACGGCCTGACACTGGGCATCCATTCGCGCATCGATGCCACCATCGAGCGCATCGTGTCGCGCGCCAAAGTCGGCAATATCTACGTCAACCGCAACCAAATTGGTGCGGTGGTCGGGGTGCAGCCGTTTGGCGGCCAAGGCCTGTCCGGCACCGGCCCCAAGGCCGGTGGCCCGCACTACTTGCCGCGCTTTGCCACCGAAAAAACCGTCACCATCAACACCACCGCCGCCGGTGGCAATGCCTCGCTGCTGACGCTGGGCGACTAAACCGGCTTGATGCTTCTGCCACCGCGCAGGGAAGCGAGGCCACAACCGGTAGCACACCCAACAAAAAACCCCCGCATCACTGCGGGGGTTTTGGTTGTCGCGTGCAGCAAAAATCAGAAGCGATATTGCATCGACACGCCAAACAAGTTGGCCTTGCCGGTGAACTTGCCAACCAGGGTCGATGTATTACCCGAGGCCGCATCCACCGGCAGGTTGATGGTCGGCGACTTGATCGCGATGTATTGATACGCCGCATCCAGCGACAGATTGTCGCTCACGTTCCAGCTGGCACCGATCGAATACAGCGTGCGATCGTTATCCGGCAGGCGCGGGGTGCGGGCCACGTCATTGGTCGGCGTCTTGTCCTTGCCGATACCGCCACGCAAGGTAAACGCCGGCGAGATGTCATATTCGGCACCCACCGACATGAAGTTGGTATTGCCCCAGTGGAAGGGCTCGCTACCCACCACGGTGCCGCTGTCGCGCTTGATGGTCACATCCTGCAATGAAGTCCAACCCGTCCGCTGGAAGTCTGCCAGCAAACGCAGGCTATCTGTCACGCCGTACTTGATGCTGACCGTGGTCACGCTGGGGGTCACCAGACGGGCACCACCATCACCATCCTTGAAGCGCGGATCCGCACCCAAAATGGCCGGCACGTCGGCGAAGTCTAGGGTGCCCTTCAACTCATGATCGATTTCCGAACGGTAGCTAAGACCAATCGCCAGCTTGTCGGTCGGCGCGATCTGCGCACCCACCACAAAACCAATGCTGTTGTTGCTGCCCTTCACAGTCAGGCTGCCATCCAGCGTCTGCGGTTTGAACGGATACGCCGGATTGAAGCAATTCAGCGGATTAGATGCAGCGCAAATCGCGGTACCGAAGTCGATATTTTTGCTGAGGGTAGCGGTGGCGCGCTCATAGATCAGGCCCGCGCCCAACGATACGCCGTCGGTCAGCTTCACGGCTGCCGACAGGGTCAAGTTTGCGGTCTTCACGTCCGACTCCAGCGCGCGGTAGCGCCCCACCCAGCCCTTGTCGTACTTGGTCGCCAGACCAAGTGACGAGCCTACGCTGGCACCCAAGGTCAGGCCTTCCAAAGCGCCATGCATCGGGAACACAGCCGCCATGTTGGGCACCAAGGTGGGCGCACCCGGATCGCCACCATTGCCACCGGTCAACGGTGCGCCGGGGTTGCCCAAGATGGCACCGCCACCGGTGAACTTGGCATTGAGGTCGATCACAGTCAGGTCGGACTGGAAGGTGTTTTTATCCAAATTGACCATCGCGGCCGGGTTCAGTGACACCACGGCAGCATCTTTGCCTACCATGCTGCCGGCGCTGGACTTGCCAAGGTTTTTCACGCTTTGCTCGCGCAGCTGGAAGCCTGAAGCCGCAGCTTGACCGACAAACAAGGTGCCGATGACAGCCAAGGCAAGCGCCGAGGTACGAAGGGTGAATGTGTTGCGCATCGAGGGTTCTCCGTTGACAGAGCAGCGTTGATGATGATGTTGCGAAGCTGGCTTGACCGGCCAACCTCGGCGTGTACTTGGGCGTATCTGGATATCTTGCCGGCTGACAGCCCGCCTCCACATACGTCTCCGTATGCAACTATACCCGAAATTTAACTGTCCTATAACATTCCCACATCAAGTCCTGTGATATAGCCCCATTCATGTTCGTTGGTATCTCACCACGCCCGCAACGCCACCTGCTTTGGGCAACACCTCTGCTATTTGCCGTGCTGTGGGGCGCTTACGTCGCCGCGGCGTTGATTGCCCCTGCGGGGCGCATTGCCACCACGCTGGATTGGGGGGTATTGACGGGTGGACTGGATACAGTTGCGGCATGGCAGCAGGCGTTTGCCGATGGCAGTGTGTTCCGCTTGTTTTCAGGCTTGTTCCTGCATGCGGACTGGATCCATCTGCTTGGCAATCTGGTGTTCTTGCTGATCTTTGGTTTGCCTGCGGAGCGGGTCATGGGAGGACGCCGGTTTTTGCTGTTGTTCTTGGTCGGTGGGGCGTTCTCCAATCTGGCCGCTGTGCTGGCGATTGGCGCACCGGACCGCGTGGTGATTGGTGCCAGTGGCGCGGTGTCATCGGTCATCGGCGCTTACTTGGCCTTGTTCCCCAGTGCGCGGCTGGGCGTGGTGCTGCCGTTGGGCCTGTTTTTGCAATTCGTGCGCGTTCCAGCTTTTTTGCTCATCGGCCTGTGGGCCCTGCTGCAAGTGGTCTTTGCCTATAGCGGCCCGGCACTGGGGGCGGTGGCATGGCCGGCACATATCGCCGGCTTTTTGTATGGCGTGGTCTTCGCGCTGCTCACTCGGGCAGCCATTGCTCGCCGCTTGCGCCGTAATCGTGGCTACTAAATCTATGCATCAGCAGGATCAAAACGCCACGCCCGCCTAAGCGAGAATGGCGCGCCAATGGAACGGACTTTATTTCGATTTTTTCGCTTTCAATTTCGCGGGTGCCGCTTTGGGGAGGATGACGGCCACGCCGGCCAGCTTCTTCAGTTCGTTCAGCGCGGCATCCACGGGTTTCTGACCCGGCAATACTTCGCCAGCATTATCGCCCTCCATCGCACCGGCTTCGGCCGCCAAATGCCCCGGCAACTCGGCCTCGCTGATTGGGGCTGGGCGGCGCTGCCCGTCTTGCGGATGCAAGACCACGTCCGGCTCGATCCCCAAGGCCTGAATGGAATGCCCACTCGGGGTGTAATAACGCGCGGTGGTCAATTTGACCGAGTCGCCGTTTTCCAGCGGCAGTAGGGTTTGTACGGACCCCTTGCCGAAGGTGCGGCTGCCCACCACGCGGGCGCGCTTGTTATCGTGCAGCGCGCCAGCCAACACTTCCGCTGCACTGGCTGAGCCGGCATCCACCAAGACCACTAACGGTGCACCGTGCAGACGATCACCAGGGGTGGCTTCGTAGCGGCTGGTTCCAATCGACTCGCGCCCCTTGGTGCTGACAATCTCGCCTTTGTCCAGCAACTCATCGGCAATCTGCACCGCCCCCACCAGCAAACCACCGGGATTGCTGCGCAGATCCAGCAACAAGCCACGCAGCGGTGCCGCTTTTTGTAGGGCATCCAATTGTTTGACGAAATCTGCCGCCGTGGATGCCTGGAAGCTGCCGATGCGGATATAGCCAAACCCCGGCTCCAACATCTTCGAGCGCACGCTAGCAGCACGGATGGTGTCCCGCACCAAACTGAGGTCAAACGGCTCTTTGACACCCTGACGCACCACCTTCACCACGACTTTGCTGCCCGCCTTGCCTCGCAGCGGCGCGGAAGCATCGCGTTGGCCTTTGGCCAACAGCGTGCCGTCAATGGCAACGATCCGGTCGCCACTGCGCAATCCGGCCTTTTCTGCGGGGCTGTCATCCAACGGTGCCACGACCCGCAACGACCCATCGGGCAGTTGCTGCAATTGCACACCAACGCCATCGTAGGTGCCACGGGTCTGTTCGTCGAAGTCTTCGGCGTCGGCCTTTTCCATGTAGGCGCTGTGTGGATCAAGATCCAGCAACAAGCCGCGCACCGCCGACTGCATCAGCTTGTGGTCATCCACCGGGTCCACATAGGCCTGCTTGATCGCGTTATAGACGGTGACATAACGCCGAATTTCGTCCAGCGGCACTTTTGCAGCGGCAGTGGACATCGCATCCGGGTCTTCGTCTTGCGGCTCTGCCGCCTGCGCGGGGTCAGACGTGGGCTTGTCTTGCGCCCAAGCCCGTACCGGTTGCAGTGCAAGCAAGATCAAAAGTGGAAGTGGAAGAAGTTTGACGCGCATGCATGCTCCCAATAAACCTAATGCGGAAGATCCGTCGTGGTTTGACACCGAGTGCGCCACAGGGTTCACCCCGTGGGCCACCCGCAAGTGATCGTCATCATGCCTGCGATTGGCACCGCAATGACAGCGGCGTCATTGCCGCTTCAGCCAATCGGCAGGATTCACCGGCGCGCCATTCCGGCGCAATTCAAAATACAAGCCGGGGCTGTCCTGTCCTCCTGAACTACCCACTGTGGCTACCGATTGGCCGCGCTGCACATGGTCACCGGCTTCGCGCAGCAGGCCATCGTTATGCGCGTACAGGCTCATATAGCCTTGCCCATGATCGACGATCAGGATGTTGCCGTAACCGGTCATCCAGTCGGCAAATACCACGGTGCCCTCGGCAACGGCCTTGACCGGTGTCCCGGCGGCGGCGGCGATCAACACCCCATCGCTGCGGCGTCCATCCGGCAGACGGCCACCAAAATTGGCCACCAAATTGCCGGTCACCGGCCAACTCATCCCGCCAACGCGTTGAATGACAGTTATTGCCGGCTGCGGCTTTGTGCGTGTTGGAGCAACTTTGCCAGACGCCTTGTTCTGCGCCTTGGCTTGCGCCTTGGCCAACCGCTCAGCCTCGGCCTTTGCCCGTGCCGCTTCACGCTCGGCGCGGGCCGCCGCTGCACGAAGTTGCGCCAATAAATCCTGCAACGCCTTGGCATCCTGACCCAATGCTTTTTCCCGCGCACTGCGGTCTTGATATTGATGCTCGATACCCGCCAGCACCCCCGCACGCTGCTGCCGGGACTGCTGCAACTGGGTCAACTGACTCGCCTGTTGTTTGCGTGCGCTATCCAAGGCGGCCTGTTGCTGCGCCATCCCCGTTTCCAATGCTTGGATACGTGCAATCTCGGCCGATACTTGGCGGATGCGCTCGACTTGTGCGCGTTGTAAATAACTCGCCAGTGTTACCTCACGCGCTGCGCCCGCAACCCGATCTTGCGCCAACAGCGCCTTCAACACCGGCGCATCCCCCTGCGCTTGCGCCGCCCGCAACAGCCGCGCGAGTTCGTCTTTGCGGGTTTGTAGATCACCGGCATGGCGGGCACGTTCGGCCTGCAAGCGGGCCAATTCGGCGGCACTTTGTTGCAGATGCTCTTGCGTTTTTTGCAAGGAACGCTGCGAACCACTCACTTGCTCGTCGGCCTCGCGTAGCTTGCGGCTGGCGTCGCCACGTTGCCCTTCCAATTGACGCCGCTGGATGGCGACTTCGCGCAACTCGCTGCGTACTTTTTGCAGGCGCTGCTCGGCGTCCTTGGTATCTTGCGCGTACGCAGCTGCCATCACGGCCAACACACACACAGCGGTGGCGATCAGTGCGCGCATCAGATGGCTTGCAACAAGCTCTGCCCGCTCATCTGCGCAGGTTGCGGCAGACCCAGCAGCTCCAGCAAGGTCGGGGCAACATCGCGCAAGGCCCCACCAGCGCGCAAGCTGACCGCACGTGCGCCCACATACACCAAGGGCACAGGGCCAACGGTATGCGCGGTGTGCGGCTGCCCGGTGACAGGGTCACGCATCATTTCCAGATTGCCGTGGTCGGCGGTGATCAGCAGCGCGCCCCCCACACTGCGCACCGCCTCGGTGATTTTGCCGATGGCAATATCCACCGCTTCGGCCGCAAGAATTGCCGCTTGCAAAATGCCGCTATGACCCACCATGTCGGGGTTGGCGATATTGCAGACGATGGCATCGAAGTGTTGCTGGGTAATGGCTGCCACTAGTTTTTCGGTCAACTCCGGGCAGCTCATTTCTGGCTGCAAGTCGTAAGTCGCGACCTGTGGGCTGGGAATCAAAATACGTTGCTCCCCGGGGAATAACGCCTCGCGGCCGCCGCTGAAAAAGAAGGTGACATGTGCGTACTTTTCGGTTTCGGCAATCCGCAACTGGGTCTTACCGGCATCCGCTAACAGTTCGCCGTAGGTCTGCTTCAGATCATCCGGCGCAAATGCCACCGGCGCCATCAGCTTGGCATCGTATTCGGTCAAGCAAACAAAACGCGACAACTGCGGGCGTTGCGCGCTGAATCCGTCGAATGCCGGATCCACAAACGCTGCGGTGAGTTGGCGCGCACGATCAGCGCGAAAATTCATGAACACCACTGCATCCCCATCACGCATGGGCAGTGCGCCATCCAGCACGGTGGGCAGCACGAATTCGTCGTTCTCACCACGTGCATATGCCATTTGCAAAGCCGTCAATGCATCTGGCGCGGATTGCTCGCCATCGGCATCGACAACGGCATTCCACGCCCGCAGCACGCGATCCCATCGCTTGTCGCGATCCATTGCGTAGTACCGCCCACAAACGCTGGCGATGCTGGCATTCCCCAATGCTGCACAATGCTGTTGCAGTGCACGCAAACTAGCCTCTGCCGATTGTGGCGGGGTGTCACGCCCATCCAAAAATGCATGCACAGCCACCTTGGCCACACCGGCGCGCTGGGCTAGTTCCAGCATCGCAAAAATATGCTGTTCATGGCTGTGCACCCCCCCCGGTGACAGCAAGCCCAGCACATGCAAGGTGCCGCCACTGGCATTGACCGCCGCACACGCGGCATGCAATTCGGCATTGGTAAAAAAGCTACCGTCCTCGATCGCGGCATCCACCCGCGTCAGGTCTTGATACACGATGCGGCCCGCGCCCAGATTCATATGCCCCACTTCGGAATTACCCATCTGCCCATCCGGCAAGCCCACGTAACGACCTTCGGTATGAATCAAGGTGTGCGGGCAGCTGGCAAGCAGGCTGCGCCAATTGGGCAAATTGGCCAATGCCAGCGCATTGTCGGCGGTTTCCTCGCGATGCCCCCAACCATCCAAAATCAGCAACACAACGGGCTTGGGTGCGGGCAACGTAGAGGTGGGCACGGGAAATCCTGTCAATCGGCATGGGAGTTTGCTGATTGTAGCGGCGCGTAAACCCTGCGCCCGCTTTTTGCATCATTGTTGGGTAACCCCCAAGGTCAGGAGACCAGGATGAACGATTTGCGCAAAAGTACCCCCGTATTGCTGGCAAGCTTGCTGGCCAGCATGGCCGCGTTAGCCAGCCCACAAACTGGCGGACATGCCCAGAGTATCGACAAGGTCAACGGCAGCATCACCGCCCAGGCCGGGCAAACCTATGGCGGACTGAGCACGGTCAATGGCGGCATCAAGCTGGAGCGCGGTATCCACGCCAAAGCGGTGGAAACGGTCAATGGCAGCATCGAGGCAACGGACGATGTCAGCAGCGACGCAGTATCCACCGTCAATGGCAGCATCCGCTTTGGCCGACAGGCGCGTATCGAAGGCAGTGTGGAAACCGTCAATGGCAGTATTTTCATTGATCGCAACAGTCAGGTACGCGGCGACATCAGCACCGTCAATGGTGGTATCGGGATCATCGGGACTGCGCTAGACGGCGGCATCGACACCGTCAATGGCGATATCACGGTGGGTGCCGACTCCCGGGTCAAAGGTGGCATCAAAGTGGAAAAACCCCATGGCAGCTTCGGCAGTTGGTTTGGCAAGCCCAAAATCCCGCGCATCGTCATTGGCCCCAATGCGGTGGTCGAAGGCCCGTTGGTGTTCGAACGCGAAGTGAAGCTGTACCTGCATACCAGCGCCAAAACAGGCGCAATCAGCGGCGCCATCGCAGTGCGCTATGACGGCACCCCGCCCAATAAAGATTGATGGCTAGAATCACCGGAACCCTTACGCGGAGTTCGGTGATGCGTCACGCCCTCTTGTCTTTGTCCTTGTTGGCCCTCTGCGCTTGCAGCCAGCACAAATCGGGGCCAGAAACCGGCCCCAGCACCTTGCCCGCGACCCGCGCGACCGCCAGCGCAGGGGATCACGCCTTTCGCGAGGCCATCAATACCGCCGATTTCATCGAGCATGTCCGCACCCTTTCCTCTGATGCATTTTCTGGCCGCGGCCCAGGCTCACCGGGTGAAACCAAAACCACCGATTACATCACCTCACAATTTGCTCGCATCGGCTTGCAGCCAGGTAATGGCGAAGACTGGCTGCAAACCGTGCCGATGGTAGAAACCACGGCAAACGACGCTACTGTGTTGACCCTGAATATCGGCACTGCTCAGCAAACATTGCACTTTGGCCGCGATATGGTGGTCGGCACCCGTACCGGGCATGCGCAGGTCGATCTCAAGGACAGCCCGCTAGTGTTCGTGGGTTATGGCGTGGATGCACCGGAACGGCAGTGGGACGACTACGCCGGTATCGATGTCAAAGGCAAGACCGTGATCATGCTGGTCAATGACCCTGGCTTTCATGCCAATGATGCCCGTCTATTCGACGGCAAACGCATGACCTATTACGGACGCTGGACGTATAAATTTGAAGAGGCCGCGCGCCACGGTGCGGCTGCGGCACTCATCATCCATGACGACGCCGGTGCGGCCTACGGTTGGGATGTGGTCAAAAACTCATGGTCGGGCCCGCAATACGATTTGCCCGCAAACGATGACCCTGCACCCCGCTTACCCGTGCAGGGCTGGCTCACCGGCGAGGCCGCCGATGCCTTGTTTAAAGCGGCCGGCCAAGACTTGAACAAACTACGTGCAGCGGCGAACAAACCTGGTTTCAAAGCGGTGCCTCTGGATGCCAGCGCGTCCATGACACTCAACAGCACGACGACCGAAAAAAGTTCGCACAACGTTCTTGCGCTGCTGCCCGGCAGCGAAAAACCCGACGAAGCCATCGTGTACATGGCGCATTGGGATCACCTTGGCACCCATCCTAATGAACCCGGCGACAACATCTACAACGGCGCGGTGGACAACGCCACCGGCGTGGCCGGCATCCTCGAAATTGCCGAGGCCTTTCGCCAAAATAAGACCCCACCCAAGCGTTCGATTCTGTTCATCGCGGTAACCCTAGAGGAGTCCGGCCTGCTCGGTTCGAAGTACTACGTCGCGCATCCCGTCATTCCGCTGGATAAGACCGTGGCGGTGATCAATTTGGACGCATTAGCCCCAATCGGCAAAGCCCATGACCTCACCGTGGTGGGCAAGAGCAGCTCGCAACTAGAAGACCTACTGAAATTGGCTGTGAGCAAGCAAAACCGTCATCTGGTGGATGAAGCCAACACCACCGCCGGCTACTACTTCCGGTCTGATCATTTCAATTTTGCCAAAGCTGGCGTGCCGGCGCTGTATATCAACAGTGGCACTGATCTCGTCGATGGCGGCCTCGCCGCCGGCGCAGCCGCTACCCGCGATTACACCGAGCACCGCTACCACAAGCCTGGCGACCAATACGACGCGGCAACATGGAAGGTGGATGGCATCGTCCAAGACCTAGACGCGGTCTATTCGGTTGGCGAACGCTTGGCCAATAACGGGCAATGGCCCAACTGGTACGCAGGCAACCCATTCAAGGCCCGCCGCGATGCAATGCGGAATGCTCAGCCCTGATCGCATCGCCCTGAACACGCCCATTTGCCCCAGGTATTCAGGCTAGACTCCCGGTAACCAACCGCCGGGAGTCACCATGTTCATTGCTTACTGCTGCATTCTGATCGCCGCATTGCTGCCATATTTGTGGGCCGTTCTCGCCAAGTCCAGCGCACCCGGCTACA
The DNA here is from genome assembly GCF_035369645.1 of Thermomonas sp. GTDB lineage: Bacteria > Pseudomonadota > Gammaproteobacteria > Xanthomonadales > Xanthomonadaceae > Thermomonas. Next base: position 392 of record NZ_DAOOUM010000045.1, on the reverse strand, counting down.
ACAACAAAGACCCCCGCGGCTGGGTCGCCAAACAAGAAAGTTATCGCGTCAAAAATGCCTATGCCGCACACCTTAACGCCTTCGAAGCCTTCCCGGCTTTCGCCGCAGCGGTGTTGATGGCGCAATTTGCGCAGGTGGATCCACAACGTGTGGCGTGGCTAGCCATAGCCTTCATCGCCTGCCGCATCCTGCATGGCATTTTCTATATCAGCGTACAGCAGGCGCTGCGCAGCCTGAGCTGGCTCGGCGGATTTATCTGTGTGGCAACGCTGATGATTTCCGCCCTGTTGAAAGTGGGCGGATAAACCACCGTCGAAAACTCCCCCCAAAGAAAACTCCCCCCAAAGAAAAACCCCGCAGAGTTGATCTGCGGGGTTTGGGATAAGGCCCTG
>NZ_DAOOUM010000044.1:0-21345 GCF_035369645.1 Thermomonas sp. | reverse complement strand
ATTATGCAGCCTTTTTTGCCGCCGTCAATACCCTCTTGCGGGGGCGTTGATGGCCTCACCGCGTGTGACCAAGGTCAGTAGCGGCGAGGGGGCGCATCTTGCCCATGTTTTTGATGTTTGAACAGTCTTGACGTGTTGACGAATTACGGGCATCGCGCGCATGGTGCGCGCTTGTTCAATCGCTACGAGACACCCAGATGCAACGCATCGCTCTTTTTCTGCTTGTCACTTGTTCGCTGTCTGCCTGCGCCGATGCGCGCCAACCATGGGTGGAGCTTGCTGGCCACCGATACACGGTCGAGCTTGCCAAGGATGACGCCGAGCGCGCCCGCGGCTTGATGTTCCGTGACGCCATGGCTGCCGATCGCGGCATGTTGTTCATTCACGACGTGCAAGAGCCACAGGCCTACTGGATGAAAAACACCAAAATCCCGCTGGATATTTTGTACTTCGATAACGACCGTAAGCTGGTGTCACAACAACGCGATGTACCACCGTGCTCACTGGGCGACGGCTGCCCGCCCTACCCCAGCAATGCACCAGCACGTTACGTGCTTGAACTCAACGCCGGTCAAGCTGAAAAACTAAAGTTGCAAGATGGTGCGGTGCTCACGTTTGCACCCAGCATTCCGCAGGCCAAGTGATCGCTTAGGCCTCGATCAACTCGTAGTCGTCCTTGCCAACACCACAGTCCGGGCACGTCCACGTCTCGGGGACATCCTCCCACCGCGTGCCCGGCGCAATGCCATCTTCAGGCGCCCCCTGCGCCTCGTCATAGACATGGCCACAAACCACGCACATATAGCTGCGAAAGGGGGCATCGGAGACGGGAGCAGGCATTGGCGCGATAATCCAAAGATGGTTACGTGGATTGTCCCATCCTCGCGTAGCCTTCGCCATTTTTTGCCGCTTCGTCATAGCAGACCAACATGAACTCAGACCACTCGCACGCCCTGTTCACCCGCGCCCAATCGCTGATGCCCGGCGGCGTCAATTCACCGGTGCGCGCCTTCAAATCAGTGGGCGGCGAGCCGTTTTTTGTGCAGCGCGCGGAGGGACCGTATTTGTTCGATGCCGATGGTAATCGCTATATCGATTACGTCGGCTCATGGGGGCCGATGATCGTGGGCCACAATCATCCGAAGGTGCTACAGGCGGTGATTGATACGGCGCGCAATGGCCTGAGTTTTGGAACACCAAACCCGCTGGAAGTCACGATGGCCGAGACCATCACCCAGCTGATTCCAAGTTGCGAAATGGTGCGCATGGTGAACTCCGGCACCGAGGCCACACTGTCGGCGATTCGGCTTGCGCGTGGTGCCACCGGGCGCAGTCGCATCGTCAAATTTGAAGGCTGCTATCACGGTCATGGCGATTCGTTTTTGGTCAAAGCCGGTAGCGGTGCATTGACCTTCGGCGTGCCCACCTCGCCGGGCGTTCCCAAGGCCTTGGCCGACCTGACCTTGACATTGCCCTACAACGATTTTGATGCTGCAACACATCTGTTTGACGACTGCGGTAGCGACATCGCGGCATTGATCATCGAGCCGGTAGTGGGCAACGCCAATTGCCTGCCGCCACGCGATGGCTATCTGCATCATTTGCGCACACTTTGCACGCAGCATGGCGCACTATTGATTTTTGATGAAGTGATGACCGGTTTCCGCGTTGCACTCGGCGGCGCGCAGGCGCGCTACGGGGTGACGCCGGATCTTTCCACCTTCGGAAAAATCATCGGCGGCGGCATGCCCGTAGGCGCGTACGGCGGCCGCCGCGAACTGATGCAGCAGATCGCACCGAGTGGACCGATCTATCAAGCCGGCACCCTCAGCGGCAATCCGGTGGCAATGGCGGCGGGGCTGGCGATGTTGGACTTGATTCAAGCGCCGGGCTTCTACGATGCATTGGAGGCCAAAACCCATGCCCTGTGCGATGGCCTAGAGGCCGCCGCGCGCGATGCCGGCGTGGCCTTCAGCACACAACGTGTGGGCGGCATGTTTGGCCTATTTTTCAGCGCAGAAACTGTGGACACCTTTGCGCAGGCGATGGCCTGCGACACCGCCGCATTCAACCGTTTCTTCCACGCGATGCGCGAGCGCGGCGTGTACCTTGCACCGTCCGCCTTCGAAGCCGGCTTTATGTCCATTGCGCACACTGACGATGTGATTATTGACACCATCGACGCGGCGCGTGCGGCATTCCAAGAGATCTGACATGGGTGATGCGAAGCCGGTGCGGGGCAACGATGGCGGCGGCGAATTCTTCGCCCCCGTCCTGCAACCCGCCAGCCGGGAGGGCTTGCGCTACCGGTTGTATCGCCTGATGTTCCACCACGAAAGTAGTAGCGAGCGCAATTTCGACCTCGCACTGATCGCTATCATCGTCGCCAGCGTGCTGGTGGTGCTGCTGGACAGCGACCCGGATGTGAAGGCGCGCTGGCACGTCCAGCTGTACTTGGCAGAATGGGTGTTCACCCTGTTGTTCGCGGTGGAGTACTCGGTGCGGATCTGGGTGGTGCGCGCGCCGCTGCGCTATGCCCGCAGCTTCCTCGGCATCGTCGACCTGCTGGCAATCCTGCCAACCTTCCTGTCACTGCTGTTCCCGGCCAGCGCATCACTCACGGTGGTGCGCATCCTGCGGCTGCTACGGATCTTCCGGATCCTCAAGCTGGTGAAATACTCCGATGAGGCCGGCCTGCTGACCCACGCGCTGATCCGTAGCCGGCGCAAGATTCTGATCTTCGTGCTGACCCTGCTGACCATCGCGGTGATCTTCGGCGCACTGATGTACGTGGTGGAAGGCCCGCAACATGGTTTCGATAGCATTCCTACCGGCATGTATTGGGCGGTGGTGACGATGGCTACCGTGGGTTACGGCGACTTGTCACCTGCGACCGGTGTCGGGCGTTTTTTGACATCCACGCTGATCATCATCGGCTATAGCATTATTGTGGTGCCCACCGGCATCTACAGCGCCGAACTGGCCCGCACCATGCGCACGCGCGGTCGCGTGCAGGTGCGCTGCCCACAATGCAGCCTGACCGAGCACGACGACGACGCATGGTTTTGCCGTAAATGCGGCGAGGCGCTGCCGCATGTGGACAACAGCGCGCCCTAACTGCGCACAAACGCCCCCAGTGCCCCACGCAGCCGCACCAACCCATCCGCAACTTCGGCATCGCTGATGTTGAGTGCAGGCACCAAGCGCAACACATCGGGTCCGGCCTGAAGCAGCAGCACGCCATTCGCGGCGGCGTGGTCGAGAATCGCGGCAGCTTTGCCGGCGTGTTCGGGGGTGAGTACCGCGCCCAGCATCAAGCCACGGCCGCGTACTTCGGCAAATAAACCCAGGTCTGTGTTGATCGCGGCGAGGCCTGCACGCAGGGCGTGTGATTGGCGCTGCACATTAGCGACGATCTCGTCCGAAGCGAGTTTTCGTAGCGCCACTCGCGCCACCGCTGCGGCCAGCGGATTGCCACCGAAGGTGGTGCCGTGCGCGCCAAATTGCATCGCATCGGCGACCTTTGGGCCCGCCAATAATGCGCCGATGGGAAAGCCGCCACCGAGGGCTTTGGCCAAGGTGACGATGTCGGGTGTCACCGCATCTTGCCAATGTGCAAACAGGCTGCCGGTGCGGCCCATGCCAGCCTGGATTTCATCCAGCACCAGCAGTGCATCGTGCTGATCACACAGCGCGCGTACCGCTTGCAAGTAGCCGGGCGCGGCAGGAATGACGCCGCTTTCGCCCTGTACCGGCTCCAGCATGACGGCGGCGACATCGCCGCTGGCCATCGCTGTTTCTAGCGCGTGAATGTCGTTGAAATGCACATAGCGAAAGCCGCCCGGCAACGGCTCGTAGCCTTGTTGATATTTGGGCTGCGCAGTGGCGGTGACGGTGGCCAAGGTGCGGCCGTGAAAACTGCCGTGAAAGGTGATGATGGTGCGGCGCTCGGGCCCACGGCCGCGATCACTGGCCCATTTGCGCACCAGCTTGATCGCCGCTTCATTGGCCTCTGCACCGGAGTTGCACAGGAACGCGCGGGTGGCAAAACGCGAGGCTGCCACCAGTTCTTGTGCCAGCCGCAGCGGTGGTTCGCTGTAGAACACATTGCTGGTGTGCCAGAGCTTGCCGGCTTGCTCGATCAGTGCAGCATTCAGCTCCGAGTTGCAGTGCCCCAGGCTGCACACGGCAATCCCGGCACCAAAATCCACATAGTCACGGCCTTCGCTATCCCACAGGCGTGCGCCTTCGCCGCGGGCAAGGATCAACTCGCGTTGCTTGTACACGGGCAGCAGACGCTCGCGGCCCAGTGCCAACAGCGCGGCGGTATTTGTGTCGCTTGTCATCTCACCAAACTCCTGTATTGGGCATCGAAACCCACGGCTCTTGCGGCGCCAAGTGGCCGTCTTGCAACAATTCCACCGAGATCAAATCCGGCGAGCGTACAAACGCCATATGCCCATCCCGAGGTGGGCGATGGATGGTGTAGCCCATGTCCAGCAAGCGCTGACAGGTGGCATAAATATCATCGACGCGGAACGCAAGGTGGCCGAAGTTGCGGGCCGTGCCGTAGTCCTCATCGGAGCCCCAGTTGTGGGTGAGCTCGATTTCGGCATCGGGGTTGTCATCGGCGGCCAAAAAGATCAAGGTGAACTTGCCTTGCGGGTTGTCCATCCGCCGGGTTTCGCGCAAACCCAAACCTTCGCAATAAAACCGTAGCGATGCCTCGACATCGCGCACGCGCACCATGCTATGCAGGTATTTCATTCAACGTCCTTTAAAAGTGACACGCTCAAGCATCCAGATACAAGTCGGGCAGCAGTGGCTTGCTGGGATCCACTGCGTAGTGCGACAAATCGGTGATGCCGGTAGCGCGCAGCACATCATCATCGATCAAAAATTGACCATTACATTCGGCCGCATTGCGCGTTAGCACGGCATGCGCAGCATCGCCCATGATCGCGGGTGAGCGCCCGTTGCCAGCATCCACGCCGGGGATCATGTGCAGCGCGTCGGTGGCAATCAACGTCCGTGGCCACAGCGCATTGACCGCCACGCCCTGCGGGCCAAACTCGGCGGCCAGCCCAAGGGTGACAAAGCTCATGCCCATTTTCGCCAAGGTGTAGCCGGTGTGCGGGCCCCACCATTTGGGATCCAGCGTGGGCGGTGGGCACAGGGTAAGGATGTGCGGGTTCGCCGCCTGTAACAGATGCGGCAAGCACGCTTGCGCGCACAGAAAACTGCCACGGCTATTGACCTGTTGCATCAGGTCGAAGCGCTTCATCGGGGTGTCCAACGTGCCGCGCAACCAGATCGCACTGGCGTTGTTGACGAGGATATCGATCCCGCCAAACATATCCACCGTCGCCGCCACTGCGGCACGCACTTGTTCTTCTTCGCGAATATCGCATTTGAGCGCCAACGCGCGGCCACCCGCGTCGATGACGGCCTGCGCGGCGCTGTGGATAGTGCCGGGCAATTTGGGGTTGGCGACCTCGGATTTGGCGGCAATTGCCACGTTTGCGCCATCACGCGCCGCGCGCAACGCAATCGCCAAACCGATCCCGCGGGAAGCCCCGGTGATGAACAGAGTCTTGCCAGCCAGCGTGGTCATATGCATTTCCTGTCTGAAATCAGCATGGAAGTGTAAGCCCGCCACCTATAATCCGCCGATGCATAGCGTCTGGTTCGACACCACCATCGCCTGGATCAGCGCCCATCCGCTGGCCGCGGGCGCGCTGGTCTTTCTGATTGCATTTAGCGATGCAGTCATCATCTTGGGGGCCATCGTACCGGCGCTGCCGTTGATGATTGCCATCGGCGTACTGATTGGCATGGGCGAATTATCAGGCCCGTATGCGGTGACCTGCGCAGCACTGGGCGCGCTGGCGGGCGATGGTCTGAGCTATTGGGTGGGCCGCCGCTGGGGCGAGTCCCTGCGTGGGGTGTGGCCGTTTCGGCGTTACCCCAGCCTGTTGGAGCGCGGTGAAAATTTGTTCCGTCGCAATGCCTTCAAAAGTATTTTGATTGCACGTTATGTGGGCGCGGTGCGGCCGTTTGTGCCGGCGATTGCGGGCATGGCAAACATGCCGCTTACACGCTATCTCAAGGCCAGTGGTCTGGCTTGCGTGTCATGGGCGGTGCTGTTCTTGCTGCCGGGCTGGGCACTGGGGCAGGCCTACGATGCGGTGGCGGCGGTGGCCGACAAACTCTTGCTGGTGCTGCTTGGCCTGATCACCGCCTTGGCCTTGGCGTGGGCGCTGGTGCTGTACACATGGCGCTGGTTTGCACTGCATGCCGACAGCCTGCTGGCACGCACACTGCGCTGGACGCATGCGCACCCACGCTTGCGCCACTACGTGGGCGCACTGATTGACCGGCGTCGCCCAGAAACCGCGCCGATTTTATTGCTGGCCATCTGTCTATTTGCGGTGGCGTGGCTATGGACGTGGTTCAGTGTCACCTTGCTGGCACGCGGCGGTCCTTTGCTGTTGGATCACGATGTGTATGCGTTGATGTTTTCACTGCGCAACCCGCTGGCAGACCGCGCAATGGCCACCTTGGCGGCCATTGGCAGTGCACCGGTGTTAGGCGCGGCATCGGCTGCGGCATTGGCATGGCTGCTGTGGCGACGGCGCTGGAAAGCGGCACTGCACTGGGTGGCCGCCATTGCCATCGGGCTGGGCCTGACCGAAGCACTGGATGCGGTGATCGACATGCCGCGCCCACCCTTTGCTGCGGCAGGCTTTGGCTTCCCCTCGGTGGCAGTCACCATGACCACGGTGGTGTTTGGCTTTTTTGCAGTACTAATCGCCCGCGAATTACCCGGCCGGCAGCGGGTTTGGCCGTATTTGTTGACCGGTGTGGCCACCGCCTTGGTGGGCTTTGCACGCTTGTACTTAGGTGCGCATTGGCTGTCCGACATCATTGGCGGCGTGTTGCTGGGTGCCATGTGGGTCCTAGTGATTGGCGTGGCGTATCGCCGCCATAGCGAGCGTTCGTTTTGGATGCGTCCGCTGGGTTGGACGTTTTATGGTGCCTTCGCGTTGGCCGCCTGTTGGTATGCCCCACGCAGCGCCCCACACACCTTGGCGCGCTTTGAGCCGCCGCCTCCTACCCAAACCATCACCATGGCCGATTGGAAAGCACAGGGCTTGGGCGCGGGTAGCGTGCGTTTTGATTTGGAAATCGCCGGCGATCTGTCCACCCTCAAACACACACTGTTGGCGCACGGTTGGCAAGCACAACCCGCCGCAGATTGGGTAAGCGCACTCGGTCTGATGAATGACAGCCTGTCGCCCGCCGAACGCCCGGTGTTGCCACTGGCGCTGGATGCGCACCCCGAACGACTCCTCCTGCGGCGGGTGGGAAAAACGCCCACGCAGATTGAAGTGTTGCGGGTATGGCCGGCACCGGTGCGTGTGGCGGATGGCACGCCGCTGTGGGTGGCGCGCTATGAAAATATGCAGCTGCGCCGCCGTTTACGTTTATTGACGTTGTGGAAACCGGAACCGCCTGCGCATGCGCTGCCGAAGGATTTGCAGATGCTCGATGCCGACAACGCGCTACAGGTGTTGACGCATCCGCGCTGACGCTCGGCAAAGCCCTTCCCTGCAAGGGGAAGGAGAAAACCGCCGTGCGACTATCGCTGCTGCAAAGCCTCGAAAAACCGCCGTGGTGCGCCATCAAACCCGCCGTTGGACATGAACACCACATGGTCGCCACTGCGCACCTGCGTGTGCAGCGCGGCCAACAGCGCATCCACATCGGCCACCGCTTGTGCATGCCCGCGCACGCTGGCAATCACTCTGCCTGCATCCCAAGGCAATTCTGGGCGCGCCAGAAAAATCACCGCATCGGCAATATCCAGCGAGGGTGCCAGCGCATCGGCATGCGCACCCAGGCGCATCGAATTACTGCGCGGCTCCATCGCCACCACGATGCGCGCATCGCCGACCTTGGCACGCAACCCGGCCAGCGTGGTGTGGATGGCGGTGGGGTGATGGGCAAAGTCGTCATACACGGTAATACCCGCGTGCTGGCCTATCACTTCCATCCGCCGCTTCACACTATGAAACTGCGCAAGCGCCGGCAGGATGCCAACAATATCCACACCCACCGCCGCACACGCGGCCAACGCGGCCAAGCCGTTCAAGACATTGTGGTCACCCAGCAGCGACCACTCCACGCACCCCACATCAACCCCGTTGTGCAACACCACAAATGCACTGCCATCGTCGCGCAATTTGCGCGCACTCCATTCGAAGCTTTCATCGAAGCCAAAGCGCTCCACCGGCGTCCAGCAGCCCATCGCCAGCACCTCGGCCAAGTGCACATCATGCCCGTTGACGAGCAAGCGGCCACGCCGCGGCACGGTGCGCACCAAGTGATGAAATTGACGCTGGATGGCGGCCACATCGGGAAAGATATCGGCGTGGTCGTATTCCAGATTATTGAGGATGGCCACCAACGGCCGGTAATGCACAAACTTGCTGCGCTTGTCGAAAAACGCGGTGTCGTATTCGTCGGCCTCGACCACGAATTCGCGCCCCGTGCCCAGCCGTGCTGACCCCCCAAAATCCTCGGCCACGCCGCCGATCAAAAACCCCGGCACGCGTTTTGCGGCATCCAGCAAAAAACTCAAGATCGTGGTGGTGGTGGTCTTGCCGTGGGTACCGGCCACCGCCAACACATCGCGGCCCGGCAACACCTGTTCGGATAACCACTGCGCGCCGGAGGTGTAGCGCAGGCCGGCATCCAGCACATGCTCGACCGCCGCATTGCCGCGTGATAACGCATTGCCGATGATCACCGTATCGCAATCGCTGCCGATATTGGCCGGCACGTAACCCTGCTTCAAGGCGATGCCCAGCTGTTCCAACTGGGTGGACATCGGCGGATAGATATTTTGATCGCTGCCTTCCACCGCATGGCCAAGTTCGCGCGCCAACGCGGCGACGCCGCCCATGAAGGTACCGGCGATGCCGAGGATATGAAGTTTCATCCCGCCATCAACTCAGCCAAGGTCATGCCCGTGCTGGATCGCTTCCACGATGCGGGTGAACACCTCATCCAGCGCGCCCACGCCATCCACCACGGTGAGCTGGCCATGCTGGCGATAAAAATCCACCACCGGCGCGGTTTTTTCGTCATACACATTCAAACGATGGCGCACCGATTCGGGGGTGTCATCGGAACGCCCTTCGGCCTTGGCGCGGCCGGCTAGACGTTCGATGATTTGCTCGTTATCCACCACCAACTGCACGGCGGCATCGAATTTTTGCCCCAATTCGGCCAGCAGCTTGTCCAGTGCACCGGCTTGCGCCAAGTTGCGCGGGTAGCCATCCAAAATGAACCCCGCGCGGGTGTCATCGCGCGAAAAGCGGTCTTTCAGCATCCCCAGCAAAATGTCATCGCTGACCAAATCGCCACGCGCCATCACTTCTTTGGCTTGCAGGCCCAACGGGCTGCCGGCAGCCACTTCGGCACGCAATAAGTCGCCGGTGGAAATGTGCGGAACCTGAAGATGCTCCTTCAAGCGCGTTGCCTGGGTACCCTTGCCGGACCCCGGTGCACCCAATAGAACCAATCGCATCGAATCACTCCAAAAAATGTCTCGTGAATTGTCTTGCAAGACGGCGCTAGACTGCATTTTGCGCCGAAACCCGGCCAGCTTACTGCATTTCGCCGCCAATTCAGGCATCCCATTTGAAGGATTTTCCCATGCCCGCAGGTACCCTGCTGTATGCCCAAAGCGGTGGCGTCACCGCCGTCATCAATGCCACCGCATCTGCCGTACTGCAAGCTGCGCGAGTCAAAAAAGTCCGCGTGCTGGCCGCACGTAACGGCATTTTGGGCGCGCTGCGCGAGGAGTTGATCGACACCACCACGCTAACTGCCGCCGAAGTCAAAGGTTTGGCGCATACCCCCGGTGGCGCGTTTGGCAGTTGCCGGTTGAAGCTGAAGTCGCTGGCAGACGACCGCGCCAAGTACGCGCGATTGCTGGATGTTTTCAAAGCTCACGATGTGCGCTGGTTCTTGTACAACGGCGGTAATGACTCGGCCGATACCGCGCTGAAAGTCTCGCAACTGGCCGCCGAATTTGGCTACCCACTGACCTGCGTGGGCGTGCCCAAGACCGTGGACAACGATTTAGCCGTCACCGATTGCTGCCCGGGGTTTGGTTCGGCGGCCAAGTACACCGCCGTGTCGGTGCGCGAATGCGCGCTGGATGTGGCGGCGATGGCGGAAACTTCAACCAAGGTGTTTGTGTATGAAGCCATGGGCCGCCACGCCGGTTGGCTGGCGGCAGCGGCAGGCTTGGCAGGCACGGGCAAAGACGCTGCCCCGCAGCTGATTTTGTTCCCCGAGCGCGTGTTTGACGAAGCCGATTTCATGGCGAAGGTGGCCGCCATCGTCAAACGCGTGGGCTATTGCGTGGTGGTGGCCAGCGAGGGCATCCGCACCGCCGATGGCCGCTTCGTGGCCGATGCTGGCGGCGGCAAGGACAGCTTCGGGCATACCCAGCTGGGGGGCGTGGCGTCGCATCTGGCGGGCCGGGTGAATGACGTCCTAGGCTATAAGGTGCATTGGGCCCTGCCCGACTACCTGCAGCGCTCGGCGCGGCATCTGGCCAGCAAGACCGACTTGGAACAGGCGATGGCGGTGGGGCGGGCGGCGGTCGAATGCGCCTTGAACGGGCAAAACGCGGTGATGCCGGTGATCGTGCGCGATAGCGATGCGCCGTACCGCTGGCATATCGACATCGCCCCGCTGGCACGCATTGCCAATCAAGAAAAAACCATGCCCAAGGGTTTTATTCGCAAAGATGGCTATGGCATTACCACCGCTGCCCGTCACTACCTATCACCCTTGATCGAAGGGGAAGCCTATCCCCCGTATGGCCGGGATGGACTGCCCAATTACGTTACTCCCAGCATGCTGCATGTGCCGCGCAAGCTACGCCCATGGAAAGTGTGAGCTGCATCTAGCTTACACTTGCAAACGCTTATCCCCTCTCTCTCAAAGTCACTTGATTCAGGAACCAACCCATGAAAACTGCAATTGCGCTCACTTCACTGGCAATGGCCTTGGCCTTGGCCAGCACCCCCGCGCAAGCCCAATGGAATAAAAAGCAGAATGATCCGCAGGGTGCCGCTGCCGGCGCTAATGCAAAAGGTGCCGCCGCTAACTTGGAATCCTGCGATGAGCCGATGGGCACCATTGCCGTGGTGGAAGAACAAGATGGCGACTGGTATCGCTACCTGACCTCGGACCTGCGCCTGCCGTCCACCATTCCGGTGATCCGCATGCTGATTCAGCAGTCCAACTGTTTCGTGGTGGTCGAACGCGGCCGCGCCATGAAAAACATGATGCAAGAACGCGCGTTGATGGATAGCGGTGAGCTGCGCGAAGGTAGCAACTTCGGCAAGGGCCAGATGGTGGCCGCCGACTACACCATGAACCCCAGCATCAACTTCTCGCAAAGTAATGCAGGCGGCATTGGCGGTGTGCTCAGTGCGTTTGGCGGACGCGCCGGTGCGATTGGTGCGGTGGTGGGCGGCCTGAAGTTCAAGAAAGCCGAAACCATCCTGACCATGATCGACAACCGCTCCGGCGTGCAGATTGGTGTGGCGCAAGGCAATGCCACCAAGACTGATTTTGGTTTGGGCATTGGCGGTGGCGGTAGCGGCGGCTTTGGTGCGCTGGGTGGCTATACCAACACCCCCGAGGGCAAAGCACTGGCAGCTGCATTTGCCAATGCTTACAACAACCTTGTGCGCGCCATGCGCGACTACCGTCCGCAAGAAGTGCGTGGTGGCCTTGGCAAGGGTGGCAGGCTGAAAACCGGCAACTGAGTCAAGCCGTTGTTGCGATGATACAAACGCCCGGTCTCGCCGGGCGTTTGCTTTTGTCGATACACATCACATGCGATCCTGTGTGCATGCGCATCCTGCACGTCAAAGCCAAACCCCATTCGCGCGTCAGCACGCTCACGCAGCAAGACGATGGCACCTGGTTGGCGCAGCTCAAATCTGCGCCCGTGGATGGCAAGGCCAACGCGGAATTGATTGCCTTGGTGGCCCACCATTTTGGCTGCACGAAAGCCGCCATCACCATCAAAACGGGTGCGGGTAGCAAACTCAAGCGCGTGCTGGTGCCGGATTGATCCCGCGACCGAGTCTCAGCGACCCTTGTCCAGCGCCATCCGGATCTGCGAACCAAGATCTGCCAGCGCCGATTCAAAGCCCGGCCGCATCTGCTGCCACGCCACATAGTTGTCTTTGTGGGTGTCACTAGTGACCGGAATCGCCAACGATCCTTCCGGCAGTTCGAACACGAACACCGGGGTATCGCGCCCGCGACCGATCATCTGCGGCGTCAACACCTCAACCCGGAGTTCCTGCACCTGCAACGCCTTGCGCGTGTTCACCAAGAACACGTCCACATTGATCGCGGCTTGGGCACCGGTCGCGGCGCGCACAGCGGGAGACACCTCACCGTCACCAATGGAAAAATTTATCTTAGGTCGTGCCCGGTAGCCGTAGGGTGCGACTGGCACCATGTAATAACCGTAATAGCGGTCGGCCTTGAACCGCCCCCCCTTGACGGTCATAGTGTCGTTGCTGATCACATGCGCGATCTTTTGCCCACGCAGCGCGTCCACGGAACCGACCTGCTCCAACGGTGCCATGGCCACACCTGGCACCACGAGATGTTGCTGGATCGATTCGCCAATCTCGTTCCCGATCCGGCGCGCATCGTCTTCCAAAAATTGCTCCGCGAGTGGTTCGCGCGAGGCGGTATCGACGCCGCCAACCCCCAGCAGCGTGAGACCGAGGGCCATCGCCGCACCCGCCGCTTTCTTCCCGCCATGGCCTTCGCCGGACAGCAGGGTCAGACGTTCCAGCACGGTTCCTAGGCGGATGTTTACGCCGCTGACCACCATCGTGGACACCGGCTCCTGCAGCTTCGCGTTGTATAGATTGTCCTTGCGCCACTGATCCTTTGCATCGCCCGCACTGGCCAATGCACTGGCCAACAATGCGCCACCTAGCAACCAATACTTCATCGCGCGCTCCTTTTCCCCTATCCGCAGAGACTAGGGCGCGTCTGATGGCGGCAACACCCCGCGAACGCGGGGGTCACTTACAGCTGTTTCCCTCCACCGCCATCGCCACCGCGTACTGTGGCCGTGCGCCTAGTTTGCCGGCAGTTGCAGCATCCAGACCGTCTTTGAGATAGACACGCACGCGGCCTTGCGCATCAAGTTTGGGGGTTGCTGCGACGGCTTCTTTCCGCCAAATGCGGATGACCGCAAGCTGCCCGGGGCAACTGGCATTGGGCACGCGGAGTTCGTCGTTCAAGATCCAACCATTGGCGGTGGATGCCTGCACCTTGTGTGCGTCTTGCAGTTGCGCGCGCGCTTGGCAGCGCTCACTGGTGCGCACCGGCGTGAGTGTGTAAGGGGCCGTGGCGGTGCCGGTGAATTGCCCCTGCAAGCGCGCGCACGCTTCCGGGATGGTACGCAGCGTATGCAGCACGCCCTGTGCTTGCGGCGTCATCGGCCCGCGCTGAATTTCCGCCTGCTGCCCACCCGCAATCGCGGCAGCCATCGGCAGCAACATGCCAGCCAAAATCATGTGCAATCGCAGCATCGAACACCTCGTTTTCATCGCAATGCAGGCAGATTCGCATGTCTAAGCTGAATCCTGTGTACGGCTCTCCAATTCACGCTGGGGTATGCGATAGTCAGGCGTCGCCTACCACAGGAGTAGGCGCATCAACCTGCCGTCTTCCATTTCGAACACCCGGGGAGGGGATTCATGCTGGAGCAATATGGTTTGGTACTGGCGCTGGTCTGCGCCGTCATCGCAATCGCCTATGGCCTATGGGCCGCGGCTTGGATCAACAAACAACCTGCTGGCAACGAACGTATGCAGGAAATCGCCGGTGCCATTCAAGAAGGCGCACGCGCGTATCTCAACCGACAATATTCAACCATCGCGGTCGCCGGCGTGGTGTTGCTGGTGTTGATTGGTGTGTTTTTGAATATCCATACCGCGATTGGGTTTGCCATCGGCGCGGTGCTCTCGGGCGCGGCCGGTTACATCGGCATGAACGTCTCGGTGCGCGCCAATGTGCGCACCGCCGAAGCCGCCCGCAAAGGTATGGGCCCGGCGATGGATGTGGCGTTCAAAGGTGGCGCGATCACCGGCATGTTAGTGGTGGGCCTGGGCCTGTTGGGTGTGGCCGGCTACTGGTACGTGCTGGGCAAGATGGGGGTCGAGGAAAAAGAAGCCTTGCATGCGCTGGTAGGGTTGGCGTTTGGTAGCTCGTTGATTTCGATTTTTGCGCGCTTGGGCGGCGGCATCTTCACCAAGGGGGCCGACGTGGGCGCGGACTTGGTGGGCAAGGTCGAAGCCGGCATCCCCGAGGATGACCCGCGCAACCCGGCGGTGATTGCTGACAACGTAGGCGACAACGTGGGCGACTGCGCCGGCATGGCCGCCGACTTGTTCGAAACCTATGCGGTGACGGTGATTGCCACGATGCTGCTGGGTGGCCTGATGGTGGCCAGCGTCGGTCAGCACGCGGTGCTGTACCCATTGGTATTGGGCGGCGTGTCGATCATTGCCTCCATCATCGGCACCTTCTTCGTCAAAGTGTCGGGCAGTAGCCCCAACATCATGGGTGCGCTGTATCGGGGTGTGATTGTGTCGGCGGTCTTGGCAGCCATCGCCTTCTATCCAATCACCACGCAATTGATGGCTGATGCGTCATTCGGTGCAATGAACCTCTACGGCTGCGCGCTGATCGGGCTGGCACTGACCGGCGTCATCGTGTGGATCACCGAATACTACACCGGCACCCAGTACGCACCGGTCAAGCACGTTGCGCAGGCATCCACCACCGGCCACGGCACCAACATCATCGCGGGCCTTGGCGTGTCGATGAAGTCCACCGCACTGCCGGTGCTGGCGGTGTGCGCGTCGATCTGGGGGGCTCATGCGCTGGGTGGGCTGTACGGCATTGCGATCGCCGCCACCTCGATGCTCTCGATGGCCGGGATGATCGTGGCGCTGGACGCTTACGGCCCGATCACCGACAACGCCGGCGGCATCGCGGAAATGAGCGAGCTGCCCAGCGAGGTGCGCAACGTGACGGACCCGCTGGATGCCGTGGGCAATACCACCAAGGCCGTCACCAAGGGTTATGCGATTGGCTCAGCGGCGCTTGCGGCACTCGTCCTGTTTGCCGACTACACCCACAACCTGCAGACCGCGCACCCCGACGTCACCTTCACCTTCGACCTGTCCAACCACATGGTCATCATTGGCCTCTTGATCGGCGGCCTGATCCCGTACCTGTTCGGCGCGATGGCGATGGAAGCCGTCGGCCGCGCGGCGGGCAGCGTGGTGGAAGAAGTGCGTCGCCAGTTCCGCGAGATCAAGGGCATCATGGATGGCAGCGGCAAGCCGCAGTACGACAAGGCGGTGGACATGCTGACCAAGTCCGCGATCAAGGAAATGATCGTGCCATCGCTGTTGCCGGTCGCAGTGCCGGTGGTAGTGGGCTTGGCACTGGGCCCACAGGCGCTGGGCGGCTTGCTGATCGGCACGATTGTGACGGGCATCTTCGTGGCCATTTCCATGACCACGGGTGGTGGCGCGTGGGACAACGCCAAGAAGTACATCGAAGACGGTCACTTTGGCGGCAAGGGTAGCGAGGCGCACAAGGCCGCCGTCACCGGCGACACCGTGGGCGACCCGTACAAGGACACCGCCGGACCTGCAGTGAACCCGCTGATCAAGATCATCAATATCGTGGCGCTGCTGATCGTGCCGCTGCTGCCGGTCACCAGCAGCGGTGATGCGGCCAAACCACCGGTAGCGGTGAGCGCACCGGCCACAGCGCAGATGCAAGCCACGCCGGCGGTCGTGGACACTGCAACACCCCCTGCAGCGGAAACGGCACCCGCTGCCGATGCGGCCAAGCCAGCGCAGTAGTTTCATCAATACGCAGCAACAAAAACGGCGACCTTGCGGTCGCCGTTTTTGTGTCAGCCTTGTGCGCCTGACTTATTACTTCGCCAAGCGCTTGGCAATCGCCGCACCCAAATCGCCGGGGCTGCGCACGGTGGTGATACCGGCTTTTTCCATCGCCGCAAACTTGCCTTCGGCGGTGCCGGAACCACCCGACGCAATCGCACCGGCGTGGCCCATGCGCTTGCCCTTCGGCGCGCTGGCACCGGCGATAAAGCCCACCACCGGCTTGGTGACGTGCTTGGCAATGAACTCGGCCGCGTCTTCCTCGGCGCTGCCGCCGATTTCGCCGACCATGATGATGCCTTCGGTCTGCGGGTCGTTCTGGAACAGCGTCAGCGCGTCGATGAAGTTGGTGCCGTTGATCGGGTCGCCGCCAATGCCAATGCAGGTGCTCTGGCCCAGGCCCACGTCGGTGGTTTGCTTGACCGCTTCATAGGTCAGCGTACCGCTGCGCGAGACAATTCCGATCTTGCCCGGCAGATGGATATGACCGGGCATGATGCCGATCTTGCATTCGCCGGGGGTGATCACGCCGGGGCAGTTGGGGCCGACCAATACGGTATCGGCATAGCCCTTCAGTACGTTCTTGACGCGCAGCATGTCCAGCACCGGGATGCCTTCGGTGATGCACACGATGACTTTGATGCCAGCCGCTGCGGCTTCCATGATGGCGTCGGCCGCAAACGGCGGCGGCACATAGATGACCGAGGCATCAGCACCGGTGGCCTGCACGCACTGCGCCACGGTATCGAACACGGGCAGACCCAGGTGCGTACTGCCACCCTTACCAGGCGTCACACCGCCCACAACCTGCGTGCCGTAATCCAGCATCTGCTGGGCGTGAAAGCTGCCTTGCGAGCCGGTGAAACCCTGCACCAGTACCTTGGTATTTTTGTTGATCAAAACAGACATGGTGGGTTCCTTTTACTGGCCGGCGACGGCGGCAACCGCCTTCTTCGCGCCATCGTTGATGTCGTCGGCCGGAATGATGGCCAAGCCGGAGTTCTTCAGCAGGTCCTTGCCCGCTTCGACATTGGTACCTTCCAAGCGCACGATCACCGGGATCTTCACGCCCACCTCCTTGACCGCCGCAATGATGCCTTCAGCGATCATGTCGCAACGCACGATGCCACCGAAGATGTTGACGAAAATGGCTTTGACCTTGTCCGACGACAGGATTAGCTTGAACGCCTCAGTGACGCGTTCTTTATTCGCACCACCGCCGACGTCGAGGAAGTTGGCCGGTGCGCCGCCTTCCAGCTTGATCACATCCATGGTGGCCATCGCCAGACCGGCGCCATTGACCATGCAGCCGATATTGCCGTCCATGGTGACGTAATTGAGGTCGTACTGGCTGGCGCGCACTTCGGTTTCGTCTTCCTGACGGATGTCGCGCATCGCGGTCAGATCGGCGTGGCGGAAGCTGGCGTTGTCATCGGAATTGATCTTGCCGTCCAGCACGGCAAGGTTGCCGTCGGTGAGAATGGCCAGCGGGTTCAATTCCACCAAGGCCAAATCTTTTTCGTTGAACAGGCGATACAGGCCCAGCATGATTTTGGTCAGCTGGCCCACTTGCTTGGCGGTCAGGCCCAGCGCAAACCCAAGGTCGCGGCACTCGAACGGCTGCAAGCCTTGCACGTAATTGACGTGCAGGGTCTTGATGGCTTCGGGCTTCTCGTGCGCGACTTGTTCGATGTCCATGCCGCCTTCGGCGGAGGCAATGAAGGTGATCGACTTGGTATCGCGATCCACCAGCACCGACAAGTAGAGTTCTTTGGCGATGTCGGTGCCTTCACACACCAACACCGAATCCACCGGCAGCTCGACGCCGGCGGTCTGGTAGGTCGCCATCTTGGTGCCCAGCATGCCCTTGGCATACTCGCGCACCTCGTCCAAGGTCTTGGCCAGCTTCACACCGCCAGCCTTGCCGCGGCCGCCGGCGTGGATCTGCGCCTTGATGACCCACAGGCCACCTGGAATGGTTTTGGCCGCTTCAACGGCCTCCTCGGGCGTGCGCGCGACGCGCCCGGTTGGAACTGCAATGCCGTAATCGGCAAACAACTGTTTTGCCTGATATTCGTGGAAATTCATGGATCACCCGGGGAGAGGACGGACGCTCCGCGCTGCCGGGCACCCCGGCCGCACGCGGGCGGACACCCATTTTAGCGTGTTGCGGCGCGTCATGCGCTGCCAAACCGTATGGATCTTGCATACTCGCCAGATGACCAGCCTTCCCGCCCTCCCCGATAGCCCCGCGCTGCACACCGCAATCCGCCGCGAGCTGTACTCCTTCACCCTGTACCGGCTGCTGGAAGCGGCCTTGCTGTGCTTGACCGTATTCGCGCCGGTTGGACTGATTTTTGGCGAGCCGCGTCACCCGCATCTAGCCATCGCCATCGCCATCGTGTATCTGATCGCCGCGGTGGCGCTATTTTTCAGCGGTCGCCGTGGCCACATCACCACGCAAGTGGTGCTGGGTATCAGCATCGACATTTTGATCAGCACCTTGGCCACCAATGCCCTACCCGGCGTGGCCTCGGGCATTGCGATGATGTTGCTGTTCAATATCGGTGCCGCCGCATTGTTTCTGCCACTGCGCAAGGGCTTGGTGCTGGCCGCCATCGCCAGCGTGGCACTGGCGCTGCAACTGGGCTGGAGCTATCTCAGCAGCGATGCCATCACCCGTCCGCTGATCGAAATCCCGATGTTCGCGGTGAGTTATCTGGCCATCGCCACCCTGACCAGCCTGCTGGGTCAACAACTGCGCGCCACCGAGGCGCTGGCCGAACACCGTGGCAGCCAAGCCGCCAATTTGGCCGAAGTCAACGAGTTGATCATCCGCCGCATGCGCACCGGCGTGCTGCTGGTGGACGGTGATGGCGAAATTCGGCTGGCCAATGAAGCCGCGTTGCTGCATCTGGGTGCCGCCGGCGAGGGTCGGCGCATGCTGGCCACCGCCGCACCCCCCCTATACGCACGGCTGCGCCTGTGGGAGCGCAGCGGCAATCAGGACGCCACGCCCTTGCAGCTGGCGCAGGACCTGCCGGAAATCCTGCCGCGGTTTGCGCGCATGCTGGCCGATGGCGACCAAGTGCTGGTGTTTTTGGATGATGCCGAACTGGCCTCGCGCCGCGCCGAAAGCCTGACCTTGGCGACTTTGGGCCGGTTTTCCGCCAGCTTGGCCCATGAAATTCGCAACCCGCTGGCCGCCATCAGCTACGCCACGCAATTATTGGAAGAGTCGCAAGACATCAACCAATCCGACCGCCGCCTGCTGGAAATCATCTACCAGCAAACCCGGCGCATGAACGGCATCGTGGAAAGCGTGCTGGGCTTGGCCCGGCGCGAACGCGCGCAGCACGAGCATCTGGATTTGGGTGCATTTGCCCGTCAATTCGTTGCCGATTACCTCGAAAGCCACCCACTGGACAACGACACGTTAGACATCAAGCACACCGGCGGGCCGCTACCTTGCTTGGCCGACCGCCGCCAGCTACAGCAAATCGTCACCGTGCTGGTGCACAACGCGCTGGTGTATGGGCGCATGCCCGGCGAACCGGCGCAGGTCAGCGTGCATGTGCACCGCGACGACAAGGGCGCGCCGGTGCTGGACGTGCAAGATCGCGGCCCCGGCATCCCCGAAACCGTGGCCGCGCAGATGTTCCGGCCGTTTTTCACCACCTCCAGCCACGGCACCGGGCTGGGCCTGTATCTGGCGCAGGAGATGTGTCAGGCCAACCAAGCCGAGCTGATCCACATCCCCTTGCCGGCCGGCGGCACCTGCTTCCGCATCCGCCTCACCGGGGCCAGGGCCATCGCCACCCCCTGAGCCATACGCCTTCGCACATTGTCACAAAACGTCGCACTTGGACGCAGCGCGGCAATTGGGTATCGTGGCCTTAATGAACACACCCGCCCGCAGCACGACCAATAGCGTCCTCATCGTCGATGACGAGCGCGACATCCGCGAACTGCTGGTGCTGACCCTTGGCCGAATGGGCTTGAAAAGCGATACCGCCTCCTCCCTGCACGACGCGCGCGCGCTGCTACGGCACAACCAATACGCGCTCTGCCTGACCGATATGCGCCTGACCGACGGCTCCGGGGTTGAACTGGTCCAAGAGATCACCCAGCTCTACCCGCACACCCCGGTGGCGATGATCACCGCTTTCGGCAACCAAGAAGCCGCAGTTGGCGCACTGAAAGCCGGTGCCTTCGATTTTGTCAGCAAGCCGGTGGACCTCACCGTGCTGCGCGGCCTTGTTCAGCACGCGCTGAAACTTGGCAGCCAGCCACGCCCGCCCGGCGGCGACACCAGCAAGCCCACAGCACCGACTGGCGGCATGGCCGCACGCCTGTTGGGCCAGTCGCCGGCCATGACCGAACTGCGCACCACCTTGGCCAAGGTCGCCCGCAGCCAAGCCCCCGTGTACATCGCCGGCGAGTCTGGCGTCGGCAAAGAACTGGTGGCACGCACCATCCACGACGAAGGCGCGCGCGCCTCCGGCCCGTTTGTGCCGGTCAACTGCGGCGCGATCCCGGCCGAACTGATGGAAAGCGAGTTTTTCGGCCACAAAAAAGGCAGCTTCACCGGTGCCCATGCCGACAAGACCGGGCTGTTTCAGGCCGCCGAGGGTGGCACCTTATTTTTGGATGAAATCGCCGAATTGCCGATGCCCATGCAGGTCAAACTGCTGCGCGCCATCCAAGAAAAATCAGTCCGCCCGGTGGGTGCCAATGCCGAAGTCGCCGTCGATGTGCGCATTCTTTCGGCCACCCACAAAAACCTGGCCGCACTGGTCGATGAAGGCCGCTTCCGGCATGACCTGTACTACCGCATCAATGTGATCGAACTGCGCGTGCCGCCGCTGCGCGAACGCCGGCAAGACTTGAGCCTGTTGGCCGACGCCATCCTCACCCGGCTGGCCACCGCGCAAGGCCGCCCGCAGCCGGTACTGCACGCCGACGCCATCGAAGCACTGGCGCACTACAGCTTCCCCGGCAATGTGCGCGAGCTGGAAAACATCCTTGAGCGCGCCTTCGCACTGGCCGACGACGATGGCATCCGCGCCACCGACCTGCGCCTGCCGGATCTGCACCGCCCCGCCACCGCCAACGCCAACGCCACCCAGGTAACGCCAATCGGCCTGGATCCCAGCAAAATCGACCCGCGTGAATCCGCCACCAGTGCCCTGCCCAGCTTCATCGAAGAAATCGAGCGCAAGACCATCGAACTGGCACTGGCCGAAAACCGCTTCAACAAAACCCGCACCGCCGCGCAACTGGGCATCACCTT
>NZ_DAOOUM010000043.1:17500-21484 GCF_035369645.1 Thermomonas sp. | reverse complement strand
ACCGAGCCACTCAGGCCCCAGCCGTCGGCGTCCGGGCCGTTGGTGTTGGTGGCGACATAACCACCCTGCACGTAGTTGTAGTTGATGCCGTCGGCCGCAGAGGCAGCAAAGGGCAGGGCGGCAATCAGGGCAAGGGCAATGGCATAACGCTTCATGAGGGAGACCTCCATGTTGTTGTTGTGGGTGCCTCGCCAGGCGGCGGGCACGGGTGCAATTTCGATGATTGCGTCACAACACTGGCTGAATCCAAAACTGATTGGTACAGGAATTGTTCAATATGTAAGCAGTAGAAGCACGCACCTTACGCTTGGCCCTGAAAGCGGTACCTTTGGCCAGGTGTTGTCCGCTTTAGCGCCAGCCCGGCGTACAGATGTCTAAAAGCACCAAAGGAAAGCCAGCACGATGATGGGCACGCACCAATCCCTGCTCCGCCATTTAGTGTTCATTGCATGCGCAGCGCTGCTGGCCGCGTGTTCGCACATCGGCCGCCAAGTGCCGACGGTGTTCCAAGGCAAGTTCAGCCCCAGCGGCAAGTACTACGCGTACATCTACCAGAGCGTGTTCATCTTTTCCTATCAACGCACCGGCGGTCGTTCCGTCAGCAATGGGTCGCTCACCTATTACCTGCAAGTCGTCGATTCGAGCACCGGTCAGAAACTGCTGGCCAAACCGCTGAAGCCGCGGGAGTTCGATTGCACGTATCCGCAGCTCGGTGCTGTGAGTGAGGCGCATGTACTGATCGCATGTTCCAATAGCAAGGGTCAAGCGCAGGCTCCGTTCGTGTTCTCGATCGCTACACAGCAAGTCACCCTGACGGGCAAGGCCATTGCCGAGCGTAACCCGGCGCTGGGCGGCGTCCACGGTACCGATTTCTATCGTAGCCGCGAGCAGCTGAGTGCCTTCATCATGGAAGCCAGCGATGGGCGCAAATACCAGCTGAACCCGGACAGTGGCACCGCGCAGCCGGTCACTGGTGACTTCGAACGGCTGGATATCGACGATCCGCTTCGCGGTGAATTGCCCAAGAGTCTGCGCGAAGCCGGGGACGGGCGACGCTACATTGAGGTGGCAGCGCGCGGGCAGTCACGGCGGTCGACGGAAGATTTTCTCAGGCCCAAGTATTTGATGCTTGGCCATGACACCGAGGATCACTTCTCGCCGGCAACGCAAGTGGATGGTGGTTTTCTGGTGTTGTCCAACACCGTGAAAGACAGCGGCCAGCACAAGCTGCTGTCGCTGGTGGATGCCGCCACGTTGGCCACCCGCTGGAGCACGCCGCTGCCGCAGCAGCGCGGCGACTGGGCCAACGGGTTCGATAACGAGCAGTTTGTGCAGCAGGGCAATCAACTGTTGGTGGCGAACTCGTCGCAACTGCTGCGGATGGATCTGCTGACTGGCCAGATCACGCGCAATGTGGATTTGGTGGATTAAAGACGGATGCGGCGCGGCTTGGCGTCAGGCGCAGCCATCAAAACCCTGCTGTCGCCACGCTTCAAACACCATCACCGCCACCGTATTGGACAGGTTGAGGCTGCGGTTATTGGGCCGCATCGGCAGGCGCAGGCGTTGACTTGCCGGGATGTCGTCCAACACATCGGCGGGTAAGCCGGCGGTTTCGCTGCCGAACAAAAACACATCGCCAACGCGGTAGGTGGGGCTGTCGTAGCGCACCCGGCCACGGGTGGACAGTGCGAACACGCGCGGCGCGCTGCTTTGGCTGGCTGCGATGGCGGTCAGTGCGGCAGCCAAGTCGTCGTGTACCTGCATCGGAGCATATTCGTGGTAGTCCAGCCCGGCGCGGCGCAGTTGCTTGTCATCGAGAGCAAATCCCAATGGGCGCACCAGGTGCAACTGTGCGCCGGTATTGGCGCACAGGCGGATCACGTTGCCGGTGTTGGGCGGGATTTCCGGGCGATGCAGGATGACGTGAATCATGCACGCATTGTAGGGCGTGGGCGCTGGCGTGACTTCTGTCTACTGCAGGCAATCAAGGATGGCAGCTATCATTACAGGTTAACGGCGTCGTTCGTGACGCCCATCACAGGAGTTGCCGATGTCCATGCTTCGTCCCGCCGCGCTGGCGTTTGCCCTTGCCACCGCGCTGTCAGCCGGAACCTATGCCCCCGCCATACAAGCAGCCAACGCGCCGGCGGTGGATATCAAATACGAAAGTTTCACGCTTCCCAATGGCTTGCGCGTAGTGGTGCACACCGACCGCAAGGCCCCGATCGTGGCGGTCAACGTGTGGTACCACGTGGGCAGCAAAGACGAGCCGGCCGGCCGCACCGGCTTTGCCCATTTGTTCGAGCACCTGATGTTCAACGGCAGCGAAAACGCGCCCGGCGAGTTCTTTGCCCCGTTCAAGGACATCGGTGCCACCAACCAGAACGGCACCACCAATTCCGACCGCACCAACTATTTTGAAAACGTGCCGACCACCGCGCTGGATACTGCGCTGTGGATGGAGTCCGACCGCATGGGCCACCTGCTGGGTGCGATCGACCAGAAGACCTTGGACGAGCAGCGCGGCGTGGTGCAAAACGAGAAGCGTCAGGGCGAAAACCAACCCTACGGGCAAGTGTGGGACGAGCTGGGCAAGATCATGTACCCGGCTGGTCACCCCTACCACCACAGCACCATTGGCTCGATGAACGACCTCAACGCGGCCTCGCTGGAGGATGTGAAGACTTGGTTCAAGACCTGGTACGGCCCGAATAACGCGGTGCTGGTGCTGGCCGGCGACATCGATCTGGCCACCGCCAAGGAAAAAGTGAGCAAGTTCTTTGGCGATATTCCCGCAACACCCACCATGGCCCAGCCGAAGGTGGATGTGGCCGCGCACACCAGCAATTCGCGCAGTGAAATGACCGACACGGTGCCGCAGTCGCGCATCTACCGGGTATGGAATGTGGCGCAGTACGGCACCCAAGATCTGGATCGCTTGCAATTGCTGGCGCAAATTCTGGGTGGCGGTAAATCGTCGCGCTTGGACAAGCGCTTGGTACATCAAGACAAACTGGTGGACAACGTCAGCGCGGGTGCCTACGGCTCGCAGCTGAGCAGCACCTTCATGATCACCGCGACGGTCAAGCAGGGCGTGGACGTGGCCAAGGTCGAGGCGGTCATCGACGAAGAATTGAATAAATTGTTGAAAGACGGTCCCAGTGCCGACGAAGTGACGCGCAATCGCACCGCCACCGAAGCCGGTTGGATCCGTGGCGTGGAGCGCATTGGCGGGTTTGGCGGCAAGGCCGATGCGCTGGCCGAATGCGCGGTGTTCATGGGCAATCCGGGCTGCTTCCGCGACAGTCTGAAAACGCTGGCCGAAGCCACCCCGGAAAACCTGCGTGCCAGCGGCAATGCCTGGTTGGGCGCGGGCAAGGGTAGCCACACCTTGGTGGTGAACCCGGGCAAGCGCGTGGCGATTGCCGAGGACGCCACGGTCAAGCCGGCCCCGTTCAATACGCCCAAAGTGGATGCCAAGTACAAGACCACTGCATCCACGGTGAACCGCAGCAAGGGCGTGCCGATGCCGACCAGCTTCCCGAAGTTGGTGTTCCCGGCGCAGCAGCACGCCACCTTGCGCAACGGCACCAAGGTCATCTTGGCCGAGCGCCACGACATCCCGGTGGTGCAGATGAGCTATGACTTCCGTGGCGGCACTGCAGCGGATCCGGCCGACAAGCCGGGTATGGCCAACTTCGCCATGGGCCTGCTGGATGAAGGTGCCGGTGATTTGGATGCACTGGCATTTGCCGATCGCGCGCAGGCGCTGGGTGCCACGGTGGGGGCCAGCGCTGGCCTTGACAGCAGCAGTGTCTATTTGTCAGCGTTGAAGCAGAATCTGGAGCCGTCGATGGCGCTGTATGCCGATATGCTGCGCAAGCCGCGTTTCGAGCAGGCCGACATCGACCGCGTGCGCGGCCAATGGATTGCCGGCATCAAGCAAGAAAAAGCCAATCCCAATGGTTTGGTGCGGCGCGT
>NZ_DAOOUM010000043.1:10327-17400 GCF_035369645.1 Thermomonas sp. | reverse complement strand
GCGATCCCGATGGCGGCGGCACAACCCAAGGCGCGTGTTTTCATGATCGACCAGCCCGGTGCCGTGCAGGCCAATATCGTGGCCGCAGAAACCATGCCGTCCAGCAACGATGCCAAATCGGTGCAATACGACATGGCCAATATGGTGATCGGTGGCGACTTCACCGCGCGTTTGAACATGAACCTACGTGAAGACAAGCACTGGTCGTACGGTGCCGGCAGTGGCGCCAGTGCCGCGGTAGGTCAGCGTTTGTGGCGGGCCAGTGCGCCGGTGCAGATCGACAAGACCGGCGAGGCCATGGCGGAAATGCAACGTGAGCTCAGCGATTACGCCAGCGGCAAGCGTCCGGCCAGTGCCGAGGAAGTGGCCGGCATGAAGAAGGTGCTGACCTTGACGTTGCCGGGTGCCTACGAAACGGCTTCGGCGGTGATGAATACCATTTCCAGTAATGCCCTGTATGGCCGTCCGGATGATTACGTGTTCAAGCGCAGCGCCGAGATCGAGGCCATGACCCCGGCACAAGTGAACGCGGCAGCCAAGGTGTTGTCTAGCCAAGGGCTGACGTGGCTGGTGGTGGGTGATTTGTCCAAGACCCAAGGCCCGGTGGAGGCATTGAAGCTAGGTGAAGTCACTGTGCTGGATGCCGACGGCAAACCGGTCACCAAGAAGTAAGCGCGCCTTGAAGTAAGTACACCATTCATCCTGCTGCACACAAAGCCCGCCACACTTGGCGGGCTTTGTTTTGGGTACGAGGAGATCCAATGCCTGCGATGCGAACGGGTTTGTTGTGTTGCGCCATGCTGTGCGTGTCGGCGTGCACATTTGTGAAACTGGCCCCGGGGGCCAAACAAGTGCTCGTCCTGCGTGCCGCCCCCGTCGGCTGTGAAGCGCGCGGTGAAGTGGCGGTATCGGTCACCCACAAAGTGGGGTTTTACGAGCGCAGCGAGACCCAAGTGCGTGATGAGTTGGAAACTTTGGCCCGCAACGAAGCACCGGCATCGGCGGCCAATCGGATCAGCCCATTGGGGCCCGCCGAGGACGGCAACCAGCGCTGGGCGATGTGGCGTTGCCGCTGAATTTACGCGCGGGCAGGCAGCGCCAGCATGCGGAAAAATGACGATACGCCAGCGTATTGTCAAGGAACGCGCTATCCTGTGCGGTTCCGGTACCGCGTTGGTGCCTGTACGAGTGTCCGCCCATGCTGTTTCAACGTGTTGCCATTGCCGGTTTAGCCCATATCGACGCCCCGCGTCGGTTGAGTTCGGATGAGATCAATCTGCGTCTGAAACCCACGCTGGACCGGCTGGGCATCAAGATCGACGTGCTCGGCGATATCGCCGGCATCCACGCCCGTCGCTTATGGGATGGTGAGGTACTGGCCTCGGATGCGGCCACCTTGGCGGGTGTGAAGGCGCTGGGTGACGCTGGCATCGACCCCAACAAAGTGGGGCTGTTGGTCAACACCTCGGTGAGCCGCGATTATCTGGAGCCGTCCACCGCCTCGATCGTGTCCGGCAATCTTGGTTTGCCCGACACCTGCCAAAATTTTGATGTCGCCAATGCCTGCTTGGCCTTCATCAACGGCATGGATATTGCCAGCCGCATGATTGAGCGTGGCGAAATCGACTACGCCCTGATCGTCGATGGTGAAACCGCCAATCTGGCCTACGAAAAAACCTTGGAGCGCATGACCCGCGAGGATGTCACCGAGGAAGATTTCCGCAACGAATTGGCCACCCTTACCTTGGGCTCGGGCGCGGCAGCCATGGTGTTGGCACGCAGCGAGCTGGCCCCCGGCGCTCCGCGCTACAAAGGCGGCGTGACGCGCGCGGCCACCGAGTGGAACAAGCTGTGCCGCGGCAACCTTGACGGCATGATCACCGATACCCGCATGTTGCTGATCGAAGGCATCAAGCTGGCCACCAAGACCTTTGAAGCGGCCAAATTGAAGTTGGGTTGGGTGGCCAGTGAGCTGGATGAGTTCGTCATCCATCAGGTCAGCAAAGTACACACCGCTGCGTTCACCAAGGCGATGGGCATCGACCCTCAAAAAGTGATGACCATCTTTGCCGAACACGGCAACATCGGCCCGGCCAGCGTGCCCATCGTGTTGTCCAAGCTGCGCGAAGTTGGCCGCCTGAAAAAAGGCAGCCGCATCGCCCTGCTGGGAATTGGCTCCGGCTTGAATTGCTCGATGGCCGAGGTGGAGTGGTAAGACCGGCGCGCTGTCAGTGATGTCATCCATGCACTTTCCCGACTATCCCTTCACCCCACAACGTTTCACCGTGCGCCCCGGCATCGGCATGTCCTTCCTCGACGAAGGCCCGCGCGATGGCGAGGTCGTGCTGATGCTGCACGGCAATCCGTCGTGGAGTTACTACTGGCGGCATTTGGTCACCGCGCTATCGGACAAGTACCGCTGCATCGCGCCCGACCATGTGGGGATGGGACTGAGCGATAAACCAGACGATGCACCTTCGGCATCGCCGCAGTACGACTACACCTTGCAATCGCGTATCGACGATGTGGATGCATTGCTCGCACATCTGGGCATCACCGGGCCAGTGACGTTGGTGGTGCACGACTGGGGCGGGATGATCGGGTTTGGCTGGGCGCTGCGTGACCCGGCGCGGATCAAGCGACTGGTGATCACCAACACCGCGGCCTTCCCGTTGCCCACCAGCAAGCGGTTTCCGCTGCGACTGGCGATGGGGCGCGATTCAACATTGGGCGGTTGGCTGATTCGCCGCTTCAACTTGTTTGCACGCGGCGCGGCGCGCTTCGGCACGGTGCGTGCGCTGCCCAAGGCGGTGCGTGAGGCCTACGCCGGGGTATACAGCGGCTGGGACAAGGCGATTTCCACCCTGCGCTTCATGCAGGATATCCCGCTGCATGAGGGTGATCGGGCGATGCCATTGGTGCAGGCCAGTGCGCAAGCCTTGTCAGGTTATGCCGACCGCCCGGCGTTTATCGGCTGGGGGCTGCGTGATTTCGTGTTCGACGAACATTTTTTGGCCGGCTTCCGGCGTGCGCTACCGCGTGCAGTGGTGCGTGAGTTCGACGATGCCGGTCATTATGTGATGGAAGACAAACACGAAGTGTTGGTACCAGCGATTCGGCGCTTTTTGGACGCCAATCCGTTGTGAATGAAGCGCGCTGCGTCAAAGTTGCGGCAGCGGATTTTTATCGGTCTCACTCACATCAATCCAATCGTCTGCCGCCAACACCGGCAAACCATGTGCCACGCGTGCTTTGTCGCACTGCGCGCTGCTGGCACCAAACTCCCAGCTGGCCGGCACCAAGGCGCAAACCGATGGCCGCCGGTCGTGGATCGTGCAGCGACTATAGCGGCCGATGTCGGCATCCAGTGCGATGCAGCGTGGTTGCACTTGCGAGGTGCCCCGCATCACGCGCTCGTGGGTACGCAGAGTCTCGGTCAGCTCCGACGGCACCACCCCGCCCAGGGCAGGGTCGGCTTCGGACCAATGAAAGCTGACCCGGAAATAGGCACAACAAGCGCCACAGCTGAGACAGGGATGCATGGAATGCCGAGCCTTATCCGGCCAGTGACGGGAACAGGGCGCGATTTTTTGCCGGATTCGCGTTGCATGCAAGTGTTTTCGACGCAATTGGGCGACAATCTGCAGCGATCATGCAACCATGCTACCGATGCAGTCCTCCGTCACACGTAATATCGCCGCTGCGCTGCCGCGTCTGGCATTGGCCACGCCAGAGCAAGCGGCAATGCGCACACCGGGGCGTTTGGGGCGCTATTCCAACGTCCTGAGTTACGCCCAGCTGGATGCACGCAGCGATGCCATTGCCGCAGGGCTGGGCAAGCGCGGCATCGCACGCGGCAGCCGGGTGGTGGTGATGGTGCGGCCCACCCCGGAGTTTTTCTTGCTGATGTTTGCGCTATTCAAGCGCGGTGCTGTGCCGGTGTTGGTGGATCCGGGGATTGCCAAGCGCGCGTTGAAGCAATGTTTGGATGAGGCGCAGCCGCAAGCCTTTATCGGCATTCCCTTGGCGATGTTGGCCAAAAAACTATTGGGCTGGGCCAGCTCTGCGCATGTACGAATTACCACCGGGCGCAATGCATGGTGGGCCGATGCCACCTTGGCGCAGGTGGAGGCCGAAGGCGCGGGTGCAGGCCCGCAGTTGGCCGCCACTGGCGGCGATGAAGTGGCGGCGATCCTGTTCACCAGCGGCAGCACCGGTGTGCCCAAGGGCGTGGTGTATCGGCATCGGCATTTCATCGCACAAATTGAAATGCTGGGGAGGGCATTTGGGATTGAGGCCGGTGGCATTGATCTGCCCACCTTCCCACCATTTGCCTTATTTGATCCCGCACTGGGCCTGACCAGCATCATTCCCGACATGGATCCCACGCGTCCTGCCAAAGCCAACCCACGCAAGCTGCACAAGGCGATCACTCGGTTTGGTGTCACCCAGTTGTTTGGCTCGCCGGCCTTGATGCGGGTGCTGGCCGAATATGGCGAATCCCTGCCCAGTATCCGGCGTGTCACCAGTGCCGGCGCGCCGGTGCCACCGCAGGTGGTGCAGCGCATGTTGGAGCTGTTGCCGAAGGATGCCCAATTCTGGACACCCTACGGTGCCACCGAGTGCCTGCCGGTTGCAGTGATCGAAGGCCGTGAATTGCTGGCCCTGCGCAGCCGCACCGAAACCGGTGCCGGCACCTGCGTGGGACGGCCGGTAGCACCCAATGAGGTGCGCATCATCCGCATCAGCGATACCGCGATTGCACATTGGGACAACAGCTTGCAAGTGGGCGCCGGCCAAGTGGGCGAAATTACAGTGGCCGGGCCCAGTGCGACCGACAGTTATTACAATCGTGATGCGCAGACAGCGTTGGCCAAAATCCAGGAGACCTTGAGCGATGGCAGCACCCGTATCGTGCATCGCATGGGGGACTTGGGTTGGTTCGATGCAGACGGCCGGCTCTGGTTCTGCGGGCGTAAATCACAACGCGTGGTGATGGACGAGGTGACCACCCTGTGCACGGAACAGGTCGAACCGTATTTCAACACCCGCCCGGATGTTGCGCGCACCGCACTGGTGGGCGTAGGCGAAGCCGGCAAGCAGACACCCGTGCTGTTGTTCGAGCTCAACACGGGTAGCCGTGCAAATCCCGTCGAAGTGGCCGATGAACTGCGCTATATCGCCAATGGCTTGGTGCACACCGCCAAGATCAGCCACTTCCTGCATTACCCCAAACCGTTCCCGGTGGATATCCGTCACAACGCCAAAATCAGCCGCGAGAAATTGGCGGTTTGGGCGGCGAAAAAATTGCGAATCAAACAAGCACAATGAAGGTACTTGTTACTGGTGGCGGTGGATTTCTTGGCCAAGCCCTGTGCCGCGGCTTGCTGGCGCAAGGTCACGCTGTGGCCAGTTTCAGCCGCAGCCGGCATGCAGGGTTGGATGTGCTGGGGGTGCGCCAGTTGCAGGGCGATTTGGCAGACCCTGACGCCGTGCAGCAGGCCTTTGCCGAAGGTTTCGATGCAGTGCTGCATAACGCTGCCAAGGCCGGGACCTGGGGCAGTTATGCCAGCTATTTCAGCGCCAATGTGCTGGGCACGCGGCATGTGATTGCCGCGTGCCGCACGCATGGCATCGGCAAGTTGGTACACACCTCCACGCCTAGCGTGGTGCATCGCGCCACCCATCCGGTGGAAGGCTTGGGTGCCGATGCCGTGCCCTATGGCGAAGGCGTGAAGGCGCATTACGCCGCCAGCAAAATCATTGCCGAGCGCGAAGTACTGGCCGCCAACGATGCGCAACTGGCCACCATTGCACTGCGTCCGCGCTTGATCTGGGGGCCGGGCGATACCCAGATTCTGCCGAAGCTGGTGGCGCGCGCACGCAGTGGACGGCTGCGCTTGGTGGGCGATGGCAATAATTTGGTGGATACCACCTACATCGACAACGCGGCGCAGGCACATCTGGATGCGCTGGCGGCCTTGCAGCCGGGTGCGGCTTGCGCCGGCAAGGCGTATTTCATCAGCAATGGCGAACCATGGCCGTTGCGTGAGGTCTTGAATGGCTTACTGCGCGCCGCCGATGCGCCGCAAGTGCATGCCACGCTGCCATTTCGCTTGGCGTATGCACTGGGTGCGTTTTGCGAAGGGGCGTGGACGTTGCTGCCCCTGCGCGGTGAACCGCCGATGACGCGCTTTCTGGCCGAACAACTGAGTACCGCACATTGGTATGCCATGGCGCCGGCCACCCGCGATTTTGGCTATGTGCCGCAGGTGAGCATGAATGAGGGCTTGGCGCGGCTGCGGGCCGCCTTGGTCGCGGGCAAGGTGTAGCGCGTTCCCGCCGCTACAATGCCGGCATGACTGGATTGCCCTTCAATTGGAAACAGCCGGCCGGCAAAGCGCTGGAAAGCGCGCTGAATCACGCGCTGGCGTTGGATGCCGATACCCGCGCAGGCCTTGCGGCACTGGATGGGCAGCGGGTGGCACTGACGCTGACCGCGCCTCCGCTTGCGCTGCAAATCACGGTGGCCGGTGACGCTCTGCGCGTAGGCCCGGTGGATGCCGACACCGAGCCGGATCTGGGCGTGCGCAGCAGTTTGAACGGTTTGCTGCGGCAATTACCTATCTTTCGCAGCCACAATGCGCCGCCAGTGGGCAAATTGCGTATCGAGGGCGATGCCGAATTGGCACAGCGCCTGCAAAAACTCGCACAAGGGTTTGATCCCGATTGGCAACTGCCCTTCGTCAACGTGTTTGGTGAGGTGCTAGGTGTGCAAATTGCCAAGGCGGTGCGCGCTGCGCTCAAGCAGGCACAGGTGGCGGGCCGCAATCTGGCGGAAACCACGGCTGAGTATTTGACCGAAGAAAGCCGCGACGTGGTGCCGCGCGCTGAACTGGATGCATTCCATGATGATGTGGACGCACTGCGCGATGACGTGGAGCGCATCGCCGCAAAAATTGCGCGTTTGCGCCGCGAGCAAGGGCTGCCCGCATGAAGGCGGCACTGCGGGCCTGGCGGATTGGTCGCGTGTTGTTGCGCTATCGGTTGGATGATTTGCTGGATGACACGCC
>NZ_DAOOUM010000043.1:0-10227 GCF_035369645.1 Thermomonas sp. | reverse complement strand
AACAACGTTGCCGCAGTGGTGGAGCGCGCCCATCCCAGCGCCGACAAAATCCGCCCGCGCGAAATCGTGGCCGAGATTCAAAACACCCTGGCAGCCGAACTCGATCTGCAGCGTGAAGCCGGCAACGCCAGTTTGCTGCGCCGAAATTGGCAAGACTCGCCGGACTTGTACGTGCCCGAAGTGATCTGGTCACACACCGCCGAACGTGCGATGACGATGGAGCGCGTGCGCGGCATTCCATCCGATGACGTGAAGGCGCTGGACGCCGCCGGCATCGACCGCAAGGCCTTGGCCGCCAAAGGTGTGCGGGTGTTTTACCAACAAGTGTTCCGCGATAATTTTTTCCATGCCGATGCGCACGCCGGCAATATCTGGGTGGATGCCACGCGCAAAAGCGATCCGCGTTTCATCGCGTTGGATTTCGGCATCATGGGCCAGCTTTCCAGCGAGGATCAGTACTACCTTGCGGAAAATTTCATGGCGATCTTCAACCGCGATTACCGCCGCATTGCCGAGCTGCATGTGCAGGCCGGCTGGATGCCCGCGCATATCCGCATCGACGAGTTGGAAGCCGCCGCACGCGCAGTGTGCGAACCGTATTTCACCCGCCCCCTGAGCGAAATTTCCTTGGCCGAAGTGCTGGTCAAGTTGTTCCGCACCGCCCAGCGCTACGAACTAACCTTGCAGCCGCAACTCATCTTGCTGCAAAAAACCCTGCTGAATATCGAAGGCGTAGGTCGCCAGCTGGATCCGCAAATCGACATCTGGGCGGTGGCCAAACCGGTGTTGGAAGCCATCCTGCGCGAACGCTACAGCCGCAAACGCTTGCTGGGCGAATTACGCAAACGCGCGCCGGAGCTGATCACCCGCGCCCCCGACATGCCGCGCCTGCTGCATGCCTGGCTGCAACAGCAAGTGGATGGCAGCCATCGGCTGGGCATGCATTCGGCGGACGTACGTGAAATTGCATGGGTGTTGAAGGCGATGCAACGCCGCATCGTGTCCTCGATCCTGGGCGTGGGCCTGCTGATCGTGGCGGTGGTGCTGTATGCGCTGGACGCCGGTGGGCCGAAGGTGTTGGCGCTACCGGTATCGGCCTGGATCGCAGGATTGGGCGGGCTATGGGCCTTGCTGGCAGCGTGGCCACGGCGTTGATTTTTTCGAACAAGTGTGTGTTTCGATAAAAATTTCTAGGTGAAGTGCTCCAAATATTCGAAATATGTGACGCTGTCGCGCTTTCGTTTGGGGGGTGCACATTGGTGTTGACTTGGACGTGAATGAACGCCGGGCAACAGATGAATGGGGGTGTTCAAACGTTAATTGATTCTTAAAAATGCGCATCCCGGGGTTTTCCCCGGTGAATTTGCTGCATCCCCCATAAGAATGATTAACGTCGCCAAGGATTCCCCATGAATTTGACCTCTAACCGCGCCATCAAGCGCAGTCCGCTTGCATTGGCATTGTTAAGTGGCCTGCTGTTGCCTGCATTTGCATTTGCTCAAGACGCCAATTCGGCTGCCCCAGCAAAAGATCTGGATAAAATTGTTGTCACCGGCTCGCTGATCCCTCAGTCGCAGATCGAAACCGTGGTGCCGGTCACCGTGATCTCGGCCAAGGACATCCAGGCACGTGGTTTCAGCAGCTTGGCCGAAGTGCTGCAAAAGAGCAGCTTTGCCACTGGTGGCGTGCAGAACAACCAAACCTCGGGTGCGTTCACCCAGGGCGCGGAGACCCTGAGCCTGTTCGGTTTGTCGGCCAGCTATGTGAAGTACCTGGTCGATGGTCGCCCGATGGCCAACTACCCGGGGTTGTACAACGGCACCGATGTGTTCAACAACCTCAGCAACATCCCGGTGGCGCTGGTGGATCGCATCGAGATTTTGCCGGGCGGCCAGTCCTCGCTGTACGGCTCGGACGCGATTGCCGGCGTGGTCAATATCATCCTGAAGAAGGGTGTGGATGGCAGCGTTCTGGGTGGCCGTTTTGGCGGTTATGACCAAGGCGGCGGGCAGTCTGCCCGGCTCAGCTTTGCTACCAGCATGGAGAGCGCGGACAAGCGCTGGAACACTTTGCTGGGCGTGCAACTGGAAAAAAGTCGCCCGGTATGGGCCGCGCAGCGCGACCTGACCAAGCGTTACAACGCGACCGGCTACAGCGGTGAGCAGGCGCTGGCCAGCCGCAATTGGCTGGTGTACAGCCCAACGAGCAGCTACAAATTTTTGGATCCAGCCAACTGCGCCAATGTGAGTGCTGGTGAAGGTGGCACGGTCACCAAGCAGGCACGTCCGGGGTTTGGTGACGGCTACTTCTGCGGCTCGATGTTCACCCCGGGTGATGCGACTCTGAAGAATCGCAAGGAAAGTGCGCAGGTCTACGTGCATTCCGCATTCGATATCAACGACCGCGTACAGGCTTACGCCGATGTATTGGTGGCGCGCGAAAAAGTGGGCTACAACGTGTCCCCGGAATCCCAATACTGGAGCACGCAGCCGACCTTCGGTTATTACTACGACCCGCGCATCAATGGTGGTGAGCTGCTCAATTTGCAGCGCATTTTTACCCAGGAAGAAACAGGTGGGCGTAGCCGCTTGATGAATCAGGATCAGGGCACCTCGTATGCCGTCACCGTGGGCATCAACGGCACTCTGAGTGACGCATCCAGCTGGGACTATGATGCCAGCCTGTCGCGCACCCAGTATCGCCTGACCCAGACCGCGATGAGCCGTTTGAAGGATCCGATCAACGCCTACTTCCAGCAGCATATTCTAGGTGCGCAGTTGGGCCTGGACCCGACCTACAACGCCTACCCGGTGTTCAAGCCGGACTACGCCGCGTTCTACACGCTGTTGTCGCCAGCCGATGTGGCCGGCTTCATGGGCCGCACCGTGTCGCATAGTGAGACTTACGACAATCTGCTGCGTGTGCAGTTCACCAATGGTGCGCTGTTCTCGTTGCCGGGTGGCGATGCCGGCATCGCGCTGGCGGCCGAAGCTGGCAAGCAAGGTTGGAACTACACCCCCGATTTGCTGCTGACCAGCGGAAAAATTTGGGGCACCACCGCGTTTAATGGCAATGGCGATCGCACCCGTTACGCGGTGACCGGTGAATTGCGTTTGCCGCTGTGGAGCCAGCTGACCGCGTCGGCATCGGCCCGTTACGATGCCTACCACATGGGCGGCCAAACAATCTCCAAGCCCACCTACAACCTAGGTTTGGAATATCGCCCGTTCGAGACTCTGTTGGTGCGCGGTAAGTACGGCACCGCTTTCAAGGCGCCGACCTTGGCCGACCAGTTCCAAGGCGTCAGTGGGTTCTACAGCCGCGCGGTGGATTACTACAGCTGCGCCAAGCACGGGTTTGATGCAGGCAATGTCAGCGGCTGCCCCAGCCAATACGCCGATATTGAGTACTTTGGTCAAACCTCGGGCAATACCGCGCTGAAACCGATCAATGCCAAAGTGTGGAGCTACGGTGTGGTGTGGGCACCATTGGCCAAGCTTTCGGTCAGTGCCGACTACTACCACTGGAATATCCGCGATGAAGTGTCGTCGCAGGACGTGGATCAGTTGCTGCGTGACGAGTCCAACTGCCGGATGGGCAAACTGCCGGCGAGCTCCGGCACCTGCTTGGCAGCGTTGTCGCAGATCACCCGTGGTGCGGGTGGCGAAGTGCAGAAGATCTTTTTGAACAAGATCAACATTGCCAACGAGACATTGAATGCGCTGGCCCTAGGCGTGAACTATCAGCATGACTTCGGCACCTTTGGCCTGGTGTCGATGGGCGGCACCTGGACGCGCAACTTCACGCATGATTTCCAGCCCTATCCCACCGATGCCGTGCGTGACCTGCTGAGCAACCCGTACTACAGCACCGACCCCAAGGTGAAGGCGGAAGCCTCGCTGGGTTGGAGCCGTGGCCGTTGGGCCAGCACCGTGTACGCCAACTACATCGGCAAGACCCCCAACTATCGCGCCACCCTGGATCCGTCAGGCTATGCCTTTGCTGGTGCTGGCAAGTTGGGTGCATACACCACCTTCAACGGCAGCGTCAGCTATGACGTGACCGAAGACCTGAAGGTGTCGTTGCAGGTCAACAACATCGGCAACCGCAGTCCAAACATGGATGTCCGCTCGTACCCAGGCAACACCGGTTCGCCCTACAACAGCTATAACTACGACGTGTTGGGTCGCGCTTACTTCCTGGATATCACCTGGAATTTTGGTAAGGGCAAGTAATCCACTCGCGTCAATACGCACCACGAACCCCGCCGCAAGGCGGGGTTTTTTATGGCAACAGTGCAGGCACAGCCAGTGCTGCAATTGTGTAACCCATGCCTGACCGATTACGGTGCGCGCCAATTCACGCGGAATCACGGCAATGGGCGCAAGCCACGACCACCCCCCGCACGACGCGCACGACGCGCACGGCGACGACGGCACACACACGCATGGCCATGCACACGGGCACGCGCATGGCGCGGGTGGGCATAGCCATGTGCCGGCGGTGATCAAGCACGAAAATCCGTTGTGGATCGCGTTTGCGCTGACATTGGTGGTGCTGCTGGTCGAGATCGCGGGCGGGCTGTTATCCAACAGTTTGGCGTTGCTCTCGGATGCCGCGCACATGATGACCGACGTGGCTGCACTGGGCGTATCGTTGTTTGCCGTGCGCATGGGCCGGCGGCCCGCCGATGCGCGCCGCAGTTATGGCTATGCGCGCATGGAGGCGATCGGTGCGTTGATCAATTCCAGTCTATTGTTTTTGGTTGCGGGCTACATCTTGTGGGAGGCCATCGGCCGCTTTCGTAGCCCGCAAGATGTGGCATCGTCCAGCATGCTGGTGGTGGCCACGATTGGTCTGCTGGCCAATTTTATTTCGATGAAATTGCTGGCCGCCGGTGCCGGCGAAAACCTCAACATGCAAGGTGCTTACCTAGAAGTGTGGAGCGACATGCTGGGCTCGTTGGGGGTGATCGCGGGGGCGGTGTTGATTCACTTTACCGGCTGGACCTTGGTGGACCCAATCGTGGCGGTGCTGTTGGGGCTATGGGTGCTGCCGCGCACCTGGGTCCTGTTGAAGCAAGCCGTCCATGTGTTGATGCAAGGCGTGCCGGCGGGCGTGGATGTGGACGCAGTGCGTGATGCCATGCAAGCGGTGCCGGGCGTAGCGGCGGTGCATGATTTGCATGTGTGGGCATTGGGGTCGCAAGAGCCCATCTTGACCGCGCATGTCTTGTTGGCGGAAGGCGTGGTAGATGCTGACCGCGTGCGTGCAGCGGTGGCTGCTGGGTTGCACGAAACCTTTGCGATCGATCATGCGACCTTGCAGGTGGAAGCCCAGCACTGTGGCGCCGGCAAATTGCACGACTGAAGGTTTGCTGCGGCGGCGCGATAACCGGCGTATGGTGCGGGTTCCTCCCTGTCCTGCGGTGTTGCCATGACCACCCATGCCTTTGGTGCCCACGCGGCTGATCAACCCCTCGTTGCGATGGCCATCCAGCGGCGTGCGCCGGGGCCGTTGGATGTGCAGATCGACATCGCGTATTGCGGGGTCTGCCATTCGGATTTGCATACCGTGCGCAGCGAATGGCCGGGCACCTTGTACCCCTGCGTGCCGGGCCACGAAATCGTCGGCCATGTCAGTGCAGTGGGCGATGCGGTCAGCGGATTTAACGTCGGTGATGTGGTCGGTGTGGGCTGCTTGGTGGATAGCTGCCGGCACTGCGCTTCTTGCGAGGAAGGGCTAGAGCAGTACTGCACCAGCGGCATGGTGGGGACTTACAACGGACGCACGACCGATGCCCCTGGGCACACGCTTGGGGGTTATTCGCAGCGCATCGTGGTCGATCAGCGTTTTGTCCTGCATGTGCGGCACCCACAGGCACAACTGGCAGCGGTAGCACCCTTGCTGTGTGCCGGCATCACCACCTATTCCCCGCTGCGCCATTGGGGCGCAGGCCCGGGCAAAAAAGTGGGCATCGTGGGGATTGGTGGCTTGGGGCATATGGGCGTCAAGATTGCGCATGCCATGGGTGCGCACGTGGTGGCGTTCACCACCAGCGAAGCCAAGCGCCATGAAATTCATCAACTGGGTGCCGACGACGTGGTGAACTCACGCGATGCTGCGCAGATGCAAGCGCATGTCGGTAGTTTTGATTTCATCCTCAACACCGTGGCCGCACCGCATGTGCTGGATGCCTACACCGCGCTGCTCAAGCGTGATGGCACGTTGTGTTTGGTGGGCGCACCGGCGGCACCGCACCCCAGCCCCAACGTCGCCGAATTGATTTTCCATCGCAAAGCCATTGCCGGCTCGTTGATTGGCGGCCTGCCGGAAACCCAGGAAATGTTGGATTTCTGTGCCCAGCACGGCATCGTTGCCGATATCGAGATGATCGCCGCGCACGACATCGATGCGGCCTACGCACGCATGCTCAACAGCGATGTGAAATACCGCTTCGTGATCGACTGCGCCACGATGGGCGTATGACATTGCGCACGATAGTCGGTGCGGAAAATATCCAGGCACCGGCATCTGCTTTGGAGGTGCTGTATGCCGATGCCGCGTTGGCGGTAGTCAACAAGCCCGCCGGGTTGATGGTGCATGACAGCGCGTTGGCACGCGGCGAAACCGACTTTGCTGCGGACCGTCTGCGCGAACAATTTGGCCGGCCGATCTTTTTGGTGCATCGGCTCGACCGCGCCACCAGCGGATGTTTGTTATTGGCATTCGATCGCGACAGCGCATCGGCGCTCGGTAAGTCTTTGATGTCGCACGACGTGCAAAAAGAGTATTGGGCGGTGTGTCGTGGCTGGCCGGCGGAAGCAATCTTTACCGTGGATCATCCGTTGGATGGCGGCCCTGGCAAACCGCAAAAAAAACCAGCGATCACGGCCTTCGAGGTCTTGTCGCGTTGCGAGTTGCCACTGCCTTCGGCAAGCTTTGAGACCTCGCGCTATGCGTGGTTGCGGGCGTCGCCACAGACGGGGCGTTTTCGGCAAATTCGCCGGCATCTCAAGCATCTTTCGCATCACTTGATTGGTGATTCCAGTCATGGTGATGGCCACCACAATCGCAATTTTCGTATGCAAGGCATTCATCGCATGTTGTTGCATGCGCAGCGGTTGGTGTTGGTGCACCCACACACCGGTGCGCGGCTGGATGTGCACGCACCGGTGGATACGGAATTTGCAAAGGCGCTGGCATTGTTTCCGGCACCGACAGCACACGCATGAACAGATGCATGAGCACAAGCGCAGGGCGTGCCTGCGATGGCTACGGTTACCGTGCAGCCTTCGCTAAACTGTCTGCTTAAATTTTGATGGAATGAGTGCTGATGTCCACGTTGCCGGCTTGCCCCAAATGCCAATCCAGCTACACCTACGAAGACGGTGCGATGTGGGTGTGTCCGGAGTGTGCGCACGAGTGGTCGGCCGGGGAGGCCGACGCCGAGGATGCGGCCAAGGTGATCAAAGATGCGGTAGGCAATGTGCTGCAAGACGGCGATACCGTCACCGTGATCAAGGACTTGAAGGTCAAGGGCTCATCGCTGGTGGTGAAGGTGGGCACCAAGGTGCGCAATATTCGCTTGGTCGAAGGTGATCACGATATCGACTGCAAGATCGACGGCATCGGCCAGATGGGGTTGAAGTCGGAGTTCGTGAAAAAGGCTTGATCTACAGACGCACTGTGACAAACAAGGGACGGCAATCGTCAATGGGAAACGCTGCCGTCCCTGATCGCATTTGGGTAATGCGATGGGGTGAGACTTACAACCCCAGCACGCTTTCCGCACGGGTGTAGGGCAGGCCATGCGCCTGTGCGACGGGCTCGCAGGTGAGCTTGCCTGCGCATACGTTCAAGCCATCGCGCAGGTGGGCATCGTCGATCAGGGCTTGCTTCCAGCCCTTGTTGGCCAGTGCCAGCGCGAATGGCAAGGTGGCGTTGTTGAGCGCGAAGGTGGAGGTGCGCGCGACTGCGCCGGGCATATTGGCCACGCAGTAATGCACCACGCCATCGACCACATAAGTGGGGTCGGCATGGGTGGTGGCGTGCGAGGTTTCCACGCAGCCGCCTTGGTCGATGGCCACATCCACGATCACCGCGCCAGTCTTCATGCCGCGCACCATGTCGCGGGTGACTAGCTTGGGCGCGGCCGCACCCGGGATCAGTACCGTGCCGATCAGCAGGTCGGCGCGGCGTACCAATTCTTCAATCGCTGCGCGGGTGGAAAACACGGTGGAAATCGCGGTGCCAAATTGCGCCGCCAAACGCTTGAGCGCATCGGCGCTGCGGTCCACCACGGTGACCTTGGCGCCCATGCCCACCGCAATGGTGGCCGCGTGGGTGCCGGACACGCCGCCGCCCAAGATCACCACCTCGGCTGCCGGCACCCCGGGGACGCCGCCCAGCAACACACCACGGCCGCCTTGCGCCTTCTCTAGCGCATGCGCGCCCACTTGCGGGGCCAGCCGGCCAGCGACTTCTGACATCGGCGTCAGCAGCGGCAGCGAGCCGTTGGCGGCGGTCACGGTTTCATAGGCAATGCACACCGCGCCGGAGTCGATCAGGTCTTGGGTTTGCGGGGCGTCGGGGGCCAGGTGCAGATAGGTGAACAAGATTTGGCCCGGGCGCAGCTTTTTGCGCTCTTCGGCCAGCGGCTCTTTCACTTTCACGATCATGTCGGCGCTGGCAAAAATCTCGTCGGCGGTTGCCAGCAGTTTGGCACCGGCGGCCAAGTAGTCTTCATCCAACAAGCCCGCGCCCAGCCCTGCGCCTGTTTGCACCACCACGTCGTGGCCGTGGTGGATCAGCTCGTGGACCGACGAGGGGATCAGGCCAACGCGGTACTCGTGGTTCTTGATTTCCTTGGGGACGCCGATACGCATGGTGGTATTCCTTGGTGGATGACGGCACCAGCCTCCCCGGCACCGGAAGTTGCGCAGTATGCGCTTGCAATCACGCATCCTGTCGCCGATTTTGCCAATGTTTCACGCTAATATTGGCGCTATATTTCAATAATTATTGAAACAGATGCATAAAATACGCCCCATTGGTATCAGCTTGGATGAGCGCGACCGCGCGATCTTGCGCCTGCTGCAACACGACGGCCGGCTGACCAATCTGGAGCTGGCCCAACGCATCAATCTGTCGCCGTCGGCCTGCCTGCGGCGGGTCAAATTATTGGAAGACTCTGGCCTAGTGGCGCGTTATGTCTTGTTGTTGGATGAAGACCAGGCCGGCCTGCCCGGCACCGCCTTTGTGCTGGTGACCTTGGACCAACAAGGGCGCGCGGCACTGGATGCGTTTGAAGCCGCGATCCATGATCACCCCGAAATCACCGAGTGTTGTTTGCTGGCCGGTGCTGCCGATTACATGGTGCGGGTGGTGTATGCCGATGCCGCCGACTTTGAGCGCATCCACACCGACGTGCTGACCCAATTGCCCGGCGTCACCCGCGTGCAAACCACCTTGGCGCTGCGCACGGTGAAGCGCACCACGGCATTGCCGGTGTAGCCCGTACACTGTGCGCATGCAGACTTCACAGACCGGTATCACATTGGTCGGCTTCGATGCCGACGACACCCTTTGGCGCAGCCAAGATTATTTTGACGAAGCACAGCAGCGTTTCGAAAACATCCTTGCTGGGTACGTCGATCTGGCCGATGTGGGCCAGCGCCTTTATCAATACGAATCGCGCAATATCGCGTTCTTTGGCTATGGCGTGAAAGGCATGGCGTTATCGATGATCGAGGCTGCCATCGACATTACCGGTGCCAGCATTCGCGCCGCCGATATTGGCCGGATCATTCACTTGGCGAAAGAGCTGCTGCAGCATCCGGTGGAGTTGCTGCCTGGCGTGCGCGATGCAGTGGCGGCGGTGGCCGCGCAGCACCCGGTGGTCTTGATCACCAAGGGTGATCTGTTTCATCAGGAAGCCAAAGTACGCGATAGCGGGCTGTCGGATTTGTTCCGTCGCATCGAGGTGGTCAGCGAAAAAGACCCGGCAACCTATACACGCTTGCTTGCAGAGTTCGGCATCGACGCCGCACAATTTTTGATGGTGGGAAATTCGCTGCGTTCGGATATCGCGCCGGTGTTGGAGCTGGGTGGCTGGGGCGTGCATGTGCCGTATCACACCACCTGGGCGCACGAAGCCGAGGCCACGCTGACGCATGGTCAAGGACGCATGCGCACGTTGGCTTCACTGTCCGATTTGCCCCCCAC
>NZ_DAOOUM010000042.1:11340-22814 GCF_035369645.1 Thermomonas sp. | reverse complement strand
CCTAACATCGTTTAGCCGTTGGTTGACGCAGCTATTTCAGTCCAATCACGATCAGCTTGCGCGCCTACGCGACAGCGCATTTCTGCCTTCAGCAACATTGCCTTGGGTGCGTGGACACATGCTGCGGGTGTTGACTGGCACCCAGTGCGGCTGGTGGGGCCGTTATCCATTGGAGGCGGCGTTTATTGACGCATTGGATGCCGCAACTGCGCGCGGGGGCTGTAGCCGCAGCGAATGACGGTTTGAGGCAGAACAGAAAAGCACAGCGCACAAAAAAACAAAGCCCGCCGAAGCGGGCTTTGTCAGAGGCTTGAAGCCCGCCAGAATTACTTCTTGGCAGCTTCCGGAGCCGGGGCAGCAGCGGCGTCAGCCGGCTTGGCAGCGTCAGCAGCCGGAGCAGCGGCAGCGTCAGCAGCCGGAGCAGCGGCCGGGGCAGCAGCGTCAGCAGCCGGGGCAGCGGCAGCGTCAGCAGCCGGAGCAGCGGCAGCGTCAGCAGCCGGAGCAGCAGCAGCGGCGTCAGCCGGAGCAGCAGCAGCGTCAGCAGCCGGGGCGGCGTCAGCGGCCGGAGCAGCTTCTTCCTTCTTGCAGGCCGACAGGGCCAGGACGCCAGCGGCGAGCAGCACGAAAAGCTTGTTGTTCATGTGAATCTCCAAAAAGAGGGTTGACTGAAAAGCTAGGTTGGTAAATCAGGCAACGCCGGTGCACTTGGCAATTCGGCCAGGGCCGGGGGTCGTTTCACTGACTTTCGACGTTCCCGGTTGCCCGGGGCACGAAAAAGCCGCCGGCTCACCGACGGCTAATTCGATTCTTTGATAGTACTCGATTCGGCTATGTCTCCGCCGGCTCGATTACTTCTTCGCTTCGGCCGAGGTGGCCGCCGTTTCAGCAGCGTCAGCTG
Organism: Thermomonas sp.; assembly: GCF_035369645.1. Classification (GTDB taxonomy): domain Bacteria; phylum Pseudomonadota; class Gammaproteobacteria; order Xanthomonadales; family Xanthomonadaceae; genus Thermomonas. The sequence continues at coordinate 21,916 of NZ_DAOOUM010000042.1, read as the reverse complement.
CCTTCTGGGCGTCCGCCGGGGTTGCAGCGGCATCTACCGGAGCGGCAGCGGCATCTGCAGCCGGTGCAGCAGCATCTGCAGCCGGAGCTTCAGCGGTTGCATCGGCTGCCGGGGCAGCTGCGGCTTGAGTGGCGGCGGTGTCGGCAGCGGCCTGCGCGTCGGCAGCCGGAGCGGCGGCGGCGGCGTCAGCTGCCGGCTCGGACTTGCTGCAGGCAGTCAGGGCCAGGCCCAGTGCCATCGCCAGCAGGATCTTGTTGATCGACATGATTTCGGTTTCCTCGTCGTTAATTCTGGGCACGCACAACCTGCGTGCCCTACCATGATGCCGTGCTTATGTCGCGTGTCAAGCGGTTGGCCGGATTTTTTTCAGTCCGGCGTTGCATGATCTCATGCCAATTCTATCGCCATGGCGGTAGCTTCGCCGCCGCCAATGCACAGGGAGGCCACGCCACGCTTGCCGCCACGGGCCTGTAATGCGTGGATCAGCGTCACCAGCAAGCGGGCACCGCTGGTGCCAATTGGGTGCCCTAACGCCAGTGCGCCGCCGTTCACGTTGAGCTTGTCGTGGGGGATGCCAAGATCGCTCATCGGGGCCATTGCGACGCAGGCAAACGCCTCGTTGATTTCGAACAAGTCCACATCGGCGACCGTCCAGCCGGCTTTGGCCAGCACATTCTGAACAGCGGTGACCGGCGCGGTGGTGAACCATTCCGGGGTCTGCGCGTGGGTGGCATGGGCTTTGATGCGCGCCAGTGGTTTGGCACCAGCGGCGGCGGCGGCATCGGCTGACATCACCACCAGTGCGGCGGCGCCATCGGAAATTTTGGAAGAAGAGGCGGCCGTCAGCACGCCATCCTTGCCAAATGCGGCACGCAGTTCGGGAATCTTGTTGAGGTCGATCTTGCTGGGTTCTTCGTCCTTGGCGATGACTACCTCGCCTTTGCGGGTCTTGACCGTGACCGGCACGATTTCGGCATCAAATGTCCCGGCAGCTTGCGCGGCCTGCGCGCGGCGTGCGCTTTCAGCCGAAAACGCATCCACCATGGCGCGATCGAACCCATATTTGGCGCACGCAGCATCGCCAAACACGCCCATGGCCTTGCCGTCATAGGGGTTGGTCAGGCCATCAAATGCCATGTGGTCGAGGAACTCGGCGCTGCCGTAGCGCACGCCCGTGCGTGAACCATTGAGCAGGTGCGGGGCATTGGTCATCGACTCCATGCCGCCAGCAACGACGGTTTGTGCGGAGCCGGCCTTGATGATGTCGTGGGCCAGCATCACCGCCTTCATGCCGGAGCCGCAGACCTTGTTGATGGTGGTGCAGCCGGCGGCATCGGGGATACCGGCGGCGCGCGAGGCTTGGCGTGCCGGCGCTTGGCCAAGACCGGCCGGCAATACACAGCCCATGATCACCTCGTGCACTTGATCGGCGGCAAGGCCTGCCTGCGCCAGCGCGCCTTGGATGGCGGCGCTGCCCAAGGCGGGCGTGGGGGTGCCGGTAAATTGGCCTAAAAAGGAACCAATGGCGGTGCGCTTGGCACCAACGATGACGACGTCGCTCATGGGAAGCTCCGGAAAATCCGTGGGGCCGGCGGTGCCGGGGGAATGGCGATTATGGCGCGAATCGTGGCGGCTTGCTGCAATGCGGCATCTGTGCGTGCTATCCCCATTGCGTGTTGGATGGGGCAGGCTTACAACGGGGCGTATATTTTTCATCGCAGTGCGGGGTTGCGCTGCACATCCATGGAGGTTGTCGTGTCCAAATTCTCACCTGCGAAGACCTTGCAACGGCCATTGGTGGCGATACTGCCAACCACAATCGCTTTGGTATTGACGGCGTGTGGGGGCGGCGGTGGCGGCGGCACGGTGCGATCTGACCCGCCACCGGCCACACCCACTGGCCCAGGATTTACACCGACGGTAGTCAATGACGCCTCGATCGTGGTCAATCCGCCTGCGGTGCCGGTCTTGGGTGCACCGGTCACCTTCACCGATCCTGCGATCAACAAACACCTCAGTTTGACCAATGCCGCAGGGGCGCTGGGTGCGGGGCTGAAGGGGCAGGGGGTGACGATTGGGTTTGTGGATACCGGGATCAATCGCAATCATCCGGCCCTGAGTGGGCGGGTGGGGGCCAGTTTCATCCATATCGACCCCAATACCAACAACACCAGTGTGGATGATGTGGTGGGCCACGGCACCACCGTTGCTTCGTTGGCGGCCGGTCGGCCCGTCACCGGAACCTATAGCGGTGGACAGTTGGGCAACTGGGGTGGCGGCATCGCGCAGAATGCCAGTTTGGTGTCGTCGCGCATCATCAACGACAAGCGTCCGGATGATGATGGTTCGGGTGCCGGTACGGAGATTCACGCTGGCGAGGGGTATGGCGATTTTTTCAAGGCCATCAATGGTGAGCTGGCCGATGCGGGGGCCAAGATCATCAACAACTCGTGGGGCGGCTTGTATTGGAAGGACCCGGCGCTGACCACGGAATTGGCTACTGCGTGGAAGGATTTTGTGGTCAATCGCGGTGGCATCGTGGTGTTTGCCAATGGCAATAGCGGTGAGGATTCGCGCTATGTCGACAACCCTTCCGACAATGCGCGGCTGCCCACACTGGCCAATGATGCGCAGCTGGAAAAAGGTTGGCTGACGGTGGGGGCGTTGAATCCGGACGCCCCCAACCAGCTCACCAGTTATTCCCAGCGTTGTGGAACCGCGATGAACTATTGCTTGGTGGCCCCCGGCAATACGGTGTTTATCGACCCGCAGGCCAAAACCGGGGACGCCAGTTACAAGTTGTATCAAGGAGGCGGCACGTCGTATGCCGCGCCCTTGGTGTCGGGTGCGGCGGCGGTGGTGTGGTCGGCGTTTCCGTATATGAGCAATGATCAAGTGCGCCAGTTGCTGTTGGGCGGTGCCAAGGATCTGGGCGCGACCGGGGTGGATCCGGTATTTGGCTGGGGCCTGCTGGATGTCACCAAGTCGGCCATGGGCCCGAGCAATTTTGCATGGGGTGATTTTGCGGTAGCCCCCAGCAGCAATTCTGTTTGGCGCAATGAAATCATTGGTAATGGTGGCTTGATCAAAAATGGCAGTGGGGTTTTGACGCTGACCGAGGCCGGCAAGTTTAGTGGCGCGACTCAGGTCAATTCCGGTGGTCTGGATGTGCGCAAGGGGTTGCTTTCGAATGTGTCAATTGCAGGTGCAGGCACGCTATGGGGTAGCGGCGCGTTTGCCGGCAATATCAGCAATGACGGGCGCTTCTTCACCGGGGCCAACGCGGCGACCACGATTGGCGGGAATTACCAGCAATCGGCAAGCGGAAATTTGGGGGTGTGGTTGGGCAATGCGTTGCGGGTGTCTGGTACTGCTTCGCTCAACGGCACGATGTCTATCTTGGGCGTCAAGAGTGGCTACACCACCAGCACCAAGGAAACCTTGCTCAATGCCGGCGGTGGCGTCAACGGCACGTTCTCGGTGTTGAAGGCGGCACCCAATGTGTTCTTGGATGCATCGCTGGCTTACGACCCCAATAATGTCTTCCTCAATATCAACCGCATCGACGTCACCAAGGCTGTGGCCGGGATGGGGTTGGAGGGTATCGGCGTGGCCTCGGCGGTGCGGGTGGAGGCGGCGATGCAGGCCATCGATTTGCAACTGGGCGGGGTAACACCGGGCGGGATTGGTGCCAGCTTCATCGACGCTGCCGGGGCATTGCAGCAATCCTCCAGCAAGGCCAATGCCGATCTGTCATTGCGCAGTCTTTCCGGTGAACTGCTGAGCGCGTCCACCGCGTTGACGTTGGCAGGGATCGATGCCGGTCGGCGTGTATTGGGTCAACGTATCGACAGCTTGGCATTGGCCCCCAAGCAAGTGGGGGGTTGGTACCGTGATTTGAACAGCAGTGGGCAATGGGCGCAGGCCGGGCTGGATGGTGTGGGTATGGAGAGCAGCGGGCAGATGTTTGGCAACGATTGGCGCGTCGGTACACATGCGCTATTAGGGGTTGCCATCAACAAGCAAGAGCAAAGTAGCTGGTTGGGCGCATTGGGTGATCGCAGCCGTGGTCACCAGCGTGAGCTGCAATTCTATGCAGCCGGCTGGCAAGGGCCGTGGCAGCTACAGGCGCAACTCAGTAGCGGTAGCTTCCAGCGACAGATACAACGGAATCTTGTGTTGGGTAATCTGCAAGATGCGGTGGCAACGCAGCTGTCCGGCCATTATTTAGGTGCATATGCCGAACTGGGTCGGCGGTTTGAGGCTGGCGGCGTCATGTTGACGCCGTATTTGGGCACGCACTATGCGCAGGTGGCCAATGCCGGGTTTGATGAACGTGGCAGCACCGGGTTTGGGCTGCGTGCCAATGCGTGGGATGCCAGCCGTTGGCAGGCGATGGCAGGGGTGCGTGCGGCCCGCCAGTGGCGGCTGGGCGATGTGCCGATGCAAATGGATGCGCGTGCCGAATGGCAACACACCTTGGCCACGCAAGGGGCACTGTTGGATGCCAGTTATGTGGGCCTGAGCCAATGGGCACCCCTGCAAGGCATGTCGCTTGCGCAACGCGGGCAGGTGGTTGGGGTGGGGCTGTCGGCACGGTTGCGGCAACACACCCAGTTTCGTTTTGATATAAGCCGACGTGCAAGCCAGCTAGGTGCATCCACAATGGCGGTGTTGCAAGCTGATTATCGTTTTTAGCGAGTGCAGCCATCAATAAAGGTAACAAGACAGACGCTGTGTATACGCAGGGGGCAACAGCAATGAGGCAGTGGCAATGAATCCGTTGTAATGAAACAGCTTTGGCTGACATTGCTGCTAATGCTTGCAAGCTGGATGTTGCCTGCGACAGCGCAGGTGCCCGGCGAAATTGACTTGCGCCTGCAACATTTGGGGGTGGAACAGGGTTTATCGCAATCCACCGCACGCGCCTTTGCGCAAGATGGTGATGGCATGTTGTGGATTGGTACCCAAGATGGCTTGAACCGCTACGATGGTTATGCGTTTCGGGTGTTTCGCCATGATGCGCAAGACCGCAGCAGCTTGCCCGATAACCACGTCACTGCGCTGGCAACCGATACCAAAGGCCGCTTGTGGGTGGGGACCCAGTCCGGGGGACTTGGGCGCTATGACTCCGATCGAAAGGCTTTTTTCAACTATCCGATTGCCCTTAACCGTCATGATGCGGTAGCGGCAACTCCCGTTATTGCACTTGCATCGGCACAAGACGGTAGTTTGTGGGTAGCAAGCGGGCACAGGCATCTACAGAAGTTCAGTCAGACCGATGACCGTTTTGTCACCATCGAACTCCCTGTGCAAACACAGATTCGTGCATTGCTGCCCATGCCCACTGGGGATGTTTTGATCGGTACTACGCAAGGGATTTTGATTTGGCGTCGCGCGCTTAAGCAAGTGCAACCATGGGCTACAGACACGCTTACAGCGGAGGATTCCGATGTGCAAGCGCTCGCTTTGCAAACCAGCACACGGCGTGTCTGGGTAGGCACGGCGAGTAAAGGCGCGTTTGAGCTGGACATCACAGGGCGCGTGTTACGCCAAGTGACAGCTGCAGATGGTTTGGCTGGCAACGATGTGCGGTCGCTGTTGGTCGATGTACAGGGGCGCATCTGGCTAGGGACTTACATCGGCTTGTCACGCATCGATACTGAGGGAGCAGTTGCGCGGCATTGGTTAGGGAGTGGCAACCGCATCGACGGACTGTCGTCTGGGCGCGTGCATGCGATGTTGCAAGACCGCGATGGCTTGATTTGGATTGGGACATGGTTGGGCGGTGCCCATGTCTATCTGCCGGGGTCCGACACGTTTCGTGAGTTTCGCGGTGATCAGGAGGACCCACGTGGCCTACCCGGAACAGGCGTGCGTGCGGTCTTATCAAATCCTGACGGCAGTTTGTGGTTGGGTTCGTTAGGTGGAGGTGGGTTGATTCATTTTTCCCCTGAACGTGGTGTGCTGGAGCGCTTTTACAGTAATGGCAAAGGCCCATTCCATCTGCCAAGTGACCGCATCCAGACAATTGCTAGAGATCTGGATGGTGGGCTTTGGCTTGGCTTCAGCGATCTGGGTTTAGCCAGACGACGGCCAGGGGCATCCACATTCGAATTACTGGCATCGCAATCTGCCATTGCTGGGCATGCAACCAATAGCAATGTCATTAGCTTGTATGTGGATCGCGCCGGGACGTTGTGGGTGGGTTATGAAGATAAGGGGATGGATGCCCTATGCCGTGGCTGCACGCAGTTCCGGCATTACGATTTTGATGCTACTCGGCGCGATAGTTTGCCGGGACAAACGATAGGCGCGGTATTTGAAGATCATACTGGGAAATTATGGGTGGGTGCGCGACCGGGTGGTTTGTCGATCCTCGACCGGGTAAGCGGTCGTTCGACACCACTGCTCGATGTATTGATTGCACCCGCTAGCGACCTGCCACGCGCCATCACATCGATCAATGAGTCTCGTAATGGCGAACTGTGGGTGGGGATGCAGGGAGGAGGCTTGGCCAGGCTAACGCCGGTAGCAGGTGGGCGCTATCGCCTGCAAACCTATACGCGCAAGCAGGGGCTGGCCGCAGAAGCAATTGGCCAAATCTTTGAAGACGCACGTGGCGAAATTTGGGTTTCTACCACGCTTGGAATCAGTCGCTTGGATCCGCAAACGGGGCTGATTCAAAATTTCAGTTCACGTTCGGGTGCACAAGGTGAAGGCTATTTCGTTGGCTCCGGTGCGGTCATGCCGGATGGGCGCATTGCTTATGGCGGCTTGCGTGGCCTGACGATTTTCAATCCTGCGGCGGTGTTCTCCAACGATGCCATCCATCGCCCGGTACTGACGGATGTGAGGGCATTCCAAAGCTCCAATTCCGCCGTTAAGGAGTGGCGGTATCGCAAAGGTGGTGGCGAGCAGTCAGATGCATTGTGGTTGCGTGCAGGCTCGGGTGGATTTGGCTTTAGTTTTTCCGCACTGACCTATTCTGACCCTGAGTTGGTGCAGTACAGCTATCGATTGGAGCCTTTGGATAGTGATTGGATAGAAGCCGACGCCAACCAGCGCACTGCCGGCTATCCGCATTTATCTCCGGGTGACTATCGTTTGCGTTTGCGCGCGCGTTTTCCGGGCGAAAGCTATGGCCCTGAGCGGGTGGTGGATGTGCATCTTGCGGCGTTATGGTGGCAAACCGTATGGGCGCGCTTGGGGTTGGTGCTGCTGTTGCTGGCACCCTTTGCCCTATGGGGTTGGAACCGTCGCAAATTGGCCATGGAACGAGCACGGGCGCAAGCGGTGCTGCAAGAAAGTGAAGAACGTTTGAAGTTGGCCCTGTGGGGAACCGGCGATGAGTTTTGGGATGCGGATCTGCAAGCCGCAAGGTTTGTGCGCATCAACCCGATGCGCCATCTCAAGGATTTTGAAAATATCAATGAACTGGGGTTTTCTGACTTGATCAAAGTGGTGCATCCCGATGATCAAGACGGTCTGGCGAAGGCGTTGTCGCGTCACATCAGTGGCAAAGAATCGGATTTTGACAACACGTATCGGATGCAGGATGTGCATGGCAATTGGCATTGGTTACGTTCACGCGGGCGGTTGGTGGAAAAAGACCCAAGCGGCCGACCGTTACGCATGGCAGGGGTGACGGTGGATGTCACGGAGCTGCGCGAGCACGAACACGCCATGGAACGTGTCAACCAAGAATTAGAGCAACGGGTGGCGCAGCGCACAGCGGATTTGACCCTGCTCAATCACGAGCTGAGCAGTACGATTGATCAACTGCGCATGACCCAGCACCAATTGGTTGAGTCAGAAAAGTTAGCGGCGTTGGGTGGCTTGGTGGCTGGGATTGCGCATGAGGTCAATACGCCATTGGGGGTCGGCGTGACTGCGGCCTCACATCTGGAGCAACAGGCCCAGCAGTTTCAGAAAGTCGCGGCGAATGGGCAGGTTACAGGGCCGCAAGCGGCAGCATTCAGTCAGACGGTCAGTGATGCCAGCGCCATGGTGCTACGCAATTTGCAGCGTGCCGACAAAATGATACGCAGCTTCAAGCAGGTGGCAGTGGATCAAACCAGCGAGCAGCCGCGCTTGATCAATTTGTCTGCCTACATGGAAGAAATTTTGGTGTCACTGCAGCCTGTCCTCAAGCGCAGTCCGCATGTGTTGGTGATTGATGTGCCAGTGGGGTTGACGGTATTCACCCAGCCGGGGGCGATCTATCAAATCGTGGTCAATCTGGTGACTAACTCGCTCAATCATGCGTTTGTTGGCATCAGCCATGGGCAGATGCGCATCGAGGCGTGTGCCGAAGGGGATGGATGGATCCTCGGTTATTCGGATGATGGCGTTGGCATGGAGGAGTCGGTGCGGCGCAGGATTTATGATCCGTTCTTTACCACGCGGCGTGGCCAAGGTGGTTCAGGTTTGGGGATGCACATTGTGTACAACTTGGTGGTGCAGACCTTGGAGGGCAGCATCGAGTGTGTATCGGGGCCGGGGAAGGGCACGCGCTTCATATTGCGCTTCGCGCATCGCTAATGATCGCAGGTCAGCTATCTGGATACTGCTCTCGTAGTGCTTCGGCATCGTCCCAGCGGGCAAACAGTAGGTCGATCAGATGCGGGTCAAACTTGCGTCCGGTTTGTTCGATCAGAAAATCACGGATACGCTCACGTGGCCACGGGGCTTTGTACACGCGGGTGCTGCCAAGAGCGTCAAACACATCGGCCAGCGCCACGATGCGGCCCTCCAAACTGATTACTTCGCCTTGCAGTCCTCTGGGATAGCCGCTGCCATCCCAGTTCTCATGGTGCTCAAGGCAGATGCGTGCGGCCAGTTGTAGCAGTGGTCGTTTGGAATTCCCCAGCATTTGCGCACCCAGCTGCGCGTGCGAACGCATGATGATGGTTTCTTCCGGGGTGTGCGAGCCGGGTTTGTTGAGAATGGCATCCGGAATGCCGATTTTGCCGATGTCATGCAAGGGGGCCGCCAAGCGCAAATTTTCGGCGGCACTGATATCCATACCTGCGGCGCGCCCGAGCAGCTCCGCCAGCAAGCCGACGCGCAAGACATGGTTGGCGGTCTCTCGCGAGCGGGTTTCGGCGGCGCCGGCCAGTAGCCAGATCATTTCCAGCTGACTATCGACCAGTTCTTGATTCAAGTGCAGGTTTTTGTAGGCAATCGAAATATTGGTGGAAAATACTTCCAGCAACTTGCGGTTGACATCGCCAATTACCCCACCCTCACCAATGTAGAGCAAGCTTTCATGCTCATTGCTGTCGATGAAATGCAGGACGTAGTGATCCTCCGCAAACACATGGCTGCGATCACGCAAAGCGGCATCGAGTGATGCCATGTGGGATGGCGGCAGGACTTGTTCGGCATCGCGACCGACAAGAGCCGCATGCGGTGAGGTTGCCAAGGCAATCGGAAAGCGATGTTGCAACGTCGTGCAATGATTGATGCGGCATAACAATGTAATGCCATCGCCTTGGGAAAGACGCGACAAATGTTTGAGCACCATTTCTGAAAAACTGGCATTTTCGCGCTGCGAAAAAATATCCGCGCTGGCATCGATGACCTGTTCTAGGCCCTGCTTGCTAGATTCGATCGTCATCAGGTCGCGGTAGCTACGCAATGCCACAAACAGAGTCGTTTGAAAACGCGCCGCTGTCAGTTCGGTCTTTTCTTTGTAATCGTTGATGTCATACGAGCTGATGACGTCTTGCTCGGGGGCTTGGCCAGGTTGGCCGGTACGCAGGACGATGCGTACACAGTGGTTGCCAAGTTCTTGTCGGATGCGACGAACGATTTCCAAGCCCGCATGCTCGGTTTCCATGACCACGTCGAGCAGGAGAACCGCGATATCCGGCTGTGACTGGATCAGTTCGAAAGCTTCGGCTGCGCTGTACGCGGAGAGAAAGGTGAGTGGGCGTTCCTCAAAGCGGAAGCTCCCCAGCACGAGGCGAGTGACCTCATGCACTTCGGGTTCGTCATCGGCAATCAACACCTTCCACGGTGTGTCGGCAGATATGCGCGTGGCTTCGAAAAAATTGGCGTCCAAGAGGCCCCCCCTGCCCGCAGTCTATGCGTCCTTTGGCTGGCGTGAAAGGGGGGTGTGAGTCTTAGTGATTGCCCGCAAACAATTCGCGGCCGATCAGCATGCGACGGATCTCGTTGGTGCCGGCACCGATGGCGTAGAGCTTGGCGTCGCGCAAAATCCGCCCGGTGGCGAATTCATTGATGTAGCCGTTGCCGCCGAGTGACTGGATCGCTTCCAGCGCCACTTGCACCGCGGCTTCGGATGCATGCAGCAGGCAGGCGGCGGCGTCGATGCGGCTCTTGTGGCCGGCGTCGTAATCACGCGCCACTTGATAGGCGAACGCACGGCTGGATTGCAGCGATGTGTACATATCCGCAATCTTGGCCTGCATCAGTTCAAACGTGCCGATGGCCTGGCCAAACTGGCGGCGTTCGCGCACATAGGGCAGGGCGATGTCGAGCGCCGCCTGCATCAGCCCGATCGGGCCACCGGACAGCACCAAACGCTCGGTGTTGAGGCCGCTCATCA
>NZ_DAOOUM010000042.1:0-11240 GCF_035369645.1 Thermomonas sp. | reverse complement strand
GAAGCGCGGCTGATTTCTTCCATCGCCACCAGATGCGCCAGATAGCCCATCTCGCTGCCGCCGAATTCGGCGGGGATGGTCATCCCCAGCAGGCCCATTTCGCCCAGTTTTACCCACACGTCCTGCGGGAACAGATTGTCTTCATCGACCTTCGCCGCACGCGGTGCAATTTCGGCATCGGCAAAGCGGCGAACAGCTTCGCGCAGAGCATCGGTGTCTTCATCTAAAGGAAATGGACGCATCATCAGCTCCCGCGCACGCGGCCTTGAAAGCGCGTGCGACCGCGCCCCAATGGCAGTTTGAGTTTGCCGATTTTCTCGATACGCTCTTCCGCCAAGCGGTCGGCGGCTTTGTAGGTGGGGATGCCATCGCGGTCAGAGATTTCGTAGATGCGCGACAGGTTGTGATAGATCGTGCGCATCATGCGCATTGCACGTTCGCGGTTGTAGCCGTCCAGTTCCAGCGCCACGTTCATCACCCCGCCGGCGTTCACCGCGTAATCGGGTGCGTATAAGATGCCGCGACGCACGACTTCATCACCGATTTCGTTGTTGGCCAATTGATTATTGGCTGCACCGCAGATGACCTTGCACTTCAGCCGTGGCAGGGTTTGTTCGTTGACGGTACCGCCCAGCGCGCAGGGCGAATACACATCAACCGGCACATCGTAAATTTCGTCCAGACCCACCGCTTCGACACCGTAGTCTGACACCGCTTTGTCCACCAGCGACTTGTTGATGTCGGTGACAAAAATCTTGGCGCCGCGTTCTTTCAGCAGCTTCACGTATTCCATGCCCACATGGCCAAGGCCCTGCACGGCATAGGAATATTTGCCCACGTCCTCATCGCCAAACTTGCGGTTCAAGGTGGCCAGCAGACCCTGCAATGCGCCATAGGCAGTGAACGGGGAGGGGTCGCCGGAGCCGCCATGCACCTGATGCACGCCGGTGACGTATTCGGTTTCGCGGTACACGTATTCCATGTCGTTGACGTCAATACCTACGTCTTCGGCGGTGATATAGCGGCCACCCAGTGACTCCACAAATTGGCCGAACGCGCGGAACAGCGCTTCGGACTTGTCCTTGGCCGGATCGCCGATAATGACCGCCTTGCCGCCACCGATATTCAGGCCGGCCACGGCGTTTTTGTAGGTCATACCGCGCGACAGACGCAGCACGTCGTTCAGCGCTTCGGCCTCGCTTTGATACGGCCACATGCGGGTGCCGCCCAGCGCGGGGCCGAGCACGGTGTTATGGATGGCGATGATCGCCTTCAGGCCGGCATCCTTGTTGTGGCAGAACACGACTTGTTCGTGGCCGTAGGTATCAAGCGTCTCAAAAATCATGACTGAACTCCGGCCGAACCACAGCGATTATTGCGGTACCGGCGGCTATGGGTAAGGGAGTGGACGTTGGCTGCGTTGTGTATGGATGATCTGCTGGGGTGTTTGCAGCGGGGCATATTCTAAGCGATTCATCCCGACACGATGGGAATCGCCGTGGGTGGGGTTATTCACGCGCGCTGCGGACACAATTGCGCCCGGAGGCTTTTGCCGCATACAGCGCCCGATCTGCTGCGGCCAGCAAGCCGTCGGCGTCGCTGTTTTGTGATGCGGATGTTGCCGAAAGTGTGGCAGCCCCAATACTGATAGTCAGATGCGGGTGATGATTGCTGCAACACGCAGTGGCCAGCGTTTCCACCTGCTGCCGTAACTGTTCGGCCAGCGCGATGGTTGCGGCGGCATCAAGCCCCGGCAGCAACACGCAAAACTCCTCGCCGCCGTAGCGGGCGGCCAAACTTTGTGGTGGCAGCTGGGCTAGCAGGCATTGCGCGATTTCTTTCAAGCAGCGATCGCCGGTCAGATGACCAAGACTGTCATTGAGTTGTTTGAAGTGATCCAAGTCGATCATCAACAAGCCCAACGGTCGCTGCTGGGTTTGCGCATTGCGCAACTGCGTGTTCAACGCCTCAAACAAACGCCGCCGATTGGCCAGACCGGTCAGAGGGTCGGTATAGGACAGTCGATGCAACTCGTCATTGGCCAAGCGCAGTGCGGCCTCGCTGGCCTGCAATTGGGTGGTGCGCTGGTTCACCATGCTGCGTAGCAGGTCTTCTTGTTGCCGAAGATGGCGCAGGCGTAACCGCAGAACACCCCAAAACAGCAGCAGTGCAGCCATCACCATCAGTACCCGTGCTATCGGGGTTTGCCACCATGCGTAGGGCACCTGCACGGTCAAGGTGATGGGGACGGCTTGGGTGCCGGCAAAATCCATCGCCTCGATGCGAATCCGTTGGCGACCACTGGGCAAGCGCGCGAGTACGTGCGACTCGGCAGGCCCCCATGTGCCGCGCCCACCCTCAGCATCCAGCAACAGGACGCGGTAGCGCGTTGCCGCTTCCTTTTCGCCCGTGAATAAACTAAGGCTAAGCTCAAGACGACTGTCGCGTTTGGGGAATTTGATTGCAGTGGTATTCAGTGCAATCGGTTTGCCATCCACCAATAAACTGCTGACGACCAGCTTGGAAGGTTTGCGTGCTTGGTAGGGCGGCGGCGTGAACACTGCCGCACCCCCCACCGTGCCAATCCAGACCCGGCCAAAGGTGTCCACCTGCATGGCGCCGCCGTTGCACTCATCGTGTGGTAGGCCATCTTGCCGGTGATACGTGGTGGCACTGTAGCCGCGATCGGTAAGATGCCAGCGGGACACGCCATAATCCGTGCAGACCAGCAAATCGCCACGGCCGTCGCGTACCGCGCCATACACGAGGGGAATAGGCTGTGCGGGCAATGCCGGTTGGGTGACTAGGCGCGGTTGTTCGGGGTTGCTGATGTCGATCCGCATCAGGCCATGCTTATTACTGCCGACCCACAGTAAATTGCGCCCGTTCTCTGCAATCAGACGCAGGTCATACAGCGCGTCGATGGGCAGGCCGATATCGGTTTGGAAATACCGCCATTGCCCAGCGCGATAGCGCGCCAACCCATTCTCTAGGGTGCTGAACCATAGGTCTTGTCCCACCATTACCACGCCGTAGATTCGGCTGGGGGCATGCTGGCCGGTTGGCATCCACACCCAGTCTTGGCCGTCCCAACGGGCAATGCCTTGTGTGCGGGTACTGGCCCAGAGTTGGCCACCTTGGGTCAACATCAAGCTGGTTGATTCTTCCTTGCGCTTTTGCCATGGCGTTGGAACTTCGACAAACCGTTCTCCTTGCAGGCGTAGCACATAGCCGCCCCAGGTACCAATCCAAAGCGCGCCATCCTTGCTGCCATCGGGAACGCGCAAAATGCTGCGCACCGTCAAATTGGGGATGCCATCGGCGCTGCCGTAATGCCGCCAATGGCCGTGTTCATACCGGGCCACGCCCTCGCCATCACTGGCAAGCCACACCCGTTGCTGGCCATCTGTCATGGGCTCGATATGCAGGTCCCAGACGCCATTGGCACGGTTGCCCATGGTGCTGATCAATTGCCATGGACCCGAGAGCGGTATCCGCAGAGCGCCACCATCGGAACCCACCCACACTTCGGTGGCACCTTGGCTGGTTTTCAATTGCAGGAGTGCGCGAATACGGTCGGTGGAGGCATTGGCCTGCAGCTGTTGTGTGTGGGCGATGGGGGGCTGCCATGTTTGACCGTCACGCATGATGGCCAAGCCACTGCGAGTGGCGGCCCACACTTCGCTGGGTTTGCCATCGGGTTGGATCAGTGCAAGTTCGTTGACGAAATCGCTAGGTAGGGCGCTGTTGCCGGTATGCCAGCGCACCCACGCGTTGTCTTGCAGACGGGCTACGCCACCGCCCAACATGCCGGCCCACAGTGCAAATTGGCCATCATGCAGCGGTTGCAGCAACAAGTTGCGCACTTCATTGGTGCGTGGTCCTGCACCGGTGATATCCACGCGGGTACAGGCCCATTGCCCTGTACAGCGCACCAAACCTTGACCAAAACTACCAAGCCAAGTGACCGCCGGGGTGGTTTTGGTTGCGGGCTGCATGGCGATATCGAAAATTTCGTAATTGGCCAGCATCTTTGGCAGCGGCAGGTGCTGCCAACGCTGGCCATCCCAACGGGCAACGCCGTCACCGCTGACAAAAATGTGGTCTTGACTCCCGTGTGCAATGACCCGAATGCGGCGAACACGATGATCGCCGAACGGTGCGCCCAGAAATTGCCAGAGGCCATGCCGCCTGCGATAAACGCCTGAACCTTCAAATGCCGCCAGCAGATCGCCCGTGCGCGTTGTGGCCAACGCAAGCACTGCGCGTTTGCCCATCCCGGCGATGCCCGGCTCCAGCGCAATGCGCCCACCATTTTGCCTAGCCAAGCCTTGCATGGTGCCAAACCACACCTGGCCATCGGCTTGCGCCACGATGGTATTGACGGTGGGGTCGGGCAGGCCTTCGTCGGCCGCAAACACATCGGCAGGCATCCATCCACTGGGATCGGAGGCCAATGGCGCGGCGGCGGTCTCTGTCTTGTTGGACGCCGCACCGATAGAGGGCAGCGACGGGCTGCCCACCAGCCAGAGTGTGGCCAATGCAAAGATCGCGCTGAATTTGGTGACGTGGCGAATCATTTGCAGAATGCGAAAGCAAGTCTTGTGCCATACGCTTCCGAATGGGTTTGCCGCCACTCCGCGCCCAGCAGTGACGCACAACGTCAGTTTTGGTGTGGCTAGCCCGCTGGCTTGGGTGCTGTAAACCCTGCGCATGGGTCGGGCCGGGCGCTAGCCGGTATCCGCTGCACGGCGTCATACGGGGCGGCATTTGCATTGGGTTCCAAGAATCCCAGCGTGCTTGGGGTCAAGCCGGCGCGGTGCAACCAGAACGGTACCGCGATATCGCTGCGCACATGGCCGTTGCCGGCAATCAGCACGATGCCGGCTGCGTGCTGGTGCAGCGCTGTGCGTATGACATCGGCCATCACCACATCACGAGCGATCTGCGCCTTGGCCATCGGCACCACCATGGCCTCGGGTAATTGCCCGCAATGGCTATCACGTACTTCGGACGATTGCGCCGCCAACACGCTGACGGGCAGTGCATCCAAGCGGTAGTGGGCGATGAGGTCGGCAGGCAGCGCATCGGCAAACCCGGCACGCACGATGTTGGATGCCGCGGCGCGTGACAGATTGGCGGCATATAGCGGCAGTTGGTATTGCCGGGCCAGTTCAATGACGGGCTTGTAATGCGTCCACTCCCAACTGGATTTGGCGGGTGCGGCGCGGGCAATCACGCAGTCGGCATCGGTGCAGTCGCGCATCGCGGCATCCAGATCAGACTGGCGTTCGCGGTCAAATTGCTCCATCGCAATGGCCGGCCGCCAGCCTGTGGCCAATTTTTCGCGCAGCACG
This sequence comes from Thermomonas sp., assembly GCF_035369645.1. GTDB lineage: Bacteria > Pseudomonadota > Gammaproteobacteria > Xanthomonadales > Xanthomonadaceae > Thermomonas. Next base: position 5,883 of record NZ_DAOOUM010000042.1, on the reverse strand, counting down.
GCAATGCGGGCGGCGTGGCCGGCGGCGTTATCGTGGACTTCGCCCAGCAGCAATACTCGTGGGGTTGCAATGGCGACTGGCGTCGGCGTATGCGAGCAGGCAAGCAATGCGCTGAGGAGTGCCAGCAATGACAAATTACGAAGCATGGGAAAGGCACGGATTCAGGGGCTTCAGCATGCCACAACAGCATCGGTGGCCTGTATTCCAGAGTGAATGCGTTGAACACACGGTAGCCACCATTGTGGTCAGGCTATTGGGGAGTACTCATGCGTAACGTGTTCAAACATACGGCTCTGGCCATTGCCTTGTGTGTGCCTATGGCGGGGGTACAGGCGGGTGAGGCGGCATCGCAATCGGCAGTAGTTGCTGTCAATACCGAGACTGCGGTCGCAACCCCACGTGGCACGACATTCATTGTGCCTGAGGGCTGGGGCCATCAGCGACATGGCAGCGCCACATGGCTGACCCCACCCGAGGCCGATGGTTCGCGCGTGGTAATCGCGGATGCCACCGAAAGCAGCGCCGATGCAGCAGTTGCGGCGGCGTGGGCAGCCGTAGGCGCGACGCCCAAGTTTTTATTGGCGACCAATGCCAACCCGCGTGATGGCTGGGAGGAGCGGCGGTTTTACGATTACGACGTGCCGCAAAATGCCAAGCGTGCCATCAGCGCGGCCGCCTTGCGGCGGGGCAAGACATGGACGGTGGTACTCAACGACATCGATCAGGGGATAGCTGAAAAGCGCAGCGCGCAAATCGGAAAGATCTATCAACGCCTACAACCCGCTGGCTACGTGCGTGAAACCTTCGCCGGGCGCAGTGCTCATCCATTGGATGCGGCCCGCCTGCAGCAAGTGACCAATTTTGTCGAACAGATGCGCAAGGATTTTGACGTGCCCGGTGTCGCCATCGGCATCATTCAGGATGGCAAAGTAGTGATGGCACGCGGCTTCGGGGTGCGTCAGCTGGGCAAGCCTGCCAAAGTCGATGCCGATACCCGCTTCATGATCGCCTCTAACACCAAGGCGCTGACCACGCTGATGCTGGCCAAACTGGTGGATGCCGGCAAGCTGGATTGGAATGCGCGTGCCGAAGATGTGTATCCCGGCTTCAAACTGGGGGATGCCGCCACCACCGACAAGGTGCTGGTGAAGCACCTGATCTGCGCGTGCACTGGTGTGCCCAGGCAGGATATGGAATGGTTGTTTGAAGGCGAAAAACAAACCCCCGCCAGCGTGCTGACAACGCTGGGTACAATGCAACCCACCAGCGGGTTTGGTGAACTGTTCCAGTATTCCAACCCGATGGCTGCGGCTGCGGGCTATATCGGCGGCCAAGTTGCGTACCCCGGTAGTGAGCTGGGCGCCGGCTATGACAAGGCGATGCAGGCGCTGGTATTTGATCCCTTGGGCATGCACAACACCACCTTCGATTATGCCAAGGCGCAAACCGGTGACTACGCTGCGCCGCATGGTTACGACATCAACCATAAGGTGCAGGTCATGGGCATGGGGTTGAACGACACCATCATCGCCTCGCGTCCGGCCGGTGCGGCGTGGAGCACGGTGGACGACATGCTCAAGTATGTACAAATGGAAATCGACCGTGGCCTGCTGCCGGATGGCAAACGCTACATCGGCGAGGCTGCTTTATTGCAACGCCGTGAGCCGCAAATTGCCCTCGGCGTGGACAAGAATTATGCAATGGCCTTGATGGTGGACAACAGCGACGGCGTCACCGTGATCGACCACGGCGGCGACTTGGGCGGCTTTCATTCCAACATGATGTGGTGGCCGGAGCAGAAAGTGGGCGCGGTGATCCTGACCAACGCCGACGAGGGCGTGTACCTGCGAGGCCCGTTCAAGCGGCGGCTGATGGAGTTGATGTTCGATGGCGAGCCGCAGGCGGTGGCCGCCGCCACCGCTACGGCCAAAGCCAATCGCGCCGCATTCGATGCGCAGCGCAAGTTGTTGCAATGGCCTGCGGATGCTAAGGCCCTAGCGGGCTTGGCCAATCGCTATCACAACCCAGCACTGGGCGATTTATGGGTCAAGCGCAACCACGGCAAGGTCGTGTTTGACGTGGGGTCGTTTTCTTCCGCTGTTGCCACGCAACCACAGGTGGATGGCAGTTTGGCCTTCGTGACCATCGATCCGGTGGCTGCCGGGTTCCCGTTTGTCGGTGCAGTGAAGGCTGGTATGCGCCAGCTCATCGTGCGCGACGGCCAGCATGAGTACGTGTTTGATGAAGTGAAGTAGGGCTGCCGCAAACGCAGCGGGTTGCGTTCGCATGGGCGGTACAATAGGCGATTGCCACGTCCCATGTGAACGCAGCCTCATGAATACCCCCGCCGCCAATCTGCCGCAGCAGCACGTCGAGTCCACCCCGCTGCGCTTCGTCACCGCCGCCAGCCTGTTCGATGGCCACGACGCCGCAATCAACATCATGCGTCGGCTGATCCAGGCACAGGGTGCGGAAGTGATTCATCTGGGCCATAACCGCTCGGTCGAGGATGTGGTGCGCGCGGCCTTGCAGGAAGACGCCGACGCGATCGCGCTGTCGAGCTATCAGGGCGGCCACGTCGAATACCTGAAGTACATGGTGGACATGCTGAAAGCGCGCAACGCCGCGCACATCCGCGTGTTTGCCGGCGGTGGCGGCACCATCACCCCCGAGGAAATCCGCGAGCTGCAAGCCTACGGCGTGGAACGCATCTACCACCCCAATGACGGCATGCACATGGGCTTGGTGCACATGATCGAGGATGTCGTGGCGCGTGCCGAAAAGGCGCGCCTACCGGTGGATATGCCGCACAAGGTCAGCTTCGACAACGAGATTGAAATCGGCCGCATGCTCAGTGCCATCGAGGAGCAGGCGCTGGACGAAACCACGCTCAATCATCTGCGCAAAGAATGGCAGTTGGCCGGTGCCAAAACGCCGGTAGTGGGCATTACCGGCACCGGTGGTGCGGGCAAATCTTCGGTCACCGACGAACTGTTGAACCGCTTTCTGGCGCAGTTTCCGGACATGCATATCGCGGTGATCTCGGTGGACCCGACCCGTCGCCGCACCGGCGGCGCCTTGCTCGGCGACCGCATCCGCATGAACGCGCTGCGTTCTCAGCGCGTGTTCATGCGTTCGATGGCCACCCGCCGCCAGCACATGGCGACCAATGTGGTGCTGAAGGATTGCATCGGCTTCCTGAAGTCGCTGGGCTATGACCTCGTTATCGTCGAGACCGCCGGCATCGGTCAGAGCGACTCGGAGATCGTGGATCTCGTCGATTTCCCGATGTACGTGATGACCAGCGACTTCGGCGCGCCCAGCCAGCTCGAAAAAATCGACATGCTGGATTTCGCGGAACTCGTCGTGCTCAACAAATTCGACAAGCGCGGTGCCGAAGACGCACTGCGCGACGTCCGCAAGCAGTGGAAGCGCAACCACGTCCGCTTTGATGTGAAGGATGGGGATGTGCCGGTCTACCCGACGATCGCGTCGCAGTTCAACGATCCTGGCCTGAACTGGATGTTCGCCAACCTGTGCCGGCTGCTGCGCGAGAAGCTGGCGCTGGATGTTGGCCAGTGGACGCCGACGCTCAATACCGAGCTGAAAGAGCCCCGCGCCACCGTGCTGATTCCGGGTTCGCGGGTGCGCTATCTGGCCGAGATTGCCGAGCAGGGCAGGGCGATCAATGCGCGCATCGAATCGCAGGCGGAGGTCGCCGATCGCGCGCAGTCGTTGTGGCAGGCACTCAAGGAGCTGGGCGATGCCGCGCTGCCGAAGGCGCTGGAGTTGTACCCCGCCGAGGCCGTGCTTCCCTCTCCCTCCGGGAGAGGGACCGAGGGTGAGGGTTCGGCGTCGCACCCTCACCCCAACCCCTCTCCCGAAGGGAGAGGGGCGCAAGCGCCAGATCGCTCGCTACTCACCCTGCGCCAGCGCTACAACGACGCCATCCAGTCGCTGGATTCCGAAGCACTCAAGCTGCTGCGCGAGTGGCCGGCGCGGCTGAAATCCATCGTCAAGCCGGTCAACGAATACCAGGTGCGCGATAAAACCATTCGCGTCGAAAACTACCGCGAATCACTCTCGCATCAGCAGATCCCGAAGATCGCCGCGCCCACCTACAAAAGCTGGGGTGAGTTGCTGACTTTCCTGCAAAAGGAAAACCTGCCCGGCGCATATCCCTATACCGGCGGCGTCTATCCCTACCGCCGCACCGGCGAGGACCCGATCCGCATGTTCGCCGGTGAAGGCACGCCGGAGCGCACCAATCGCCGCTTCCACTACCTCAGCGTGGGCCAGCCTGCCGCACGGCTTTCAACCGCCTTCGACAGCGTGACCCTGTACGGCGAAGACCCGGCGCCGCGCCCGGACATCTTTGGGAAGATCGGCAATTCCGGGGTCAATATCCCGACCCTGGACGACATGAAGAAGCTGTATTCCGGCTTCGACCTGTGCGCGCCGACCACCAGTGTGTCGATGACCATCAACGGCCCGGCGCCCATTATCTTGGCGATGTTCATGAACACCGCCATTGACCAGCAGGTGGAGAAATACCTGAAGGCCGACCCGGCGCGTTGGGCAGCAGCGGAGCACAAGATCGCGGCGTTTTTCGAAGGCCGCAACCGCCCGCGCTACGAGGGCGAACTGCCGGCCACCAATGATGGTCTTGGCTTGGCCTTCCTCGGCATGACCGGCGACCAATTGGTGGATGCCGACACCTATGCCCGCATCAAAACCGAGACGCTGAAAACCGTGCGCGGCACGGTGCAGGCCGACATCCTGAAGGAAGATCAGGCGCAGAACACCTGCATCTTCAGCACCGAATTCGCACTGCGGATGATGGGCGACATCCAGCAGTATTTCGTCGACCACGGTGTGCGCAATTTCTACTCGGTGTCGATTTCCGGCTACCACATCGCCGAGGCCGGCGCGAACCCGATTTCGCAGCTGGCCTTCACGCTGTCCAACGGCTTCACCATCGTCGAGTACTACCTTGCGCGAGGAATGCGCATCGACGACTTCGCGCCGAACCTGAGTTTCTTCTTCAGCAATGGCATGGATCCGGAATACACCGTGATCGGCCGCGTCGCCCGCCGCATCTGGGCCCGCGCCATGCGCGAGCGCTACGGGGCATCGTCCCGCAGCCAGATGATGAAGTACCACATCCAGACCAGCGGCCGCAGCCTGCACGCGCAGGAAATCCAGTTCAACGACATCCGCACCACGCTGCAAGCGCTGTATGCGCTGTTCGACAACTGCAACAGCCTGCACACCAACGCCTACGACGAGGCGATCACCACGCCCACGGAAGAGAGCGTGCGCCGTGCCGTCGCCATCCAGATGATCATCAACAAGGAACTGGGCCTGAACTTCTGCGAGAACCCGTGGCAGGGCAGCTTCATCGTCGACAAACTCACCGACATCGTGGAAGAGGCGGTGTACAAGGAGTTCGAGGCGATCAGCGAGCGCGGCGGCGTGCTCGGCGCGATGGACACCATGTACCAGCGCGGCAAGATCCAGGAAGAGTCGCTGTACTACGAACACAAGAAACACGATGGCAGCCTGCCGCTGGTCGGCGTCAACACCTTCCTGCCCAAGGAACACGGTGGCGACATCGTCACCGAGATCGAACTGATCCGCTCGACCGAAGGGGAGAAGGGGCAGCAGATTGCGAACGTGGCGGGGTATCAGGGCAACCGCAACGAGTTTTCCAGCGAAGGACTGCGTGGGCTGCAAACCACCGCTCGCGAACGGCGCAACGTGTTTGCATCACTGATGGAGGCGGTGAAGACGCATTCGCTGGGACAGATCAGCCATGCGTTGTATGCGGTGGGTGGGGAGTATCGAAGGAATATGTGAGCACGCCGATTGTCGCCTGAATCT
>NZ_DAOOUM010000041.1:0-22960 GCF_035369645.1 Thermomonas sp. | reverse complement strand
TTCATCAGCGCACCCTTCAGCTCACGCTCTAGGTTGCTGCGGATATCCGCCTTGAACTGTTCCAGCTCGCCGCTCTTGACGCCGAAGCTGCGAATGAAGGCAGCGTCGATTTCCGGCAACGCCTGCTCGAACACGTCGGTCAGCTTGAAGGTCGAGTGCACGGTCTTGCCGGCAAACTGCGCCACATGCCAATCGGCCGGCAGCGTCACGTCCAAGGTTTTTTCGTCGCCCGGCTGCATTCCCACCAGCGCCGATTCGACTTCCGGGTACATGCCTGCGGAGCCCAGCACGGTGCTGGTTTTTTCCACGCCTTCGGCGGGCAAACGCGCACCGTCGATCACGCTGGAAGTTTCCACGTTGACCAGATCACCGGCTTTGGCGGCGCGCTCAACCTTGCTCCAGCTACCACGCTGCTGGCGCAGGTTTTCCAGCATGCGCTCGATGTCGGCGTCGGCCACTTCCGAGGTATGCCGCACGACTTGCAGTTTGGTCATATCCAGATCGCCAAAATCCGGCACCAGTTCCACCGAGGCGACATACTTCAATTCACCTTCGGCTGCGTCTTCACCCGGCATGACTTGCGGCAAACCGGCAACGCGAAATTCGTTGTCACGCACCGCTTGATCCAGCCCTTGACGCAGCAGACTATCCACGATTTCGGCGCGCACTTGGCCACCATAACGCTGCTCGACCACCTTGGTCGGCACCTTGCCGGGGCGGAAGCCCTTGATGCGCACGTTGTGCGCGATCTCGCGCAGGCGGCTGCCGATCTGCGCTTCGACATCGCCCGCAGGCAGACTGAGGGTGACGCGGCGCTCGAGGTTGCCGGTGGATTCGACCGAGACTTGCATGATGCGATGACTCCTGGGCGGGCGAGTAAACGCCCGGTTGACGGGTATAGTGACTGAAGGCGTGCGCAGCAGGGCCGCGCGGAACGTACTAGTTTGGCTGATTTCGCCCACTTGTGCCAGCGTCGTCAACAATTGCCGTTGACATGTGGCGCGCTTGGCCGGACAATGCCGGGCCTTTCGTAGCGCTGGCGCGTCACGACAGCGAACAGGAAGCAACGTGACAAGTGTTTCCGGAATGTTCGGTTCCATCGTCGGGGTATAGCGCAGTCTGGTAGCGCGCCTGCTTTGGGAGCAGGATGTCGGGGGTTCGAATCCCTCTACCCCGACCAATTTCGGTACCGCACGATGCAACCCTCCGGCCCGGGCGCCCGTAGCTCAACCGGATAGAGCACCGGCCTTCTAAGCCGGTGGTTGCAGGTTCGATTCCTGCCGGGCGCGCCAATTTGTGGAAGGTTAGAAGTTAGGTTTTGTGGTGGCTGTAGCTCAGTTGGTTAGAGTCCTGGATTGTGATTCCAGTTGTCGGGGGTTCGAGTCCCCTCAGCCACCCCACTTTGCTTTGCTTTGCCGATTTTGATGCGCCGCAACACTTGCATCAAAAAGATTGTTTGCTACAATTTCGCTTCTTCGGGGCCGTTAGCTCAGTTGGTAGAGCAGTTGACTCTTAATCAATAGGTCCAAGGTTCGAATCCTTGACGGCCCACCAATACCCGAGACGCCCGGCCACACGCCGGGCGTTTTCTTTTGCCGTCAATAATGCGGTGGCCTGCTGCGCAGGCCCGGCCGGTCACTGATCATTCGAAATCGCCCAGCTCACGCAGCACCGTGGTGGCATAGCACCCCGGCGGTAAGCCAAAGTCCAATTCCAAGTTGCCATCGTCCCGCCAGCGCCAAGCCAGTGCCTGTGGACAGAGACGTAAGCTGCGGCGCTCTTGCTTCATTCCGGCGGCTTCCAGCCCGTTGCGCAAACGGTTGGCGGTGTCGCCTTGCATCGCCGCCAGCTCCAGCGCGCGCACGTCGCCCGCGCTGCGCAGTTCCCCTTCGCCCCACAACGGGCCGGTGGGGTGGATGTCAAAAGCGTCCAGCCGCGCTTGCAACTCCAGCGTCATTGCTTCCGGCCCGAACACGCTGCGGCTGCCGTCCAGCATCCAGACCTCGCCATCGCATGCGGCGTTCCAATTGCCTGCTTCGACACGCGCCGCCAGCACCCGGTTGAACAGTTCCGAGCGCGCCGCCGACAGCAGCAGGCTGCGCTCGTCACGTTTCACCCGGCGTCCGGCAAACATCGCCACCGCTTGCTGCACATTGTTGCCGCCGCGACCAAAGCGCTGTTCGCCAAAATAGTTGGGAACCCCATGCTGGGCGATGTCGTGCAGCCGCTTGTCGAGACTGGCGCGGTCGCCTGTGACATCGCGCAAGACCAGTACAAAGCGATTCCCCGCCAACGCGCCACGCGGCAATTTGCGGGTATGCCATGCGTGTTCGAGTAGGCGTAAATCGCCGGCCTGCAGGGCAGCAAAATCCGGCGCGATTTTTTTGGGGATCCACACACTGAAACGCTGCCGCGTTACCGCGTGGCGGTCTTTCAAACCCGCATAGCCGATGGCGGATTCGGCCACGCCCGCCCACTCGGCAATACGCTTGGCTGCAAACGCGGTATTCATGCCGCGTTTTTCAATCGTCAACAACAAGTGCTCGCCAACACCGCTGGCGTCGAAACCGGGCAGTTCTTCCACAAAAAAATCTTCGGGTGTGCTGCGCATCCGTGCAGATAGCAGCAGTGCGCCGTGCGCACGCGGCAGCGCCGTCATGCGCGCACCAACAGGCACACGGCCTGTGCAGCAATACCTTCGCCGCGCCCGGTGAACCCCAACTTTTCGCTGGTGGTGGCCTTTACGCTGACCGCATCCATTGCGATACCAAGATCGGTGGCAATGATTTCCCGCATCGCCTGTGCATGCGGCCCGACTTTGGGGCGTTCGCAAATTACGGTGATATCGCAATTGCCCGCTTGCCAGCCTTGCGCGTGCAACAGGTCATTGCAATGGCGTAGCAATGCGCGGCTATCGGCATCTTTCCAGCGTGCATCCGAGGGCGGGAAATGCTGGCCGATATCCCCCAGCGCCAGCGCGCCCAGTAGGGCATCGCACAGCGCGTGCAGCGCGACGTCGCCATCACTGTGCGCGATGACGCCCTGCGTATGCGGCACCCGCACGCCGCCCAACATGATGTGCTCGCCGGGGCCAAAGGCGTGGACATCAAACCCTTGGCCGATACGAATCTTCATGCGTGCCTCGTCAATAAAAAATCCACCAAGGCCAGATCGGCTTGGGTTGTGACTTTCAGATTATCCTCGCGGCCTTCCACTAGGCGTGGATGCCGGCCCAAGTACTCGATGGCCATGGCCTCATCGGTGACGTGCACACCCGCTGCACGCGCGGTTTCCAGCGCATGTTGCAGCAAGCCGCGCGGAAATGCTTGCGGCGTCAATGCGCGCCATAGGCCGTCGCGCGGCTGGGTTGCGTTGACGCACGTATGGCGATCGGCCCGCTTGAGGGTGTCGCGCACCGGCGCGGCCAACAGCGCGCCATCGGCGTGGCTGCGCGCGGCAGTGATCAATGTCGAAATATCGGCATGCCGCAGATTGGGGCGGGCGGCGTCGTGCACCAACACCAGCGTTTCATCCGTAAGATGCTCGGGCAACGCGTGCAACGCTGCCAGCACCGAATCTGCACGCTCACCACCGCCCACGCACGTCAGCACCGGCTTGCCATGCAAGGTGCTCCAGCCTGGCCAATGCGGGTCGTCTTGCGCCAATGCCACCACCACGCCGGCAATGTGTGGGTGCGATAGCAGCGCATCTAACGTATGCGCAATCAGCGGCTTACCCGCTGCGTACTGGTATTGCTTCGGGATTTCGCCGCCGAAACGACGCCCACTGCCGGCGGCCGGAACGAGTGCCCACGTCACGGGTTGGGCTCGACCTTGGCAGCCGGTGCGTCGGTGACTTCATCCCCCACGGGTTCTTCGGCGGGTGCGGGTTCTTCGGCGGGTGCGGCGTCTGCTGCCGGTGCGGAGGTTGCGCTGGGTTGTTGTTGTGTTGCGGCCGCGTGATCGATCACCCGATAAAACGTCTCGCCCGGTTTGACCATGCCCAACTCGGCGCGCGCGCGTTCTTCAACTGCGGCACCGCCGGTTTTCAGATCGGTTACTTCGGCGGCAAGCGCATCGTTGCGCGCTTGCAGCTTGCCGTTTTCGGATTGCTGGGCCAGCACTTGGGCATTCAAGGCCACCACGTCGGCCTGCCCGCCGTGGCCGTACCACAACTTGTATTGCAGCCCCGCCAGCAACAGCAACAAGACCAGCAGCAACGCGCCGGTGCGTTTCATCGCCCGTCCCAATCAGCGTTGGATCGACACAAACGCATCGCGCCCAGCGTAACGGGCGGCACTGCCCAACTGCTGCTGGATGCGCAGCAGCTGGTTGTACTTGGCCACGCGATCGCTGCGGCACAACGAGCCCGTCTTGATCTGGGTAGCAGTCGTGGCCACGGCGATGTCGGCAATCGTGGTGTCTTCGGTTTCCCCTGACCGATGCGACACTATCGCGGCGTAGTTGGCCGCATTCGCCATCGCAATCGCCTCCAAGGTTTCCGACAAGGTGCCGATTTGATTCACCTTGATCAGGATGGCGTTGGCCACGCCACGACTGATGCCATCGCGGAAGATACGTGGATTGGTGACGAATAAATCATCACCCACCAATTGCACCTTGCCAGTCAAGCGGTCGGTAAGCTGCTTCCAGCCGTCCCAATCGTCTTCGGCCATGCCATCTTCAATGGTGATGATGGGGTACTGCGTGCACCAGTTGGCAAGGAAATCCACGAACTGTTCAGAGTTTAAGCGCTTGCCTTCGCCGGTGAGGTTGTATTTGCCGTTTTCATAAAACTCTGTGGACGCACAATCCAGCCCCAGCATCACATCTTCGCCAGCCTTATAGCCGGCCTTGCCGATGGCTTCAAGGATCACTTCCAGCGCCTCTTCATTGCTGCGCAGATCGGGCGCAAAGCCGCCTTCGTCACCCACTGCCGTAGAGAGGCCGCGCGCCTTCAACACCGACTTCAACGCATGGAAAATTTCAGTGCCACTGCGCAGCGCTTCGGAAAACGAATCAAAGCCCACCGGCAACACCATGAACTCTTGCAAGTCCACATTGTTGTCGGCATGTGCGCCGCCATTGATGATGTTCATCATCGGCACCGGCAACACCGGCGTGGCACCGGTCAGGCTGCTGAGGTATTGCCACAGTGCTTGCTTTTTGGAAGCCGCCACGGCATGCGCCGCTGCCATCGAAACCCCCAGCAGCGCATTGGCACCCAAGCGACCTTTGTTGTCGGTGCCATCGAGGTCGATCAGGCGCTTATCCAGCCCCGCTTGATCGGCCGCATCAAATCCGCGCAGCGTTTCAGCAATCGTGCCGTTGACATGCCCCACCGCTTTCAACACACCCTTGCCCAGATAACGGGTTTTATCGCCATCACGCAGTTCTACCGCCTCCTTGCTACCGGTGGATGCACCCGACGGTACGGCGGCACGGCCCAGTGAGCCATCGCTCAGTGCGACTTCGGCTTCCAGCGTGGGGTTGCCGCGGCTATCAAGTATTTCGCGGGCTTGGATATGGGTGATTGTGGTCATGGTCGGGGAGTTGTGTTGTCGTGGGGGTTAAAGTGAGTGTTCCAGAAAACCACTGCGTTTGGTAATCGCATCCAGTTCCAGCAAGGTGGTCAACAGCGCTTCCATCTTGCCTAGCGGCCACGCATTGGGGCCATCGGACAACGCCTTCCTGGGGTCGGGGTGGGTTTCCATAAAAATACCGGCCACGCCCACCGCAATCGCAGCGCGCGCCAGCACCGGCACGAATTCGCGCTGACCACCGCTGGTGCTGCCCTGCCCACCCGGCAATTGCACCGAGTGAGTAGCATCAAACACCACCGGGCAGCCGGTGTCGCGCATCACCGATAGGCTGCGCATGTCAGAGACCAGATTGTTGTAGCCAAAACTGGCACCGCGCTCGCACACCATGATCTGCGCATTGCCGGTGGATTTGGCTTTTTCCACCACTGGTTTCATGTCCCACGGTGACAAGAATTGGCCTTTCTTGATGTTCACCGGCTTGCCGGTGGCGCAAACTTTGGTGATGAAGTCGGTCTGGCGCACCAAGAAGGCGGGTGTTTGCAGCACATCCACCACCGAGGCGACTTCGTCCATCGGCGTGTATTCGTGCACATCGGTGAGCACCGGCACGCCAATCTGACGCTTCACTTCCGAAAGCACGCGCAAGCCTTCTTCCATGCCGGGGCCACGAAAACTATTCATCGAGGTGCGGTTGGCCTTGTCAAAGCTGGACTTGAAGATGAAGTGGATGCCAAGCCGACTGGTGATTTCCTTCAATTGCCCGGCCACATCCAATTGCAGCTGCTCGCTTTCCACCACGCAGGGTCCGGCGATCAGGAACAGCGGGTGTTCCAAGCCCACATCAAAGCCACAAAGTTTCATGGATGCACTCATTTCTGGTTGCTCGCCTTGCGCGCGCGCGCGGCCTTGATGAACCCCACAAACAGCGGATGCCCGCTGCGTGGCGTGGATAAAAATTCCGGATGTGCTTGGCAGGCCAGGAACCACGGATGCGCGGCTTGTGGCATTTCGATCATCTCCACCAACAAGTCATCCATCGACTTGGCGGAGATCACCATGCCCGCTTCTTCCAATTGCACGCGGTAGCGATTGTTGAATTCGTAGCGATGGCGGTGACGCTCACTCACTACATCCTTGCCGTACAACGCATGCGCCAATGTGCCCGGCTTGACGCGCTGTTCTTGCAGGCCAAGGCGCATGGTGCCACCCAAGTCCGAGCCCTCATCACGGCGCTCGATGTCACCGCTTTGCGTGCGCCATTCGGTGATCAGGCCGATTACTGGATGCTTGGCTTGCTTGTCATTTTCGGTACTGTTGGCACCCTCCAGACCCGCCAGATTGCGTGCCACATCCACCACCGCCGCCTGCATGCCATAGCAAATGCCGAAATACGGCAGCCCGGTTTCGCGTGCATATTTTGAAGTCAACACCTTGCCTTCAAACCCGCGATCACCAAACCCGCCCGGCACCAGCACACCATCCACGCCCGCCAGCACATTGGCCGCGCCGTCGCGCTCGACATCTTCGGCTTCCAGCCACTTCAAGGCCACCTTGGTGCGCTGACGAATACCGCCGTGCTTGAGCGCCTCGCCCACCGATTTGTAAGCATCTTGGTGATCCACATATTTGCCGACCACGGCAATCGTCACCGCATCCACCGGATGCGCAGCAGCATCCACCACTGCATCCCATTCGGACAAATCGGCAGCACCCACCGGCAAGCGCAATTGCTCCACCACGATCTGATCCAGCGCCTGCGCATGGAACCAGCGCGGAATTTTATGGATGTTGTCCAGATCGATTGCTGAGATCACCGCCTTTTCCGGCACATTGGTAAACAGCGCGATTTTGCGGCGTTCACCGTCGGGGAGGGGCTGCTCGCTGCGGCAAATCAGCACATCCGGCTGAATGCCAATACTGCGCAGTTCCTTCACCGAATGCTGGGTGGGCTTGGTTTTCAGCTCACCAGCAGCGGCGATGTAGGGCACCAAGGTCAGGTGCATGAACATGGCTTTGTCGGCACCGCGCTCGGTACGTAATTGGCGAATGGCTTCGAGGAAAGGCAGGGATTCGATATCGCCCACGGTGCCACCGATTTCGACGATACCCACATCAAATCCATCGGTGGCGGCATCAATACAGGTCTTGATTTGATCCGTCACATGCGGGATCACCTGCACGGTGCCACCCAAATAATCGCCACGGCGTTCTTTGCGGATCACCGCCTCGTAAATCTTGCCGGTGGTGATGGAATTGAGGCCGGACAGGCGCGTATTGACGAAGCGTTCGTAATGGCCTAAGTCCAAATCGGTTTCGGCACCATCATCGGTGACGTAGACCTCACCGTGCTGGAACGGGCTCATGGTGCCCGGGTCCACGTTCAAATACGGGTCGAGCTTCATCATGGTGACGCGCAGGCCGCGCGCTTCAAGGATGGCAGCAAGCGAGGCGGCAGCAATGCCTTTGCCAAGCGAGGACACCACGCCCCCGGTGACAAACAGGAGGGGTGTAGAAGATGCAGGGGAAGTCATGGCGACGGCACGGCGCTGGAAATGCCCATTCTACCGGCTCGCGTCGCGCCCTGCATCCCGTTGTTACGGCCTATTGTTGCACCCCATCGTTTTGCCAGGCGCGCAGCACCATGAAATACCGGCATCGTCGGCTTGCTAAGCCCCACACAGCGCGTGGGGATGGTGCGCCACCAACCATGCACTGGCGCCAATCAGCCCCAATTGACCATGTTCGAGGGTGAACACCGGCACCTCACGCAAGGTGTCAGACAGCACACCTTTGTCTATGAACCGTTGCATGAAGCCACCTTGCCGCAGATAGTGCTGCAAGTGACCGGTCAAACCACCTGCCAGACACACCGAGCGGGCGCGAAATGTGATGGCCAAATCGCCGGCAAAACTGCCAAACCAACGACAGAACAACGCCACGCACTCGGCCGCCAGCACATCATTGCCAGCATCGGCGGCATCCACCAAATCTGCCGGCGTGTGCCACCGTGGCTGCACACCGCGCAGCTCGCATAAGACCTGATACAGATTGATCAAGCCCGGCCCCGAAAACACCCGCTCGTTGGCCACGTGCCCAAACTGGGCTTGCAGCATGCGCACCACGTCCAGCTCCAACGAACTATTGGCTGCTAGCGCGGCCTGCCCCGCCTCACTGGGCTGTACATTGGTTCGACCATTTTGATCGACCACCGCCGCCGCCCCCAACCCCGTGCCTGGCCCCAACAGTAGGACCGGCAATGGCAGTCCACTCGCATCCCCCACCCCCAGCACCTGCATTTGCGTCGGTGGGATTTTGGGCAGCGCCCACGCCAACGCCTCAAAATCGTTGATGAGATGCAAATGTGCAATACCCGCTTCATGGCGGGTTTGGGTCAGCGAAACTTGCCACGGCAGATTGCGATTGAGCAGCACATCCCCCTGCAGCACACCGGCAATCGCCACCACGCAGGTCGTTGGCAGGGCGCTACCGGCCTCACGCAAGTCTTCGCGAAAGCGGCACAAGATGGCCGCAAGACCCCCGAATTCCGCGCAGGCATAGCGCCGATGGAAGCCCACCGAAATCGCATCCCCAGCCACCTCCACCAACCCGATGCGCGCGTATGTACCCCCCACATCTGCGGCAAGCAACTGCATCTTGGTCGCGTGCATTTCGCCGCGCCCGTCAACATCCACCACAAAAACCCCCTCGGAAACCGATGCCATCGCTGTCCGTGCATTGTACGAGCTTGCTAGGTCCAAATCGTTTGCCGCAGTGTGCAAATCCATTCGCAAGGCCGCACACTTGCACGCCCATGCCGCAGCTGTAGGTTTTTTTCCGCCAATGAATACCCGCTACAACGCCGCTGATATTGAAGTCCTCTCGGGTCTGGATCCGGTCAAACGCCGCCCCGGCATGTACACCGACACATCCCGCCCCAACCATCTGGCGCAGGAAGTGATCGACAATGCGGTGGACGAAGCACTGGCCGGCCACGCCAAAAGTATCAGCGTGACCTTGCATGCCGACGGTAGCTGCGAGGTCAGCGATGATGGTCGCGGCATGCCGGTGGATATTCATCCCGAAGAAAAAATCCCCGGCATCGAACTCATCCTCACCCGCTTGCACGCCGGCGGTAAATTCAACAATAAAAACTACACGTTCAGCGGCGGCCTGCACGGCGTGGGCGTCAGTGTGGTCAACGCGCTGTCGCACAAAGTAGATGTGTTCATCAAACGCGACGGCAACGAGTACCACATGGGCTTTGCCAATGGAGATCGCGTCACCCAACTGGAGATCGTGGGCAATGTCGGCAAAAAGAACACCGGCACCCGTCTGCGCTTTTGGCCAGATGCCAAATATTTCGACACAGCCAAATTCAACCTACGCGCACTGAAGCACCTGTTGCGTGCCAAAGCCGTACTCTGCCCCGGCTTGACCGTGCACCTGTTTGATGAAGCCAGTGGCGAGCGCAGCCAATGGTATTTCGAAGACGGTCTGCGCGACTATTTGAAAGGCGAGTTGGTCGGCCGCGAATTACTCCCGCCGGAGTTATTCGTTGGCAGCTTAAAGAAAGACACCGAAGTGGTGGATTGGGCGGTAGCGTGGCTGCCCGAAGGCGAGTTGGTACAAGAAAGCTACGTCAACTTGATCCCCACCGCCCAGCATGGCACCCACGTCAATGGCCTGCGCACCGGTTTTACCGAAGCCCTGCGCGAGTTTTGCGACTTCCGCAATTTGCTGCCGCGCGGAGTGAAGTTGGCGCCAGAAGATGTATGGGATCGCGTCGCTTTTGTGCTATCGCTGAAAATGACCGACCCGCAGTTTTCCGGGCAAACCAAAGAACGCTTGAGCTCGCGGCAAGCCGCAGGCTTTGTGGAAGGTGCATCGCATGATGCATTCTCGCTCTGGCTGAACGTCAACACCGAATTCGGCGAAAAAATCGCACAACTGGCTATCGAGCGCGCCAGCGCACGCCTGAAAACCGAAAAACAAATCGTCCGCAAGAAAGTGACGCAAGGCCCGGCACTACCCGGCAAACTGGCCGACTGTATTTCGCAAGACCTCTCGCGCACGGAACTGTTTTTGGTGGAAGGTGACTCGGCTGGCGGCAGCGCACGCCAAGCACGCGATAAAGACTTCCAAGCCATCTTGCCTTTGCGCGGCAAGATTTTGAACACGTGGGAAGTGGCATCCGGGCAGGTGCTGGGCTCACAGGAAGTGCATGACCTGGCCGTGGCCATCGGCTGCGACCCCGGTAAAGATGAAATCGACGGCCTGCGCTACGGAAAAATTGTCATTTTGGCCGACGCCGATAGCGATGGCTTGCATATCGCCACGCTACTGAGCGCGCTATTTCTGCGCCACTTCCCTTCGCTGGTACGCGCAGGTCACGTGTTCGTGGCGATGCCGCCATTATTTCGTGTCGATGTGGGCAAGCAAGTGTTCTACGCACTGGACGAAGAAGAAAAACGCCTACTACTGGAAAAAATCCAACGCGAAAAACTCAAAGGCCACGTCAACGTGACGCGCTTCAAAGGTCTGGGTGAAATGAATCCATTGCAGCTACGCGAATCCACCATGCACGTGGATACCCGCCGACTGGTGCAACTCACCGTGGATGATGATGCCGCCACCCGTGGGCTGATGGATATGTTGCTAGCGAAGAAACGCGCTTCCGACCGGAAGAATTGGCTGGAAGAAAAGGGCGATTTGGCGACGCTGGAGGTGTGAACAACTATGCGCCCACATAAACAATTGACAATAAAAACTGTGCCCTTGGGAGGTTTCGTTTGAAACATCACCACCTTATTACTTTGTTGCTGGCCATACTTCCCTATTCTCTGCCAGCAGCTACTCCCACCAAGGAAGCCCCCCCTGAGTTTGCGGAATATTTTGCCGCCATTCGCAAAGCCGACGCCATCACCGACCCACTGCGGCGTTGCCTTGCCTATCCTGATTTACCTAACAATACATGGGCTGCTGGCCTTGCCCAAGCGCGCTGTAACGCATTTCTCACACCCCCTCGCTATACGCTTGATGCTATTGAAAGTTTACTAACGCAAACTAATGGCCCCGCAACGCTTGAAACAAACTTCAAGACCTTGCTACATGCGGACGACACTGACCCGGCGCAGCGCGAACACATTAACTCTGCTTTATCAGTCTTTAGTGATGCCAACCGCGACAAAGCTGAGCGTATCGCGCGTAAATGGCAAGCGGCTGATCCGCAAAGCGCGTTTGCACACGCAGCACTTGGCCTTGTGCTGGAAAATCGAGGATGGTCGGCAAGGGGCAGCGCCTTCATCAAGGACACACCTGACGACAACATCAAAAAAATGAGTGCCTATTTCCAGGCCGCAGCAAAAGAATACTCAGCTGCGCTGGAAGCATCCCCAAAGCTCATCCTTGCATGTGAAGGACTCATGGAAATTGGCAGGCAAAGCTCGGATAAGTTGCAGTCCTATGCTACCGCCAAGTGCCTCAAGGCAGCTCCCACATCCTATTTCGTCATCGATGAAATGATGACCGCGGCTGAGCCGCGCTGGGGTGGCTCTGATGCGGCGATGCGAGCAGTTGCAGCGTATGCAAAAGCAAGGGTTGCAGATAATCCGCTATTAGGGCTGTTTGCATTCCAGCACGCATTTTACGAAATTGAACACATGGATGCTCCAGAGCAAGACCAGCAGGCACTCGCTGTGCTGGAACCAGCTGCGCTCCAGGCCCCGATTGCCTCATATCTCCGTCTGGTTGGAGGGGCATATCTGCGCAAGGATGAGCCATGGAAAGCGCTCAGCTACCTCTCACAAGCCCTACGCTTTTCACCGAACTACGCGCAGGAATCTAGGTTGCGGGCGTTGGCCCTGCAGGATGTGGGTGAAACGCAATGGGCGCGTGCTGATGCCGAACGCGCGGTTGTGCTTGATCCAACCAATGGGCATGCGCTTGAAGTACTTGGCCAAATTCTTCGGAAACTTGATGGCCCCGCCGCCGCCGCGCCCTATTTCAAGCGCGCCATTGAAGACAAAAACACGAGAGAGTACGCCTATAACAACTATTGCGCGGTGCTTATTGATTCCAAACAGCTTGATGCTGCAAACAAATGCATTGATAGTTTACTTTCCGAATTTCCACAAAACCCTGAAGGCTGGCGACAACGCCTTTATGTGATCGGCTTTGACGCCACCGAATCCAACGAAGCAATGGCACGTTTCATTGCACTTAATGACCCCAAACGGTGGAGCTATCATGCAGATGCGGTAAAGGGTGTGCAGTTGGTGCAGGCGGTGCTGCACGGCACCGGCACCGTTGAAGAACGATCCAATGCGCGGGCGCTTCGCGCAAAAGCGTTAGAACACTCTTTGAATGGCCACGCATACTTTCAAGGCCTAACAACATCCCCTGCGAACTACCTGACTCAGATCATCAATAGCTGTCAAACAATCCCCGCGCCTACCGCTGCACCAGAGTTTGCCATCCTCACGGATGTCAATGCTGATGGCACCCTTTCAAATGTCGAAGTGCGACCAGTCAACTCTTGGACGACATGCTTAGCCAAACAGGCCGCAATCAATTGGAAACTCCCACCGCCGCCCAAGCTAGCAAGTGGGCTGCCTTACCCTCTGCTCTATGAGGTTCGGATGGAAAAACCGTAACGGCGCTTGAAATGTAGTCGATGACCTCACACAAACCGCGCCGGGTCGAACGGCGCAGGGTTCACGCAAGGTGTGCGGCCGGCGATCATGTCGGCCAGCAGTTGGCCGGTGCTGGCGCTCATGCTGACGCCCATCATGCCGTGTCCAACCGCCATCCACAGGTGCACGTGGCCGGGAGCGCGGCCGATCAGCGGGATGTCGTCGCGGCTCATCGGCCGCCAGCCGCACCATTTTTCACGCAATTGCGGCCCCACCGGCTGGTGCAAAAATTGCGTCGCACCGCGTTCTAGTGCGCCCAGACGCTGCGCATTGAGGCTATCGTCGTAGCCGGTGAATTCCATCGTGCTGCCTAGTCGATAACCGCTGGGCCAGGCGGTGACGCAAACGGAGGGTTCGTACAAAATCACCGGCCGCTTGGGCGTGAGTGCTGGCGGACTGTAGGTCATCGAATACCCCTTGCCGGGCTGGATGGTCTTGCGCAACCACGGCAGTCCCACGGCATCGGCAATCCGCGGTGCCCATGCCCCGGTAGCCAGCACCACATCGCGTGCACGCAATGGCCCCTGTGCGGTCTGCGCAACGACGCCTTGCGCGGACGATGCCAGTGATACCAAGGCGCACTGTTCAAGGATGCGTCCGCCACGCGCGCGCACCACGCGCGCCAGCTCGGCAACGTAGCGATCGGGACGCAATGCGGCATCGCCACGAAAACACAACGCCCCGGCAAGACCGGGCTTGAACGCCGGATCGCGGGCTTCGTAATCCTTGCCCTCCACGACCTCAACATCCACACCCAACTCGCGCAGCATCGGTACATCGCCCAACTCACGATCCATATCGCGGCGCGTTTTGAACACGTAATCCTCGCCAGTTTCGGCAAATTCGCATTCCAGCTGATAGCGGGTCACCCAGTGTTGGATGCGCTGCCGCGAATCGGCCAACAGGGTGTATTTGGCGCGCGCGCTGGCCACGTAATCACGATGATTACAGCGCAGCGCGAAGCCCAGCATCCAGCGCAAGGTATCCGGATTCAAGGTGGGCTTGATGTAGAGCGGCGCATCCGGGGTGAACATCCAGCGTGCGGCGCGCATTAGTGTGCTGGGGCCGGCCAGCGGCGGCGCGTGGCTGGGGGTCAGGGTGCCGCAATTGCCGTGCGAGGCGCCGCTGCCAACCAACCCGACATCAATCACGGTGACCTCACGCCCATCATCGAGTAAAGCCAATGCGGTCGCCAACCCGGTGACGCCGGCACCCACCACAAGGCAGTCGATGGATTGTTCTGGGATGGCTGCACTCATGACACACCGCGCGGACAAGTAAGGTGCACCCATTATCCCGGCTCTGCCACCGGCGTGACAGTGCACAGCCACATCCTTACTGGCAGAAGGCCATGCTTGGCCCACAAAAACGCAAACGGCCCGCAACGCGGGCCGCCGGTCGAACACTGCGGTGCAAGCAACTCAGTGCTGGTGACCACCCTCGCCATGCACATGCCCGTGGGCCAGTTCTTCTTCGCTGGCTTCACGCACTTCAACGATGTCGATGTCGAAGCTCAGATCTTTACCCGCCATCGGGTGATTCAAATCCACATCCACCACGCTCATGCCCACTTTTTCGATGGTCACTGCGCGTGGGCCAAAATTGGTTTGCAGCACCACCTGCATGCCCGGGGTCAGCTTCTGCTCACCGAAATGTTTTTTGGGAACGCGCTGGGTCAAGCCGTCGCGGCGCTCACCGTAGGCATCGGCAGCACGCACGTCTGCTTTGAAGCTGTCGCCCGCTTCACGGCCTTCCATCGCACTCTCCAAACCGGGAATGATGTGGCCGCGCCCAAACAAGATAGCCAGCGGTTCACCCACATCCTTCGAGTTCTCCAGCGCGGCTTGGCCGGTTTCGGCAACGGCATAGTGGAAACGGACGACGCGGTCTTTTTCGATCTTCATAGTGCCTTCGTACTCTCAGTTGGGCGCTTGCCACCGCGAAACGATGCGGCAAAACTGCGCGGATGATGAAACCAGCCAACTGCCAGCAGCGACCGGGCCGCCATTATCGGGGGAATCCACTGCGGACGCCAATGTGCGCGCTTGTACTCACTTCGATACTCGCGGCCTGTGGCACCGCCCCGCCGCGACCCAGCCCGCCAGCGCACACCACACGCACCGATGCGCCACCGGCGGATGCGGCCAAGGCCAATGCGGTGCTGATGCGGGCGATCGGACTGGTCGGCACGCCTTATCGCTATGGCGGCAACACGCCAGAAGGTGGCTTCGATTGCAGCGGGTTGGTGGGCTACGTCTTTCGGGACATGCTGGATGTGCGCCTGCCGCGTACCACCCGCGAGCTGATTGCCATGCAAGGCCCGCGCATCGACCCACAACGCTTGGCCAGCGGAGACCTCGTTTTTTTTGGGGACGCCGGCAACGTGCGCCATGTGGGAATTTACGTGGGCGATGGCCGCTTTGTGCATGCCCCCAGCAGTGGCGGCACCGTGCGGTTAGACCGGCTGGATGGCCACTGGTGGCGCGACCACTACAGCGGTGCAAAACGCCTGTTGCGATAATTTTGGTCGTGATTTCGCGCACGGATTCACAAATATGAACAGGACAATCCTCAGTTTTACCCATTCATATTTAGCCATCTAACGTTTTTTTGACCCTTGCGCCGGCCAACCCGGGCATAGTCGCCGCTGGTTTTGCAATGTGATGACCGCGTGAAGACAGTCAACCTGCCCCACGGCCATGCCGATCGCCGCCCCCATCGTGGGCTTCGCCTGCTATTTGCCAGCCTCTTGGCAATTGCCAGCGTTCCGGTACTGGCAGTAACGCCGGTCGGCAACAAGGCCGACTCGAGCATCGCCACGACATCCCCTCTTTCAAGCCAGGCAGCATTGCTGCCAGCTACCGCCGCCATCGCAACACCGGATGTCACTAGCGGTGCCACTCTGCTACAAAAGTCACAAGATAGCGCGGCCAATATCAGCACCGTCAGCCGCGCCCGTACTGCCATCCAGAATGCCTTCGCCCTGCTTGGCACGCCTTATCGCTGGGGCGGTAACAGCCCCGATGGTGGCTTTGATTGCAGTGGCTTGGTGGGCTATGTCTTCCGCACCATCGGCATCGACCTGCCGCGGGTGTCCCGCGCGATGGCCGACCAAGGCACCAAGGTGGACAGCCGCGATGCACTGACCGAAGGCGATTTGGTGTTTTTCGGCCGCCGAGGCCATGTGGATCACGTGGGCATCTACATTGGCAACGGCCAGTTTTTGCATGCCCCGCGCACCGGTCGCGATGTCACCGTGTCCAGCCTGACCACCGGCTATTGGGCGCAGAAGTATATGGAAGCGCGCCGCCTCGCCACGGGTAGCTGATTCGTACCCTCTACCACTCACATACCGCACGTCGCATGACACCGCCACAAGGCGGTGTTTGTGTTTCTGCGCCAATATCAGGCGATCACGTCTATGCGCTGGCCGCGTGGTAACGGGCAATGGTCGATTCGATGCCCTTGCTGAGTTCCATCACCTTCAGTGCATACTCGGAAAGACGCAGGTCTTCTTCGCTATCGGGCGTCCAACTCGGTACCGCTGCCGGCTTGCCATCGCCATCTACTGCCACAAACACAATGACACAATGCGTGCATAGGCGTGCTTGATCGGCATCTTGTCTGGGGTCGCGGGCACGCACATCCACGGCAAAATGCATGGAAGTACTGCCGGTGTGGATCAAAACTGCTTCGACGCTGACCAGATCGCCAATTCGGATCGGGGTGACAAAGCGAATGCCGCCCACCGCCACCGTCACGCTATAGCGGCCACTCCAACCCACCGCTGCGGCATAGCCACACTGGTCGATCCAACGCATCACCTGCCCGCCGTGTACCTTGCCGCCGAAATTGACATCCGACGGTTCGGCCAGGAAGCACTGCGTCAACTGGCGCTGGGAGCCACTCATGTGGGTGTTTGATCAGAACGGAATGTCATCGTCAAACGGCACGCTGCTGTCAAAATCCTGCACCTTCGCCGCGGGTGCCGGCTCGCGCCGTTGTGCCGGGGCACTGCGCTGTGGGCGCTCACCACCATAGCTGCCGCCGCTACCGCCGTCACGCGAATAACCGCCCTCACCACCGCTACGCTGCTGCGAATAGCCGCCACCTTCGCTGCCACCACGCTGGCCGCCTTCGCCGCCGCCGATCATCTGCATTTCATCGGCAATGATGTCGGTGGTGTAGTGCTTCACACCGTCCTTCTCGTAACTGCCGTATTCCAAGCGGCCTTCGATATAGACCTGACGGCCCTTTTTCAGGTACTCGCCGGCGATCTCGCCCAGCTTGCCGAACAGCTTGACCCGGTGCCACTCGGTCTTTTCCTGCTGGTTGCCGTCGCGATCCTTGCGCACATGGGTGGTGGCCACGCTGAGCGTGGTGATGGCCATGCCGCCCTGGGTGTACTTCACATCCGGATCATTGCCCAGATTGCCGACCAAGATGACTTTATTGACGCCGCGTGCCATGGGATTCCTCGATGTAATACCGTCCAATCCGGACGATGCCATTGAAGTATAACGGCCCTGTCGCCGGCTATACGGTGGATTCCGCATCCGGGGGTCGGGAAACCCCGCACCGCCTATAATTGCGATTGCCCATTGTCGAACTTGCCTCATGACTCCATGCCGCAGCGAACCACCTGGTCTTTCTGCCATCCAAGCGCTGGCCGCCGCCGATATGGCTGCGGTGGATGCGCTGATCCGCCGTCGGCTGGCCTCGGACGTGGTGCTGATCAACCAGGTGGCCGAATACATCATCGGGGCCGGCGGCAAGCGCCTGCGGCCAATGCTGTTGCTGCTGGCGGCCGGTGCCCTGGGTCATCGCGGCGCGGATGCGCACCAGCTGGCGGCGGTGGTGGAGTTCATCCACACCTCAACCCTGCTGCACGACGATGTGGTGGACGAATCCGACCTGCGGCGCGGGCGCAAGACCGCCAATGCGGTGTGGGGCAACGCGGCATCGGTGCTGGTGGGCGACTTTCTGTATTCGCGCAGCTTCCAGTTGATGGTGGAGCTGGAATCCATGGCGGTGCAGCAAATTCTAGCCAACACCACCAACATGATCGCCGAAGGTGAAGTGCTGCAATTGCTGCATGTGCGCAACCCGGACACCGACGAGTCCGCGTATCTGCGCGTGATTGAACGCAAGACCGCCATTCTGTTTGCGGCGGCCACCCGGCTTGGCGCGCTGCTGGCCGGCGCCGATACCACCACCCAGGATGCACTGCACACGTATGGCCTGAATCTGGGCTATGCCTTCCAGATTGCCGATGATGTACTGGACTATGCGTCTGACGCGGCCACCTTGGGCAAGAACCTCGGTGATGATTTGGCCGAAGGCAAGATGACCCTGCCGCTGATTCATGCGATGGCGCAATCGGATGCCGGTACCCGCGATACGCTCCGCCACATCGTCGCGCATGGCGATCTGGATGGGCTACCCGCCGCACAAGCCGCTATCACTGCCTGTGACAGCCTGGACTACAGCCGGCGCTGCGCACTGGCGTATGCCGAAACCGCCAATGCGGCGCTGCGCGGCTTGCCCGATAACGATTACACCGCCGCACTACGCGGACTCGCGCATTACGCGGTCAATCGCGATCACTGACTCGGGTCACTCGCGCAGCGCAAATCGCCCAGCGAAAAAGCCATGCATCATGGCGTAGGCGCGACGTGCGGCACGCGGATCGTACTTGCAGCCGGGTTTGTTGGCGGTTTCCAGCGCGAAGCAGTGCACCGCACCACCGAAGTTGACGAACTGCCAATCCGCGCCCGCGCTGTCCATTTCATCTTCGAACGGCACGATCGCCGCTTTCTGGCTTTGATCTGCGGCTCCATTCAACACCAGAATGGGTGTCTTGATGGCGCCCGGCGATGCCGGGAGTTCGGTGTGCAGCCCGCCGTGGAAGGTCACGATGCCGGCCAGCTTCACGCCGCTGCGCGCCAATTCAAGTACGGATGAGCCGCCAAAGCAGAAGCCGAACGCCCCGATCCGCGTGGCATCCAGCGGCACCGCCGAAGCTTGCGCCTTGAACGCATCCAGCGCTGCTTGCATGCGCGCGCGCATCAGCATCGGCTTTGGATACAGCACCTGCACCTGCGCCAGCGCCTGCTTGTCGTCGGCCGGGCGCACGCCCTTGCCATACATGTCCACCACGAACACCACATAGTCGCTACCAGCTTGCTGCCTGGCCTTGTCCAGCGCAGCAGGTGTCACGCCATACCAGTCCGGCACCATCAGCAAGCCGGGGCGCTTGGCGGCACTGGCATCGTCATAGACCACGTAACCACTGAAGTGATCGTGGCCAGCACTCCATTCGACAGGCCGGGTTTTCATGGCAGCCACCGCAGGCAAGGACAACAGGGCCAATCCAATGGCCATCAACAGACGGGTCATGGCAAATCCGAGGGCGTAAAGCGCCAACAGTAGCGCGCCCGGGTTCAGTATGCGTGAATCCGGCCTCAGCCAATCCCCATCCCCGCAATACTGCTGATGATGTCCGGGTCAAAGCCGGCCAATTCGGCAAAATGACGGCCGCGGGCCACATAGTTTTTATACGCCCCAAAGCTGGGCGCGCCGGGCGACAGCAAGATCACGCCACCCTCGGGCAAGGCCTCGCGGGCTTTGGTCATCGCATCGGCAAGATCATTGGCCGCACGCAGTGCAAAGCCGGCTTGCGTGGCCAACGGCGCCAGCAGGGCATGGATCCGCGGGCCGTTCTGGCCCATGGTGATGATGGCGTTGGGCGCATGCACGCGCATGGCATCGGCAAATTCATCCCACGGCAGGCCGCGGTCGTGACCGCCCACCAGCACCGCTACCGGGCGATCTGCATAGACCTCCAGCGCCGCCTGGGTGGCCATCGGCGTGGTGCTGATGGAATCGTTGACGTACAGATAACCGCCGTGTTCGCCCAATGCTTGCAGGCGATTGGGCAACGGCTGGAAGCTGGCCGCATGTGGCGCCAAGGCCACGGCATCCAGACCGTAGGCTTCCAGCGCAGTGAGCACGGCGCACAGGTTGCTGCGGTTGTGGCGGCCCGGTAGCGGCAGCGTGGCGGTCGCCATCACGAAGGCATCGCCGCGATACAGCGCGTCCTCGCGCAGGTGCCAACCGGCGGCATTGCCGTACCAGCGAATATCGCAGCCGGGCAATGCCAGTTGCGCCAGCAGCGGGTCGGCCGCGTTAAGCACGGCGATGCGTGGCTGGGCCGCTGTCACCAGTGCCAATTTATCTTCGATGTAGCGCGCCTGGCTGCCGTGCCAGTCCAGATGTTCGGGGTGCAAATTGGTGACGATGGCAATCCGCGGGTGTGCGCCAGATGCCGCCACATCGCGGGTTTGGTAGCTGGACAGCTCAATCGCCCAGATATCGGCATGTGCGTTCAACAGCGAGAGCAGTGGCACGCCGATATTGCCGGCCAAGGCCGTGCGCAACCCCGCAGCGCGCAGCAGGTGCGCCAGCAGCGAGGATGTGGTGCTCTTGCCCTTGGTGCCCGTCACACAGATCGCGTTGGCAACTTCGCCATTGGTATCGGCATGCTCGGCAAACCACAACGCGGTGCCACCCAGCAAACGCGTGCCGTGTTGCGCAGCGAAGAGTGCTTCGGGTGTGTACGCACTGATGCCCGGCGATTTCACCACCACCTCAAATGCCGCCAAACACTCGCCGCTGGCCTCAAGCTCAATTGCCAGCAACGCATCGTTCAAGGCCGCCGCCTCGCAGGCTTCGGCCGCGCTGCAGAACAACGTCAACGGCAGACTGGGCAAGCGTGTGCGCAAGGCACGATAGGCGGCATGGCCTTCATGCCCCCAACCCCATAACGCCACCCGCCGGCCGGCAAGGTCGGCGATGCGCAGATACTCAGGCAGCGAAACGGACACGCAGACGCTCCCACAACGCGGCGGGGATACGGTGTTCGTTGCTCAATGCCAAGAGTGGCTCGATCACCCATTCGCCAGCATCCAACTGCGGTGCAATCTGATTGGCAAAGCGTTTGACCAGCACGTCTTCACGCCATTCCGCGCGCTGCGCCAAGGTGGCCATCGCCGCACGCGATTCGCGGCCTTCGCCCACGCATTCAAACGGCTTGTGGTCGCCATATTCCAACAGCGCGTCATAGCCCGCCTGTTGCGCGGCATCGTCCAGCAGGTTGCGCCCCACGATACCCACCAAGCGCAGCTTGGGCAGGAACGGGGCCAATGCCAGAAACACGAAATGGCACTTCGGGCAGACCCCGCACCAGCGGCTGGTGGGGCGTTCACCCAGGATATGGAAGTTGCGATTGCAGCTGGAAAAATGCGCGTCATAGCGGTCGGTCTTGGCAAACTGCCGCGCCACCGCCAGCTCGCTGAGTGGCCGCAGCAGCGAGTAGTACTGCAAATCCGCAGCCACATGCGTTTGCAGGTAGTCGCCAAATGCGGACTCAAATGCCCAGCCCTTTGACCACTGGTGGTTGACCTCGCTGGTGACCGTGCCGTCGGCGGACACGATCATCGAGCCATAGCTGGCCGAACGCTCATTGGAAAACACCACTTGGTCCACGCCCAACACCACCGCAGCAAACGCCAGGATGGCCGAGTTCACTGCGGTGACCGGGATATGCCCGTTCCACGCGCCTTGGCGATTGAAGTCGAATAATTGCGGGGCCAATTGACGACCGATGTTGAGGGTGGGCAAGCCGGTATGCGCGGCGCAGGCGGCGATCAATTGCGAGCCACCGATCCATGTCACCGTCTGCGTGACACCTTCGGCACGCAAAGCCTCAATGCTGACCAGCGAGTCCTTGCCGCCACCAATGGCGACAAGCGCGTGTGGTCGCAAGTTGAGTGCGGGGGCAACGCCCCTCTCCCCTCGGGAGCGGGGTTGGGCTGAGGGTTCGGGAACCACTGATACCGCATCGGCGACCGCACCCTCACCCCCTGCCCCTCTCCCGAAGGGAGAGGGGAGTGAGGCAGGAAACCGAATCTTGTCGCGCAACGCCAGTCCATTGCGATACGCAAATTCGCCCAAGCCATTGCGATACACACCTTCCAATAATGTGGCGGTATCGGCGTCGATGGCGTAGTCGTCGATGCGGATTTCATCCGGCACTGCCGCCTTGTAATAACTCACGCCGGCAATCAAATGCAGCAGGCGCAACGCCTGTTCTGCGGCGGCGTGACGTGCTGCATCCAACACGAAGGGCGCACCCGGAAGAGTGATGGTTTCGGTCAGCTCGGGGCCATCATCAAAGGCATACACCAGCCGCGCCACCCCCGTGTGTGCATCAAACCCGCAGCGCACGAAACGGAAACTGCGGATGGTGTCGCGATTGAAAATCCAGTCGGTCATGGTCTCGTTTCTTGCCATCTCAAGCGCTGGGCAGAATCGATTCTGCCGGCAGCGAACGTAGATTGTAGGTGCTTGCCATGCTGAACCCGTAGGCCCCGGCATCGGCGATCAGCATCACATCGCCGGCGGCGGTGGCCTGCGCCAGCTTGACCCGATGGCCAAACACATCGCTGGATTCGCAAATCGGGCCGACCACATCGAAGTCTTGCACCACCGCAGCATCCAGCCGCGACAGATTGACGATGTCGTGCCAAGCGTCGTACAGCGCCGGGCGGATCAAGGCATTCATGCCGGCATCCAAACCCACGCGCCGCACCCCGTCCTTTTCCACCACTTGGCTGGCGCCGGTCAACAACACGCCGGCCTCGGCCACCAAGAAGCGGCCCGGCTC
>NZ_DAOOUM010000040.1:0-26486 GCF_035369645.1 Thermomonas sp. | reverse complement strand
GATGGCATGCCGCTGGCCACCCGCGAAGGTCGCCCGTTCCTGCGCATCAATGGCATCAGCGTGCAGGGCGAAGAAATCACCGACCTTGGCCCGGAATTGCCGGAACTGCGCACCCTTGGCGTGGATATCCTGCGCCTGTATCCACAAGCCGAAGGCATGGAAGCCATCGTGCAACACTTCGATGCCGCACGCCACAGCGACACCCCACCGCCCCACATCGGTGAACGCAACGGCTATTGGCATGGCGAAGCCGGCATGCGGATGACGACTTGATCGGCAAGCTGCTGGCACAGGTAATGATGGAATGATCTTGCTTCCTTCCCTTGGAGGGAGAAGAAAAGGTTAATCCACTCGGTAATGTGCGCCCAAACTTTGCTGGCGCGCAATCGCGGCCTGCAACATCATTTGTGCCAGCGTGCCTTGCCAGCCATCCATGGCTGCGCAGTCGGCAAGCGCTGCGTGCATCGCTGCGCCACTGCGCACCGGACCCATCGTCTGCATCATCAAGTCGCGCAGATGCAGCAAACTGGCGGCATCCAGTGACGGCTTGCGGCGCAGCACTTGATAGTGGCTCTCGGCTGCTTCTGCTGGCGGCATATCGCGCAACAACTGCCCCAGCCTGCGCCCGCACACCACCCCTTCCAGCAAGGAATTACTGGCCAACCGGTTGGCCCCATGCACGCCATTGCAGGCCACTTCGCCCACCGCATACAGTCCCGGCAATGAAGTGCGTCCTTCGGCATCGGTGGCCACGCCGCCCATATGGAAATGCGCGGCAGGCGTCACCGGAATGGGCTGCACCCGCGGATCGATGCCGCGCGCCATGCACGCCTGGAACACGGTGGGAAACTGCTTGGGGAAGGATGCGCCCAGCGTGTGCGCATCCAGCCATGCGCCGCCCTCTCGGCAGGCCCGCCATACGCGGCGTGCCACCACGTCACGCGGAGCCAAGTCCGCCAGCGGATGCACGCCATCCATCAGTGAATTGCCGACTTCATCCAGCAGACGTGCGCCCGCACCACGCAAGGCTTCGGTCACCAGTGGCAGGCTGTGCACGCCGGGAATGGCCAGCGCCGTAGGATGGAATTGCACAAATTCCAGATCCCGTGCGGCAGCGCCTGCCTGGATCGCCAACGCCAGCCCGCTGCCATCGGCATCGGCCGGATTGCTGGTCTGCGCAAACAACCCACCAATGCCACCGGTCGCCAAAATCACGGCCCGCCCATGCACAACGCTGCGCGTGCCATCGGCTTCGAGCAGGCACACGCCACACACACGACCATCGCGCAGCACCAGGCCATCCACATCGACATCGGCGCGGCGTTGAATGTGCGGCGCACTGCGCGCCGCCGCTACCAAGGCCTGCATCACCTTCGCGCCGGTCGCATCGCCACCGGCATGCACGATGCGCGAACGGTCGTGACCGCCTTCGCGGCCCAATTGCAGCCGACCTTCGGCATCACGATCAAACACCACGCCTTGCTGTTCCAGCCAGTGCACCGCATCGACGGCACTTTGCGTGAGGATGTCCACCATCGCCAAGTCGTTATGATGGCTGCCAGCCACGCAGGTATCGCGCGCATGGTCAGCGGGATGGTCACCCTCACCTATCGCGGCGGCGATTCCACCTTGTGCCATCGCGCTGGCCGCACCTTTGACGCCTTGCGCACGGCTCAATACCAACACCGGCGTGGGTGCTACGCCCAGCGCCGCCGATAGTCCGGCAATACCGCCACCGACGATGAGGACAGGATCGGGCGCGTTCACACCTTTTCGCCGCGACCGACGGCCAACATCCGATCCAGCGCTTTGCGTGCCCTGACGATCACATCCTCCGGCACATGGATTTCATTGCGCATGTCGCGCAGACATGCATGAATATTGGGCAAGGTGATCCGCTTCATATGCGGGCATAGATTGCACGGCTTGATGAACTCCACCTGCGGAAACTGGTTGCGCAGGTTATCGGCCATCGAGCACTCGGTGATCATCGCCACGCGTACAGGCTTTTCTTTTTCCAGCCATTTGCCCATGGCGCTGGTGGATCCCACAAAATCGGCTTCGGCCAATACTTCAGGCGAGCACTCGGGGTGCGCCACGATCTTGGCGTCGAAACGCTCGCGGGTGTGGCGCGCCTCCATCGCGGTGAATTTTTCATGCACCTCGCACTGGCCGTGCCAGAGCACCAATTCGACCGGAGTTTGGGTGGCCACCCACGCACCCAGATAGCGGTCGGGCAGGAAAATGACCTGGTTGACGCCGAACTCGGCAGCCACCGCATTGACCATGTGCACGGCGTTGGCCGACGTGCAGCAGGCATCGGATTCGGCCTTCACCGCGGCGCTGGTATTGACATAGCTGACCACCGGCACGCCCGGGTGTTGCGCACGCAGCGCACGCACATCTTCGGCCGTGATCGATGATGCCAGCGAGCAGCCGGCCTGCATATCCGGAATCAGCACGGTTTTATCGGGGGCCAGAATCTTGGCGCTTTCGGCCATGAAGTGGACGCCGCACAGCACGATGATGTCGCTGTCGCACTTGGCCGCGGCCTGTGCCAACGCCAGTGAATCACCGGTGATGTCGGCAACGCCGTGGAAAATTTCAGGCGACTGGTAGCTGTGCGCCATGATCACCGCGCCGCGCTCGGCTTTCAGTGTGTTGATGGCGTCGATCCATGGCAGGTGCAGCGGCACTTCCATGCAGGGGATCAGGCGTTCAAGGGTGTCGATCAGGGCCGTGTGGCGGCTGTCATCTGGGCGTGTCTGGATGCCAGGATCGACTGTATTCATGCGGGTTTACCGGAATAGGCGTTGCGTGCCGCCTGGGCCAAGCGGGCACCCCGATTGAGGGCAATCCGCAGTCCCAGCGGGACGTGTTCCCACGGCAATCGATCCAGCAAGTTGCGCGCCGTCAGGCCTAGTTCTACATCGCCGGTCAACACCAGACGGCGCTGAAAAAATAGCGTATCGGCATCTTCCAGACGACCTGCCAATAACAACAAATCGGTGGCGGTGCCGCGTACGGTGGCTTCGGCCGGGGCATCCACCACAAGCAAACGCTCGCCCTGAAGTTCCACCACCCAGTGCAGTCCAAGATCACTGACTTCGATCCCCAGCCGACGACCGGCCATAAAGCCCAGTGCATCACCCGCTAATGGGCCGGCCAAGACCTTGGCCATGGCGCGCTCCAGCAACCGCGCTTGCAGACTGGCGGGCACGGCCTTCAACAAAGGTGCCAAGCGCTTGGGCGGTGGGAGCCATCGCAGTAAAGCGTGCGCCGGCGTGGGGATAGTGTTGGTTTGAGTCTGCATAGTGGGCGCGATCATGCCGCCAGTCGTGGCCTGCTCACCTTGATCCAAATCAGTTTCCAAGCCTTGTGCGCGACAGGCCTCGCCGATGGCCACGCCCAGCACCCCGCTGGCCACGCCCGGAGTTAGCCCCAGTGCCATACCAAAGGCTTCTGCGCGTTGACGTATGCGCAACTCGCGCTGGCGATCACGGCCCGAACTACCAGCACGATGTTTGATGCGCCCGGCGAGGCTTGTCAGCCGCGACCGCATCGCCAATAACATCACCAACCCATCATCCACGCCATCAATGGCCACGCGCACTGGCGTCAGGCCGGGAACTCGTTCGGTCATTGTGTTGCCTGCCAGAAGTCACTGTGGTGATCGTTTGATGTTGCTGAACATAGCGGTAAGCCCGTCGTTGCACCGCCACTTGTGCGGCCACTGTCGCAAGGTGAGCCAACCCCAATACAGCACCCGCAACATTGGCAGGGATCAGTCGCAATAACGCCATGACCAAGGTCAAGCCGGCAAGCAGTTGCAAGGTCAGTACCACGTACTTGTCGCGGGCAGGCACCAGCAGTTGTACCCCCGGCAGGCGTACGCCCCGGCCACAACGACGCTGTAAATCAATCCATGCCAGAAAGCCGCATATTTCCAGCTGCATGCCAGTCACCAGCATTGGCAGCCCAATTAGTAGTAGCAACGTACCGGCCAATATGCCGTCATCGGAACGCCATGACATCACCACGGCCGCAGCCAATAGCACCAGCAAGCCTGCACCCCAAAACCACGTCAGCGGTACCGCACGCAATTTTGCGGCGCGCCACTGCAACAGCAATCCGCCCAACCCGAACACACCGACCAGCATGCCGAGTGCGACCCGAAACCCGGGCAATGCAAGGTTCGCACACGCTGCCAGCAATGCCGCCAGCAGCACGCCATACAACGCTGCCTGCCAAAGAGTTTGTATGCGTATCGATGCTGGCAGCGTGCCTTGGAACATCGGTGCCACCACCCGCGACACCGCTGCCAATAAGCCCAACACCCAGCCGAATACGCCCCAACTGGCGTGCACATCGGTCCATCGAGGCAAAGCCAGCGACACCTGGCCGGCGCGCGTCAGCGTCAAGACAAACCCCAACAGTGCGGTTAGCTGCGCTGCCAGCAATGCGCAGGCAATTCCCCAGCGCAAAAATCGCTGCCCTTGGCTTGCCCATAGCCCCGGCAACAGCATGGCCAGCAGCAATGAAAATGCCAGCAACAATAGTGTGCCAGCGATCTGTGGGGGCAGCAGCAACGGCCAGCGCAGCGCCAGTACCAACAACAGAGCCCCCAGATTCAACACGCCATACAGCGTCCATGCGGCTTTGCCCCCGCCGCGTACCGGCACCTGTGCTGCCACCGGCAAAAATTGCAGCAGACTGCCGAACATCGCATTCCCCAAAAAACCCAACGTCACGGCGTGCACAACGGCAAGGCTGGTGCTGCTCCAGCGCGAGGCCAGCGCAGCATTGCCATCCCACAGCAGCAAGCCGCCAGCCACCGTGCCCCAGACCGATGCCGTCAATAAAAACCGCTGCGGGATTGCTGGTGCCGGAGCCTGCTGCATGACTAACTTGGTCATCGACGCAGCCTTATTCGGCGGAATGCAAAATAGTCACTTGCACGCCGCCATCATCACAGGGGACGCTCTCCCAATGCAGTCCGCGTGCTTGCAACATGCTCAATAACGGCGCAGGCAGCAGCGGCGTCAAAACCGCCACTGCTTGTCCGGGTGCCAAGGCGTCGGCGGCGGCCAGCGCCCGAATCAAGGGCTCGGGGGCCGGCAAATCACGCAAGTCCAAGGTTGTTATTGCGCTAGCGCATGGGTGCCGCGCCATTCCACTTGCAGCCATAATTTGGTGTTGTCCCGCGAAAAAGCATTCGCACGATAGTCCGCCACTTTGACCAACCCATTCAAGCCACCCGCTAGCGGAAATGCCAGTGAGGCATTCCATTCGTGGCCGTAATGCAGGCTGCCAACGTTGGAACGATAATCATGCCAGCTTACCGCCCACACCCATTTGCCATCGTATTTGCCACGGCCAAACTTGCCGCCTGCGCCCAAATAGCGATCCTCCAGTCCTTTGGCCGGTGTCACTGTGAATTGATCATCCCAGCCATTGAAGATATGCACGGTGGCCAGCGGTGTTTGCAACGCTGTCACACCATCACCGCCCAAGTGTTCCCAGCCTGCGCGCACCGTGGTTTTCCCATGCGTCCAGTTGGGCTCTAGCAGCCAGTAATTGTGCGAAAAATGCAGCGGGTTGCGCGCGTAATCTGTTTGCCGCGCCCACTCTGCAGCCCAACCAAAGCCCTGCCCGGTCTTATCCAGGGTGCCCACCCAGCGCAGCCCCCATGTGGCTGTCGAAGCGCTGGCAACATCGTTATCGTCATGTAGATAGCCATAACCCACCACCGACTGACTGCCGTGCTTCCACGCCAAATTGAGCAAGTGCGTATCCAAATTGCGTTCGCGCGCCAGTTTGTTCAGTGCCTTGTCACCGGCAGCACGGTGCACTTTGTCTAGCCAGAAGTAATTCAGGGTCAGGCTTGCCGATGGCTTCCATTGGGTTGCAAGCGCATCGAAGGTTTGTTCGTTTTGACGCCAGCCGACATTGCCCACCCAGCGCTGGTTGTCCAGCATGATCCGTTGCCGGCCCAAAGTGACACCGCCTTGCGTATTCTTCCAACCAATCCACGCTTGGTTGAGCTCGGCACCGGTGGGGTCCATGACCGTGGGGTATTGCGTTTTTCCATTGGCACCACTGTTGTAGTTGCCGGCACCGGCAATGCCTTCACCTTCCAGCAAGACCGTCCAGCCCGGGGCGGGCAGCAGGCGTAGCCCGGCGCGTAGGCGTGCCGTGGTGGCCTCCGCATTGCGTGAAAACCCGGCATCATCAATACTTTCGTGGCGAACGCGCAGATCCCATTCGACACTGGATTTGGGTGTGTCCGCTGCATGGGCCATGGGGATGGCAAACAAGGCAACGGCAATGGCAGAACACAAACGTGCGGGTGTGGACATATATATAGTCCTTGCTGAGAGTTGCCACCAGCCTAGGCTTGCTCTGTTTTTGCAGGTTGATGCAAATCAACTTTGGTGTGTTGCCCGCTTGCAGGTTGACCCAAGTCAAGTGCCCCTGTATCGGTCTCCATTCGCAGGTAGATTTTGATCTGAATCAACGCCGTTGCCCCCATCGCGGAACCATGCTGACACCCATCGCATACACATCACCTCAACAGGGAACACCACGATGAAACCCCTCCTCCGCTACGCCACCCTTGCCTTGGCCGTTACGGTCACGTTGGGTTTGTCTGCTTGCCGTATCGAACAACCCAACCCGGCTGCCAGTGGTGCCACCCATAGCGAGGAAACCGGTGGCTCCGCCAAAGGGGACTTCGGCCCGCCCGTTGGTGAGCCGGTGGAAGCCATTTTGACCTCGCCACCGCATGTGCCGCCGGCGACCGGGCGCAGCAAACCGGCCAAGGTCATCGTGTCGTTGGATGTGATTGAAAAAGACATGCCCATTTCCGAAGGCGTCAGCTATACCTTCTGGACCTTTGGCGGCACCGTGCCGGGCAGTTTCATCCGCGTGCGTCAGGGCGATACCGTGGAGTTCCATCTGCGCAACATGCCCGACAGCAAAATGCCACATAACATCGACCTGCACGGCGTAACCGGCCCGGGTGGTGGCGCGGCATCCAGCTTTACCGCCCCCGGCCACGTCAGCCGCTTCAG
Organism: Thermomonas sp.; assembly: GCF_035369645.1. GTDB lineage: Bacteria > Pseudomonadota > Gammaproteobacteria > Xanthomonadales > Xanthomonadaceae > Thermomonas. The sequence goes on along the minus strand of NZ_DAOOUM010000040.1, from coordinate 19,413 downwards.
CTTCAAGGCACTCAATGCCGGGCTGTATGTGTATCACTGCGCTACCGCGCCAGTGGGGATGCACATCGCCAATGGCATGTACGGGTTGATTTTGGTGGAACCGCCGGAAGGCTTGCCGAAGGTGGATCGCGAGTTCTATGTGATGCAAGGGGATTTCTACACCTCGGGCAAATATCGTGAAAAAGGCCATCAGGCCTTCGATATGGAAAAAGCCATCGACGAGCATCCCACCTATGTGCTGTTCAACGGCATGGAAGGCTCGATGACCGGTGATAAGGCGCTCAAGGCCAAGACTGGCGAAAAAGTGCGCCTGTTCGTGGGCAATGGCGGCCCCAACCTAGTGTCCAGCTTCCACGTGATTGGCGAGATTTTCGATAAGGTCTGGTACGAAGGCGGTACCCGCTTCCAAGAAAACGTGCAGACCACGCTGATCCCCTCCGGTGGCGCTGCAATGATGGAATTCCACATGGAAGTGCCCGGCAGTTATGTGCTGGTGGATCACAGCATCTTCCGCGCGTTCAACAAGGGCGCGTTGGCCATCCTGCAGGCCGAAGGCAAGGACCGCAAAGATATTTATTCGGGCAAAGAGGTCGATGCCGTGTACTTGGGTGACCAAGCCGCTGGTACCAACCGTGCCCCGGTCGCCACCGCTGCTGCGGCATTCAAGGAGGGCAAGCTGACCAAGGAAGACCAGATCGCAGCCGGCAAGGTGTTGTTTGCCGGCACTTGCTCTACCTGCCACCAAGCCGATGGCAAGGGCATGGAGGGGGTGTTCCCGCCGCTGGCCGCTTCCAGCTTCATCAAGGCCAACCCCAAGCGCGTGCCAGAAATCATCACCCATGGTCTGGTGGGGGCGGTCACGGTAAACGGCAAGGAGTACAACTCCAATATGCCGCCCATGAGCCAGCTGACCGATGACGAAGTGGCCAATATCAGCACCTATGTCCTCAACAGTTGGGGCAACCCCGGTGGCCAGGTCAGCCGCGAAGATGCAGCCAAGGCGCGCGCCGCCAAGCCCAGCAACGCGTCCAGCGGACATTAAACCCATGCGCAAGCCGCTTGCTACCTGGTTGCTACTCGCCCTACCCCTCGCCGGCATTGCCGCCGGCGCGGTGGTATCGGGGCGCTATGCCGGGCTACCGGGCGGCGTATTCAAATCGGTATTGCGCTATGAAGATGCCAAGAACGGGGTGCGCATCAAACCTTTTGCCCTGATGCGCAAACCGGTCACCAATGGCGAGTTTTTGGCCTTCGTCAAACGTCATCCACAATGGCAGCGCGGCCGCACTCCTGCCGTGTTTGCGGAAGCCCGTTACCTATCCCATTGGGCCGGGCCGGACACCTTGGGTGCCAATGCCCTGCCCGATCGCCCGGTGGTGTGGGTCAGTTGGTTTGCTGCCGACGCCTATTGCCAATCGCTGGATGCGCGGTTGCCCACATGGAATGAATGGGAATACGCCGCGGCCGCCGACGAAACCCGTCGCGATGCCCGCAAAGACCCGGTATGGCGCGAACGTATCTTGAGCTGGTACGCGCGCTCATCGAAAGATGCGCTGCCACGGGTGGGTCTGCAATCGCCCAATGTGTATGGCGTGCAGGACCTGCATGGTTTGATTTGGGAATGGACGCAGGATGCATCTTCACTGATGGTCGATAGCGACAACCGCAACCAAGGCGACCCCGACAAGGGCAAATTTTGTGGTGCCGGTGCGTTGTCGATGGATGACCGCGAAAACTATGCGGTGATGATGCGCGTTGCCATGCTGTCCTCACTGGAAGGCCGCGACGCCACCGCGAATTTGGGCTTTCGTTGTGCCAGGAGTGCACCATGAATATTGCAATCAACACCACGATGAATACCACTAAGAACACCACGCTGCACACATGGGTTCGCACGGTTGCTGCGGGCTTGCTCATCGGATTTGCCGGTTTGGCCGGTGCGGTGCAGCCAACCACCACCGCATTGCCGGGGGATTCGGTTTATCAATTGCCGCTGCCGCTGACCGATAGTGCCGGCACCACGCGCGATTGGCGCAACTTGCGCGGCAAAGCGCGGGTGGTGTCGATGTTCTATACCCACTGCCAATACATTTGCCCCTTGATCGTGGAATCTGGCAAGGCAGTGGAGCGACAGCTGACGCCCGCACAACAAAAGCGTTTGGGTGTTGTGCTCATCAGCATGGATCCGGCGCGTGACACACCGGCGGCGCTGATGAAAGTGGTAGAGCAGCGCAAGCTGGATCCAGCACGCTGGGTGTTGGCATCCCCACGGCAAGAGGATGTCCGCGCCGTAGCAGGCGTTCTAGGGATTCGCTTCCGGCAATTGGCGGATGGTGGTTTCAACCACAGCAGCATGTTGATTTTGCTGGATGCCGATGGCCGTATCTTGGCGCGAACGGAGCAAGTGGGCAGCCAGCCCGACCCTGAATTTGTGCGCGCGGTACGTCAGGCGACGGGGGGTTGATGCGGGTTAGCGCAGCAACCATAACGCCAACGCAAACGTCAGCACCATTGCGGTGATTCCAGGCAACAGACGCAACATATATCGGCGGCCACCGCTGGCCCAGGCCAGCCCCAGCTTTACCAGTGAATTCGCTGCAAAGGCCAGCACAACCCCCGGGAGTGCACCCTCAACTGCAATGCGCCCACTCGCTACCAGTTGCGCTGCAGACGCGGCTGCGGCATGTACATCCGCTAATCCGGATAATGCCAATGTTGCGTCCAGCGCGGCATCCCCCAACCATGCTTGAATCCATGCCGACATCAGCAACACCGTCGCCACGATCAACATAAACAACAACGCCCGTCGTGGTGCCAGCGCAGCGTTTGGCGATGCTTCGACAGGTGTTGCTTGTGCTGACATCTGCACCCGCGATGCCTGCGCGGCGAGTACTGCAAATACGCCGATTACAGCACCGGCCAGGCATAACGCCGGCAGCAGCTGCGCCAATAATGATGGCGACAACACCCCGACCACGATACCCAACTGCACCACGGTGCTGACATTGGAAAGCACACCTCCACCGGCGCAGGCAGGTGCCAACGCAGGTTGTTGGCGCGCGCGCGCGCCCAATCCGGCGATCGTGGCCGAACTGGAGGCAAAGCCGCCCGCAAAACCGGCCAGCAAAAGTCCGGTACGTGCACCAAACAGCTGTTGTGCCATTTGTCCCGCGGCACCGATCACCATGACCAACACGGTCAACAGCCAAAGCTTGCGTAAGTTCAGCACTTGCCAAGGATCAACCGGGGCGTCCGGCAAGAGCGGCAGCACAGCAAGGGCCACGGCAAGTATCAGAACATCGCGCGAGGTCCAGCCCGCAAACATGCGCAACATCGTGGGCTCAACCGCCGTTGCGCCTGCGTTGCGGATGCGGATTGCCCTCGCAACCTTGGGTGAGCGCGCGTAACGCGCTGATATCAAGAATGCGCACCCGTCGCCCGTGTACCTCGATGATGCCGTCTTCATGCAGGCGGCTGAACCCACGGCTCACGGTTTCCAATACCAAGCCCAAATAACGCGCAATTTCATCGCGACTCATTGGCAACACAAAGTCATCTGCGGCCCGGCCGATGCGCCGGTAACGGTCGCTCAAGCCTTGCAAGAACATCGCGATACGCTCGCTGGCCTGACGGCGCGACAACACATCCACATGGTCTTGGTCGCGGTCCGCACTTTGCCCAATGACCCGCAACAACTGGTGCTGCAAACTGGGCACTTGCGCCGCAATTGAGGCCAGATGCGCGTATGGCAATTCACACACCCGTGCATCCCCCAGCGACACGGCTTCACACCGATGTTTGCCGCTGCCGATGGCATCCAGCCCAAACAGTTCGCCGGGCAGATGGAAGCCCAGCACGTGTTCTTCCCCGGCCTCGTTCAACACCACAGTTTTGAACACGCCCTCACTGGCCACATACACCGCGCGCAGCGGATCCCCGGCACGGAACAGGCTTTCGCCCTTGGTCAGCGGTTTACGCCGCTGCACCACCGCCTCCAGCCGCGAAATATCCTCGGCATCCACCCCCGCCGGCAGACACAGGATTTGCAATGAGCATTCCGCACATGAGCGGCGCAAGCGCGCCAGGTCCAGCGGAATAGGATCAGTCATGAGTCTGCACAATGTAGGAAGTCGCGGCTACAATTATGGGCGATTCTGCGAAAGATGTCCCTGCATTTTCCTTGCATTTACCACCACATTCCTCTCGAATTCCACTGAAATTCCGTTCGAATTCCCGTGATTGCGGATGTCGCCAAATCAAATTTGATCTAGATCAAGTCCTAAGCTAAGGGCTTGGCGTAACCTTATCGCGTTTACCTCGGAGAAACGTATGCAAGCCATTTCCGGCACATACAACGACAAAGTAGTGCATCAGTTCGCGGTTGCCACCGTGATCTGGGGCATCGTCGGCATGGCTGTCGGCGTTCTGTGTGCGGCGCAGCTGTACTGGCCGGCACTCAATTTCGACATCCCGTGGCTGACCTACAGCCGCCTACGTCCGCTGCATACCAATGGCATGATTTTCGCCTTTGGTGGCTCGGTGCTGTTTGCCACCTCGTTGTACGTGGTGCAGCGCACCTGCCATGTGCGGCTGATCTCGGACAAGCTGGCCAGTTTCGTGTTCTGGGGCTGGCAGGCAGCGATGGTCAGTGCCGTCATCACCTTGCCGCTGGGTATCACCCAAAGTAAGGAATACGCCGAATTGGAATGGCCCATCGACCTATGGATCGCCATCGTCTGGGTTGCCTATGGCTGGCTGTTCTTCGGCACTTTGGTCAAGCGTCGCACCAAGCACATCTACGTGGCCAATTGGTTCTACGGTGCTTACGTGATCGCGGTGGCGCTGCTGCACATCGTCAACAACATCGTGATGCCAGCCGGGCTGTGGAAGTCGTACTCGGTCTACAGCGGCGCGGTGGATGCGATGGCGCAGTGGTGGTACGGCCACAACGGCGTGGCCTTCCTGCTCACCGTGGGCTATCTGGCGATGATGTACTACTTCGTGCCCAAGCAGGCGCAGCGCCCGATCTACTCCTACCGCCTGTCCATCGTCCACTTCTGGGCGCTGATCTCGATCTACATGTGGGCCGGCCCGCACCACCTGCACTACACCGCCCTGCCCGACTGGGCGCAGTCGGTGGGCATGGTGTTCTCGGTGATCTTGCTGGCACCCAGCTGGGGCGGCGCGATGAACGGCATCCTCACCCTGTCCGGGGTGTGGCACAAACTGCGCACCGACCCGATCCTGAAGTTTCTGATCGTGGCGATCAGCTTCTACATGATCGCCACCTTCGAAGGCCCGCTGCTGTCGATCAAGACCGTCAACTCGCTCAGCCACTACACCGACTGGACCGTGGGCCATGTGCACGCCGGCACCCTGGGCTGGGTGGCGATGATTTCGATTGGTTCGCTGTATGCGCTGTATCCGCGCTTGCTGGGTCTGAATCAGATGTATTCGACCAAGTGGATCGATGCCCACTTCTGGATGCACACGATGGGCGTGGTGTTCTACATCGTGTCGATGTGGATCGCCGGCATCACCCAAGGCCTGATGTGGCGCGCCACCAACCCCGACGGCACGCTGACCTACAGCTTCGTGGAAGGCTTGGTGGCCACCTATCCGTACTATCTGGGTCGTTTGTTGGGTGGCGGTCTGATCCTTGCCGGTATGTGCTTGATGGCATGGCATATGTGGAAAACCTGGCAGCAGTCGGAAGGCGTGGCGACGCATCCGATCCTGACCCCCGACGCCGCCGAAGCGCGCGCCTGAGGACACGACATGGCACTTGCACACGAAAAAATCGAAAAAAACGTTGGCCTATTGGCCATCCTCGCCGCGATTGCGGTGTCCTTGGGCGGCTTGGCGGAAATCGTTCCGTTGATGTTCCAAGCCGAAGCCATCCAGCCGCTACCGGGGGTCAAACCCTACCCCGCGTTGGAGCTGGCTGGGCGTGATGTCTATATCCGCGAGGGTTGCTATAACTGCCACTCGCAAATGGTGCGCACCCTGCGCTTTGAAACCGAACGCTATGGCCACTATTCAATGGCCGGCGAGTCGGTGTATGACCGTCCTTTCCAATGGGGCAGCAAGCGCACCGGGCCGGATCTGGCGCGCGTGGGTGGGCGTTATTCCGATGACTGGCACCGCGTGCATTTGAACAACCCGCGCGATGTGGTGCCCGAATCCAACATGCCGTCCTTCCCGTGGCTGGCCAAAAACACCGTGGATGGCCCCACCATCCAATCGCATATGCGCGCATTGCAACGCTTGGGTGACCCCTACACTGATGCCGAGATCAAGGCCGCACCGGCGGCTGTGGCCGGCAAGACCGAACTGGACGCGATGGTTGCTTACCTGCAAGGCTTGGGTAAGCACGCGCCGCGAGGGGGCTGAACGACATGATTTCTGGAATCGTAACCACCGTGTTGATGCTGTTGTTTATTGGCGTTTGGATCTGGGCGTGGCAGCCACGTCTGCGCGCCGGTTTTGACGCCACCGCCCGTCTGGCCGTGGATGACGCCATGCCCGAAGGCGAAGACAACCGCAGCACCCAGCCGAGGAACAACGCATGACCACCGCATGGAACTGGTACGTCATCGCTTTGACGTTATTCAATCTGTTAGGGATCACTTGGCTACTGTGGTGGACATCCAAGCGACGTCCAGGTGACCCCAAGCCAGACGAAACCAGTCACTACTGGGATGGCGACATCACCGAGTACAACAAGCCCATGCCACGCTGGTGGATCAACGGCTTTTATATCGCCATCGTGTTTGCGTTCGGCTACCTGTTCTGGTATGGCGGCTTTGGCACCTACCAAGGCTTTGGACATTGGAGCTCGAAGGGTGAGCACGACCAGGAAGCGGCCATTGCCAACGCCCAACTGGAAAAGACCTTCGCCCCCTACAAGGGTCAGGCGATCGATGTGCTGGCGCAAAACCCGCAGGCGCTGAAGTTGGGTAAGTCGATCTTCGCCAACACCTGCTCCACCTGCCACGGTTCCTCTGCCAAGGGTGCGGTGGGTTATCCCAATCTGACCGATCAAATCTGGCATTGGGGCGGTAGTCCGGAGCAGATTTTGCACACCGTGCTCAATGGTCGTGAAGGCGTGATGCCCGCGTGGGGCAAGACGTTGCAGGGTATGGGCGGCCCGGACGCCGTGGATTACGTGATTGCCTACGTGCATCAACTGGGCGACAAAGACGCCGGCAACCGTAACGACTATGCTGCGGCTCGCGGCAAGACCCTGTACGAAGGGATTTGCGTAGCCTGCCACGGCAAAGACGGCAAAGGTGACCCCAAGGTGGGTGCCCCCGACTTGACCGACAGCTATTGGATGTATGGCGATAGTCGTGAATCGCTACGCGAAACCATCAGCAACGGGCGTCACGGGGTGATGCCTGCTTGGGGTACAGTATTAGGCGATACTCGTTCGCGTCTGGTGGCCGCTTATGTCTGGTCGCTGTCGCACTCGCCCAAAACAGGCAATCCCAACGCGCAATGACCGACTTCACCACTCCCGGCTTTGACCACCCGCCGCGCCCAATGGCGCAGCGGGTTGGGGCGATCCTCTGGCCTAGTTTTTTTGCCGCAGGGGTGGCGACGATGGTGTTTTTTGCCTTTATCGACCCGTTGGAGTTGCGCGATTTGACCTTCCCACACCTGCAGATCACACGCGGTTTGGGTTACACCATCGGCTTCTTCACTTTCTGGCTGGCGACGGCGTCGTCCAGCCTTTTCACCTGGATCCTGCTGCGGCCCTCCAGCCGCTTCAATGGACCCAAAACCAGGTAGCAGTGCCGTGAGCAAACGCATCGACATCGATCTGCTGGATCAATCCGGTGGGATGGGCGGTGATTCCGTCTATGTGAGCGAACGCAAGGTCTATCCGCGTGATGTTGCCGGGCGCTTCGACCGCCTGCGCAAGCTGGCCGTGTTCTGGCTGCTGGGCATGTATTACGTGTTCCCGTGGCTGAGCTGGGATGGCCGTCAGGCGGTATTGTTTGACCTGCCCGCGCGCAAATTCCATGTGTGGGGGCTGACCTTCTGGCCGCAGGATTTCAGCTTGCTGGCCATGTTGTTGATGATCCTTGCGTTCACCTTGTTCTTCACCACCGCATTGGCTGGCCGCCTGTGGTGTGGCTATGCCTGCCCACAAACGGTGTGGACCGAATGCTTCTTGTGGATGGAACGCTGGACCGAAGGCGACCGCAGCAAGCGCATGAAGCTGGATGCCGGCCCGTGGAACCGCGAAAAATTTTTGCGCAAAGGCAGCAAGCACATCCTGTGGCTGGTGTTTGCGCTGTGGACGGGGTTCACCTTTGTGGGCTTTTTTACTCCAATCCATAGTCTGGCCGCACGCCTGCCAAGCTTGGATTGGAACGGCTGGGAAACCTTCTGGGTGCTGTTCTATTCGCTGGCCACCTGGGGCAATGCCGGCATCCTGCGTGAGCAAGTATGCAAATACATGTGTCCGTATGCGCGCTTCCAAAGCGCGATGTTCGACCGCGACACCCTCATCATCGCCTATGACCCGCTGCGCGGCGAGCCGCGTGGCCCACGCAAGAAAGGCCTGGCCAGCGTGCTGCAACGTGCGCGTGGCCTGCTGGATGTGCGCACCGCTTACGACTATGTGTTCCGCGCCAGCCAACACCCCAGCGCCGCGCAGGCGCGCCTGCAGGCGGCCGGCACCATCACCTTCGAAACCAATGCCGAAGCTGAGCCGCTGCCAAAATTTGAAACCGAACAACTCGGCGACTGCATCGACTGCACCATGTGCGTGCAGGTGTGCCCGGTTGGTATTGATATCCGCAACGGCCTGCAATACGAGTGCATCGCCTGTGGTGCCTGCATCGACGCCTGCGACGACGTCATGGACAAGATGGGCATGCCGCATGGCTTGATTCGCTACACCACCCAGCACGCGTTGGATGGGCAAACCGTGCATGTCGTGCGCCCGCGCATCATCGTATATAGCTTGCTATTGACCGCATTGGTAAGTGGCTGGGTGTGGGGCGTGCTGCATCGCAGCCCGCTGATCGCCGACGTGCTGCGCGACCGCAATGCGCTGTACCAGCAGCAAGGCGAGCACATCGCCAATGGCTACACTTTGAAGCTGGTCAACAAAACCGATGCCGCCCGCGTCTATCGCGTGCATATCGAAGCCAAGAACACCCCCCAATTGGTGCTCAAAGGCAGCCCACTGGATGTGCGCGTGCCTGCCGGTGAAGTGCTGTCACAAGCAGTCGAAGTGGCCAGTGACAGCCCCGTCAAAGGCCGTCACGACCTGATCTTTGTGATTGAAGCCCGCGACGGCAGCGCCAAGGCACGGGTGGACAGCACATTCTTCGGGCCGATCTGAACCATTCTGCCCGGGTTGACTCTAATTGGCGCTCAGCACGACCGCGCTGACCACATACAAGGATATTGAGATGCAACCGAAGTCCTCCCCTTGGCGGCAGCCCATCGTCTGGTTGATGGTGCTTTTGGTCGGTGCCGTGGTGATTGGCAGTGTGGTGATGTATGTCGTCGCCAATGCCGATGGCCCGATGGATGTGGTGCCAGACAAGGTGCAGCGCACCGGCCAAGCACAGCAAGCCGACTTAAGCCCGGATGCCCGCGCCGCACAAGACAAATTGGGTGCCATTGCGCGCTATGACGAGGAGCATGGGTTTTTGGAAGTACTGCCGGTGAGTGGCAATTTCGACCACAGTGCAGCGCTGCAATTGAAGCTGCACCACCCCACCCGCGAATCCGAAGACCAAGTGTTCCAACTGGCCCCGCACGAAGCCGGCTGGCGCATCGACGCCAAGCCCGCCCTCGATCACGATTGGCTACTGCAATTGCAACCTGCCAGCGGTGAGGCATGGCGCTTGCGCGGGCGCATGCCCAAAGGCCAGCTGGCCGCGCAATTGCGCCCAGCGGTGGGCGATGCCACCCCCGCCGACGCAGTGGAGCCCTAGCCTGCCGTGAATGCAGAAACCGTCTGCCACCACTGCGGCGAACCCCTGCCGCAGGCACCGGTGCAGGCCGAATTTGCGGGCAGCGTGCACGCCTATTGCTGCGATGGCTGCGCCGCCGCCGCGCATTGGATCAGCGCCGCCCATTTGGGTGACTACTACCGCCTGCGCAATGCCCCCGCCGGACGTGTGGACACCGACGCCCCGGCGCTGACGGTCTGGGACCGCGAAGAACTGCTGGCCAGCCACGCCCATGACGTGGACGGTGGGCGCGAAATCACCGTGCTCACCGACGGCATGCGCTGCGCTGCTTGCGCATGGTTGATCGACCGCGCGCTCACCCGCGAAGCGGGGGTGCTAGATACCAGCGCCAATGCCATCACCGGGCGCATCCGTATCGCTTGGGATCCGGCGCAAACACCGCTCTCCAAACCATTGGCGCGGCTGGCGGCGCTGGGATATCGGCCTTACCTTGCCACCGGTGAAGCGCGCGAGGCCGCACGCCGCCGCGAACGCAACCGCGACCTGCTGCGGATTGGGCTGGCCGGCATCGGCGCAATGCAGGCGATGATGTTTGCCGAAGCGCTGTATCTGGACACCCGTGGGCAAATGCCGCTGCCCACCCGCGACTTCTTCCGCTGGATCACCTTCATGGTGGCCACCCCGGTGGTGTTCTGGGCCGGTTGGCCGTTCATCACCGGCGCATGGCATGAGCTACGCAACCGCCGGCTGGGTATGGATGTCCTGATTGCCGGTTCCACCTTGCTGGCATGGGCCGCCAGCACCTGGGAAACCCTGCAAGGCGGCATCCACGTCTGGTATGACGCGGCGGTGATGTTTGTGTTCTTGCTGCTGGTTGCCCGCCAGTTGGAACACCGCGCACGCAGCATTGCCAGCGCCCAGGTAGATGCGCTGGCCCGCGCACGCCCTGCCTTTGCCACCCGTGAAGGGGCCGATGGCAGCCGTGAATCGGTGCCCATCGACACCTTGGCCGTGGACGACGTGGTGCGCGTGGCGGTGGGTGAGCCGGTTCCCGCCGATGGCATCCTGCTCGATGGCGATGCCTATTTCGAAGAGTCCCTACTCACCGGCGAAGCCGCCGCCGTCCATAAATCCGCCGGCGCTGCGGTGTATGCCGGCACCGCCTGCCGCGAACACGCCGCGCGCATTCGCATCACCCACGTCGGTACCGGCACCCGCTTGGCCGAGCTGGTGCGGCTGGTGGAAACTGCACAAGCGCATCGCCCGGCCTTGGCACAAGGGGCCGAGCGCATCGCCGCGTGGTTCGTCGCGGGGCTGTTGCTGGCCGCCATCGGCGTGTATGCGTGGTGGCGCGTGCATGAACCGGCGCGCGCGTTTGAAGTGATGTTGTCGTTGCTGGTGATCAGCTGCCCCTGCGCACTGTCGTTAGCGGTGCCGGCAGCACTCGCCGCAGCGCATGGTGCACTGGCCAAGCTGGGCGTGCTTTCGGTGCGGCCAGATGGGCTGGACCGGCTGGCGCGGGTCACCGATGTGGTGTTCGACAAAACCGGCACCCTCAGCGATGGCAAACCCCTGCTGCACACGGTCGATCAATGCATCGACCTGGATGCCGAGCACGCATTGCGTATTGCTGCCGCGCTGGAGCGCGATAGCAGCCACCCGCTGGCCAGTGCATTTGCGCAAGTCGCCGATGTTCCTGCCGCCACTGGCGTGCGCGCCATTGCCGGACACGGTGTGGAAGGCAATATCGACGGCCAAACGTGGCGCATCGGCACCGCGGCCTTCGCTTTCGAAGGGGAAGACGACGGCGCGGTATGGCTGGCCAATCATGCCGGCGCCCGCGCCCGCTTTCGCTTCATCGAACAACACCGCGCAGACGCCAACGCCGCGCTGCAAGCCCTGCGTGCGCAAGGCATCGCCCTGCACTTGGCCAGCGGCGATGCGCCGGCAGCGGTGCAGCGGTTTGCACAGTCGTTGCAGATTGACGATGTGCACGCGCGGCAAACGCCCGAGGCCAAACTGGCGCTGGTGCGCAACCTGCAACAACACGGCCGCGTGGTGGCGATGGTCGGCGACGGCCTGAACGATGCGCCGGTGTTGGCCGGGGCGGATGTCTCGCTGGCGATTGGCGATGGTGCTGCGCTGGCGCAACGTGCGGCCGATCTGGTGCTGGCGGGCAGTGCCTTGCGCACGCTGCCCACCACCTTGGCGATTGCCCGTCGTACCCGCCGTATCATTCGGCAAAATTTGGCCTGGGCACTGGGCTATAACCTGTTGGCCATCCCTTTGGCGGCCAACGGCAACGTCACCCCGTGGCTGGCAGCACTGGGGATGGCCCTGTCCTCGTTGGCAGTCACCGCCAATGCCCTGCGTTTGACCCACATCCCCCGCTGATGGCGCATCGATGAATATCCTGCTGTTCTTGATCCCCATTAGCTTGATCATGATCGGTGCCGCCGCGCTGCTGTTTGCGTGGGCAGTCAAGCACGGGCAATTTGAAGACCTAGACACCCCCGCGCTGGACATCCTGCGCGAAGACCCGCCGCCGCTGCCGCACGTAGCCAGCGCCGACAACGCCGCATCGCTGCCACCCGCAGCAGACCACGATGCCGATTGACCTACTGGTGCTGGGTGCGGCGCTGCTCACCGGCTTGTTGGGTGGCGCGCATTGCGTGGCCATGTGTGGCGGCATTGCGACCGGGTTTTCCACCCACTCGCGCGGTGGGTGGGCGGCGATGCAACCCAATCTGGGCCGCGTGCTGGGCTATATGTTGGCCGGTGCGATCGTGGGCGGCTTGGGCGGCGGCCTGCTCAGTCTGGCCCGTTTGCCGTGGCTGCCCGTCGTGATGCGCGCCGCCGTTGGCGTGGTGCTGGTGCTGGCTGGCCTGCGCATGTTGGACCGCAAAGGCCGCATCCCGCGCTTCTTCGGCGGCCCCGGCAACCGGCTCTGGCAGGCCTTGCGGCCACTGCAACAGCGGCTACTCCCGGCCAATACCGCCAGCAAACGGATTGCCCTGGGCATGTTGTGGGGCTGGATGCCCTGCGGGCTGTCCACCACCTTGCTGGCTGCCGCGTGGTTGTCTGCCAGCCCTGTCCACGGGGCACTGACCATGGCCGCCTTCGGCGTGGGTACGCTGCCGGTGATGGTGGCATTGACTTGGGCCGGGCAACGCATCGGTCACCGCTTGCAACATGGGTCATTGCGCATCGGTGCCGGCGTATTGGTGATCGCTGCCGGTCTGCTGACCTTGGTTGCGCCATGGCTGGTACAGCTTCCCGCCATGCACGGTGTATTGCAGGCCTTGGGTTGTCGCAGCTTGCCGGGCTGACTCACAGGATGCGGCGTCACCGGCGGTCTGACGTCCATCTGCAACGCAATACCCTACAATCCAAACGACCGCCGTGGCGCGACGCATTGGTTGAGGAATAGGCATGCCGGGACTGCGGAATTGGTGGAAACGCGACACCATCCACGCGCAACAGGCCGAAGCGGCGCTGGCGGCACTGCAACAACAATTGGCAGTGGCGCAAGCGATTGAAAGCGAGCGCCAGCGCATCTATGACGATCTCCACGACGACGTGGGCAGCCGCTTATTGACCCTCTTGCATCGCGTCCCTGCCAGCGAGCAGCCGCTGGTGCGCGAAATTCTGCAAGACCTGCGCGCCATTCTCAGCCGCGAACGCAGTGTGGAAGGCAGCCTTCTGGAAGTGTTGGCGCAATTGCGCGATGAAACCGAACAACGTCTGCAAGCGCGTTCGATCCCCCTGACTTGGCACCAGCGCGACCCCCTGCCCGACCCGCCGCTGGACCGCGCGCAAACCATGCACCTGTTCCGCATCGGCCGTGAGTCGGTCACCAATGCCCTGCGCCATGCCGACGCCGAACACCTGCGGATTGTGATTGGCCTATCCGGCACGTCATTGGTGTTTGAGGTCACCGATGATGGCCACTTCGACCCCGCCCGCATTGGCGATGGGCGCGGCACCCGCAGCATGCGCACCCGCGCCGGTGAACTGCAAGGCAATATCGACTGGCAACAAGGCACCTTGGGCGGCACCAAGGTGCGTCTGAGTTTCCCGCTGCCCCCCACAGCCACGGGATGCCCCAACGCCAGCCCAGACCGCACCATCCCAACATGAGCGCCGTCCCCACCCACGCCTTGCTGCTGGAAGACCTGCCGGATGTGGCAGGCTGGCTCAGCAATTTGTTGCAGCAGCAATTTCCGGGGATCCACGTCACCCACGCAGCCACCCTTGCGGCGGGCAAGCGTGCCTTGCAGGACGCGCCGCCTGCGCAATTGGCCTTGGTGGATTTGGGTTTGCCCGATGGCGATGGCACCACCCTGATTGCCCCCATCGCACAGCACTGGCCAGACTGCACGATTGTGGTGACCACCTTATTTGGCGACGATGCCCATGTGTTCCCGGCGCTGCGCGCAGGCGCGCACGGCTATCTGTTGAAAGACCAACCCGAAGCGCGTCTGGCCGCCGCATTGGAGGGCATATTGCGCGGCGAGCCGCCGCTGTCACCCGCGATTGCGCAACGACTGCTGCGGGCGTTTCAACCAGTCACCCCCGAAGCCACGGTAGGCGCTGAATCACTCACCCCGCGTGAACGCGATGTGCTGATCTTGGTCAGCAAAGGCTGCCGGCTGCCGGAACTGGCCGATAAGCTACAAATCAGCCGGCACACGGTGTCCGATCACCTGAAAAGTATTTATCGCAAACTCAATATCAACAGCCGCGCCGAAGCCACACTGGAAGCCGCGCGGCTGGGTTTGGTGCGGCTCTGAAAACGCAACGGGTGCCCATCGGCACCCGTGCGTGTATGGCTAATGCCTGTATTCCAAATGCGCTGCTAGGCTCAGCTCTTGCACTTGATGAACTTGCCCTTGGCATCGCGGCAGGGTTCTTTCTTCTTGGCCGCAGCGGGGCCATCGCACTTGGTGAACTTGCCCTTGGCATCGTGGCAGCGTTCTTTCTTGGCGGCCTCGGGTGCCGCAGCGGCGGCGGGTTTGGCGTCCATTGCAGCCGCCGCAGGTGCGGCGGGTGCTGCGGGCTTGGCCGCTGAAGCGGCCGGCGCGGCAGATGCAGTCTTGGCAGACGGGGCTGTCTTGGCAGCATGCGCTGCGGGTGCTGCCTTGGCCGCAGCAGCAGGCTTGCTGGCGGGAGCGGGTGCAGCCGATTGCGCTGCAAACGACTGCCCTGCAGCCAGCATGAACGCGGCCAAGGTGATTGCTTGAATCATCTGTTTCATTGCCGAACTCCCGTGTTGGGTGGTGGTGGATGACGTGTTGCTTGTTGGCACAAGGTACGGCTTGCATGCTGCACCAAACCGGTTCACTGCAAGCTCTCCGCAGGATGACGAATCGTTAATCCAACATCTACCCGCGCGCAGCGCTGCGCTTACGCCAGCAGATGCGCAATTCCACGCAAGGCGGTGGCCACAGTTTGCCGGCGCACGGCATCGCGGTCGCCTTCGAAATGAAATACCTCCGCGCGGGCGTAGCCGCCACGGCGCTTCCAGCCTATCCACACCGTGCCCACCGGTTTATCGTCACTGCCACCGCTGGGGCCGGCAATGCCGGTCACCGCCACCGCGATGCTGGCACCGGAGTGCACCAGTGCGCCGGACACCATTTCCACCACACATTCTCGGCTGACTGCGCCATGCTGTTCCAGCGTTTGTGGGCGCACACCCAGTAAGGCCTGCTTGGCCTCGTAACTGTAGGCGGCCATGCCGCAATCAAACCACGCCGACGACCCGGCCACATCGGTCATGCATTTGGCAATCCAGCCGCCAGTGCAACTTTCCGCAGTGACCAGCATATGCCTGCCCGCAAGTAAAAGCTGGCCGGTGGCGGTGGCCAGCACTGCAAGTTCGGTGTCATTGGGTGGCTGCATCAACAGAGACTCGAAAGACGTGCATGCGTTGTAGCGCATGCACGCCTAAAACGGAACCGTCGCACGCCTCAGAAGCGGAATCGCAGCGTTGCCCCGTACATGCGTGGCGCACCCAAGAAGGCGTTGTAGGTGTTCTTGGGGTTACCCGGCTCGGGCGTGCCCAGCGCCTGCAAGGGACCGTCGAAGCCCACTTGCACATACTTGGCGTTGAACACATTGGTGCCCCACAACTCCACTTGCCATGTGCGATCACGCGCGCCAATGCCCACCCGCATATTGGCCACGGTGTAGGCACCTTGCTGTTTTTCGGCATCCAAATCTGAACCGGTGTTGTAACTGGACATGTATTTGCCGCCGATATTGAAGCGGCCCTCCAGCGACGACCCGATATCCCACTCGTACGTCAGCGATGCCGAACCGGATAACTTCGGCGCAAAACTCATCTGCGCCCCCGGCAGCTTGTACAAGGCACCCGGATAAACAAAATCACTGCCCGGGATAGTGTTGCCGTACTTGGTATCGGCATACATCAAGCCGGTTTGCAACATCAGGCCGGGCACGGCTTTGGGCTGCCATAGCAGTTCCGCATCCAGGCCCTTCGACACCACTTCCGGGATCGAGCGCACCACAAAACTGGTGCCCAAGAAGCTATTCAACTGGAAGTTGCTGTACTTCTGGTGGAAAAGCGCGGCATTGAACAGCAAATTGCCACCCGCCCACGTGGTTTTGGCACCCAACTCCCAACTATCCACAAATTCACCGGGGAACGAGGTGTCATTGACCGGGGTGATCCCCGAACCGCCACTGGACAGCCCATTGGACGATTGCACGCGGTCAAAATTGAAGCCGCCGGCCTTGTAGCCACGCGCATACGACAGATAGGTCATCGCGTGCGCGTTCCAGCGGTAGGCTGCCTTCAAGGTGCCCGACCATTCGTTTTCACTGCGCGATTGCTGAGTCTTGCGGCCGTTGTGCTGCACATTCGCCCACGGCAGGCAGCTATACCCCACCACATTGCTGATCAAGGCCTGCTGATTGGCGGCAGGCAGCGATGCAAACGGCACCCCGCGCGCGGTCAGTGCGGCGGCAATGCGGCCAATCGCGGCCGCGCTGACGCCGGTGGGGCCAAAATACGAGGCGCAGCCAGAGCTGCCATTGGGGTTGCTATACACCGACGATAAATCCTTGGTTTCGCGGGTGTAACGCAGGCCCAAGGTGATATCCAGCGCCTCGCTGGCATGCCAGGTATTGTTGCTGAATAACGCCGTGCTCTTGGCCTCTTGTTGGTAACGATCCAATGCCCCCAACCCGGCAAACGCGGTGCCATAGGGCTTGCCGGTCGCATCGGCCAAAAAGGTCGCGGCATTGGGTAAACCCGCCAGCGCCGGGTTGATCATCGACAACAAACCAATCGACAAATACGGCTCATACGCCGCGCCAATGCGGTAGCTTTCGGTGCGGTTGATGGTTTCGTTGCTGTAGAACGCGCCAAACAACCAATCCAGTTTGTCAGTGCTGCCGCTCAGGTGAAATTCCTGGCTGAAGCTTTTGACCCGCGCATACGACTCATCCTGTTGCGGGTTCATATAAATTAGGTCGGCCGTGGAAAAATCGAAGTCCCGGCCATTCACCGCATCCCAATCACGCCCGGCGGTGATCGACGTCAGCCGCGCCCCGCCCAGCATGTCGAAATCGATATTGACCTCCGCTTGCAAACCTCGGTCATTGATCTTTTGGCTGGTATCGCGATTACTGTAGGCCACCCGCGCCCACGGATTGGCTTGGCCAGTGGGCGCGATGGCATTGCCGCCGCCCAATTTATTGATCAGCACGGAGCTACTACCGCTGACCAATTGCACCGCCGTGCAGCAATTCTCATTGCGGCGGGTGGAATCGGCCGACAGCACAATCTCCACTTTGTCGGTGGGTTGCAACAGCAATTTGGCGCGGAAGGTGTTGAAGTCTTGGTCGTAATCACGCGCATTGGTGCGCGGGCCGGGTGCAGTGACGACGCTCATCCAGCCGTCACGGTCACGATGCGCCACATACACGCGCAGCGCCGCGTAGTCACCCAGTGGCGCATTGACACCACCGGCCAGCCCCAATGCACCGTAATTGCCAAACGTCACTTCGGCATCGGCAGCAAACTCGTGATCTGGCTTGCGGGTGACCACATTGATCACACCCGCCGAGGTGTTTTTGCCAAACAAGGTGCCCTGCGGCCCCTTCAAGACTTCGATGCGCTCCAACTCACCCAAGTCACCAAACCCCACCGAGTTGCGCGAGCGGAACACGCCATCAATCACCACCCCCACCGACGACTCCAAGCCGATGTTGTCGCCCACCGTGCCAATGCCGCGCAGGCGCGCCGTGGTGATCGCCTCGCTCTGGGTACTGGTCACGGTCAGCCCCGGCACCAACACCTGCAAATCCTTGATGTCGCGCACGCCGGTGTCTTGCAAGGTCTGTTGCGACAACGCAGTGACCGCAATCGGTACGTTCTGCATGACTTCTTCACGCTTTTGCGCGGTCACCACCAAGGCATCCAGCGTCTTCGGCTCAACTTTCTTGTCCGCCGCCGTGGCGGCATCTTGCGCCAATACCGGCAGGCTGGTGATACCCATCAATCCCACCAGCACGGCGATGGTGAGTGGGCGGCGTTGTGGTTGCGTGCGCTGCATGGCGGCTCCCCTTTGTGTGGTCAATCTTGTGTAGTCATTGGACACGGCAAACAAACGACCAGATGGCCGATTGCGTCGGATACACGTGCGTGCATGTGGGGGGATACGCGCACGCATGGACGTTAACACATCTTCACAATGCTGAAGTTAGGTGTTTCAGATGCAACAAAAACCCGCCTTGCGGCGGGTGTTTGAATTGCAAGCGTGTGCGGGTGTGGGTTACCAACATCCGGCGGTGCTGGGGGTTTTGGTGCCCTTTTGATCCAGCTTCAACGTTCCGCAAGAATCACCGGATTGCTTCCCAGCAGGCGCTGCGCTTAGTTCGAAGGCTTTGGTCGTAGGGCCAGATGAAAAGGAGAATGTATAAAACGACAACGTGTCTGGCTCGCACGCCCCTGTCAATGTGCCAATCGCAGGTGCCGACGAATAGGACATGTCGGTGGTGTACACCCGCTCCATGCGTTGCGCAACCGTCGTCAGGCAGGCGGTGCCTGCCGCTCGGCGGGTCTTGCGTTGATGGTCGTTATACGACGGCAACGCAATCGAAGCGAGGATGGCAATGATGGCAACCACCACCATCACCTCGATCAAGCTGAAGCCAGAGATACGGGATGCGGACATCGCTGTTTCCTTATTAGTATTCATCGCACTCAGTCACTCCGGATTTCACGCCAGGAGACGCGGCTCCATGACTTGCCAGAAATACCACCAGAGCCAGGTTTTTCGCCAGCATTGGTGCCGCCCACGACCAGTTTGCCATCCAAGAAAATTGGCAAAGTGGGCATGCCGACGCCAAAGTTGACCGACCCCACTGGCACGCCGCCAATCACGGTATCTGTGGTTTTCCCATCGCCATTGAGATCAAAGAACGAGCTGCCCGCACTGGT
>NZ_DAOOUM010000039.1:0-26649 GCF_035369645.1 Thermomonas sp. | reverse complement strand
CCGCGCAGCTCTAGGTCTTTTTCGGCGATGGCGAAGCCGTCATTGGTGTGCCGCAGGGTGTCCAGCCGCTGCCGCGCGATTTGCCCCAATGGGTGTTGATAGAGCAGCACGCAGCTGGATGCCGCGCTGCCGCGCCCCACCCGCCCGCGCAACTGGTGCAATTGCGACAGGCCCAGACGCTCGGCGTTTTCGATCACCATCAGTGAAGCATTGGGGACATCCACACCGACTTCAATCACGGTGGTGGCCACCAGTAAATCTAGCTCGCCGGTTTTGAATGCCTGCATCGTGGCCTGCTTGTCCGCAGCCTTCAACCTGCCATGCACCAGCCCGACGCGCACGCTAGGCAGCGCGTCCTGCAGCGCCTCAAACGTGGTCTGTGCCGCTTGCGCCTGCACCTCATCACTCTCATCGATCAAGGTGCACACCCAATACACCTGCCGCCCTTCGGTACAGGCGATGTGGATGCGCTCGATCAATTCGGGTCTGCGTTCGGAGGACAGCACCACCGTGGTCACCGGTGTGCGTCCGGGCGGCAGTTCGTCGATGGCGGACACATCCAAGTCGGCATAGGCACTCATCGCCAAGGTGCGCGGAATGGGCGTGGCGGTCATCACCAATTGGTGCGGAATATTGCCGCGCCCTTTCTCACGCAGCGCCAACCGCTGGTGCACACCAAAGCGGTGTTGTTCATCGATGATGGCCAGTGCCAAATCATGAAATGTCACGCTTTCTTGCATCAATGCATGGGTGCCCACGATGACCTGCGCGGCACCGGAGGCAACCTCTTCCAGTGCTTTGGCGCGGGCCTTGCCAGTGACTTTTCCGGCCAGCCAGCACACCTGCAAACCCAGTGGTTCCAGCCACTGTTTGAAATTGTTGAAGTGCTGCTCAGCCAAGAGTTCGGTGGGGGCCATGAGTGCGGCTTGCCGCCCATCGGCCACCGCCAGCAAGGCCGCCAGCGCTGCCACCACGGTTTTGCCAGAGCCCACATCACCTTGCACCAAACGCAGCATGGGTTTGGGTTGGCACACATCGGTTTTCAGCTGCGCATACACCCGCGCCTGTGCGTTGGTGAGTGCAAATGGCAGGCTCTTTTCGAGTTGTTTCACCAGCACTTCATGCCCGTGCAGTGCCAGCGTACCCTCACTTTGCAGGGCCAACCGCTGCCGCCGCAAACTCAGTTGATGTGCCAGCATTTCCTCCAGCGCCAGCCTGCGCTGCGCCGGGTGCAGGCCACGTTGCAACGCGGCGACATCAGCATCGTGCGGTGGATGGTGCAGTACCAAGATGGCCTGCCGCAGCGAAGGCAATTTCGATGCCTCCAGCCATGTTTGCGGCAGCAACTCTAACGTTTCCTCATCCGGGAGGTGCTGCAACGCTTGCACCACCAACTTACGCACACTGCCCGCGCTAATGCCTTCGATTTCTGGATACACGGGGTCTAGCGACGCACTCAGCGCGTGCTCGCCTTCGCCCAAAATGCGATAGCTGGGGTGCACGATTTCCAGACCCAACTGGCCCGCACGCGGCGTGCCAAACACCCGCACGCGGGTACCTTTAGAAAACTGCGCCACCTGCTGGGCGCGGAAATGAAAAAAGCGCAGGGTCAAACGCTGATTTTCGGCATCGGCCAAGACCACTTTAAGCACCGGGCGGCCACGAAAACTGCGCTCCACCAACTCCACCACACCCTCGGTTTGCGCTGCCACGCCTGCGCGCAATAGCGACATGGGCGTCAATACGGTGCGGTCCTCATAGCTGCGCGGCAGGTGAAACCACAAATCTTGCAGGGTCAATAACCCGCGCGCCGCCAACTTTTCGCGCAGCGCGGGGCCAACGCCGGAAAGAACGGAAAGGAGGGTATCGGCACCCGTTATGGCTTGAATTGACTCTGCCGGCATCCCGTAAGGATGCCGGCGTACACACGATTGCGCTAGCCCGTCACGGCACGAATCAATAGCGGTACTGCACTTCCAGGCCGTAATGACGCGGCGCGCTGATGGTGGCCCCTACCGTGCCAAACACCGTGGTGCCGTACTGGTTCAGGCCTGTGACATAGCGATTATTGAACACGTTGTTGGCATAGGCCGCAACGCTCCACGCCTCCTGCGGCGAACGCCACTGCAAGAACAGATCAGTGCGGTTGGTTGCGCCGCCAATCCGGAATGCCGGATAACGCCCACAATTGCCTTGCGTGGAGGACGCATCATTACAGCGTGACGCGCCGCGGTAGCCATGCCGAGCCGACAACGTCAGGCTGCCGGCATCATTCAGCTCGAAACGATAACTGCCGCCGAGTGCGTAAGAGAACTTTGGCTCACCGGTCGGCTTGCCAGACAGGTCAAAACCCTCAGGGGTGATGTAGCGGTCATAGGTGGAATCGATCCAACCTAAATTAAAGTCAAGCTGCAGTGCCTTGGTGGGGGACCAGCGCGCGCTGAATTCGACGCCGGTGGCGGTGAGGTCACTGACATTGGTGACGTAGCGCGGCACTACCGGCGTGGTATCCAGCCAGATTGCTTGCCGGTTGTTGTACTTGTAGTGATAGGCCGATGCTTCGAACTGCAAGCGTCCACCATCCAGCGAACGTTTGATGCCGGTTTCGAAATTCCAGACATCTTCATTCTTGAAATGTGCGCCGGGTGAGAACGCGTTGTAGCCGCCGGCTTTATAGCCCTTGGCTAAGGAGGCAAACGCCATGGTGCTATCAGACAGGTGGTAATCAATCACGAAGCGCGGGCTGAAATCACTCCAGCTATTGGCAGCGCGATTGAGTACGCCTTTATTGGCCATCGAGATGGGATCTTGAAAAGCCAGATCCATTCCGGCCAGCATCTGTGCGCTAAGCGGCATGCCCGCATCCTGACCAACTGCCGCCAAAATACCCGCCTGATCCAGCACCTGTAGTGCGGCATTCAGCGCATCGGCAGTGTGATAACCGTTATACCAAGTGAATGTTTTCTGATCACGGGTGTAGCGTAGCCCGAAGGTCAGATTGAGCTTGTCGGTGGCATGCCAAATCACGTCACCGAATGCTGCATACGCGGTGGAATGCAGCGTGTTGTCGTAGGACTCGGTCCACGGATTGCCAAGCAGCTGTACCGGCACCGCGTACATATCCGCCACCATCTGCAGCACGCTGAAGATCGGCACCCCCAGCGCGTACATCGCCGCCGTATCCACACTGCTGCTGTTTAGATCCACGATGCTATTCTGCTTCGCGTTCTCCTTGAACCAGCTCGCGCCGGCCACCCAATCCAAACGGTCGGTGGTGCCACTAAATTTGAGTTCTTGATACCAAGTGGTGTTGTTCTCGACGTTATTGGTGTCGATGTAGAGGTACTGCCGGTTGGTGGCGTCCTCCTCGGTGCGGTTCATCGTCTTGTAGTGACGCCAAGCGGTGGTGGATACCAGCTGACCCCATTCGAAGTCATGTTCGATCTGCAGCGTGCTGCCATCGAAGTCGCGCCGCTCATTGTTGCCGGCGACGTCGGTATAGGCCGGCATGTCAAAAGGGTTGCGATAGTGCGATGGATTGGCCGGAAATTCAGGCAGACCACTGACAGGATCAAGGGCAACGATGCCGATCGTCGGGCGTGAGCGCTGATCAAGCTTCTCGTGATCCCAGCTCAACAACAACCGGGTGCTGTCGCTGATGTCCCAGCGATAGGCCACCCGCAGCGCATCATTGCGGCCATCATCGAGTGACTTGCCGGTTGCATCGTCGCGCAGCCAACCATCGGTTTCATCATGCAATGCGTTGACGCGCAATGCCATAGCGTCATTGATCGGCACGTTGAAGGTGCCGTCAATGTGACGCGTGCCATCGTTCCCAAAGCGCACGCGCACGCGGCCTTCGTTTTCCTGCGTTGGCCGGCGGGTGATGATGGAAATCGCCCCGGCGGCGGTGTTGCGGCCGAACAAGGTACCCTGCGGCCCCTTCAACACTTCAATGCGCTCCACGTCGAGGAACGGCAGCACGGTACCGCCGCCGCGCCCGGCGTACACCCCATCCACATACACACCCACGGTGGGGTCGGTGCCGATACCGAAATCGTCGGTGCTCAGACCGCGCAACTTGAAGCGGGTCTGGGTGGCTTGGCTGTCGCTGACATCAAGGCCAGGGATGAAGCTATCCAGATCCCCCAAGGTGGCGGCCGCAGTGGTGTCTATCGTACTGGCATCCACCACTTGCAACGCAATCGGCACGTCCTGCAATTGTTGCTCGCGACTCTGTGCCGTGACCACGATCCGGTCGAGGGTGGTCGCATCTTTGTTACCCGGCGCGGCGTCCTGCGGTTTGTTCTGTGCTTGCGCAGACAATGTCGCAGACGCCAGTAGCGAGGCCAGCAAAACGCGGCGAATTCCATAGGTCAGTCGGTTGTTTTTCATCATCTCCCCTTAATTTTCAACGCCATCGACAATCTTGCGCATCGCCAATGCCCCCGTTTGATCAACGCCCACAGTCCTGCGCAGGCATTGCTGCAATCCAATCGTGAATCAGTTTCACCCCTTCCGCATGCACCACGCTGCGCCCCAACTCCGGCATCATCACGCCCGGATCATTACTGCCCATCCGATACGGCAGGATCGAGTCGTCCGGCTTGCCGGGCACGATGTCCCACGGCCGGTTGCCGGTGCCTTGGCCCGCTGCAATGGGCAGCTTGCAACGCCCTTGTCGCAGCAAATCGTGGGTGGTGGCATCCAGCCACATGCCCGAAGTGCGTGCCGCCCCTTTCTGACTGTGGCAATGTCCGCAGTTGATATCCAGATATGAACGCGCGCGATCGTCCAGACTGGCGGCAGGGTCATCCCACGCCGGGTTCTTTGGCAAATTACCGGCCGGCACGCCCGTCAAATACCCAAGCGTCTGCCAATGCGCGAGCTGGTTTTCTGCGCGCCCTGCATACGTCGCATCGTGGTTGAGGTGGCGCACCTTCGGGCCAATCGGGAAGATCGCCTTCGACTTCAAGTCGGTACCGTGGCAGCCAGCGCATTGGTTCTCGTCCGGCACGGCGTAATCCACCTGTTCCTTGCTGCCGTCGGCGGCAAGCAGGGTTAGCGGCAGCAACTCACCACTGCGCATCAACCGCGCCTCGGTCTGCTCGGTGTTCCACACGTAGGGCAGTGCGATCCAGCCAGCCTCGCGCCGCACCAGCAGCCGCGTCTCTACCAGCCGCACCTTGTTCAGCGCCAGCCCCCCATCCGGCTCGGGGCCGGTATCGGCGGTGCGCAGCACCACGTCGCCATTGTGCCCTCCGTCGGGCACAGGATAGTAGAAGGTCTTGCTGATGATGGTGCCAACCGGAAAGTCCAGCGCATCCACCGGCTGGTAGTGAGCCGCTTTGCCTTCTGGCATCCACACTGTGCGCAGCTTATGCGCGTAATCGGTGAATAACGGCGAATCCAGTGTGTATGGCTGAACCCGCGCATTGAGATGCAAGCGGTTGTCGGCAACGTAAACCACGTTCCAGTCAGACAGACGTTCCGGCATACCCTCAGCAAAAAACTGCACCGGTGCAGGCGCGCGCGTACACGCCGCCAACAGCGCTAATCCCAGCGCGGTAACTATGCGTCGCATCGGCATCAACCGCGTTTCAGATCAACCGCCGGCAGCGCCGGCAGCGTGCAGTCGAAGGGCTTGCCGTCCTTGCTCGGGTTTTTGTAGCCACCAGGACCATCGGCATTCACGACACCGGACACGCCATGCAGGCAGATTTGCGGCCCTTCCTTACGCTGTGGATTGACGTAACCGTCAAATAGCACATCCGGCATATGTCCATTCAATCCATACAACGCCAGCTTGAGTGCTTTCAGGTCAAGGCCATCCGGCGCATCGCCGCCGCCCGACAGGCGGTTGTCATGCACGTAGATGCGTTCCGGGTAGGGGTCAAACTCACCCGAAGCTTTATCGTCTTTGTAGCCGGTGGAATACACGCTGGAAATGATGATGTTGGCGGTCTTGTTTCCAGTAATGTCGTTATCGAAGATCTCGATATTGTCATTCGAGTTGATCACCACGCCGCTCCCGGCCGGCACGCTGGCCACCGGCGTGCCCTTGGCACCGAAGTTTTCATGGTTGTTTTCAACCACCTTGTTGCGAAACACCCGGACCGCATCGCCCTGCTGGGTCAGGGCCGGCATGTTGAACACCAAAATACCTCCGGTATTACCGGTTGCTACGTTGTCATAGACATCGGCATTGACCGTGTTTTCAATTTCGATACCCGCTACGTTGCGCTCGGCACGACTGTTGCGCACGATCACGTCACGCGACTGGCCAACATAGATGCCGGAGTCGGCAGCACCGATCGCCACCGAGTGCTCGATCAGCACGTTCTTGCACAGCACCGGATACAAACCGTATCCCCCATTGCTGGTCTTCGGCCCGCCCGTCCATTCCACGCGCACCCCGCGAATCGTGACGTTCTCGCTTTGGCTGATCTTGAAGCCGTCGCCCTTGCTGTCTTCAATCGCCAGATTCTCCAAGGTGAAGCCATTGGCATTCACCAATAATCCTTCCGCCCCGGTCTTCTGGCCTTTGAAGCTGAGCACACTCTTGCCCATGCCCTGCCCGCGCAAGGTCACACCATCGACGCGCAGACTGAGGCTGCGGTCGAAGTGGAAGGTACCGGCCGGCACTTCGATCACGTCACCCGACTTGGCGTCCAGCAACTTGTTGCGCAACACAGTGGCAAACCCTTGTTCGCCCATGGGCGAGGCCGGATCGGCCACTACCGATTTCTGCTGGCACGCCGCCAGCCCCAGCCCCATTGCCATCAGCAACCCCAGACGCATCCGCTTCATTCGGTCAATCCTCCCCAAGAGACGCGCCAGTGTCTCTATCTGAAACTAGCGCGCCTAGGGGATATTCGACCTAGAATCAGGGGAGAAACGGACAAACTGATACCATGCCTACATTCCCGCTTGAGCTTGCCTCTGCCGCCTCCGCCCAGGCTGACATCCGCAGCGGTATTGTTGACACTTTGCTGCGCAGGGCCGGCGAACTGGGGATCTCCTCGGCACCTTGGTTCAACGGCCTGCGGGTGCAGCCGCAGGATTTCGCAAATCCAAATCAACCGCCCTATATCACCTATCGCGAAGCCTGCCGCCTGATCCAATGCGCGCTGGAGGCGCTGCCAGGCAGTGGTCACGGGCTGGCCTTGGGCAGCCGACAATCGCTGGCCGAGTTCGGCCTATTGGGACTGGCCATGCTGACCGCACCCAACTTTGGTGAGGCACTGCGCACAGGCATTCGTTTCGCCCCAATTACCGGCGCACTGCTCGATCTGGCGGTGGTGGACGACCCCGCTGGAATCGCCGTGACGATGCGCATGCGCACCCACGAACCGGCGCTAGAAGCCTTCCTGTGCGAGGAACTGATCTCCAGCTGCCTGAATCTGTGCAGGGCAATGCTGGGTGAGGATTTTCGTTACGAGCGGGTAGAGTTAGCCTATTCACCACCAGCCTATGCCGCTCAGTACGCAACGGCGCTGAATACCGAGGTCCTGTTCAACCGGCTCGACACTCGGGTGGTGATTGCGCATCAATGGCTAAGCCTGCCGATGCCTGCAGCCAACCCCGAAAGTGCGCACCAAATTGCCCTGCTGTGTCACGCACAAATGCCATCGGAACAGCCGCCAGCGGGCATTGTGGCGGCGGTCGAACGGCGGCTGGAATTGCAGGTTGCCGGGGTGCCACGGCTGACCGACCTTGCCGCCGAACTGCACCTAACCGAGCGCACCCTGCGCCGCCAGCTCAGCGCAGCCGGCACCAGCTTCCGTGCCCTGCTTGATGGTGTGCGCGAACGCATCGCCTGCGAACTACTGGCCGAGAGCACTGCACCCATCGATCAGGTTGCCACCGCAGTTGGCTTCAGCGATGTGCGCGACTTTCGTCGCGCCTTCAAACGTTGGACCGGGCGCCTGCCCGTCGAAATGCGCCGGCAGTGCACCGGTTGCGTGTTGATCCGTCGCTAGTGGTTCAACCCAGTACCATCACTGCATCCACCTCGAACGCGGCACCCTTGGGCAGGGCCGACACCTCAATGGTGGAGCGCGCCGGATAAGGTGCTGTGAAATATTCCCCCATCACTGCGTTGACCGTGCCAAATTGCGACAAGTCGGTGAGGTACAAGCCTACCCGCACGATGTCGTCCAGAGTGCCACCGGCGGCGGCACACACGGCCTTGAGATTATCGAAGGCACAGCGGGCCTGTGCTTCGATCCCGCCGTCCACCAAGTTGCCAGTGGCAGGATCCAACGGGATTTGACCGCTGAAAAATACCGTCGTGCCGGCGCGGGTGGCCTGCGAGTACGGGCCAATGGCGGCGGGGGCGGCATCGGTGTGGATGGCGGTACGTGGCATGGTGACTCCATAGTGAGGGTGAGGCTGGATGCGTGATTCTAAGACCTGCGCCCCACCACCGATACCAGCACCCGTGCGACTAACAGCGCTGCACGTCCTGCACCACATGCAAACGTCGCACACCTCGAATCACCTCGGTCAAATGGCGGCTGTCGCTAACATCGATACCAAACCGCAATACCGCGATATTGCTGTCGCGTTCCAGGTAATCGACGCGGTCGATATTGGAATCGGCATTGGAAATGGCAGCCGCCACTTGCGCCAGCACCCCCGGGCGGTTTTCCACCTCGACCCGAATCGCCACGCCGAAGTCACCCAATACTTCACGATCCCAACCAATTGCCACCCAGCGCTCCGGGGACTTCCGGAACTCGGCCACATTGGGGCATTCCAAACGATGCACCACGATGCCCTTGCCAGCACTGTGATAGCCCATGATCTCATCCCGCGGAATCGGCATGCAGCACTGCGCAAAACTAATCACGCCACGCTCGGCACCGGTAATCAAAATGCGTTCTTGCGGTAGTGCAGATGGGCGACGCTCCCCTGGCTTGGTCGCTTGTTGCTGTTCCTGCGCCAATGCCATGGCCACCTGTGTGGGCATGCGGTTGCCCAACGCAATGTCGGCCAGTAATGCTTCCAATCGCGAATAGCGGTTGTCGGCAAGATACGCTTCCAGACGTGGCATCGGGATTCTGTCCAGCGCGGTGCCCTGCGCACCCAACGCGCGATCCAACATGTAATGTCCCAACTGCACCGCGTCTTCGTGCTCCAACTGCTTGAGTTGTTGGCGGATGGCAGTGCGTGCCTTGCTGGTTGCCACAAATTCTAGCCATTGGGTACTGGGTACTGCGGATTTTGCCGTGATAATTTGCACGGTCTGCCCGCTGACTAACTTGGTGCGCAGCGGCGCCAGTTTTTTATCCACCCGCGCGGTCACCGCATGATTGCCAACATCGGTATGCACCGCGTATGCAAAATCCAGTGCAGTGGAATTCCTGGGCAAGGACAAAATATCGCCCTTGGGGCTGAACAAATACACTTCGTCCGGGAAAAGATCGACTTTGACGTTTTCCAAAAACTCTAGCGATGAGCCGGTGCCGCGCTGACTTTCCACCAGATTGGCAATCCAGCTGGCGGCGCGGGTTTGTGCGCTGTTGCCACCGGTTTCGACCCCCATCTTGTACGCCCAATGCGCCGCCACGCCACGCTCGGCGATCAGGTTCATCTCACGCGTGCGGATCTGCACTTCGATAGGCGAGCCATACGGCCCAAACAGCATGGTGTGCAGCGACTGGTAGCCATTGGCCTTGGGAATGGCGATGAAGTCACGGAAGCGCCCATCCAGTGGTTTGTACACCGCATGCACCACCCCAAGGGCGTGATAACAGTCAGGCACGGTGGCCATCACCAGCCGAAACCCGAACACATCCATCACTTGATCAAAGCTGCGCCCCTGGCCGCGCATTTTGGTATAGACACTCCACGGCGTTTTGACCCGCCCGACGAGTTGGTGTTCGAGCTTTTCCAACGCTAATCGCTGCGCCAATTTCGCTTCGATCTGGGCCAAGGCCTCGCGCCGCAACAGCGGTTGGCTGCGAATACGCTTGTCGATCACCGCGTGTCGCCATGGGTGCAGCGCACGGAAACCCAGATCTTGCAACTCGGCCTTGATCAGGTTCATCCCCAGTCGCTGTGCGATCGGGGCAAAAATTTCCAGCGTTTCGATCGCGATGCGGCGGCGCGCTTCGGCCGATTGCGCCCCCAGTGTGCGCATGTTGTGCAGACGATCAGCCAGCTTGATCAAGATCACACGCAAATCACGCGACATCGCCAACAGCATCTTGCGGAAACTTTCTGCCGCTGCTTCCTGGCGGCTGGCAAAACTCAACTTGTCCAATTTGGTGACACCGTCCACCAACTCAGCCACGGTTTCGCCAAACTGTGTGGCGATATCGGCACGGGTCAGTGGGGTGTCTTCGATGGTGTCGTGCAAAACCGCGGCCACCAAGGTTTCCACATCCAAGCCTTGTTCGGCCAGCACCTGCGCTACCGCAACCGGATGAGTAATGTAAGGCTCACCGGATTTGCGGGTTTGCCCGGCATGCGCCGCCGCGCCGATCGCCCACGCCTGCCGCAACTGCGCGCGCTGGGCCTCGCTCAAATAAGCTGCGGCACGTTCCAATGCCTGCACATAGTCCGGCACCGCCGCTGGGGTGGGCGCGACGGCAGGGGTAGTAAGTGCGGAATCATCGGAAGTCATGCAGCGAGCCTAACCTTGCCGCTGCGTAGTCGCAAACGAATTTCATTGCCATCCGTAAAACAAAAGCGGCCCCGCAGGGCCGCCTTGATGCCACCACGGTGCAGTCACGCACCCGTGCTGCAATCAATCATCGCCTTTCATGTCGTCATCGGCAGCCACAACTTCTGCAGCAGCCCATTCCAGCGCCTCGCGCTCTTTGCGCTCACGCTCGGCCTTTTCCACAGAGTCAATGAAGCTGGTGTCGATTGCACGTGCGGCAATTTCACGCAACGCCAGCACCGTGGGTTTGTCATTGGACTCGCTGTTGTCCAGCTTCGGCTCCACGCCGCCGGCCAGTTGGCGCGCGCGCTTGGATGCCATCATCACGAGTTCGAAGCGGTTATCGACCACCTGCAGGCAGTCTTCGACGGTAATACGAGCCATGTCTGTCCTGCGGCCAGTGCCGCCAATAAGTACGAGGAACCGGAAATTCTAGCGGTAGACGTCCTTATACGCAAGCATCGTCCTTGAAAATCAATCACATAGCCGCAACCCGCCACAGAAATGCCGGATCAAAACTCGCCTTCCGGGTCCGCCAGCAGCGAGGTCAGCAAGCGTGCATGTCGCGCCACCTGCGCATCTTTGCGCAACCGGCTGGCGGTGAAGATGCTGCACATTTCAGCCACCGCCAGTTCGAACACTTCATTGACGATGACGTAATCGAACTCGCCGTAATGGCTCATTTCCTCGCGTGCAGCGGCAAGACGCTGCGCGATGACCGCCTCCGAATCCTGCCCACGCTTGCGCATGCGTTCTTCCAGTGCCGCGCGTGAGGGCGGCAGAATAAACACGCTGACCGCATCCGGAATCATCGCCCGCACCTGACGTGCGCCCTGCCAGTCGATTTCCAGCAACACATCGCGGCCCTGCGCCAAGTACGGCTCCACCGATTGCCGTGCGGTGCCTTTCCAGTCGCCGTGCACCCGGGCATGTTCAAAAAAATCCCCGGCGGCCACCATCGCCTCGAACTCGGCTGCGGTGACAAAATTGTAGTGCTCGGCGTGGCGCTCGCCCGGACGCGGCGGACGCGAGGTAAACGAGATCGACAACCGGATATTCGGGTCACGCGCCAACACCGCATTGACGATGCTGGATTTGCCCGCACCCGACGGCGCGGCAACGATGTAAAGGGTTCCGCGCATGGCTTACTCGATATTCTGGATTTGTTCGCGAATCTGGTCGATTAGCACTTTCAGTTCAACCGCCGCATTGCTGGTGCGGGCGTCCACCGATTTGCTGCCCAAGGTATTGGCTTCGCGGTTGAATTCTTGCAGCAAAAAATCTAGACGCCGCCCCACCGCGTCCTTGCCGCCCTTGAGAATGCGGCGCAATTCCGCAAGGTGACTATCCAGCCGATCCAGCTCTTCATCCACATCGAGTTTTTGCAGCCAGATCACCAGTTCCTGCTCCAGGCGGCCGGGGTCGAGTGCGGTACCCAGATCATGCAAGCGCGCTTCCAGCTTTTGCCGTTGCCCAACGCGAATCTGCGGCACCAAGCCACGCACGTCGGCGGCGATCTTTTCGATGGCATCGGCGCGTTCGGCAATAACCTGCGCCAACTTGCCGCCTTCGCGCTCGCGGGCGGCAACAAAATCGTCCAACACCCCATCCAGCAAGGCCAATACCTCCCGCTGCAAGACATCGACATCCACACCACGCGCTTGTACCACACCCGGAAATTGCAGTAATTCAGTGAATTGCACCTGCAAGCGCGGGAAGCGGGTATCTAGCCGCTGCGCCAGATCACCCAGCCGCGCCAGCAACGCCTCGTCCACTTGCAGCGCATCGCCACCGCCGGTATTGCGCAAGCGCAGCACCAGATCCAGCTTGCCACGCGACACCCTGCCTGCCACCCGCTCACGCAGCTGCGCTTCGAATGCGCGCAACTCATCAGGCAGGCGCAAGCCAAGTTCAAGGAAACGGTGATTCACCGCGCGAAGTTCGCAGGCCAAGACGCCTGCATCTGTGCTGCGCTCGCCGGCGGCGAATGCGGTCATGCTGCGGATCATGCGACATCCAAAGCCATCAAAGTGCGAATGGTAATCTAGCGCCCCGTTGATTGTCGGTTTTCAGAAATGACTCCTGCTTCCCACAGCACCCGCCCCAGTGGCCGCACCGCTGACCAATTGCGTCCGGTTGCGATCACCCGCAGCTTCACCCGCCATGCCGAAGGCTCGGTGTTGGTGAGTTTTGGCGATACCCGCGTACTGTGCACCGCCAGCGTGGAAAACCGCGTGCCCGGGTTTTTGCGCGGCAAGGGCGAGGGCTGGGTGACCGCCGAATACGGCATGCTGCCACGCGCTACGCATACCCGCAGTGACCGCGAAGCTGCACGCGGCAAGCAGGGTGGGCGCACGCTAGAAATCCAGCGCTTGATTGGCCGCAGCCTGCGCGCCTGCGTGGACCGCAACTTGCTGGGCGAGCGCACCATCACGCTGGATTGCGATGTCCTGCAAGCCGATGGCGGCACCCGCACCGCCGCCATTACCGGCGCTTATGTCGCCTTGGTGGATGCGGTCAATCTGCTGATGGCGCGTGGCGAGATCAAGCGCAACCCCATTTTTGGCGCAGTGGCGGCGGTATCGGCCGGCATCTATCGCGGGGTGCCGGTGCTGGATCTGGACTATGCCGAAGACAGCGACTGCGACACCGATATGAACGTGGTGATGAACGACGGTGGTGGCTTCATCGAATTGCAGGGCACCGCCGAGGGCCATGCCTTCCGCCGTGACGAACTCGATGCGCTGCTGGCACTGGCCGAAGCCGGCTGCCGCGAATTGTTTGCCGCACAACAGGCAGCGCTGGCGCAGTGAAATGGGTGCTGGCCAGTGGCAATACCGGCAAGCTGGCCGAGCTGCGCGCCTTGCTGGGGGACGGGTTTGATCTGCACGCGCAGTCTGAATTTGGCATCGAAGATGCCGCAGAAACCGGGCTGTCCTTCGTCGAAAACGCCATCCTAAAAGCCCGCCACGCCGCCCGTGCCTGCAGCCTGCCCGCGCTGGCCGATGACTCCGGCCTGTGTGTGGATGCTCTGCACGGTGCGCCCGGACTGTATTCGGCGCGCTATGCCGGTGCGCAGGGTGATAGCCAGGCCAATATCGACAAACTGCTGGCCGAACTTCGCCACCTTGACGACGCCCAACGCAGCGCGCGCTTTGTCTGCGTGCTGGCCTTGGTGCGGCATGCCGATGACCCGCTGCCGTTACTTGCGCAGGGTGTGTGGGAAGGCCGCATTCTGCATACGCGCACAGGCACACACGGGTTTGGGTATGACCCGGTGTTTTTCTCGCCGCAGCACGGCTGCAGCGCGGCGGAGCTGGCTGCTGATGTCAAGAATCGCGATAGCCATCGCGGGCTAGCGCTGGCACACCTGCGTGAACAGTTGCGCACATGCTGACCACGCCGCCACTGTCGCTGTACGTGCACCTGCCGTGGTGCGTGCGCAAATGCCCGTATTGCGATTTCAACTCGCATGCGGCCAAGGGCGCACTGCCGATCGACGCCTATGTGGATGCACTGATCCAAGATTTGGAGTTTGACCTGCCACTGGTGTGGGGGCGGGTGGTGCATAGCGTATTTTTTGGCGGCGGCACGCCCTCATTGTTCCCGCCCGCGGCCATCGACCGGTTTTTGCAGCAGGCCAGCGCCCGGCTGCGGTTTGCGCCCGATGCCGAAATCACACTGGAAACCAACCCCGGCACGGTGGAGCACGGCCCATTTGCCGGCTATCTTGCCGCTGGCATCAATCGCTTGAGTTTTGGTGTGCAAAGTTTTGATGACGGCTGCTTGCAGCGGCTGGGCCGCATCCACAGCAGTGGCGATGCCCTGCGCGCGGTGAAAGCCGCGCAGGATGCCGGCTTCGATAATTTCAATCTGGACTTGATGTACGCACTGCCGCAGCAAACCTTGCCGATGGCGCTGCGCGATATCGAATGCGCACTAGCACTGCAACCCACCCACCTCAGTCATTACCAGCTGACTTTGGAGCCCAACACCACGTTTGCGGCGCGGCCACCAGCCGGCATCCCCGACATGGATACGGCGTGGGACATCCAAGAAGCCTGCCAAGCGCGGCTGGCGGATGCAGGGTTTGCCCAATACGAGGTCAGCGCCTACGCCCGCGCCGGCCGGCAATGCCAGCACAACCGCAACTACTGGACATTCGGCGACTATCTGGGCATCGGTGCCGGTGCCCACGGCAAATTGACCTTGGGCGCCAGCCAGCAAGTGCTGCGCCGCTGGAAGTGCAAACACCCCACCGACTATCTGGCCAAGGCCGGCACCGCAGCGGCCATCGGTGGGGATGACTATTTGAGCGCACAGCGGCTGCCGTTCGACTTCATGCTCAACGCGCTGCGCCTGAATGAGGGCGTGCCGCTGGCCACGTTCGAGGCTCGCACGGGGCTGCCACGCGCGGCGATTGCCAGCAAATTGGCGGAGGCGCACGCACGCGGCTGGCTGGAGCCCGACCCCGACTGGCTACGCCCCACCGAGCTGGGGCGCCGCTTCACCAATGACGTGATCGGCCTGTTTTTGGACTGACGCATTCACCCCGAGGTTTCGTGACCACCGGCACGGATTGAGGCGCAGTCGCATCGCGCATACCATGCACATTCTTGCCAGCGTTCAGGGGCGCACATGGCCATTGCACCACCCACCACCCAGACTGGCGACCCAGCACTGACGCTGGCCAATGCACGTCTACCACGACGCACGCGACAAGCACTTGAGCACCTGCTGGCGGAAGCACACAAGGCGCTGGATGAACAGCTGCCCATGCTCATGCACGATGCCGAATTGGTGCTGGCACGCACCCCACCTGGCGGTGACCCCAAATTGGAAGAGGCTCGGCTGGTTTCCATTCGCAGTCTGGGTGCCGGTTCCAGAACATTTGTGCGGGCGTACATGACCCATTTGGAACATGGCCTGGCCGATCTGCTAAGCCAGCGCCGCCCGCACACCGAAACGCTGGCCGATGAACCGCCCACGGTGGAATTGCGCTTGCTGGATGACGACGAAATCAGCGACGACGCAACCTTGGACAACATGGCCAGCCGTATGGAGGCGCGCAATAGTCTGGGGCTGCAACTGCTGGGCTTACGCCTAGGTGTGTTGGCCGGCGCGCCGGCATTTGAAGGGGAACACCTCCCTCTGGGCCCCTATGCGCTATGCCACGCACTGGCCGAGGCGGCCTCGGCGCTGACCTTGTCACGCTACGCCACGCTGCAACTGTTCCAACAGTTTGAGCGCACCATGGTCGAATTCTATCCGCCGTTATTGGAGGCGCTCAACAATCGCCTGATCGAAGACGACATCCTGCCGCATCTGAGTTTCGTACCAGTGCGGGTACGCCCGGGATCGGCAGCACCGGCAACTACTTCCGAGGCACCCACAACCCCGCCTCCCGTGTTTGAAACCGTGCCAATGCGTCATCCCAGTCCTAGCGATAGCCCCGCATCACCAGCCCCCGCATTCGATTCGTCGGTATCGGCTGCAACCGCCACCGTGGATGGTTTCAGCAACCTGCAAGCACTGCTCAATCAGCGCCGCGGCTTACTCAGCAAATTGCGACCGGGTGCCCGCGATGAGCGCACCCGCGAGCCACTGCAACACGACGACGTGTTGGCCGGCCTGCGCCGCATGCGCACAGGCAAAGTCACCGCCGACTCCTTGAACGACTATCGGCAAATCCTGCTGGCACAAGCCCGCCAATTGCAGGGGCATGGCGTTGCACTGTCGCAGGCCGACAATGACACCTTCGACTTACTGGTGATGTTCGTCAATCAACTGCAAGGTAACTTGCGTAAAGCCAGCGTGGGGGAAGGCTTGGTGGATCGACTGAAGTTGCCCTTGCTGCAAATGGCGCTGCGCGACCAAAGTTTTTTTGTCGATGCCAACCATCCAGCCCGACAGTTGTTGAATTCAGTCTCGCAGGCAGGTGCCAACTGGTTGCCGGAAGAAGACCTCGACCCGCAATGGCTGGGGCTGTTGCAGCGTGCAGTGATGACCATTCAACAAGAACCCGACTGCACGGTTGATACTTTCATCGATGCCAACAAGACACTGCAATCGGGCTTGCAGGCGCTGACCCGCAAGGCCGAGATGGCCGAGCGCCGGCAGGTGGAAGCCGCCCGTGGCCGCGAAAAACTCGAAGTCGCCCGCCACCGTGCGCAAATCGAAATCGCCCGCCGCACCCAAGGCCGTAATTTGCCGGAGTTTCAAACTGCATTGTTGGAACAGGCATGGGTGGATGTGCTGTCGCTGGCACATCTGCGCAGTGGTGACCATTCCGATGCTTGGCATCAGTTACTGGAAGTCACCACGCATATCATCGACACCTGCACCGATGCCTCCAGCGCCCCTCTGCAAGCGGCCGACATCGAATGCATGCGCGCCTCGCTGGAGCAAGTGGGCTATCACGCCGAAGGTGCCGATGCCATTACCCAGCACTTGGCCAATGGCAGCACCATCACTGCCGATTCCTGCCAAGCCCTGCTTTCGAAATACGGCACCCAATCGCGTCTGGGGGAGGAGCAGATCACCCCGCATGCAAATGCCGGCACGCCACTGTCCGCGCAAGAACAAGCTGCACAGGAAGCATTGCGCAACTTAGAGCAACCTGCGTGGATGGAAGTCGAAAACGAGCACGGGCAGCGCCATCGCTTCCGCTTGGCATGGGTGAGTGCGCAAACCGGTCAAATCTTGGTGGTCAACCGACGCGGCCAGCGCATCGCCAATGACGATCTGGATTCATTGTCACGCAAGCTGGCCGCCGGCCAAATGCGCCTGCTCGTGGACGATGCCTCCCCCACCGAGGCCGCATGGAATACCACCATGGATAATCTGCAGAAGTTTGGTCACGATGCCGACCCGCAAAACCCGGAGGCCCGCCATGGGGATTGAGTCGCGCCGCCAACCCCGCCGTGCGGTGCCCGGCATCGTGGATGTCATCGACACCATCACCGAAGACGTGGTGGGCCATCTGGGCAATCTGTCTTCCGGTGGCATGCTGCTCATTGCCAACCGCAATCTGCCAGAAGACGCGCTGTTCCAACTGCGCTTCAGTCTGCCCGACGAGCCTAGTCCCGCGCACGCCATCACCACTGGGGCGCATGTGCTGTGGCAGGCACGCGGCCATGCCCCCGGCCACTATTGGGTTGGCATGCGCTTTTTGGGGCTGTCCCGCGACGCCGCGCACCGCTTGCGCCTGTGGACCACACAACCGGCCACCTAACACCTAAGCTCAGCCAACCCAACCTGCGCCGCGATGCACGTCTTCCGCGCTGCATCGCGCCGGTCAATGCGCGACAATTGGACACCCCAACTGCGGCGCTTCCCCATGTCCACTGCCTCGCTTGCAACTCTGTACCCACAGCACCTCGATACCCTGCTAGCACGCACCGCCGAAGCCTTGCAGCGCGGCGGGTTCGAGCACTTGTTGATCCCCAGTGGCATGCTGCATTACCAGGCATTTGACGACCGCGATTACCCCTATGCGGTCAACCCGCAATTCAAAGCGTGGCTGCCGCTGACCCATACCCCCGGCAGCTGGCTGCATATTCGCCCCGGCCAGCGCCCCCGATTGTTGTTCTTGCAGCCACATGATTACTGGCATGTAGTGCCCGCTGCCCCCAGCGGCTATTGGGTGGAGCACGTGGATATCAGCATCATCCGCACGCCCGACGAGGCACTGGCACACCTACCCCACGACATTGCCACCTGCGCAATTCTCGGTGAACCGCAAAGCGCGCTAGGTGACTACATCCCCAACAACCCGACTGCGGTACTTCACTACTTGGATTACCACCGCGCGTTCAAAACACCCTACGAAATCGAAATGATGCGGCAGGCCAGCCGCATCGGCGCGCGTGCACACCGCGCTGCCGAGCGCGCCTTCCGCGCCGGCGCCAGTGAGTTCGGCATCCACCTTGCGTATTGCCAAGCCGCCGGACAAGACGCCAATGATTTGCCCTACGGCAATATCGTGGCGCTCAACGAACACGGCGCGGTGCTGCATTACACCGACCGTCACCGCCTGCCACCCAAGCCTGTGCGCAGCTTTTTGATCGACGCCGGCGCCAGCTATGGCGGCTATGCCAGCGACATCACCCGTACCTACTCCGCGCAAGAGGATGAATTTGCGGCGATGATTCGCGCTGTTGATGCCGCACAATTAACCCTGTGTGACCGGGTGCGTGCCGGCACCGATTACGCGCAGATCCATCTTGAAGCACACCTGTTGCTGGCTGGCGTGCTGCACGATGCTGGCGTGCTCAATATTTCCCCGGAAGACGCCGTGGCCCGTGGTGTGTCCAGCGCCTTTTTTCCGCATGGCATCGGCCATGGGATTGGCTTGCAAGTGCACGATGTGGCGGGGTTTGCGGCCTCGGACAGCGGCGGCACCATCGCCAAGCCCAACGGTCACCCCTACCTGCGCCTGACCCGCACCCTAGCCCCGGGCATGGTGGTGACGATCGAGCCGGGTATTTACTTCATCGATATGTTGCTAGAGGAACTCAAAGCCAAAGGTTTGAGTGATGCCGTGAACTGGACGCGTGTGGAGGCATTCAAGCCGTATGGCGGCATTCGCATCGAAGACGATGTGGTGTGCACCGAAGATGCCCCCATCAACTTGACCCGCGAAGCATTTGCCGCGCAATAACCTTGCGATGCGCGGTCACTTACCGCGCCATCAGCGCTTCCACAGCCTCGGCACTGCGCTCCAGTGCCGCGGTCAATACACGCGGGCCGTCGCGGGTGATCAACACGTCATCTTCGATGCGAATGCCAATGCCGCGCCACTGTGCTGGCACCGACACATCATCCGGCGGAATGTATAACCCCGGCTCGATGGTGAACACCATCCCCGGCTCCAATACGCGCGATTGCCCGTCGATGCGGTATTCACCCACATCGTGCACATCCAGCCCCAGCCAGTGCCCGGTTTTGTGGCGATAAAAACGCTTGTATTCGCCCGTTGCCAGCACCGACGCCAAGCTACCCTGCAACAAGCCCAATGACAGTAAGCCTTCGGCCAGAACCGCCACCGCAGCGTCATGCCCGGCGGCATAGGGCCGCCCCGGCAGTGCTTGCGCCAATGCGGCCGCTTGCGCCGCGCACACCACATCATGCAACGCGCGTTGCGGCGGGCTGAAGCGTCCATTGACGGGGAATGTGCGGCTGATATCAGCAGCGTAACCGTGCACTTCGGCACCGGCATCGACCAAGACCATTTCGCCATTGCGGGTTTTGGATGCATTGCTGCGATAGTGCAACACGCAGGCATTGCCCCCACTGCCAACAATGCTGGCATAGGCCGGCTGCGCACCACGTTTGCGGAACACGTATTCCAATTCCGCCTGTAATTGATACTCGTAAACCCCCGCGTGCGCCGCACGCATCGCCGCACGATGCGCCTCCACGCTGATATCGGCGGCCTGTTGCATCAGCGCAATTTCATCGGCCGATTTGAAGAGCCGCAGCTCATCCAGCAAATGGCCCAATTCCAAAAACTCCTGCGGCGGCTGCGCGCCCTGCCGCACTTGCGCGCGCACACGGTTGATCCAGCCAATCAACTTGAGATCAAACTCGGGATCGCGCCCAAGGTGGTAATGCACACGCCGGCGGCCTTCCAGCAAGCCGGGCAGGATGTCGTCGATATCGGCAATCGGGTAGGCATCATCCAACCCGAGTGCATCTACCGCGCCTTCTGGTCCCAGCCGTGGCCCATCCCAACCTTCACGCTCCAGATCGCGCTCGCGGCAAAATAAAATTGCCTCGCCATGCTTACGCCCCGGCACCAGCACCAAGACCGCCTCGGGTTCATCGCAGCCAGTCAGGTACCAAAAATCGGAATCTTGCCGATAGGGGTAATGGGTGTCGCGGCTACGCACACGCTCGGGCGCAGCGGGCAAAATCAAGATCGCCCCATCCCCTGCCGCCTGCATCAATTGCTTGCGCCGCCGCGCAAACGATTTGCGATCGCTCATCGCTCACCCCAAAGGTCAATGCAGGCGCTGCCTGTGCTCGCCACCCAATACGCAATCGGCGTGCAACAACAGCACGGCCATGCGCAGGTATTCTTCGATTTCGGCAAGCGCTTCCTCGTCATCTTCCTGTGCACCATCATCCAGCTGCGCACCGCCCAAGTTGGCCAGATCGGCCAATGCTTCCTGTGCATCTTCGGATAATGTGGTGTTACCCAGCGCCAAGCCAAAACCACCCAGAAATGCACGGCACCACGCAAACAGCTCCGTTGCACGCACACTGACCAACTCATCTTCGGGCAGCAACAATTGAAAGCCAAAATCTGGGTCTGCCAGCTGCTGGCTACTGACCGTGCGCAAACGATCCAGCGCGTCACCTGCTGTCGGTGCTGGCAATGCTGGGTCCACCATCACCCGCGCGGGCCAATCCGCCACATTGGCACCGCCCGCTGCCAACCAGCCACACAGGCCACCGTGTAATTCTGCCGGACTACTGGCCAACGCCAGCCGTTCGGCGGCAAATACCACCTCACTCCAGTCGGGCAACACCTGCTCGCTCACACTCACCACCTTGACTAGGGGACACGCGAGTGTAGCAATCGCCGCCCGCTTGTTGTCCTGCCCTCTCCGTGCCTACACTCCCCGCATGGGGAAAACGGTCAAACTTGGAACATGCAAACTGCTCAGCAGCGCGCTGTTGCTGTTGTTGCCATTGCCCGTGTTTGCGGTCTCCGGGGATCTCCCGGCCAGTCATTACTTGCTGTTGGTGCTCGCGGTGTTGGTCTTGGTCTTGGCCGGAGCCACCATTGCCGGCCACCGCCGCCGCGAACGCTTGCAGCGCGACCACCTCATTGCCTTACGTGAGCGTGAGCAACACCTGCGTTTATCGCTATGGGCCTCCAACGAGTTGTACTGGCAGTACGATTTGCGCACCCGCGAACTGGAAACCACGCGCGTACTCCCAGACCAAGCCAATGACTTGGTGGTATTCAGCGCACTTGATAGCGACCCGCAAATCCATGCGGACGATATCGACATCGTGAAGCAACGTCTGCGCGACTATTTGCAACAGCAAACCCCCATCTTTCAATCCGAACACCGCATGCGCGGGGACGATGGGCAATGGCAGTGGATGCTGCTCCGCGGGCGCGCGATCGAGCACGCCAGCGATGGCCACGTCGTGCGTATTGCCGGGACGGCACGCAATATCGACTCACACCGCGAATTGGAAAGCCAACGCCAAATCGCCGCCAAGGTGATGCACAGCATGGCGGAATCGGTCGCCGTGCTGGATGCGGATTTCCACTTTGTCACAGTGAACCCGGCCTTCAGCCAAATGAGTGGTTACGCACCCACGGAAGTAATCGGCAAGGACGCCGCGCTGATCAACTCCCCGCGCCACGACCCACAGTTTTATGTCGATGTTCGTGCCACGGTGCGCAGCCACGGCAACTGGACCGGCAATATGTGGCAGCAGCGCAAGGACGGCAGCCAGGTGCTGTGCGCGATGCAGTGCAACCAAATTGATCAACCCGGACAGGCATCACCGCTCTATGTGCTGGTGGCCAACGACATCACCGACCGCCATCGGATCGAGCAAGAACTGCGTTTTCTGGCCAATTTCGACACCTTGACTGGCCTGCCCAATCGCAACTTACTGGCCGAACGCCTATCCCGCGCCATCGTCAATGCACGCCAACACGGCAGCCAATTGGCCCTGTTGTTTCTTGATTTGGACAACTTCAAAGACGTCAATGATTCACTGGGGCATGCCACCGGCGACCGTGTGTTGCGTGCAGCGGCGCAACGCTTGCAAGAGGTGGTGGGGCAAGATCGAACCGTGGCCCGTGTCAGTGGTGATGAATTCACCGCCTTGCTGGAAAACGTG
The DNA here is from genome assembly GCF_035369645.1 of Thermomonas sp. Lineage (GTDB taxonomy): Bacteria > Pseudomonadota > Gammaproteobacteria > Xanthomonadales > Xanthomonadaceae > Thermomonas. Next base: position 4,103 of record NZ_DAOOUM010000039.1, on the reverse strand, counting down.
CAAGGTGCCGATGAAGCCGCCGCCTGCGCCCAGCGTATTTTGACTGCGTTCGACAGCCCCCTACGGCTGGATGACCGGGTTGAATTCACCATCACGCCTTCGATTGGGATCAGCCTGTTCCCCGAACATGCGCAAGTCCCTACCGATTTGCTCAAATACGCCGATACCGCGATGTATCACGCCAAGGCTGCCGGCAAACACAGCTGGATGTGCTACACCGACAGCATGGCCGTGGATCTACGCCGGCGCGCATACCTGACCACGGCGCTACGGCGGGTGGTGGAACGCGGCGAGCTGCACTTGGTATACCAACCCCAGCAAGTGTTGGCCGATGGCCGCATCGATGCAGTAGAAGCCCTGCTGCGCTGGAACAGCCCCGAACACGGGCCAATCCCGCCCGACCAATTCATCCCTTTGGCCGAAGAATGCGGTGCCATCATCCCCATCGGTGAATGGGTGCTGCAAGAAGCCTGCCGCACCTTGGCTGCTTGGCATCGCGCCGGGGTCCACCCAAATTTATCGGTGTCGGTGAATGTTTCCGCGCTGCAATTTTTGCGTAGCGATCTCACCCAAGCGGTTAGTACTGCGCTTGAACATAGTGGGCTGCCGCCCAGCGCACTGGAACTGGAATTGACCGAAAGCATGCTGATGGCCAATGCCGACCAGGCCACCGAGCGCCTGCAAGCTTTCCGTCAAATGGGTGTCTCGATTGCCGTGGATGATTTCGGCACCGGCTATTCCTCACTGGCGTACCTGCATCGCCTGCCCATCAACACGCTAAAGATCGACAAGGCCTTTATCGATGGGCTACAGCTGACCGGTACCACCGAAGACACCACCATCACGACCACCATCATTGCCATGGCGCGGGCACTGGGCCTGCTGGTGGTGGCAGAAGGTGTTGAAACCCCCGATCAGCTCACTTTCTTGCATCAGCAGCAATGCGACGCCGCGCAGGGCTTCTTGATTTCATCCCCAATGGAAGCCGACGCCTGCCTGCACTTCTTGCTGGATGCCCAAAACCGACGCGACGCCGTCACCGCCTAACTTGACCCAAGCCCGACGCCTGCCTAAGGTGGGCGGATGAATGAGCGCGACTTGCAAAGTGAACTGCACAAGCTGCTGGCACGCATCGACCTGCTTGGCATCCGCATGCAACGCCTGCACGATGAAAACCGCAGCCTGCGGCAACAGGTCGAGCAGTTGGGCAATGAACGCGCGCAGCTGCTTGGGAAACAAGAACAAGCACGCAGCCGGGTCGAGGCGATGATTGGCCGCTTGAAATCGTTGGAGCAACACACATGAGCGCGCCGGTCACCGTTCGGATTTTGGATCGCGAATACACCGTGGGCGTCAGCGAGGCCGAACGCGATTCACTGACCGCCGCCGCACGCATGCTGGATGCGCGCATGCGCGAGCTACGCGGCAACAACAAGATGGTTGCACCCGATCGGCTGGCGGTGTTAACCGCGCTCAATCTTGCCCACGAATTGCAGCAAAACCCCACGCGGGGTGCGGCATCCGCAGCCGGCGGCGACCCGTTCGCATTGCTTGATGCCGCCAACCACAAGCTTGACTTGTTGCTGGCGCAATGACTGCGTCACCCGCGCCCACATCGCAGCTATTCAGCTGACCAGCGGCGGCACCCGCAGCACATGGCGGGTTATACTGGCCACGTCCTCTGCTGTGAGCGACGGCGCGCGCAACATTCGCCTTGTCCCTTAATTGCGACCGCGGGGACGCACTGCTGACCGGGAGTGCAAGTCCGCCCCGAGCGGAAAGCCCGATGGCCAGCACGCGTTCCCACTTGAACCCCGGGTTCAAGGTCGTTTCGCTCGCATCGCCACAGCGGAGACATTTCCTTCCTGCTTCAGGTTTTGCTGCGTGAGCCCGCCCTCAAACCGCGCCGAGCTGCGCAAAACCCTACGCACCACCCTTCGTGAACGCCGCCGCGCACTGCCTGCGCAGCAACGCATCCAGGCGGCCGATGCCTTGGCCGCGCGCGTGCTTGCCCTGCCCTTTTTCCCCGCGACAGGGTATGTGGCTGGCTACTGGGCCAACGATGGTGAAATTGGCCTGCACGCCTTGCAATTGCGCTTACCCAAAGGCCTGATTTATTGCCTGCCGATCCTGCATCCGGATGGCAGCCTGCGGTTTGCGCCGTGGCGCGCCGGTGACCCGCTGGTGACCAATCGCTACGGCATCCCCGAACCCGATGTCACCGCCGATGCCGCTTTATTACCCGCCGACATGGCGCTGGTCGCGCTGCCCTTGGTCGGCTTTGATGCACAGTGCAACCGCTTGGGCATGGGCGGTGGCTGGTATGACCGCAGCTTTGCATTCCGCAACACCCAACCAGCCCCACCCTGGCTGGTCGGCGTTGGCTTTGCCGCGCAACACACCGACGCGATTACCCCCGCACACTGGGATATCCGGATGGATGCCATTTGCTGCGAAAACGCCACCTACTTCCGCGAGGATCACGCATGAGCCCACGCAAACGCTATTGGATGATGAAATCGGAGCCGGATGCATTTTCGATTGATGACCTTGCCCGCGTCGGCACCGAGCCGTGGAATGGGGTGCGCAATTACCAAGCGCGCAATTTCATGCGCGACGGCATGCAGGTGGGCGACGGCGTGCTGTTCTACCACTCCAATTGCAAAGTCCCCGGCATTGCCGGGCTGGCCCGCGTGGCCAGCCATGCCTATCCCGATAGCACCCAGTTCGACCCGAAGTCCCACTATTTCGACCCCAAAGCCACCCCCGAAACCCCGCGCTGGTTCTTGGTCGATGTGGCGTTTGAACGCAAGTTCAAGCAGGTCATTGCGTTGGAAGAAATCCGCCAACACGCCGAGACGCTGGGTGAAGGCTTTGCGCTGACCGCACGCGGCAGCCGGCTGTCGGTGTTTCCGGTGACATCCGCGCAATGGAAACTATTGCTGGGCTTGGAACAGCCCTGACCCTCTCCCCTTGAACCTGGTGCACCCCCTATGTCTGAAGCCAAAAAACTCGCCGCCGAAAAAGCCATTCAATACGTTGAAGACAACATGATCGTGGGCGTGGGCACCGGCTCCACCGTGGCGTATTTCATCGACGCATTGGCGGCATGGAAAGACCGCATCCAAGGCGCGGTGTCCAGCTCCGAGCAAAGCACCGCGCGCCTAAAATCGCACGGCATCGACGTGATCGACCTCAATGCCGCTGGCCCGTTATCCCTGTATGTGGATGGTGCCGACGAATGTGACCCCAACAAATGCCTGATCAAAGGTGGCGGTGCCGCACTCACCCGCGAGAAAATCATTGCCGAAGCCAGCGAGCGCTTTATCTGCATTGTCGATCCGTCCAAGCAGGTGCCGGTGCTGGGTAAATTCCCGTTGCCGGTGGAAGTCATCCCGATGGCACGCAGCCTTGTCGCACGCAAAATTCTAGAGCTGACCGGTGGCCAGCCGGTGTGGCGCGATGGCGTCATCACCGACAACGGCAATGTGATCCTCGACATCCACAATCTGGCCATCACCGACCCAGTGGCGATGGAACGCGCCATCAATCAGATCCCAGGCGTGGTCGCAGTAGGTCTATTTGCACGCCGCCCCGCCGATGTGGTGATTATCGGTGGGCAGCCGCCGCAGGTGCTGTAAACCACGCGTGATCAACGCTGCCTCAGCCCTCCAGCAACGCGCGGTTACGCACCGCGCCCTTGTCGGCGCTGGTGGCCAGCAGTGCGTAGGCTTTCAGCGCCAGACTGACGTTGCGCGTGCGTGGTTGTGCGGGCTTCCAGCCTTGTGCGTCTTGCGCGGCGCGGCGTGCGGCCAACTCGGCTTGCGGCACCAGCAACGTGATGCTGCGCGCAGGAATATCGATGTGGATGCGGTCGCCCTCGCACACCAAACCAATCGCGCCACCAGCGGCCGCTTCTGGTGAAACATGCCCAATCGACAGGCCCGAGGTGCCGCCGGAAAAGCGTCCATCGGTGAGTAAGGCGCAGGCTTTGCCCAGTCCTTTGGATTTCAGATAACTGGTGGGGTACAGCATCTCTTGCATGCCCGGCCCGCCCTTCGGGCCTTCGTAGCGGATCACCACTACATCGCCCGGTTGCACCG